>NZ_CP074404.1:664984-1329969 GCF_018388465.1 Cellulomonas fengjieae | reverse complement strand
ACGAGCCACGGCCCGAGGTCCATGCCCGTGCGCACCAGCGCGCGCGGCGCCGGGACCAGGCAGGCGCCGTTCGCCCACGCGAGCCACATCTCCTCGCAGCTGGCATCGAACGCGACGGACAGGCCCGCGAGCACGCGGTCGCCCGGACCGAGCGGCGACTGCTGCACGAACAGCCGCGACTCGGCGTCGACGAACGCGGCCGCCGACCGGTGGGTGACCGCCACGCCCTTCGGCGCACCGGTGGAGCCGGAGGTGAAGATGATCCACGCGTCGTCGTCGAGAGCCGGGCCGAGCGGCTCGGTCGGCGTGCGCAGGGTGGCCAGGTCCCCCTCGGTGAGGATCCGCGCGACGCCCGCCTCCCGGAACACGGTCCGGGCACGCTCGTCGGGGTCGTCGACGTCGACCGGTACGTACGCGGCCCCCGCCGCGAGCACCGCGAGGATCGCCGTGTACAGCTCGGCGGTCCCCGACGGGATGCGGAGACCGACGCGGTCCCCGGGACCGATGCCCGCACCCGTCAGCCCGCCCGCGGCCGCGCGGACCGCCTCGGCCAGCTCCCGGTAGGTCACGACCGCACTGCCGTCGTCGATCGCCGGCTCCTCCCCGTGCGCCACGACGGTCGCCGCGAGGACGTCCAGCAGCGTGCGGGGTGCGGGTGCGCGGTCGGACCGCAAGAACCGCTCGGCCGCCATCGCCCAGCCTCCTCGTCCGCTCGTGTCCTGCCGATCATGCGCTCACGACCCGGCGAGTGGCGATCCTCGCACCGGCGATCTGGCGGACCGCGCCCGGGCCGCCTCAGTTCACCGAGTGTTCGCCTGATCGTCGCCGGAGCCTGCGGCGCCGCCGATCTGGGAAGATGTCTGCTCATGAGCCCTGATCTCCCCACCACGCCCGACGCAGCCCTGCGGACGACAGGCACGCGACAGGTACCGGACCGGGTCTCGCTCGACGGCGTCGAGGTCCGCTGGGACGAGGCGTGGACCGCGCAGGGGATCTACACGTTCGACCGCACGGCGACGCGTGAGCAGGTCTACTCGATCGACACCCCTCCGCCCACGGTGTCCGGCTCGCTGCACATCGGTCACGTGTTCTCGTACACGCACACCGACGTCGTCGCCCGGTTCCAGCGCATGCGCGGGCGTGAGGTCTTCTACCCGATGGGCTGGGACGACAACGGCCTGCCCACCGAGCGCCGCGTGCAGAACTACTACGGCGTCCGCTGCGACCCGTCGATGCCCTACGACGCCGAGTTCACCCCGCCCTTCGAGGGTGGCGAGGGCAAGTCCGGTCCGCAGGTGCCGGTCAGCCGCAAGAACTTCGTCGAGCTGTGCGAGCGCCTCACGGTCGAGGACGAGCGCCAGTTCGAGGAGGTCTGGCGCCGGCTCGGCCTGTCCGTCGACTGGTCTCGCAGCTACCAGACGGTGTCCGCGGAGTCCCGCGCCGTCGCCCAGCAGGCGTTCCTGCGCAACCTCGCCCGCGGTGAGGCGTACCAGGCGGAGGCGCCGGGTCTGTGGGACGTGACGTTCCAGACCGCCGTGGCGCAGGCCGAGCTCGAGGCGCGCGACTACCCCGGGGCGTTCCACCGGGTCGCCTTCCACCAGGCGGACGGCACCCCCGTCCACATCGAGACCACCCGGCCCGAGCTGCTGCCGGCCTGCGTCGCGCTGATCGCGCACCCCGACGACGAGCGGTACCAGCACCTGTTCGGCACCACGGTCCGCTCGCCGCTGTTCGACGTCGAGATCCCCGTGCTCGCGCACCCGCTCGCCGAGCCCGACAAGGGCGCCGGCATCGCGATGTGCTGCACGTTCGGTGACCTCACCGACGTCCAGTGGTGGCGTGAGCTCCAGCTGCCGACGCGATCCGTGGTGGGCCGCGACGGACGCATCCTGCGGGACACCCCGGAGTGGCTCGCCACCGACGGCGCCCGCGCGCGCTACGAGGAGCTGGCGGGCAAGACGACGTTCTCGGCGCGCGAGGCGGTCGTCGCCGGGCTGCGCGAGACCGGCGACCTGGACGGCGAGCCGGTCAAGACCCAGCGCAAGGCCAACTTCTACGAGAAGGGCGACAAGCCCCTCGAGATCGTCACCAGCCGCCAGTGGTACATCCGCAACGGCGGTCGCGACGAGGCCCTGCGCGACGCGCTCCTGGCCCGCGGTGCCGAGCTGGGCTTCCACCCCGACTTCATGAAGGTCCGCTACGAGAACTGGGTCAGCGGCCTCAACGGCGACTGGCTGGTCTCGCGGCAGCGCTTCTTCGGGGTGCCGTTTCCCGTCTGGTACCCGCTCGACGAGCACGGTGAGCCGCGCCACGACGCGCCCCTGCTGCCGACCGAGGACCAGCTGCCGATCGACCCCTCGTCCGACGTCCCGGCCGGCTACAGGGCGGACCAGCGCGGCGTGCCCGGCGGGTTCGTCGCCGACCCCGACATCATGGACACCTGGGCCACGAGCTCGCTGACCCCGCAGATCGTCGGCGGATGGCGCACCGACCCCGACCTCTTCGCCCGGGTCTTCCCCATGGACCTGCGCCCTCAGGGCCAGGACATCATCCGCACCTGGCTGTTCTCCACGGTGGTCCGCTCGCACCTGGAGCACGGCTCGCTGCCCTGGTCCGACGCCGCGATCAGCGGCTGGATCCTGGACCCCGACCGCAAGAAGATGTCGAAGTCCAAGGGCAACGTGGTCACCCCCATGGGCCTGCTCGAGGAGCACGGTTCCGACGCCGTCCGGTACTGGGCCGCCTCGGCACGCCTGGGCACGGACGCGGCGTTCGAGGTCGGCCAGATGAAGATCGGCCGGCGGCTCGCCATCAAGGTGCTGAACGCCTCCAAGTTCGCGCTCTCGTTCGGCGCCGCCGACGAGCCGCTCACGCTGGACCCGGCACTGGTCACCGCGCCGATCGACCGCGCGATGCTGGCGGGTCTGGCGGACGTCGTCGACAAGGCCACCGCGGCGCTCGACGCGTACGACCACACCCGCGCCCTGGAGCTGACCGAGACGTTCTTCTGGACGTTCTGCGACGACTACCTCGAGCTGGTCAAGGACCGCGCCTACGGCGACCCGTCGCCCGAGACGGAGTCGGCCCGCACGGCGCTGGCGATCGCGCTCGACGTGCTGCTGCGCCTGTTCGCCCCGGTGCTTCCCTTCGCCACGGAGGAGGTCTGGTCGTGGTGGCGCGAGGGCTCGGTGCACCGCGCACCGTGGCCGTCCGCCGGGTCCCTGCGCACCGACGCCGACCCGACGGTCGTCACCGCGGCCGGCTCGGCGCTCGCCGCCCTGCGGAAGGTGAAGTCGGAGGCCAAGCTGTCGATGCGCACCGAGATCACCGCCGTCGTCCTCGCCGTCCCGGCCGCGCTGCGTCCCGGCGTCGAGGCGGCGCTGGACGACATCCGGGCCGCGGGCCGCGTCACCGGAACCCTCACCCTGGCGGACGGCGACGGCGAGACGTGCATCGCCCGCGACGCCGAGCTGCTGCCCCCCGAGCCGAAGGCCTGACATGCGCGAGATCCGGTCCGAGCCCCTGGTCGAGCTCGACCCCATGGACAGCATCCCCGGGATGCTCGCCGAGCGGCTGGAGCGGGACCCCACGGGGACGTTCGCGGAACGGCAGGTCGACGGGGCGTGGACCCCGGTCACCGTCGCGGAGTTCGTCGCCGAGGTGACGGCGGTGGCCAAGGGCCTCGTCGCGCACGGGATCCAGCCGGGCGAACGCGTCGCGATCATGTCCCGCACGCGCTACGAGTGGACCCTGCTCGACTTCGCCTGCTGGGCGGCCGGAGCCCTCGGTGTGCCCGTGTACGAGACGTCGTCGGCCGAGCAGGTCCGCTGGATCATGGCCGACGCCGGTGTGCGCCTCGCGCTCGTCGAGACCGCGAAGCACGCCGCCGTCGTCGCGCAGGTCCGGGGCGACCTGCCCGGCCTCACCGAGGTGATGGTCATCGACGACGGCGCCGTCGAGGCGCTCGTCGCGTCGGGGACCGCGGTCCCGGACGCGGAGGTCCGCCGCCGCAGCGCGACCACCCGGGCCGACGACCTCGCGACCGTGATCTACACCTCCGGCACGACGGGCCGGCCCAAGGGGGTCGAGCTCACGCACGGCAACTTCGTGGCGATCACGCGCAACGGCGTCGCCGGGCTGGGCGACGTCGTGGCGATGCCGCACTCGCGCACTCTGCTGTTCATGCCGCTGGCGCACGTGTTCGCCCGGTTCATCCAGGTGCTCTGCGTGCCGTCCGGAGCGGTGCTCGGGCACACCGCCGACACCAAGGACCTGATCCCGGACCTCGGGACCTTCCAGCCGACGTTCATCCTCGCCGTGCCGCGCGTCTTCGAGAAGGTCTACAACTCGGCCGAGCAGAAGGCCGGCGCCGGCACCAAGCTCAAGCTCTTCCGCTGGGCGGCCAAGGCCGCCGAGGACTACTCCCGCTCCATGGAGACCGGTGGCCCGGGTGCCGCGCTGCGCGCCCGCCACGCGCTGGCCGGCAGGCTCGTGCACGCGAAGCTGCGCGCGGTGCTGGGCGGTCGCGCGGAGTTCGCGATCTCCGGTGGCGCCCCCCTCGGTGAGCGGCTGGGCCACTTCTACCGCGGCATCGGCCTCGAGGTCCTCGAGGGCTACGGCCTGACGGAGACCACCGCCGCGACGGCCGTGACCCGTCCCGGCGCGACCACGATCGGGACCGTCGGGCCGCCGTACCCCGGCGCGTCCCTGCGGGTCGACGACGACGGGCAGATCTTCGTCTCCGGGCCCCACGTGTTCCGCGGCTACCGGCACGATGCCGAGGCGACCGCCGAGGTCCTCGTCGACGGCTGGTTCCGCACCGGCGACCTGGGCTCGTTCGACGAGCAGGGCAACCTGAGGATCACCGGTCGGACCAAGGAGATCATCGTCACCGCCGGCGGCAAGAACGTCGCCCCGGCGGTCCTGGAGGACCGGCTCCGTGGTCACCCGCTGGTCAGCCAGGTGGTCGTCGTCGGCGACCAGAAGCCGTTCATCGGCGCGCTCGTCACGCTCGACGCCGAGATGCTGCCCGGCTGGCTGTCCAACCACGGCCTGCCCGCCATGTCCGTCAAGGAGGCCGCCGTGCACCCGGCGGTGATCGAGGCGCTCGACCGGGCCGTCGACCGGACCAACGAGGCCGTGTCGCGCGCCGAGTCGATCCGCAAGCTCCGCGTCCTGAGCATCGACTTCACCGAGGCGAACGGCTACCTCACCCCGTCCCTGAAGGTGAAGCGCGCCCTGGTGCACAAGGACTTCGCCACCGACATCGAGACCCTCTTCACGGACACCCGAACCGCCTGACCCACCCCACACCCCACAACGTCCGAGCAGATGTCGGCTCCAGCCTCCATCTGCTCGGACGTTACGGGTGTCGGCTCCGGTGTCTAGACCACGTTGCGCAGGCGGGCCTGGTCCGCGGACTGGCTGGGCACGGCCTCGCTCGGGGTGGACTCGTCGGACCAGCGCAGGACCGCACCGATGCCGTCGACCAGGTCCACCGTGCCGTCCTCGGCGAACGTGACGCCGGCGTCCTGGCCCAGCGCCGCCCGGATGAGGGCGACGTTGGCGTCCATCTCCTCGACGCCGCTCGTCACGCCGATCGAGGCCAGGTCGTCCACGCTCGTCGCCACCTGCAGCGGCTCCGGCCCGACCCACAGCGTCCGCTCCGCGAGCCCCGACGTGAGCGCGTCGACGTGCAGCACCAGCTCCTCGACCTGCCCGCGCCGCAGCACCTCGATGACGTCGTCCAGAGCCGTGACCGAGCCGTCACCGCGCCCCTGCGCCTCGCGGAACCGGCTCAGCACCCCCTCGCACCGTCGGACCCGGTAGGCGGCCAGCGTCTCGCTCACGTGCGCCTCGAACGCGCTCACGTTCACGCCGTCGCCTCGGCCACCGCCGGGCACCTCCACGAGGATCTCCCGCGTGGGCGCGGCGACGGCGTCGCGCACGAGGCCGACCGCCCGGATGTCGCCGGTGACCAGCACGAGGTCCGGCCTGCGCTCTGCGACCCGCCTGTCGAGGACCGCGGCGACCACCTCCGCGTTGCGGCCCCAGGAGTCCTCGGCGCGGGTCTGGCCGCGCCGGCCCAGACCACCCTCCCGGGTCTTGTGCACGTCGTCGTGCCCGCCGTCGACGGTCTCGGTCTCCTGGCCGCCCTCGGTCCGCACGGTCCCGCCGGCCGCCCAGGTCAGGTCGGCGCCGTTGCGGTCCACCTCGACCAGCAGGTACGTGACGGTCTCGTCGGCCGCCTTGACGGCCGGCAGCAGAGCCGGCGCCGGACCCAGCACGGCGTGCGACTGCGCCGGGGGCTCGGACAGCACCCGGTCGACGACCACGCCGTCGGCATCCGCGACGACGACCCGGCCGTGCGGACCCCGGACCCCGGTCGGGACGGAGACCACGTCGGCGATCTGGTCCAGCACCGCCGCGGACGCGCCGTCACGCTCGAGCGAGCGACGCACGGCCCGCCAGCGGTCGGCCGCCTCCGCATCCGCGTTCGCGCCCGTGCGCGTCGCGTCGATGTAGACGGTCGTGAACGGTGACGGGCGGCCGAGCAGCGGCTTGAGCCAGTGCAGGTCCATGGGCATCCCTCCGGGATCGGGTTCCCGGCGACCCGTGCGCACGCGTGGTCCGCGGGGACCGCCGAGCTGACCCCTTCTACCTTCCGCTCCCGGGCGGGCGTGCGCCACCCCGGATCTCAGCCGAGCGGCGGACGCCCCTGCGCGATCGCCTCGTGGTGGCGGATGACCTCTTCGACGATGAAGGCGAGGAACTTCTCGGCGAACACCGGGTCCAGCTCCGCGGTGTGGGCGAGCTCGCGCAGGCGTGCCACCTGCTGCTCCTCGCGCGCGGGGTCCGAGGGGGGCAGGCCGCTGTTCGCCTTGAGCACGCCGACCTGCTGGGTCGCCTTGAACCGCTCCGCCAACAGATAGACGAGGGCGGCGTCGATGTTGTCGATGCTCCCGCGCAGGCGGGCGAGCTCGGCGGGGATCGGGGTCGGAAGGTCGCTCACGGACGCGATCCTAGGCCGCGCGACGGCAGGCTCAGGCGCTCTTCTCCCGCGGCGTGCGCTTCTCCTCGCCGCTGTCCCGCGGGATCAGCGTCGGGTTGACGTTCTCGAGCACCACGTCGCGGGTGATGAGCACGCGACCCACGTCGTCGCGGCTCGGCACCTCGAACATGACCTGCTGGAGGACCTCCTCCATGATCGCCCGCAGGCCGCGCGCGCCGGTCCCGCGCAGCAGCGCCTGGTCCGCGATCGCAGCGACCGACTCGTCGTCGAACTCCAGCTCGACCCCGTCGATCTGGAACATGCGCTGGTACTGCTTGACGAGCGCGTTCTTGGGCTCGGTGAGGATGCGCACGAGGGCGTCCTGGTCGAGGCGGGAGACGGCCGCGACCACGGGGAGCCGCCCGATGAACTCGGGGATCAGGCCGTACTTCTGCAGGTCCTCCGGCCGGACCTCGGCGAACAGGTCACCCTCGTCCACCGAATCCAGCAGCGGGGCGCCGAAGCCGACCACGCGCTTGCGGGCACGGGCCGCGATGATGTCGTCGAGCCCAGAGAACGCCCCCGCCACGATGAACAGCACGTTGGTGGTGTCGATCTGGATGAACTCCTGGTGCGGGTGCTTGCGGCCGCCCTGCGGCGGGACCGAGGCGGTGGTGCCCTCGATGATCTTCAGCAGCGCCTGCTGGACGCCCTCGCCGGAGACATCGCGCGTGATCGACGGGTTCTCGCTCTTGCGGGCGATCTTGTCGATCTCGTCGATGTAGATGATCCCCGACTCGGCCTTCTTGACGTCGTAGTCGGCGGCCTGGATGAGCTTGAGGAGGATGTTCTCGACGTCCTCACCGACGTAGCCGGCCTCGGTCAGCGCAGTGGCGTCGGCGATCGCGAACGGGACGTTGAGCATGCGGGCGAGGGTCTGCGCGAGGTACGTCTTGCCGGTACCCGTGGGGCCCACCAGCAGGATGTTCGACTTCGCGATCTCGATGTGGTCGTCCGTCGTGGACGTGCGCGCCTCACCGGCCTGGACCCGCTTGTAGTGGTTGTAGACCGCGACCGCGAGGGCCCGCTTGGCGGACTCCTGGCCGATGATGTACTGCTCGAGGAACTCGAAGATCTCCTTGGGCTTGGGCAGGTCGACCAGCCCGACCTCGGTGGCCTCCGCCAGCTCTTCCTCGATGATCTCGTTGCACAGCTCGATGCACTCGTCGCAGATGTAGACCCCAGGACCGGCGATCAGCTTCTTGACCTGCTTCTGCGACTTCCCGCAGAACGAGCACTTGAGGAGATCGGCTCCGTCCCCGATACGAGCCACGTCGATCCCCTTCCTCGTGTCGCCCTCCGCCCGTCGGGCGGTGCGTCGTCAGTGCGTCACCCCGCAGGGTGCGCGTCCTCCCCCATTGCACACCACCAGGGCCGGGATGTCAGCCGAACACACGGCTCGGCGGCGAGCGGCGTGCAGACGAATCCGTCCGGACGCGGCCGAGCCGGGCCCACCGCGGCGGGCCCGGCTCGGGTCGGACTACTTGGCCTGCATCGTGGTCGCGACGGCGCCCTTGCGGCTGGCGAGCACCTGGTCGACGATCCCGTACTCCAGCGCCGCCTGCGCGGTGAGGATCTTGTCGCGCTCGATGTCCTTGCGGACCAGCTCGATGTCGCGACCGGTGTGGTGCGAGATCGTCAGCTCGAGCCACTCGCGCATGCGGATGAGCTCGTTCGCGTGGATCTCGATGTCGGAGGCCTGCGCGTAGCCGCCACCCTCCATCGCCGGCTGGTGGATGAGCACGCGCGCGTTGGGCAGCGCCAGGCGCTTGCCCGGCGAGCCCGCTGCGAGCAGCACGGCGGCCGCGGACGCGGCCTGCCCCAGGCAGACCGTCTGGATGTGCGGCTTGATGTACTGCATCGTGTCGTAGATCGCCGTGAGGGCCGTGAACGAGCCGCCGGGCGAGTTGATGTACAGGATGATGTCGCGGTCCGGGTCGGTGCTCTCCAGCACCAGCAGCTGGGCCATGACGTCGTCGGCCGAGGCGTCGTCCACCTGCACGCCGAGGAAGATGATGCGGTCCTCGAACAGCTTGGTGTACGGGTCCTGACGCTTGAAGCCGTAGGCCGTGCGCTCCTCGAACTGCGGCAGCACGTACCGGGACGACGGCGTCGGGGACGCGATGCCGGCCGCACCGGACCAGGGCCCGGCCAGTCTCCCGGCGCGCGCCATGAACTGGGACTCCATGCTCATGAGCTTCTCCTCAAAGATGAAAGGTGGGAGGCCGTCAGGCCGTGCCGCCGCCGCCGGCGACCGAGTCGGCCTTCGTGACGACCTTGTCCACGAAGCCGTACTCGAGCGCCTCGGGGGCGGTGAACCAGCGGTCACGGTCGGCGTCGGCGTTGATCTGGTCGACGCTCTTGCCCGTCTGGGCGGCGGTCAGCTCGGCGAGCACGTTCTTCATGTGCAGGATCAGCTGGGCGTTGATCCGGACGTCCGTCGCGGTGCCGCCGATCCCGCCCGAGGGCTGGTGCATCATCACGCGGGCGTGCGGCAGGGCGTAGCGCTTGCCCTTCGCGCCCGAGGACAGCAGGAACTGGCCCATCGACGCGGCCATGCCCATCGCGATGGTGGCGACGTCGGGCTGGATGTACTGCATCGTGTCGTAGATCGCCATGCCCGCGGTGATCGAGCCACCGGGCGAGTTGATGTACAGCCAGATGTCCTTGTCGGGGTCCTCTGCGGCGAGCAGCATCATCTGCGCGCAGATGGCGTTCGCGTTCTCGTCGCGCACCTCGGAGCCGAGCCAGATGATGCGCTCACGGAGCAGTCGGTTGTAGATGGAGTCATTGAGGCCGAACGCCGGGGCGTCCGCCCTGGCCATCATCGGCGCTAGCTCGTTCACGAAGGCTCCCTCGTCTGACGGTGACGTCTGTCCTGCACCGCGCGGACCCGGTCCGGGTCCCGTGCGATGCAGTGACCCTAACGCGCGCCACCACCCGCCCATGTGCCCGCACCGAGCGTTTTCGCTGACGGCAGAGACTGTGGGCGATGGCCCCGGGACACGTCGAGGGCCCCGCACCGGCGATCGGTGCGGGGCCCTCGTGGACGGCGTCAGGCCTTGGCGTCCTCGACCGTCTCGGCGTCGTCGAACTCGTCGAACGCGGAGATGTCGGTCGCGGCGTCGGACGACGTGGCCTCGGCCTCGTCGGCTGCGTCCTCGGCGTCCGAGCCGATGAACTCGGACAGGTCCACCGCGTTGCCGGAGCCGTCGGTGACGGTGACGCGACGCAGCGCGACGGCGAGCGCCTTGGAGCGCGCGACCTCGGCGACCATCGTCGGGATCTGGCCCTGCTGGTCGACCGTCTGGATGAACGTGTTCGGGTCCATGCCGTACTGGCGCGACGCGTTCACGAGGTAGTCGAGCAGCTCGTTCTGGCTGACCTTGATCTCCAGCTCCTCCGCGAGCGTGTCCAGGAGGATCTGGTTGCGCAGCGCGGTGGTGGCCTGCTCGCCCACCTCGGCGCGGTGCTCGTCGTCCTCGAGCCGGCCCTCGCCCTCGAGGTGGCGGTGCACCTCGGCCTCGACGACGCCCGACGGGACGGGGATCTCCGTGGCGGCGAGCAGCTGCTCGAGGAGCAGGTCGCGGGCCTGCACGGCCTGGTTGGACGCCTTGATGCTCGACGCCTGCGTGCGCAGGTCGGCCGTGAGCTCCTCGAGCGTGTCGAACTCGCTCGCGAGCTGCGCGAAGTCGTCGTCGGCCTCGGGGAGCTGACGCTCCTTGACGGTCGTGGCGGTGACGCTGACCTGGGCGGTCTCGCCGGCGCGGTCACCACCCGCGAGTGCGGTCTCGAACGTGGTCGACTCGCCGGCCGACAGGCCCGTGAGCGCCTCGTCGAGACCCTCGAGCATGTTGCCGGAGCCGATCTGGTAGCTGACGCCGGAGACGTTGTCGACCTGCTCGTCGCCGATCGTCGCGGTGAGGTCGATGACGACGAAGTCGCCCTCGGCGGCCGGGCGGTCCACGCCGACCAGCGTGCCGAAGCGCTCGCGCAGGGCGTCGAGGCGGGCCTGGACGTCCTCGTCGGAGACCTCGACGTCGTCCACCGTGAGGGCGATGCCGTCGAGCGGGGGGACGGTGATCTCGGGGCGGACCTCGACCTCGGCGGTGAAGTGCAGCTCACCCTCCTCGCCGGCGGGCGTGGGGGTCAGGCCGGGGACCTGGGTGACCTCGACCGACGGCTGGCCGAGCGGGCGCAGCTTGTTCTCGCGGACGGCCTCGGCGTAGAAGCCGGACAGGCCCTCGTTGATGGCGTGCTCGAGCACGGCGGGCCGACCGATCCGCTGGTCGATGATGCGCGGCGGCACCTTGCCCTTGCGGAAGCCGGGGACGACGACGTCCTGGGCGATGTGCTCGTACGCGTGCTCGATGCTGGGCTTGAGCTCGTCGTACGTCACCTCCACGGTCAGCTTGACCTTGGTGGGCTCCACGGTCTCGACGGCGCTCTTCACTTCGATGGTCTCCAACTGATCGGGGCGGGCGCCGGCGACTCCGGCGATCTCCGTTGCTTCAGGGCCGCACACCGTCGTCCGACCCACGAAGGGGTTTCGGCGACCGCACGCAGGCGACCCTCAACTTTACGCCACCGCGGGCGGCGGCCCCAAGCCGGGAGGCTGTGGGACCGCGCACCCCCGTCAACGCCCGGATCCCGCGACGTCCGTGATCACGCTGACGGCACGGGCCACGCCGTCGTGCTCGCCGTACTCGACGGCGAGCTCACCGGCCCGCCTCGCGAACGACGGGCTGTCGAGCACCCGGCGCACGCCCGCGCGCACCGCCTGCGCCGTCGTCGCGTCGGTGCCCCTGGCGGTCGCCAGGGCCAGGCCGGCGCCGGACCACACCACCCGGGCCCCGACCTCGGCCTTGTCCTCGGTGCGTCCGGCCACCAGCACGGGGACACCCGCGGCGAGCGCCTGCTGGACTCCCCCGAACCCGCCGTTGGTGATCAGCACGTCGGCCAGCGGCAGCAGGCGGTCGAACGGGACGAACGGCGCGGCACGCACGTTCGCCGGGTAGCCCACCTGCTCGGTCGTGGCGACGACCAGCACGTCCTCGTCCGCGAGCGCGTCGATGGCCGGCCACAGCAGCCGCTGCGGGTCCGTGGCGACCGTGCCCTGCGTCACCACCACCACCGGACGGCCGGTGGCCCGCGCCTCGAGCACGTCGTCCCACCACGCCGGCGGTCGGAAGCGGTCGACGCCGCCGGGCAGGAACGGTCCGACGAGCTCCACGTTCTCCGGCAGGTCGCTGCGCGGGTACTCGAAGCCGGGGACGGACGTGTGCAGCATCCGGGTGGCCGACGTCTGCACCCAGTCGAGGAAGAACCCCTCCGGGACCGGCAGTCCGGCGTCCGCGACGACCTGGTGCGCCGCCCGCTGCACGCCTCCGAACACGACCTTCTGCGTGAACCAGCCGAGCACCGCGTAGCGCAGGCCGTCCCACCCCGTCCTGGGCGGCTGCAGCCCCAGGCCGAACGGCGCCGTGTCCACGCTGGCGAGCGCCAACGGGGTGACCGAGAAGAGCACGGACGGCAGGTGGTGCCGACGGGCGGCGAGCCCACCGGCCATGAAGGCGTTGTCCATGACCAGCACGTCGGGCCGCTCGGCGCCGACCAGGTCGTCCAGGTCCGCCAGGAAGCCCGGAACGGTGGCGACGAAGTGGTGCCGCACGTCCCACCGCAACCGGGTGATCCCCGGCTCCGGCGCACCGTGCGCGACCGCCCACTCGTCCAGGTCGGCGTCGTCCAGGTCCCGGCCCTGCACGATCGGCGCGTGCTTGGCCCCGTCGCCGCGACCGACCCGGCGAACTTGCGGCCCGTGTAGACGACGACGTCGTGCCCCTCCGCGACGAGCGCGCGGACCAGCGGCAGCGCGGGGCGTACGTGCCCGGTGACCGGCGTGAGGGCGACGAGGATCCTGCTCATGCTGACGATCTCCAGGGTGTCGGGGCATTCCCTGGGACAGGACCTCGGGCGATTCCTCCTGATACACGCCAGCGGGCAGAGCCCGACGGCGGACGGCCCCCCTGCACGTCGTCCGCCGTCGAGTCGTTGTCGACCTAGGTCGAGGGTTGCACCGGCGTTCCCGGTGCCGGAGCCCGCGATGCCGGCGCCGGTGGCGCGTTGACGAGGACGTCGTCGGTGGACGATTTCTCCGCGGCCGTGCGCTTGTCCCACGTCGGGCGCCGCAGCGCGTAGAACAGCAGCGGCGGACCGCCGAGCACGATCACGACGCCGGCCACCACGATCGGGTACGCGGTCTCGGACAGGCCCGTGAACCCGGACGGTCGGATGAACGCCAGCACGAACGCGACCGCGCAGGCGACGAAGCCCACGCCCGCGACGAACTTCATCGCAGGTGTCCGATACGTGCGGACGACGTCCGGCTTGGTCCGCCGGAGCCGGATCGCGGCGGCGAACATGAACATGTACATGATCAGGTACAGCGCGGCCGCCATGTCGACGAGCGCGATGAACGCCGTGTTGCCGTTCGGCACGAGGATGAACAGCAGCGCGAGCAGAGTCACGATCGCCCCCTGCACCGCGAGGATCCCGGACTGGACCCCCGCCTTGTTGCGGCGCTGCAGGGCCGGAGGCAGCAGGCCCGTGCGTGCGGCGGCGAGCAGGCCGCGTGACGGCCCGGCGATCCACGTCACGACGGAGGCGAACGCACCCAGCGCGATGAGCAGCGAGATCACCGGGGTCCCCCACGCCAGGCCCCAGTGGTCGAAGAACTGCTGGAACGCGAGGTTGATCCCGTTGGTCACGCCCAGCTTGTCCTTGGGCACCGCCACGGAGATCGCGATCGTGGGCAGGATGAAGACCAGGAGGATCAGCAGGGTCGCGATGGCGATGGACCGGGGGAAGCCCCGACCCGGGTTCTTCATGTCGTTGGCGTGCACGGCGTTGACCTCCATGCCCGCGTACGCCAGGACGTTGGACACGATGAGGACGATCGAGGCGATGCCCGTCCAGGGCGGGATGACCGCCGACGCCTCGAGCGTCGTCTCGGACCGCTCGCCCGTGCCGAGCCAGATCGCGCCGAAGATGATCAGCAGGACGGCCGGCAGGATCGTGCCGAAGATGCCGCTCCACGAGCCGACCTTGGCGAACAGGTTGCCGCCCGCGAGCGTGATCAGCGTCGATCCCCAGTACAGGACGAGGATGACGACCGCGGTGTACAACCCGTTCGACGCCAGGTTCTGGTCACCGAGGACGAACGACAGGCTCGCCGCGATGAACGCGATCTGCGTGGGGTACCAGACGACGTTCTGGATCCACTGCAGCCAGATCGCCACGAAGCCGGCCCGCTCCCCGAACGCCTCCCGCACCCACGTGAAGACGCCGCCCTTCCACCCCGTCGCGAGCTCCGCTGCGACCAGCGCGGTGGGGACCAGGAAGAGGATCGCCGGGATGATGAAGAGAGTGACGGACCCGAGCCCGTAGGTCGCGATCGCGGGCAACGACCGCAGCGACGCCACGACGACGACCGTGAGCATCGCCAGCTGCACGACCGACATGTACACCGACGGGCCGGCCGCCGGGGCACCGATCGCCGGTCCGGTGTGCTCGGCCGGCGTGCGCGCACCCGGCTTGCCGTAGGGGTGCGGTTTGACGTGGTCAGCGGACGGCGCGGGCGTCCCGTCCGCGCGGACGTGCGGACCGACGTTGCTCGTTCCTGGCGTGTTGCTCTGCGTAGCCATGCTTCTCCCCCGTCGCCGAGCAGTGCCTAGTGGTGGAAGCCAGAACGCTGACCCTCGGCCGGCATGGGCCCGGTGAGCGCGTCGAGGTAGGCGACCTCGTCCTCGAGGTCGGCCAGGAACGCCGAGGCGAGGTCGTGGCTGAACCCGTTGCGCACGACCACCCGCTGCACCGTCAGGTCGGGCAGGTCGTCGGGCATCGGATAGGCGGGCACCAGCCAGCCCTTCGTCCGGAGCCGGTCCGAGAGGTGGTAGAGGTTCCAGTTCTCGGTGTGCCCCTCGCGCAGCCGCCAGGCGAAGACCGGGATGTCCGACCCGTCGTTCCACAGCTCGAACGCGGGCATCTTCGCGATCTCGCCCGACAGGAACAGCGCGACGTTGCGCGACGTCTCCTGCACGGTCGTGTACCCCGCACGGCCGAGCCGCAGGAACAGGTAGTACTGCAGGAGCACCTGGGCGCCCGGGCGCGAGAAGTTCAGGGCGAACGTCGGCATGTCCCCGCCGAGGTAGCTCACCCGGAACACGAGGTCCTCGGGCAGCGAAGCGACGTCACGCCACACCACCCAGCCGAGCCCGGGATACACCAGGCCGTACTTGTGCCCGGAGGTGTTGATCGAGGCGACCCGCTTGACGCGGAAGTCCCAGTTCAGGTCCGGCTGGACGAAGGGAGCGATCATCCCGCCCGAGGCACCGTCGACGTGGATCGGGATGTCGAGCCCGGTCGACTCCTGGATCTTGTCGAGCACCTCCGCGATCTGCGCCACCGGCTCGTACATCCCGGTGTACGTGACGCCCATGATCGCGACGACGCCGATCGTGTTCTCGTCGACGTACTTCTCGAGCTCGTAGCCGTCCAGGACCTTGTGCTCGAGCGAGATCGGGACGTACCGCGCCTCGACCTCGAAGTAGTTGCAGAACTTCTCCCAGCACACCTGCACCGCGGTCGACAGCACGAGGTTCGGCTTGTCCGTCGACTTGCCCGCCGCGCGTCGCGCGTGCTGCCAGCGACGCTTGAGCGCGAGCCCGCCGAGCATGGCCGCCTCGGACGACCCGATGGTCGAGGTCCCGATGGTGTTCTCCGGGTCGGGTGCGTGCCACAGGTCGGCCAGCATCGTCCAGCACCGCGTCTCGACCGCAGCGGTCTGGGGGTACTCGTCCTTGTCGATCATGTTCTTGTCGGCGGCCTCGATGTAGAGGCGTGAGGCGTACTCGTCCATCCACGTGCCGACGAACGTCGCAAGGTTGAGCCGGGCGTTGCCGTCGAGCATGGCCTCGTCGTGCACGATCTGGTAGGCGGTCGACGGGAGCGCCTCGTCCCCCGGGAATCGGAACTTGGGAACGGCCGTTGCCTCGCCCGGCCTGGCGAAGATCGGATTGAGCTCGACGACCTCAGGCTCGCCGTCCCGACGCTCGACGCGACGCGTGTTCGTGACCATGTTCAGCCCCCCCTGACTGTGTGGCCCGCGTTCACGGGCCTGTCATCGACGGTAAGACCGAGTCCGGGATGGTGCATCTTCGGGTGATTTCCACCGCTCTGACGTGCGTCTCGACCGCGCGCGCCCCCGGGACGCAATGGCGCGCTCCAGCGGGGACGGGGTCCAGCGAGGTGGTCGGGATGGCGGGATTCGAACCCACGACCTTCCGCTCCCAAAGCGGACGCGCTACCAACCTGCGCCACATCCCGGCGCACCCCGCCTCGGTCCGGGGACCGGCGGGGTGCACGTTCCGCCCCCACGCACCCGGTACTCTGAGTGCCGCGGTCCTGGCTGTGCATGTGCAGCCGGACCAGTGCGGACGTAGCTCAATGGTAGAGCCCCAGTCTTCCAAACTGGCTACGCGGGTTCGATTCCCGTCGTCCGCTCCGACATCTGCGAGATCACCGGGCTCTTCGTGGGCTGTCTGCTGCCCGGCGGGCAACGACGGATCCGGCTCGGCACGGGCCGGTGCGGCCCCTTTTCCAGGCTGTCGGTTCCCTGCTGAGTTCCTCCCTCAGGTGACTGGCTACGTACCGTCGCCTGATCCACCAAGCGTGCCGCCTCGAGCTCGAATCGCGACGCCAGTCTCCGGAGAAGCCGGATCACACGAGGATGCGGGTCAGGCGCTGCACCTGCCTCGACCGCACGACCGCATCAACCACCGAAAGCCATACCCGACGGCCGCATGGTCACGCTCCACGCCGCCACCTCGCGCACGCCACAGCTGGTTGCGTGACGGCTGTTCTCGCATGGCACGCGGGTGGTGCTCGTCGCGTGCTGATGCGCGCGGGCGATCGTGGAGTCCACCGGCAACGACCAGTCCACCAGCCCGACGCCGCCCGCCGCCGAGTTCAGCCGCGCGAGCATCGTGTCCCAGGTCCCGTCGCCGGCCATCCGCCGGTGCCAGGTCCACACCGTCTGCCACGCGCCGAAGACCTCAGTTCCCACTCGACCCCGAGGTCTCTCGCTACGTCAACAACGGTCTTGGTCAGTACATCGAGTCGGCCCACCACCGCAGTTGACCTGCTCGTGCACGGCCTGGGCGGCGGCTACCACGCGTGTGAGCAAGGCCCCGGCCCGCACCACTCGACGGCGACGGTCACGCCACACCGTCTACCGCCGACCAGCCGGGCCCGGTGCGGCAAGAATCCGAGTCCTGGGTGCCGATGCGGCGAACGGCCCGGGCACAACCTGGTCCCGTGGGATCCCGAAGACATCGGCGCTCAGGTCCAGATCGGACCCGTCGGGATTGGTGTAGGACATCTCGGCCTGGTAGCTCGCCCCGAGGCGCGCGGTCGTCACCGGGGAGACGACGTTGATGCCGCCCGCGTCGAACACGTCGACGCGGACGGTCCCGGCTTCGGCGTCGACCACCCCGACGCGCACCGGTGACGTGCCGATCACGAGCGCCGTGGGCTCGGCGCGGAACGGCTCGGCGCCATCCGCGTAGAGGTTGCCCTCGATCCAGACCGGGAGCCGTGGCCCGGCCAACGCGCTGCCGTTCTCGTTCGGGTACTCCTGCGACGTCGGGTAGGCGTCGTACTGCGAGGTGCCCACGGGGGTCGGCACGAAGGTCGCCTGGCCGGGCACGCCGTCCATGTCGATCGCGCCGGACCAGAAGCTGGCGAGCGCCGGTTCCGCCTGTGCGTCCGATTCGATGCATTCGCTGGTGACGCGGTCACCGACGAAGACGTTGTTGTAGAACCGGTTGTCGCCGCCGAGGATGTTCGAGACGCCGTAGACGGCCGTGGAGTGCGGGACGTGGTACGGGGTGTACCGCTGGTGCTCGGTGCAGTTCGCGATGCGACCCGCGATGTAGTTGTGGACGTAGGCGCCACCAGTGGACATGTCCTTGACCGCCCACGGCGACAGGAAGAGGTTCGAGTCCACGAGATACGGTCCGTGGCAGACCTCGACCATGAAGTCCTCTGCGGTCGAGGCGTAGAACACGTTGCGCCGCACCAGGGTGCCCTGGGCCTGCCAGTCGAGCCACAGCGCGCGGTGCGTGTGATGGATCGTGTTTCCGCTGATCACGGTGTCGATGGCGGCGTGAAGCTTGATTCCGGCCACCTCGGCGCCGTGCCACTGTCGCTTCACGTGGATGCGCGAGATGTGGTTGTCGGCGATGGTCGAGAACGCCGCCCCCAGGTGCCCGACGACGCCGGCCTGCTCGCAGTCCCGGATCGTGTTGCGGCGCACGATGTGGGAGCCGACGTGGTCCCGGTGCCACGGGTGCGGCTCGCCTGCGCCGGGCCCGCCCAGGACGAGCGCCCGCTGGATCACCTCGCGTTCGCGCTGCGTGCCGCCCTTGGCGCCGTCCGGTCCCGCGGCCGCCTCGTTCTGCCCGGTGCTGGCCTCCTTGCCGAGCGAGACGCCGACGTTCTTCGAGTCGGTGATCGTGTTGTCCTCGATCACCCAGCCCTTCGACCAGTGCGGACCGATCAGGCCCTCCTGCAGCGCGGTGGGCGGGGCCCACTGCGTGGCGGCCTTCGTCAGGGTGAACCCGCGCACCGTGACGTAGTCGATGCCCGTCGCCGTGGGCCAGAGGACGAACGTGCGCGCATTGATCTCGACCTCGTGCGCGGCCGGGTCTGCGCCCCCGAAGTTCGCCCAGATCGTCGTGACGTCGTCGCCCACCTCGCAGTACCAGGTCAGCAGCGAGCCCTCCGGGTCGAACGAGTCCGGGGTGACCTCGGGGTGCTCGACGCCACCGAGTGTCAGCGACTCGTACATCGACTTGCCGTCGAGGTACACCTCGCCCGTGTGCCAGGTGTTGACCCGGTCGAAGAACCAGTCCCCGCCGATGCGCTCCGCGTACGGGTTGCGCGCCCCGAACAGGGCGTTCGGCACCTCCGTGACCCAGACGCGTCCCTCGGCGCCGGGGTGGGGGCGCCAGTCGGTGACCACCTCGGCACCGGAGATCGTGACGGGCTCGAAGAGCCCGTCCGGGCCTACCGCGGCCTGGTAGGTGATCGGCGCGCCGACCATGCCGCCGCGCGGTGGGTTCACCCACTCTCGGTACACGCCTTCATGCACGGCGACGGTGTCGCCCGGCATGGCAGCCTGAGCGGCCCGGTTGATGGTCCGGAACGGGGCGTCGGCCGACCCGTCCGCACGGTCGGAGCCGGTGGTGGTGACGTGCAGGATGGTCACGAAAGGGCCTTTCATCGATGACTGGAGTCGTGTGGTTGTGAGCGCAGCTCTCGTCGACGGCCCGCCAGAGCGTCGAACGTCTCGGCGGCGGGACGGAACCCGACGAGGACACGGTGCCCGTGCGGGACACCGGCTCGCGTCGCCTCGACGACGTCGACGCCCGCCTCGCGCAACTGCTTTCAGAAGAGGTGACCGCTGGAGCGGAAGGCGTCGAGCTCGCAACTCTCGACGTACGTCCGGGGAAGGAGCCCGAGATCGTCGCTGGTCGTGGGAGCGTCAGACCTCCGCCTCCTCCGGTTCCGGTTGCACGTACCCCCGGGCGACGAAGAACCGCTCGAGCAGGTAGCACCACCACAGGAGGATCAGGCCGGGTACCACGAACACCGCGGGCATGAAGTTCCAGATGGCGACGCCCCCGAGGACGACGGCGATCCCGAGCAGGAACGTCAGGCTGGGCGTCGTCAGCCCCAAGGTGAGCCCGTTGCGCACCTGGCGCCAGGTGGGGTTGGTGAAGCGGGCTGCGAGGGGGAGGCACCAGAAGACCAGGAGCAGGAGGAAGAGCCCGGCGACGAGGAGCGGCACCAAGACCCCGGCCAGCCCGAGAGTGGGCAGGTAGGAGAGCGTGAGGATGCCGACGGCCGCGACCGGGACGGCCAGCAGGCCGATGACTGTTGCCTGCCTCCAGCTCTGCCGCAAGGCCTTCGTGGCCACGGCCCAGAGGCCTCCGTCCTTGCCCAGGACGTACCGGCGGCAGACCTCGTAGGCGACAGCCGTTCCCGCTCCCGCCGTCACGACGAGGCCGAGGCTCACGAGCCAGAACAGGCTGATCAGGATGACGGAGCCGAGCGAGTCCAGGATGCGCCACAGTCGTGACGCGGGGTTGACGCGGAAGATGGTCGGGGCCTCTCAGCGTGCGGAGTTTGCGGGTCCTGAGGACAGGGCCGGCCTCCCGCGGTGTGCGGGAGGCCGACGCAATCAGCCCTTCACGGAGCCGATCGTGAGACCGGTCACGAAGTGCTTCTGCAGGAACGGGTAGACGAGCAGGATGGGGACGGCCGCCACCATGGTGATCGCCGAGCGCAGCGCGATCGGTGTGGTGAGCTGCCCACCGCTTCCCACCGAGGCCGCGTTGGCGGCGGTGTTCGCGGAGTTCGCGCCGGCGTTCATCGAGCTCGCCAGCAGCTTCTGCAGCTCGTACTGCAGGGTGGTCAACGCCGGATCGCCCGAGTTGTACAGCAGGGTGTCCAGCCACGCATTCCAGCTGCCGACGGCCACGAACAGACCCACCACGGCCAGCACAGGCTTGCACAGCGGCATGATGATCTGCCACCACGTGCGGAACTCGCCCGCGCCGTCCATCCGCGCCGACTCGGTGATCTCCTCGGGGATCCCCTTCATGTACGTGCGCAGGACGATGAGGTTGAACGCACTGATGATCACCGGCACCCAGTAGGCCTGGAAGCTGTTGAGCATGCCCAGGTCCTTGATGAGCAGGTAGTTGGGGATCAGCCCGGCGTCGAAGTACAGCGTCAGTACGAAGATCAGCGTGATCGGGCGGCGGAAGAGGAGCTCCTTGCGGCTGAGCGCGTAGGCGAGCATCGAGGTGAACAGCAGGTTCGTCGCCACGACCACGACGGTCTTCAGGACGCTCATGATGAACGCCTGGTAGATCGAGTCCATGTTGAGCACGACCTCGTAGTTCTTCAGCGAGAAGACCCGGGGCCAGATGCCGATCCCGCCGCGGACGGCGTCCATGCCGTCGTTCAGAGAGATGGCGAGCGTGTTCAGCAGCGGGTAGACCATGAGCGCCGCGAGGAGCACGAGGAAGGTCGAGTTGAGGGACGTGAAGACGATCCGCTCGGTCGTCCACTTGTTTCGCGGTGACCTGTTCCGTCCGACGCGCCGCGAGAGAGGCTTCGGGGCATTGGTGGTGCTTGACATGAAGGGCTCCTAGACCAGCGTCTCTTGGTTGAAGCGCTTGGCCGCCGCGTTCGCCGCGCCGACCAGGAGGATGGCGACGACGGCCTTGAAGATGCCCGCGACGACAGCGAGGCTGTAGTTGCCCAGCTGGTAGCCGTAGCGCAGCACGAAGACGTCGATGGTCTCGGCCGTCTCGGAGATCAGGCCGTTGCCGAGGAAGTACGGCAGCTCGAAGTTGGTGGACAGGATCCAGCCGCTGTTGATGATGAGCAGCACGACGATCGTGGGCTGGATCCCCGGCAGCGTGATGTTGAACATCTTGCGCCAGCGGCCTGCTCCGTCGACCTCAGCGGCCTCGTACAGGGTCGGGTCGATCGCGGTGATCGCGGCCAGGTAGATGATCGTGTTCCAGCCCAGCTCCTTCCACAGGGACGTCCCGGCGACGATCCCCCAGAAGTAGTTCGGCTCGGTCAGGAACAGGACCGGTTCCTGGACGATGCCCAGGGCCAGGAGGCCCTGGTTGATGAACCCGCCGGAGGAGGGCAGCGACAGCGCCACCGACGCCAGGCTCGCCACGATGACCCAGCTGAGGAAGTGGGGCATGTAGGTGATGTTCTGCATGATCCGCTTGAACGGGGCGTTCTTGACCTCGTTCAGCAGCAGCGCCAGGACGAGGGCCCCCACGGTCCCGACGGTCAGGGTCAGGACCGACTGTCCCAGCGTGTTGGCCACGACCCGGCGGAACCGTTCACCGTTGACACCGGTGAACAGGTCGACCCAGTTCTCGAAGCCGACCCACTCCTGGTTCAAGATGCTGCCGCGACCCGGCTTGTAGTCCTGGAAGGCGATCGCCCAGCCGTAGACCGGGACGTACTTGAACAGGATCTGGTACATCAGCAGCGGGATGGCCATCAGGAGCAGGACCCGCTGCGACTTGATCCTCTCCCACGTGATCTTGCGCTTCGGCTCCTCGACTGCTCGCTTCCGGGCCTTGCGGCGACGCAACTTGCTCGCGAGCCCCATGGCCGGCTCGGGCCCGGTGCCGGTCACCACGTTGGCCGGTGAGTCGATCATCTGTTCTACCTCGTCGTCGGAAAGCAGTGGGTGGTGACCGAGAACGGATCGTGGTGGGGGGCTCGCGCGCCCCCCACCACGATCGCTCGCGGACTGTTACCAGTTGGCGAGGCGGTCCTGGATGCCGTCGTTGATCTCGTCCTCGTACACCTTGACGTCGATCTTCTTGATGGTGTCGACGTAGGCCTTCCAGTTCGCATCGAAGTCGGCAGGGTCACCGGCGATGATCTTCGGCAGGTTCTGCACGTTGGCGTCGGTCAGCTGCTGGTTGATCTGGTTGGCGTCGTCGGAGAGCGTGATGTTCCACGCCGGGTAGTACTTGGGGTTCTCCGGCTGCGGGTTCATGAACTCGAGCCAGGTCTTCTTGTCGTACTGCTCCATGACGGTGCGGTCGTAGTCGGTCAGCGTCGCGAAGAACTCGGCGGCCTGGTCGTCGGGGCTGTAGGCGTTGCCGTCGGAGAACTGGCCGTTGTGCTTGGGCAGCACGTCGAGCAGCGCCTCGAGACGGTTGGAGGCACGCCAGGTGAGGTCGCGGGCGTTGGAACGCTGCTCCTCCGTGCGGGTGAACATGCCGTCGTCGCCGATCTGGTAGTCCTCGCCCTCGATGCCCCAGGAGAGCACCTTCTGCCAGGGCTCGCTGAGCATCAGGTCGAGGAACTTCATCGCCTTCTCCGGCTGCTTGCTGGAGACGGAGATGCCGAACCCCTGGTTGGTGTTCATGACGGGGCGGTCGGCGTACCAGGGCTCAACCCCGTCGTAGACGGGCATGAGGGGCACGTAGGTGTACTCGTCCTTGCCGGCGCTCCGCAGCGAGTCGGTCGCGGTCTGGAAGTCCCAGCCCTGGTCGTGCATGCCGAGGACGGAGCCGGTGGCCAGCTTCGCGACGTACTGGTCGAACGTCAGGGTGAAGGACTCGCGGTCGATGAGACCCGCGTCGTACTGCTCGTTGAGGACCTTGTAGAAGTCCTTCGCGATGTCCTTGTCGGCGTAGATCTCCGCCTTGTCGTCGTCGTCGACGATGACGCCACCGTTGTTCGGGGAGCCTGCCAGCAGCGCCGGCGGGTTGGTCATGCCCCACTCACGGCCGGTCGACGCCAGGACCTCGAAGCCGATGGTCGGGGCGCCCTCGGTCTCGGGGTTCTTCGCCTTGTAGTCCGCGATGAGCTCGAAGTAGCGGTCGAGCGTCATGTTGCTGAGGTCCGGCCAGCCGGCGTCCTCGAGCACACGCTTCTGGATCCAGAACGCGGGACCGTAGTAGGTGCCGCCCGTGACCTCGCCGTAGAAGCGGTTGTAGTTCGGGAAGATGTACAGGCCCGGGTCCACCTCGTCGCCCGAATAGCTCATCTTCTTGATGTCGTCCTCGACGTGCGTGGCGAGGTTGGGGTAGTCCCCGGTGGCCAGCATGTCGTCCAAGGGCAGGAGAGCGCCGCCCTCCAGGAGGCGCATCCTCAGGTCGGTGGTGCCGACGAGGTCGGGGTACTCACCGCCCGCGAGCATGACACCGATCTTCTGATCCACGTTGTCCGGCGTGACGATCTCGTACTTCAGGGTGACACCGAGCTGCTCCTCGAGCAGCTTGGTGATCTTGTTGTCGGCGGCCGGCGCCTGCGAGGCCGTCGTGATCCAGGTCGTGAGCGTCGTCGGGTTGCTGGGGGTCAGCGTTCCCGACTGGTCCGCGAGGTCACCCTCGGGAATGACGGCATCCTGCGAAGGGGCCTCGTCGGGGGTGCCGGTACATCCGACAAGTCCCACGGACACGGCTGCAGCCAGGACGATGGTCAGCAAATTCGTTCTTGCGATACGCACCGAGGTCTCTCCTTTGAGAACAGTTCCGGTCGTCTCTGACCGGAACCCGTGCCCATCGGACGCGAGCTGGGGCTTGGCGTCCTCATCCCGAGCGGGATTTTAGCGTTAAAGTAAACATGCCCTCGCGAGCCGTCAAGCCCTCGCGCGTCTCGAAATGGTCACGGCCACGTCCCACAGCGTGGTGCTGCACGCCACATCCGGGAGAACGCCGCTCCTGCCGGCCGGTTTGCTGACTGCTACGTGCTCGGGAACGGCGAGCTGGGTGCCGCCGTCCGTGGCGGCGTGGGCACCGAACGCCTGCGCTTCCACCTCCACACCTTGTGGCCCCGGGGACCTGCGACCAGGGAAGACGCTCGACCGCCCGGAGACGTGCAGCACCGGAACCTCCATCTGCCCTCCAGCATCGCCTCGACCGCCGCTCCTGGTGCAGTCGCACGACGGAGGGTCGCGATCCTGCCGGCGCTGCCCGCCTGCCGGCCGTCCGGGCGGGTGCGAGGAGGACGCATCCGGGGCGGCGACTCCATCGACGTCGCGTGGCCCGACGAGACCCTGGCGGTCGTCGTGATCCATGCCGCGACGACGCGGGACGTGACCCTCGGCCTGCCCGGCGACCAGGCGGGACGGGTCAGGCGGACGGTGTCGCTGCACGCGGGCGAGAAGGCCGTCGTGGCGGGGCACTGAGCCCTCGCCGTCGCCCGGGAGGCCGGGCGGCACGCCGGAAGTTGGCTCGAAGGCCCGTGGGTGCGGACCCCTTGCAGCCGTGCGTTTTATCGATATATTGAGCGCGCCATGGCGGCGCGGCCGGGGCCGACGGGTCCGACGGGTCCGACGGGTGCACGCTGGACCGGCAGAATGTGGCGGGAAGGAGGATGCGCATGGTGAGGATGGCGGACGTGGCCCTCGCGGCCGGCGTCTCGGTCATGACCGTGTCGAACGTCCTCAACGAGCGCCTTCCCGTGGGCGAGCCGACGCGCGCCCGCGTCATGGCGGCCGTCGAAGCCCTCGGGTACGAGGTCAACCTGACTGCGCGGCACCTGCGAGCCGGACGGACCGACACCGTCGCCTTCGTCGTTCCGAGCTTCCACGACTACTTCGGCGAGCTCGCCGACCAGGTCGCCCCACTGATCGAGGCGGAGGGGCGTCACCTCGTCCTCGAACGGACGAGCGCCGACGCGGAACAGGAGATGGAGGCGCTGAGCGTCGCGCGGCTCCAGATCTACGACGGCGTCCTGCTGTCCGTCTCCGGTCTCGACCTGGAGCAGCTGGGGCGGGTTCGCACCTCCAAGCCGATCGTGCTGCTGGGCGAGCGCGACGTTCCCGACCACCTCAATCACGTGCGCCTGGCGAACGAGTCAGGTGCCCGCCTTGCCACGGCACACCTGATCGAGCGCGGATCGCGCCGCATCCTTGCGCTCGGATGCTCGTTCGACGCCGCACACATGATGACCACGGACCGCCGCGTCGGGTGGGAGCACGCGTGCCGCGAGGCCGGCATCGCCGTCGATCCGGCCTACGTCGTGCCCGTCAGTGACTACACGTCTCTCAGTGGTCGCGACGCGATGCTCGAGGTCATCGCCTCGGGGCTGCCTTTTGACGGGATCTTCGCCGTCACCGACATCGTCGCCCTCGGGGCACTGTCTGCCCTGGCAGACAGTGGGCTGCGCGTCCCCGTCGACGTCCAGCTCGCCGGGTTCGACAACCTCGACATGTCACGCTTCGTCCCTCCGGGCATCACGTCCGTCGACGCCAACCACGAGGGCGTGGCCGAGGCGGCGGTCGGACTGTTGCACCGCCAGATGTCGGGCTGGACCGGTCCTGCCGAGCACGTCGTCGCACCCGTCCGTCTCGTAGTGCGCGGATCTACCCGCGGCGGCGCCTAGCCGCACGCAAGCGAGCGGCTCTCCGCGTCACCCACGTCGCTACCCGGTCAAAGGAGACCAATCCCGTGAGCACCCCTGTGCCTCCGCCTGCCCGCGAGGCAGTCCCCGCGTCGCCGGTCGCCGCCAGTTGCCCGGAGCCGTGGCGGCCGAGCGCGGGCCGATCGTCTGCTGCGTCGAGCACGCGGACCTGGACGGGTCGCTCGACGTCGACGACATGGCGGTGGTGCCCGCGCCGATCACGGTGGGCGAGCGCGAAGTGACCGCGATCCCGTTCTCTGCCTGGGGCAACCGCGCCCTGGGCTGATGCGGGTCTGGCTCCCGAGAACCCTGCTGAACCCGTTCGACAGATCATCCGAACCCGATGGGAAGACAATGACGACTACCCCGACAGCGATCATCGACCTCGACCTGCCCGGTGCGACGATCAGCCGGCACGTGTACGGGCACTTCGCGGAGCATCTGGGCCGGTGCATCTATGGCGGGTTCTGGGTGGGAGAGGACTCGCCCGTCCCGAACGTGCGCGGCATCCGGTCCGATGTCGTGGCTGCCCTGCGGGCCCTGCAGATCCCGAACCTGCGCTGGCCGGGCGGCTGCTTCGCCGACGACTATCACTGGCGTGACGGGATCGGCCCGCGCGACCAGCGGCCCCGGATGGTCAACTCGCACTGGGGTGATGTCGTGGAGGACAACGCGTTCGGTACCCACGAGTTCATGGACCTGTGCGAGGTGCTCGGGGCGGACCCGTACGTGTCGGGGAACGTGGGGTCCGGCAGCGTGGCGGAGATGTCGGACTGGGTCGAGTACCTGACCCGGGCGGACGACTCGCCGATGGCGGCGCTGCGCCGGGCGAACGGGCGCGACGCGCCGTGGCGGGTGCCGTTCTGGGGGTTGGGGAACGAGGCGTGGGGGTGCGGCGGGCACCTGCGTGCTGAGCAGTTCGCGTCGTTGGCCCGGCAGTACGCCACGTACGCGCGCGACCATGGCGGCAACGCTCTGTACCGGATCGCGGCCGGCGCGAACGAGTCGGACCTGCACTGGACCGAGACGCTGATGCGTTCGTTCGACGACCTGGCCGCCGACCCGGCCGAGCCCGCCCGGCCCTTCCAGGCCGTGTCGCTGCACTACTACACGATGTCGGGCTCGTGGGGCGACAAGGGCGATGCCACCGGCTTCAGCACGGACGAGTGGTACACGACGATGGCCAGGGCTCGCCGCATGGAGGAGCTGCTCACCCGCCACTCGACGGTGTTGGACCGGTACGACCCACACCGCAAGGTTGGCCTGGTCGTCGACGAGTGGGGCACCTGGTGGAACGTGGAGAAGGGCACGAACCCGGGGTTCCTGTACCAGCAGAACACGCTGCGCGACGCGCTGGTCGCGTCCGTGCACTTCGATGCGTTCCACCGGCATGCAGAGCGGGTCGTGATGGCGAACATCGCGCAGACGGTCAACGTGCTGCAGGCGATGATCCTCACGGACCCGGACACCGGTGCGCTCGTCCTGACCCCGACCTACCACGTGTTCGCGATGAACGCCGGGCACCACGACGCCGCCGCGCTCGCCGTGCACCTGCGCGGCGTGGAGACCCGAACCGTGGACGGGACCGAGCTGCCGCTGGTCTCGGCGTCCGCGTCAGTCAAGGGCGACGCCGCGCTGGTCTCGTTGTCGAACCTCGACACCGACACCGACCGCACGGTCGTGCTCGACCTGCGCGGCCGCGACGTCGTCGGGCACGAGGCGCGGGTGCTGACCGCGCCCGCCCTGGACGCGCACAACACCCCGGAGCAGCTCGACGCCGTCGCGCCGACCGCGCACGACGGCGTGCGGCCCCACTCGCGCGGACTCGAGATCGACCTGCCCGCCCACTCCTACGTCACCGTCAGTCTGGCCTTGCGTTGATGGAACGTGGCGACCGGGCGCTCACCTTCGCCAACCCGGTCATCTTCGCGGACGTTCCCGACCCGGACGTCGTCTACGACGGTCGGCACTACTACATGGTCAGCACAACCATGTACTTCGCGCCGAGCGTGCCGATCATGCGCTCGAGCGGCCTGGTGCACTGGTCGATCGCCGGCTACACCGGCCCGATCCTCGACGACACGGACGCGCTCGCCCTGCGCAACGGGGAGAACGCCTACGGGCAGGGCAGCTGGGCCGCGAGCATCAGGTACCACGAGGGCACGTTCTACGTCTCGGTCGGCAGCCTGACCACGAGGAAGACGTACATCTACGCGACGCCGAGCATCGAGCACGGACCGTGGACGAAGTCGGTCCTCGACGGCTACGCCCACGACCAGTCGCTCCTGTTCGACAACGAGGACGCCTACCTCGTCTACGGCGGCGGAGTGATCGACCTGCGCCGGCTCGGCCGGGACGACGAAGGGACCTTCGTCTGGGACGGCCCGGCGACGCGGCTCGTCGAGGACGCCAACGTCGACCAGACCAGCGGGCTGAACGCAGAGGGCGCGCACGCCTACAAGATCGGCGAGCACTACTACGTCTTCATGATCGAGTGGCCGACGGACGGGATCCGCCAGCAGGTCGTATGGCGGTCGACGTCGCTGACGCCGCAGTCCCAGGGAGGAACCTGGGAGGGCAGGATCGTGCTCAGCCAGGCGGTGCCGGTCGAGGGGCGCCAGGGCGACGGCGCCGCTCAGGGCGGCGTCGTCCAGGCGGCTGACGGGCAGTGGTACGCCATGCTCTTCCAGGACGAGGGGCCGCTCGGGCGCTCACCGCAGCTAGCGCGCGTGACCTGGGACCAGGACGGGTGGCCGGTATACACGCTCGACGCCAGGATGGCGGTCTCCGCAGGGGCGCCGTCTGCGGGATCGACGGACCTCCTCGTCTCGGACGACTTCGACAACCAGCCCACGCCGGCCGGCTACTGGAACACGGCCAATGCCGGTGCCCTGACGACGTCGGACGAGAACGCCTGGAACGGGTCGAGCCTCGGGCTGCCGTGGCAGTGGAACCACAACCCGGACAACCGGTTCTGGTCGCTCACCGACCGGCCTGGCCACCTGCGGCTGACAACGGGCAGCATCGCGTCGGGCATCATCGACGCCCGCAACACGCTCACCCAGCGCACGTGCGGGCCTGCGAGCGCCGCGGCGATCTCGCTGGACGTCTCCGGGATGAAGGACGGCGACGTCGCCGGCTTGTCCGCGTACCAGCAGAAGTACGGGTACGCGGGGGTCGAGATGGCCGACGGCGCCCGCCGGCTCGTGATGCGCCGTGCCGACCGGCACGGGAGCGCCGCCTTCACGAGCGCTCATGTGCCGCTGACGGCCGAGACGGTCCTGCTCCGCGTGGACGTGGACTTCCGGGACGCCGCCGACCGCGCCTCGTTCGCGTACTCGCTCGACGGTGCCGCCTGGACGCCGATCGGCGACGACCTGGCGATGGAGTACAGCCTCGACCACTTCACCGGGTACCGGTTCGCGATCTTCTGCTACGCCACGGCCGAGACCGGCGGGCATGTGGATGTCGACTGGTTCCGAGTCGGCGACGACATCGAAGGGACAGGGCCATGACGAGACGACTGGTGCCAGAGCTCGAGGCGCGCCGGCTCCTCGTCGAGGACTACGCGGAGTTCGCGCAGATCCCCGAGTCGGTCATCGCGCAGTGGAAGGCACCCTTCGGGCCGCCCGAGGACTGGGACCTGACCGTGGTCGACCAGGCGGTCCCCGGCCCGCACGGCCCGGTGCCCGCGCGCGTCTACACGCCGGTGGGCACGCCGCCGGACGGCGGCCGACCATGCCTGGTCTGGATGCACGGCGGCGCGTTCTCGTGGGGCGACCTCGACATGGCGGAGGCGCACGAGGTCGCCCGCGGCATAGCCGGCCGCGCGGACGCCGTCGTCGTGTCGGTCGACTACCGCCTGTGCCCGGTCATGCACGAGCTCGGCGGCACCGTCGGCGACCGCGTCGACGAGCGCGGCGAGCCGGTCCGGTTCCCCGTCCCGCAGGACGACTGCGCGGCAAGAGTCGACGTCGTCGAGGTGACTCGGGCGGGCGTGCCGCACGGCCACCTCGACTGGGTGGGGTTCGGACCCGCGTGGGACACCCTGGACGATCTCGCTCAGCGGCTAGGCACACCCGCAACTGCGGATCGGCGGCCATCGAACCCCCCAACCTGACCCGACGGACGAACCACAAACATCGTGAGGTGCCTGGCCGGGATGGACCGGAGAGACACCGCGTAGACCAGGAGATCTCCATGCCGCAAGAAGCGCATGCGCTCGACGAACTGCGAGTGGACGGCGCGCCGCCGTCGGACGCGCCGCTGAACCACGTGTGGAACCAGTGCGTGGGTGCGGGCCGGGCTAACGAGGCGCTGCGCGCCGACTGGCAGGCCCACTTCCGCGAGGCCGTGGACGTGCTGGGGGTCCGCTTCGTGCGGTTCCACGGCCTGTTCCACGACGACATGTTCGTGTACCGGGCCACCTACGGCGGCGGCTTCGCCCCGCCGGAGGTGCTGCCCGAGCCGCAGATCACCTTCAGCTACGTCGACATGGTGTTCGACGCGATCCTCGGCGCGGGCGCGCGCCCGTTCGTCGAGCTGGGGTTCATGCCCCGGGAGCTGGCCACGCAGACCGAGACGCTGTTCTGGTGGAAGGCGCATTGCAGCCCGCCCACCGACATGGCGGAGTGGGTCCGCCTCGTGAGCGAGACGGTGAGGCACTGGATCGAGAGGTACGGCCTCGACGAGGTGCGGAAGTGGCGGTTCGAGGTGTGGAACGAGCCCAACCTGGTGCCCCACTTCTGGACCGGCACCCGCACCGAGTACTTCGCGCTGTACGAGGCCACCGCGCACGCGCTCAAGGCGATCGACCCGCAGCTCAAGGTGGGCGGCCCGTCGACGTCCGTATTCGTGCCCGACTCTCGCTACGCCGGCGAGACCTACGACCGCGCGGCCGAGTTCGCCACCGGCCAGGCACCCGACCCTGACGCGCTCGACTGGCAGCCGGTCTGGGTCCGCGAGCTCATCGACTACTGCGCCGAGCGGGACCTCCCGGTCGACTTCCTCTCAACCCACCTCTACCCGACGGACTACGCGGCCGACGGGACCGGCAGCAGGTCCAAGGCCATCCACCGCCACGTGGACGCCACCGAGCAGGACCTGCGCCTCATGCAGGAGCTCATCGCGGCGAGCCCGTACCCCGACGCCGAGCTGCACATCAGCGAGTGGTCGAGCTCGCCGTCGAGCCGGGACCGCACGCACGACACCCTCTTCGCCGCCACGTACATCACGCGCGCGTTCCTGAAGGGCGCCGCGCTGGCGGACTCGATCTCCTACTGGACGTTCACGGACATCTTCGAGGAGGGCGGCGCCGGGCTCGGCCCGTTCCACGGCGGCTTCGGGTTCGTCAACGAGCAGGGCATCCACAAGCCCACGTTCCACGCCGTCGCGATGCTGAACCGCCTGGGCGACCGCGTCGTGCACCAGGACGCGCAGGGCATCATCACCCGCTCGTCCGACGACGGCCGCGTGTCCGCGGTGTTCCTCAACTACCCCGCCGAGATGGGCACCCGCGGTGTCGAGCAGCACGACTCCTACGCCGCGGCGCGCGCGTACAAGGAGATCGGGACGGCCCGACGGGTCCGCCACACCGTTGCGGGCATCGAGCCGGGGACCGTCTTCCAGGTCGAGCTGCTCGACTGGGAGCACGGGAACGCCGCAGAGGCGTGGCACCAGATGGGCGAGCCGGTCAACCTTACTCGAGCCCAGACCGTCGAGCTCAAGGCCATCGCGGACGACCTGCGCCGGTGGACCGTGCCGGTTCCCGAGTCGGGCGTCCTCGAGATCGACATCGACCTGCCGGCCTGGGCCGTCGCCTCCGTCGCCCGGTTGGCCCCACGGCCGTCGTTGGTGCCGAGGCCGTGACGGTGCACGCATGACGCCCGACGCGCGGCCCGTCGTCCTGTCCCGGGACGGCTCCTCCGTCGTCCTCTCGGTTCCCGTGACCGGTCTGCCCGCGGTGCTGCACTGGGTGCCGACCTGGGCGCGCCCGGGGCCGGGGGCCTCGGCGCGCTGGAGTGCGCCACGTCCCGGCAGACCGCACCGGGCACCCTGGACACCGCATGGCGGTTGTCGCTGCTGCCTCAGGAAGCCGTAAGCACTTCCGACCCCCGTCGTCGGCGAGCTCCGTGACTCACCTCGCCGGGGTTTCGGTTCCGCATCAGTTCCCACTGGCGACGAAGATGCATCTCCGCCGCAGATCAGAGCATTGCCGTTTCGAGTCTTCCAAACTGGCTACGCGGGTTCGGTTCCCGTCGTCCGCTCGGGTCCGAGGGTGGTTCCGGTTTCGAGGCGTTTGAGGTTCCCACGTGGTTCCGGAGGTGACTCCTCGTCGACGAGCGAGTAGTCGAGAAAGAGTGCGATAGCGCGTCATCCAGAGTGTTGACACGGTCACCGTCATGTCGGGCTCAGAATGCCGCCGGCGCCAGCCGATAGTCCTGGCATGCCGAAGACCGTGCTCACCAGCCCCTCGTGGATCTACGGGCCTGCACTGGCCGAGTCACTCGGGGACTTCGCGGCACGGCATCCGCAGCACCGAGATGCCGTCGCTGATCTGGTGCTGGACTTGGCACAAGATGACCTCCGCGCCCGAGAACGAAGGACACCGACGTCGTCCTGGAGGTGGCCGGTCGACGAGTGGGAAGGTTGGGTCAATGACCTCACCCCGTTGCTCGAAGACCTCCCCCAGCAGATGGCGCGGCAAGTGATGTTCGCCTTCCGAGGGCAGAAGGGGTCATGGCTGCAGATCTACGCCGACACCCCCGACAGCTACGCCTTGAGCTTCCGTGACCTCACCGGCTTCGCCAAACCCAAGCGCTTGACGAGGCTCGCCTGGGTCTCGGTCGAGAGCCCCGCGGGCCTGTGGAGCCATCACATCGAGATGAAGTACCCCGTGGGCGCCCTCGACCGCGCCGCTCAGCTGATGCATCTTGGGCTGAGGCTCAGACCGTCGGACGTCAAGCTGAAGGAGGTCGGACCTGCGTAGTTCCCACCATCCGCCCCCAGCTGGGCGCTCGGACACACTGCGGCCGGCGACACCCCCTTTCCGGCCGCGCCGACTGTAGCGGCGCTCACGGAATCGATGCAGGCGGGCGACAAGGCTGATCCAACGCAGAACACCAGGTCAGGTGGCACGTGTGGAGGGCGTGACGCCTTCGGTGTGGAGGCGCCCGGCAGATGTCACAGGTCGACCAGGTGAGGCCCCTTTCCGGAACCACCGTTCGAGAACCGCCCCGTGTCGCCGCCCGTCACCACGCCGCGGCTGCCGAGTCGATCAGCCCGCGGGCGGCAGGATGTGCACATGACCACCGGCGTCCGCGAGATCACCCAGCCCGTCGAGCTGCAGCTTCCGTCCGGCGCGCTCAACCCCGCGGCGATCGGCTGGACCCGCACGCCGCTGCACGGCACCGACCGGGTGGGCCGGGTGGCTCGGCGGTGGGGCCGGGCGAAGCGGTGGGAGTACTGGGCGCTGCTCACCCCCACGCACGTGGTCGGCATGACCATTTCGTCCCTCGACTACGCCGGACTGACGCAGGTCTGGGTGCTGGATCGCGCGACCGGCGAGGAGATCGACGCCGTCGTCGTCGCGCCGCTCGCCGTCGGCACCCGACTGCCGGGCACGCTCGGGCGCGGACCTGCGTCCGCGTCGTCACGCCGGATCGCGCTGCGCTTCGACGAGCAGGCCGACGGGACGCGGTTGCGGGCGCGGACGGACCGGGTGCGGCTCGACGTGGTCGCCGCGCTGCCGGCGGAGCGCCAGCGCCTGGGCGTCGTGGTGCCGTGGGACGCGCGGGAGTTCCAGTACACCGTCAAGGACGTCGGGCGGCCGGCGGCCGGCCGCCTGCAGGTCGACGGCGTGACGCACCACATCACCGCCGGGTCGTGGGCCGTGCTGGACCACGGGCGCGGCTACTGGCCGCGTGAGCTGGCCTGGAACTGGGGCTTCGGTGCCGGTGTCGCGGATGGCGCCGAGGTCGCCCTGCAGCTCGGCGGACGGTGGACCGACGGAACCGGGTCCACCGAGAACGCGGTCCTCGTCGACGGACGGCTGCACCGGCTGCACGAGGACCTGTCGTGGTCGTGGACGCCCGGCGCCTGGACCGACCCGTGGCACGTGCGCGGCGCGTCCGCGGACCTGACGTTCACGCCCTTCCACGACCGGGTGTCGCTCACTGACCTTCGAGTGGTGCGCTCCTCGACCCACCAGTGCTTCGGGCACTGGTCGGGGTGGGTAACCCTGGACGACGGCTCGCGGTTGACGTTGGACGGGCTCCTGGGGTCGGCGGAGGACGTCGAGCAGCGCTGGTAGGGCTGGGTCACCGCGCCCTCCCTCAGCGGGTGTGGCGCACACGGCCGAGACTCGTTGCATGGGACCTGCACGGCACCACTCCCGCGCCGGCGGGTGGGTCGTCGCCGGCGCGGCGGGCCTGCTCGCCCTGCTGGTGCGCTGGTACCTCGGCGGCGGGCTCGCGGGCCTGCGCGGCTACCACGGCTACGACGAGGGCGTGTACTTCACCTCGGCCCTGTCGCTCAGCCACGGCCTGGTGCCGTACCGGGACTTCCTGTTCCTGCACCCACCCGGCATCACGGTGGCGCTGCTGCCCTTCGCGGCCCTGACGCACTGGACCAGCGACCCGGCCGCGTTCATGACGGCTCGCGTCGCGTTCATGCTGGTCGGGGCCGCCAACGCCGTGCTCGTGGCCCGCATCGCGCTCCGCTGGGGCACGCGGGCGGCGGTCGTCGCGGGCGGGCTCTACGGGCTCTCGTACGCCGCTGCGAACGTCGAATACAGCACGATGCTCGAACCCCTGGGCAGCCTCGGCCTGCTGGCCGCCGTCGCGTCGCTCCTGCGCTCTGCCGAGCAGAGCTCCCGGGCCTGGGAGCTCGCCGGTGGGGCGTTGCTCGGCCTGAGCCTCGTCGTGAAGATCTGGGACGTCGTCCCGGCGGTCGTCGTGATCGGCTGGCTGTGGCTCACCCGCGGACGGGCCGGCGCCGCGCGCGTCGGGCTCGCCGCGACGGCCGCCGCAGGCCTGGTGCTCCTGCCGTTCGCGCTGCTGGCCACGCCTCGGATGGTGCGCTACGTCGTGCTCGACCAGCTCGGGCGCCCACCGGGCCAGGCCACCGTCGCGACGCGCCTCGGCGGGATCAGCGGTGTGGACGTCACCGCGCCGCCCCCGCAAATGGTGGGGTGGTCGACGCTGCTGGTCGGCGGCCTGGTCGTCGTCGCGTTCTGCGCAGCTCGGGCGTGGCACCACGGACGTGGTCGGCTGTGGGTGGTGCTGCTCGCGGCCCAGCTGGGCGTGCTGGTCCTGTCCCCGTCGTACTTCCTGCACTACGCCGCGTTCTCGGCGCCGGCGGCTGCGCTCGTCGTGGCGGCCGGGGCGTCGACGCTGCGGCTGGTGCCCGCGCTCGCTACCTCCGCGGCCGCCGCGGCCGCGCTCTGCCTGGCGACGGCGATGATGATCACCCGCCCCCCGGCGCCCTTCCCGGCCGGCCGCATCGACGCCCACCTTCCCCAGACCGGCTGCATCCGGTCCGACTCGCCCGCCGCGTTGGTCCTGCTGGACCAGGCGTCGCGCAACCTCGACGCGGGTTGCCGGCTGCCGGTCGACCTGTCCGGCCAGACCTATGACGTCGGCGCCCGGGACGCGAGCGGACGACCGGTCCCCCGCGTCCGCAACACCGCCTGGCAGCGGGCGGCCCTCCGGTACCTGACCTCGGGCTCGGCGACCGTTCTCGTCCGGCCGGTCGGCAACGGCTTCGACACGACGACCCGCGCCGAGCTCGATCGGATGCGCATCCTCGAGCGGGTCGGTGGCGTGCGGGTGCTCTCCGACGACGGCCGCGGGACCGGTCGACGAGCAGGCGCCGCGACGAGCTGACGTCGGTGCGCCGAGTCCTTGGTAACGGCCCGCGGTCGGCCGATGGGCCGGATGGGTGCACGTGTAACGCCGACGCCGTCTGCGGGCACTCATGCCTGACGACGACGCGAGGAGTGCACGTGGCGCACGACGGTGGGGAGGCGCGGTTCCGCGCACTCTTCGACGCGCACTATGACCGCGTGTACGCCTACGCGGCCCGCCGCGCCGGCGCCACGATCGGCGAGGACATCGCTGCGAACGTGCTCGCGCTGGCGTGGCAGAAGCTCGACGAGATCCCGGCCGACCGGGAGGTCGCGTGGCTGCTCACGGCGGCACGGCACGTCCTGTCGACCACGGCCCGGGGCGACACTCGGCGCCGGTCCCGCGAGGCCGCCGTCGGGTCGGTCGTGGTGCCGGACATCGCCGGTCCGGTCGCGGAGCGCTCCGCGATCACCGACGCGCTCTGCGCGCTCAGCTCCACCGACCGGGAGCTCCTGCTGCTGTGCCTCTGGGACGAGGTGTCGCTGTCCGACGCCGCCCGGGTGCTCGGTCTGACCCCCGGCACGGTCAGGGTCCGGCTCCACCGCGCCCGCGCCCGGTTCCGCACCGTCTACACCCGCCAGACGTCCGACCCGATCGGAGAGCCCGCATGACCGACGATCCGCTGGACGCCCTGCGCGCCGCCGCACCGGCCGTTCCGCCCTCCCGCTCGCGGGAGTCCGCGTACCTCGACGCGCTCGCCGCGCCCCGACCCGTCGACCGGTTGCGTCGATGGTGGGTCGCGGGGTGCGCCTCCCTGACCGCGGCCGTGCTCGTCGTCGCAGGGACGTCGTCCCCCGCCCTCGGCTCGGGAGGGGCGACGGCCGTGCCCGAGCCCCAGCTCGCCGGCCCGCGCCCCGCGGTGACGCTCCACCTGACCCATCCCGACGGCACGGTCTACACCGTCGACGAGCGCGGGACGCGAGGCTGAGATGACGACGCGCACCGTTCCTCGTCAGGTGGTCCGCGGCGTGCTCGTCGCGGTGGTCGTCGTCGCGGCGCTCGTCTCGGTCCCGACGCTGGCCGTCTGGGCGTGGGGACCGGGACGCTCCAGCGACCTGTGGTCCGAGCGCTTCGGGGACCCGCTGATCACGCTCGCCGACGGGGTCGAGCTCCCGGCGGTTCCGCCGACCCTGCGCTCCTGGGAGTTCCGCACCTCGGCCCTCGGGCTTCCCGACGACACGGCCGTGCTGGCCGACGCCTTCGGCGGTCCGGTCGTCGCGGTCGCGGACGGGGTCTACGCCACCGCGACCGGGACGGTGAGCATCTGGGAGCAGTCTCCCGGGACACCCGACGACGACGGCGACATGTACACGTTCCAGGGACCCTCGGTGGTGTCGACGCCCGGGGTCGCGACGTTCCCCGCGGCGGACGCGCGGGAGCGCGAGGCTCGCCGGATCCTCACGGCACTCGGGTGGCCCACCGACACCGTCCTGCACGTGGACCAGCGGCCCGACGGCGCAGCGCGGTTCGTCGCCGAACCGCGGGTGCCCGGCACGGACCAGACTGCACGGCCGTCGGGCATGGCCCCACCGGTCATCATCAGCTTCGTCGAGGACGGGAGCCTGCGGTCCGTCAGCTTCTCCACCACGGTGCCGGCGCGATCGACCGACGTGGCCACCGTCTCGGCCGACCAGGCGCTCGACGCCTTGCGCCACCACCGGGACGGCTCGATGCCGCAGGTGCACCACGTGCCGAGCTTCATGGAACACGTCACGGATCGGCTGTTCTCTCCGCTGAACGCGCCGTCGGCACCGGCCGGCCCGATCACGACGGCGACGCTGATCGCCGGCGTCGCCACGGCAGAGCCGCAGGACTCGCTGCCCGCGTGGGAGTTCTCCGACGCCGACGGCGTCGTGGCCGGGTGGGCGTTGGCGGTCACCCGGTGAAAGAGGCCCTCACGGCGACGCGTGCACTCCGTCAGTACTGCGTCTGCCCGTGCTCGCTGTCGAAGACGCGCCGGCAGGTCGGGCACTCGCCGCGGTCCGGGCCGTCGTCCTCCGGGAAGCGCACCGTCGGCGTCACGAACCGTCCGCACACGCTCATGCCGTCGCGGAAGAAGTGCTGCCGACGGTCGTTCTTGGTCAGGCGCAGCCAACCCTCGGCGTACGCGGTGTCCATCTCGGTCTCCTGTTCCAGGGCTCGGGCGCCCAAGTCCAGTCTCCTTCGCTCACTACTCGATCCGACGTGACGAAAGGCCCTGGCCGGACGGACGAGAACAGCCCCGGTGCTGCGCCGCGACTCTCGTCGCGGGCTGCACCGGGGCTGCATGTCCGTCAGCACCTGTTGGCCTTCGCCCACCGCGCCCGCTTGTCCTTGTTGCGCGCGGCTTGAACCGCCCCCAGCGCCATTGGGGGCTGTCGAAGATCAGCCACCCGGACCATGGCCGTCCGCCGCTCTCGTAGCGACGCGTTCCACATCCGGGCCGATCCTTCACGATGGGATGCTGACACCACCATGCAGACCGGGAGATCCGAGTAAGAACTCTACACGCCTTCTGGTCAGCTGTCCAACCTCAGCACGATCGGGACCCCCGCGAACTCGGCCAGCCGGTCGAACGCGGCCCGCATCGCCGCCACCTGGTCGTCGTCGAGCGTGACGGCGAGGTGCGGCTCGGCGACGACCCCGTCGCGACCCACGATCCTGCGCCACCAGCCGACGAACTGGCTGTCGAGGACGAGCGGCTGGATCACCATGTTCGTGTCCGGCGGTGCGATCGTCAGTCCCGCGATGTTCGCCGCGGAACGCCCTTGCGTGTAGGCCACGCCGTACTCGTCGTACCCCTGCAGCACGTGCACGGTGGGGGCCGGATCCCGCGTCGGCGCATCGGCGGGCGCGAACCAGTAGGTGAGGCCGTCGACCTCGACCGACGTCAGCTCGCCGGCCAGCATGGCCAGTCCCCGACCGATCTCGTGCAGCGTGAGGCTCGCCCACCAGGCGAAGTCCTTGACGGTCGCCGGGCCGTGGCTGACGAAGAACCGCCGGGTCAGCTCCGCCAGCGCCTCGTCCGGGTCGAGCGGTGCGGTCGGCGGGACGCGCTCGTCCAGCAGCGCATAGGTCCGCTGCTTTCCCGAGACTGCCCCGCTGACCGCGACGCCGGCCTGCTCCGCGGCCATCACCAGGTAGACGAGCCGGACGCCGCGCGCCTCGATGCCGGCCCGCGCCAGCGCCTCCTGCACCTGGGCGCGGGTCAGGTGGTTCCCGCCCTGGAGCGCCTCGCCGATGACGTCGGTCGAGCGGTCGGCGAGCGCCGCGTCGATGTCCGACTGCCGCTCGTAATAGCGACTGAGCCCGCGCACGCGGGGTCCGGTGAGCTCCAGCATCCAGCGGATGTCCTCGGGGGCGACGAAGTGCCACGTCGGCCGCAGCACGTGCGTGCGCAGGATCCTTCCCGCATCGAGCGCAGCCTGCACCGCGGTGTCGTCGGCGTCCGCGCTCCGCTGACCCAGCGACCACTTCGCCATCGTGTACTCCTGCGCCTGCGAGGCGCCCAGGTGCCGGACCACCGCGGCCGGGTCGGCCAGCCGCAGGCCGGACAGGTGCTGGTTGTGCAGGCGCCGGTGCGCGACCTCGAGTCGGTCCACGCATCCGATCCTGGGCGTGTGGGTGGGCGCTGACAAGGTGCACGTTCCGGCCGCCCGACCGAAGGAGTCCGCGATGAAGACGCACCTCAACCCGTACCTCAGTTTTCGCGACACGGCCCGGGAGGCGATGGAGTTCTACCAGTCGGTCTTCGGCGGCGAGCTGACCATGAGCACCTTCGCGGAGTTCCAGGTCAGCGACGACCCGGCCGAGTCCGAGAAGCTGATGCACGCCAACCTCACCACCCCCGGCGGGCTGATCATCATGGCGGCGGACACGCCGCTCTCCGCCGAGCGCTCCAGCACCAGCTTCGTCACCATGTCGCTCAACGGGGACGACGAGGCCGAGCTGCGGCGCTACTGGGACACGCTGTCGACGGGCGGCACGATCACGCAGCCGCTCGAGAAGGCGCAGTGGGGCGACGTCTTCGGGATGTGCACCGACCGGTTCGGGGTGGACTGGATGATCAACGTGGTCGCGGCGCCCTAGCGGCCCGGCCTGTGGCGTTCGCCGCGGCGGCCGCTGCGGTGTCCGCCTGGTGGGGATGCTTTGCGCACCCGCGTGCGTTGACGCTAGCGTCATGGCCGATTGCGGTCCCGCGCCTGCGGGGGGCAACCGACCGAACCGGTCTCGGAGGACGAAGCGATGCGCGTGCAGACTGCCGCCCCCGCCGTCCTCGTCCGCGCCTTCGCGGCGCCGGCCTGTTGTCGCTGTCTGTAGAGCGCTGGCTGCTCCTTCGCGCGAGGAACCCCTGACCGGGGACCATCTCCCGCGCCAGCGCTCGCCCCGTACCCGGCCCCGGCGCCTTCCGCTGCGCGGCGCCGTCCGACCGACGCCCTCGCGTCGTCGGAACCCGACGCTCTAGTCCCCACCCGCTGCCGGCCGGCCCGGCAGCCTCGACCGAAGAGGAACCATGGCACGCATCTACGACGACGCAACGGCGCTCATCGGCAACACCCCGCTCGTGCGCATCAACAAGATCACCGACGGTGCCCCCGCCACCGTCGTCGGCAAGCTCGAGTTCTACAACCCGGCCAACTCGGTCAAGGACCGCATCGGCGTCGCGATCATCAACGCCGCCGAGGCGTCCGGCGAGCTCAAGCCCGGCGGCACGATCGTCGAGGCGACCAGCGGCAACACCGGCATCGCGCTCGCCTTTGTCGGCGCAGCCCGCGGCTACAAGGTCGTGCTCACCATGCCGGAGACGATGTCGAAGGAGCGCAAGCTCCTGCTGCGCGCCTTCGGTGCGGAGCTCATCCTCACGCCGGGGTCCGAGGGCATGCGCGGTGCGGTCAACCGCGCCGAGGAGATCGTCGCCGAGCGTCCCGGGGCCATCCTGGCGCGGCAGTTCGCCAACGAGGCCAACCCCGAGATCCACCGGACGACCACCGCCGAGGAGATCTGGGCGGACACGGACGGCGAGATCGACATCCTCGTCGCCGGCATCGGAACCGGTGGCACCATCACCGGCGTCGGCCAGGTGCTCAAGGCGCGCAAGCCGGGCGTGCAGATCGTCGGCGTCGAGCCTGCCGAGTCGCCCATCCTCAACGGTGGCGCCCCCGGCCCGCACAAGATCCAGGGCATCGGCGCCAACTTCGTGCCCGAGATCCTGGACACCACGATCTACGACGAGATCATCGACGTCGACGCGGAGACCGCCGTCAAGGTCGCCCGCCGCGCGGCCGCCGAGGAGGGTCTGCTCGTCGGCATCTCCTCCGGCGCCGCGCTGCACGCCGCGACCATCCTGGCCAAGCGCCCGGAGAACGCCGGGAAGCTGATCGTCACGATCATCCCGTCGTTCGGTGAGCGCTACCTGTCCACCGTGCTCTACGCCGACCTGCTCGACTGACCGCCCACACCCCACAGGACGAAGGCACCGTGTCCGACCACCCTCACCTGCTCGCCACCCTCAGGGAAGACCTGGAGGCTGCCCGGAACCGCGACCCCGCGGCCCGGTCGCTCGCCGAGGTCGCCCTCGGGTACCCCGGCGTCCACGCGGTGTGGGTGTACCGGCTGGCGCACCGCCTGTGGCACCGGCCCGGCCTGCGGCTGCCCGCGCGGCTGATCTCCCAGCTCGCGCGGGCGGCCACCGGGATCGAGATCCATCCAGGTGCACGCCTCGGGCGGCGCCTGTTCATCGACCACGGCATGGGCGTCGTCATCGGCGAGACGGCCGAGGTGGGCGACGACGTCGTCCTGTTCCACGGGTCAACCCTGGGCGGAAAGACGATGCGCCACGGCAAGCGGCACCCGACGCTCGGCGACAACGTCGTGATCGGGGCCGGCGCCAAGGTGCTCGGTCCTGTGTGGATCGGGGACGGCGCGCAGGTCGGCGCCAACGCGGTCGTCATCCACGACGTCCCGGCGGGGGCGATCGCCGTGGGCGTGCCCGCCACGATCCGGCTCCGCCCGGCCGCGGCGCCGTTCGACGTCGAGGTCGACGACCCGGCGATCTACATCTGACCCCTCGCAGCGCGGAACGACCCGGCCGAAAATTTGGCCGGGTCGTTCTGCGTGTGGTCTGGGCACCGCGCCTCGCACCTCATGCGTCGACCGTGCGCGCTGGACTCTTGTTATAGTTGTCATCAAACAACTAGAGTGGCTACGTGCTCTTCCGCGTCGACCCCACCAGCCCGGACCCGCTGTTCGCGCAGCTGGCCGAGCAGGTGCGTGCGGCCGTCGCGCGCGGCGAGCTCACGGACGGCGAGCGGCTGCCCGGCGCCCGGGAGCTGGCCGCATCCCTGGACATCAACCTGCACACGGTGCTGCGCGCCTACCAGGACCTACGTGACGAGGGCCTGATCGAGCTGCGCCGCGGTCGGGGCGCGGTCGTGACGGTGCCCGCGCAGGACAACGCGGAGCTGCACGCCGCGGTCGAGAACCTGGTCCGCGTCGCGCGATCGCTGGGGATCGAGCCACAGACCACCATCGCCCTGGTCAAGGAGGCCCTTCGATGACACCCCCGGTGCCGCACCGCACAGCCACGACGGTCCTGACCCTCGTCGTGCCGCTCGCGGTCGCCGCTGTCCCGTTCGTGGCGGCCCGCGCCTGGGCCTCGCAGCTGCCGGACCCGGTCGCCGTGCACTTCGGCCCCGACGGCCCCGACGGGTTCTCGTCCCTGGCCGGCGCCCTGTGGCCGGGGGCGATCGCGACCGTCGTCCTGGCGGCGGCGTGCTGGGCGGTGGCGTTCTTCTGGGGCCGCACGGCGATGGTCCGCAGGATCGGCGTCGCCACCGCCCTCGGCCTCGCCGCCTTCCTCGCGACGCTGCTGGTCGGCACGCTGTCCCTGCAGCGCGGACTCGCCGACGCCGCCGACGTCGTCGGGGTCGACCCGATGATCACCCTCGCACTCTGCGTCGGGTTGGGGGTCGCGGCGCTCGGCGCCTGGCTGGCCCCCGGAGACGCTCCGCTGCCCACCACCGACCCGGTGCCTGCGCGCGCCGCGATGCTCGACCTCGCGCCCGACGAGTCAGCCGCCTGGGTGACGCACGCCGAGAGCCGGGTCGCCCTCGTGCTCGGCGGAAGCGGGGCTGCGCTGATGCTCGTGCTCGGCGTGGCACTCTCGATCCCCGCGCTGCCCGTCACCGCGGTACTCCTGGCGGCGGTCGTGCTGTCGAGCACCTGGTTCACCGTCACGGTCGACCGGCGCGGGCTGACCGTGCGCTCGGCGGTGGGCTGGCCGCGGCTGTCGGTGCCGCTCGACGAGGTGGTGCAGGCCGCGGCGGTCACCGTCTCCCCGTTCGCCGAGTTCGGCGGGTGGGGCTACCGCGTGGGTCAGGGCGGCCGGGTGGGCGTCGTGCTGCGGACCGGCGAGGGACTCCAGGTCGAGCGCTCCGGCGGCCGGTCGTTCGTCGTGACGGTCGACGACGCAGCGACGGGCGCCGCCCTGCTGAACACGCTCGCTGCGCGCTCGCGGGTCGGCTGACGCGCGGACCTCCCGGGTGATCCCTACTGTGGGAGGCGACCCGGGGGGGGCCACATGAACCGGTCGATCAGCATCCTCTTCCGCGCGATCCCGTTGGCGATGGGTGCGGTCTGCCTCGCCTTCGGGCTGTACGTCCTGTCCGGCGGCGACGACGCGGGTCACTTCGTGTCCGGCCACGTCAACGTCGCGCTCACAGCGATCTGCGTCGCACTGTTCACCACGGCCGCGACGATCATCCGCCAGCTGGTGCACCGGTACGGCCGACTCTGGGAGATCGTGCTGCCCGTGCTGGGGTACACGGTTGCGGTGGCCACGATGGTCTGGGGCGTCACGATCGCGCAGCGGGGTGACGAGGCGCAGTTCATCGTCGCCGGGCACGTGGTGCTGGGCATCGGGTTCATCGCAGCCTGCGTGAGCACGGTCGCCGCGGCCTCGACCAGGTTCACGCTGATCCAGGTCAGCGCCGCCCGTCCCATCGGCGGCGGCCCACCTCCGGAGGCGTACTCGCGGAGCGTCGGCGCCGTGCTCGTCGCCATCCCCGCGGTGCTCGCCGTGGTCGGCCTGGCGATCGCCGTCACGCTGTTCGCCCGCGGCACCACGCCGGGGCTCGTCGCCGGGCACGTGCTCACCGGGCTGTCCCTGATCTGCTCCGCGCTCGTCGCGCTGGTCGCCAGCATCGTGCGCCAGGTCCGCAACGAGTTCGGCGAGGCCGAGCGCTACCGCTGGACGTGGTGGGTCGTGGCGATGGGCATTCTCAACGTCGCCGTCGGCCTCGGCGTGCTGCTGGCCTCCGACGACCCGGCGAGGCTCGCCCCCGGGGTCGTGCTGATCGGGTTGGGCCTCATCTGCTTCAGCATCCTGTCCAAGGTCGTGCTGCTCGCACTGGTATGGCGTCAGACGTTCGCGCTGGCCAACCGCATCCCGATCATCCCCGTCGGCACCGCACTGACCTGCCTGTTCTTCGCCGCGTTCCTGTTCGAGGCGACCACGCGGCAGTCCGGCTTCTTCGTCCCCGCGCACGTCCTGGTCGGGCTCGGAGCCGTGTGCTTCACGCTGTTCTCGATCGTGTCGATCCTCGAGGCCGGCACGTCGAAGTCTTAGCTGGCCGGGGAGCTCGCCGGACAGCTCGCCGGACACGCGATACCCGCGGTCGCAGGTAGCCTGGCGCGGGCGTCGACGGCGACGCCGGACCAGGAGGAACTGACGATGCGGCTGGGCTACCACACGGGCTACTGGTCGGCAGGTCCCCCGCCCGGCGCACAGGAGGCTGTGCTCGGCGCCGAGCAGCTCGGCTTCGACTCCGTCTGGACCGCCGAGGCCTACGGCTCCGACGCCCTGACCCCGCTGGCCTGGTGGGGTGCGCGCACGTCGCGTATCCGGCTCGGCACCGCCATCGCGCAGATCTCGGCGCGCACGCCGACGGCCGCCGCGATGGCCGCCCTCACGCTCGACCACCTGTCCGGCGGCCGGTTCACGCTCGGGCTCGGCGCCTCCGGACCGCAGGTGGTGGAGGGCTGGTACGGCCAGCCCTATCCCCGACCGCTCGCCCGGACGCGCGAGTACGTCGCGATAGTCCGTCAGGTGCTCGCGCGCGAGGCCCCGGTGACGTTCGACGGCCAGTTCTACCGGCTCCCGCTGCCGGCCGACCAGGGCGCCGGCTTGGGCAAGGCGCTGCGTTCGACCGTGCACCCGCTGCGCGCCGACCTGCCGTTCCACCTCGCCGCCGAGGGGCCCAAGAACATCGCGATGTCCGCGGAGATCGGCGACGGCTGGCTCCCGCTGTTCTACTCGCCGCGGATGGATGCGGAGTACCGGACGCTGCTGGCGGAGGGCTTCGCGGCACGGCCCCCGGAGCGCAGCCCGGTCGAGGACTTCGAGGTGGTCGCCACCGTCCCGGTCGTCCTCGGCTCCGACGTCGAGTCCGCCGCGGACGCCGTCCGGCCGTTCATCGCCCTCTATGCCGGCGGGATGGGTGCCAAGGGTGCCAACTACCACCGCGCGGTCCTCGACCGGCTCGGCTACACCGAGGCGTGCGACGAGATCCAGGCCCACTACCTGGCTGGTGACCGCGCCCGGGCGACCGCCGCCGTCCCGCTGGAGCTGGTGCGGGACATCGCCCTCGTGGGCACCGCCGCCGACATCCGTGCGCAGCTGCCGGCATGGGAGGCCACGGCGGTCACGACGATGCTGGTCCAGGCCGACCCGCGCACCCTCCCGGCGGTCGCGGACGCCCTGCGCCCCACCCCCTGACCCACCAACCCCGCCCGGCCCGCTTCCCCCACCCACCCGCCCGCGCCGCCCCGCGCCGCGCCGCGCCGCGCCGCGCCGCGAGATCGTGGGTTCGGTCCGAGATCGTCAGTTCGAACCCACGAGTTCGCGCCGAACCCACGAGTTCGCGGGCGTGGACCGCTCGGGCGGCCACCGCGACGGGGCACGGACAGTGCGCGGCGGGATCGCGCGTCGCTGATGGGGCGGCGGGGGCGGCGGCGTTCGATGACGACCCGAGAACGTGGGTTCGGTCCGAGAGCGGGGGTTCGGTCCAGAACGTGGGTTGGGTCCGGGATCGGTGGTCCGGGCCGAGATCGTGGGTTCGGGCCGAGATCGTGGGTCCGGGCCGAGATCGTGGGTTCGGTCCGAGATCGTGGGTTCGGGCCGAGATCGTGGGTCCGGGCCGAGATCGTGGGTTCGGTCCGAGATCGTGGGTTGGGTCCGAGATCGTCAGTTCGAACCCACGAGGTGGCGCCGAACCCACGAGTTCGCGGGGTTGCCCGTCCGAGCGGAGCGACCCCGCGGCGGGCGCGGCGGCGGGGCGACGAACGCCGATGTGGGCGTGGTCGTGGGCGTCCGTTGCTGTCCTGCGTCGGGACGCGCTACTGTCGTGCCCACCTGCTGGATATCGCGTCTCAGATAGTGAGAGATCGCCGACGTCCATGCTCCGCGCTCGAACCCTGAGGGAGGACCGACAGCCATGACTGTTCGCCTGTCCTCCCCCATGTGTTGTCGGCCTGCGTGCTGTCTCATGCAGCACCGCGCCGGCTCCTGACGCCTCCCCGCGTCCGCCCCTGACCTGATCAGGGGCAGCCGGTGCCCCGCCCCTCCGCGTGGCAGACCGGCTCCCAGCCCGTCCTGGTTGGCCACGCCCGATCCCCCAGGACCCGCATGTCGCTGACCAGCACGCCCGCCCTCGCGCACGTCGCGCACCCCGTGACGCTGCGCGGCGTCCGACGCACCTTCGACACCCCGACCGGCACGCGGACCGTGCTCGCCGGTGTGGACCTCGAGCTTGCGGCCGGTGAGATCGTCGCGCTCGTCGGCCCGTCGGGGTGCGGCAAGTCGACGCTCCTGCGCCAGGTCAGCGGGCTGGACACCCCCGACGAGGGTGCGATCCTCATCGACGGCACCCCCGTGCGCGGCACCGACCCGCGCACCGCGGTGGCGTTCCAGGAGCCGCGGTTGCTCCCGTGGCGGACGCTCACGCAGAACATCGCTCTCGGCCTGCCCCCGGGCACCTCGCGCGCCGCCGGCGCCGGTCGCGTGGCGGACCTGCTGGACCTGGTCGACCTGACGGACTCGGCCGGGCTGCGCCCGCGGCAGGTCTCCGGGGGCATGGCCCAGCGGGCGTCGCTCGCCCGGGCGCTGGCGCGCAACCCCGGTGTGCTGCTGCTCGACGAGCCGTTCGGTGCGCTCGACGCGCTGACCCGGCTGCGCATGCAGGAGCTCCTGCTCGAGGTGCACGCCGCGGAGCCGACCACCGTCGTGCTGGTGACGCACGACGTCGAAGAGGCGCTGTACCTGGCCGACCGCGTCGTGCTGCTGCGCACCCCGGACGGCGACGAGACCAGCGTCGCCCGCGTCATCGACGTGCCGGGTACCCGACCCCGGGACCGCGCCGACAGCACGTTCGCCGAGCTGCGCGCCGAGCTGCTCGAGGGCCTCGGCGTCCCGACGCACCACGTCCACCGTTCGGCCCGAGACCAGCACCACTCCATCTAGCCCCCAGCACCACCCACTCAGGAGAGACGATGAGCATCCGCACCGCCGTGTCCGCCAGACTGTCCGCGACCGTTCTGACCCTCGCGACCGCCCTGGCGCTCACCGGCTGCGTCGCCGGCGAGGACAGCCCCGCCGCCGCACCCGAGCCCGACAGCACCGCATCGGGTGACGCCCCCGTCGAGTGGAGCGCCGACGTGCTCAACATCGACTTCGCGACGTACAACCCGCTGAGCCTGGTCATCAAGGACCAGGGCTGGCTCGAGGACGCCCTGGGCGACGACGTGACCGTGAACTGGATCCAGTCCGCGGGGTCCAACAAGGCCAACGAGGCGCTGCGCGCGGGCGCGGTGGACGTGGGGTCGACGGCCGGCTCGGCGGCGCTGCTCGCTCGCTCCAACGGGTCCCCCATCAAGGCCATCGACATCTACTCCCAGCCGGAGTGGTCCGCGATCGTCGTGCCGCAGGGTTCCGACATCACCGACGTCAGCCAGCTGGCCGGCAAGTCGGTCGCCGCCACCAAGGGCACGGACCCGTACTTCTTCCTCCTCCAGTCGCTCGAGGAGGCAGGCGTCCCGCTGGACCAGGTCGAGGTGCAGAACCTGCAGCACGCCGACGGCAAGGCCGCCCTGGAGAACGGCTCGGTCGTGGCCTGGTCCGGGCTCGACCCGCTGATGGCCGCGAGCGAGGCGACGGCCGGCTCGACGCTGCTGTACCGCAACGTCGACTTCAACACCTACGGCTTCCTCAACGCCACCGAGTCGTTCCTGGAGAAGAGCCCCGACCTCGCCCAGCTCGTGGTCGACACGTACGAGAAGGCGCGTGCGTGGGCACTGGAGAACCCGGACGAGGTCGTCTCGATCCTCGCCGAGGTGGCTGCGATCGACCCGGCCGTGGCGAACACGGTGATCACCGAGCGCACCACGCTGGACCTCGACCCGGTCCCCGGCGAGGCGCAGCGCAAGGTGCTCGAGATCGTCGGCCCGATCTTCGTCGCGAACGGCGACGTGCCGACGCAGGCCGCCGTGGACACGGCGCTCGACGAGCTGTTCGAGCCGTCGTTCGCCGAGAACGCCGACCCGTCCTGAACCGCACTGCCGCCCCCGGGACGCTCCGGGGGCGGCAGGATCCCTGCCCAGGAGCTGACATGTCCGCACCGCCCGTCGCCGGCACGTCGACGCCGATCCTTGACCGGGACGGCCGGCCGCACCGCGCGTTCAACCCGTTCGACAACGGGTCACGCCGACCGTCGTCGACGGGGCCGCTCAACCGACGCGGCACCCGCGCCCTGGTCGGCCTGGCCCTCCCGGTTCTCGTGCTCGTCCTCTGGCAGTGGGTCACCAGCGCCGGGATCGTCGCGCCGTACCAGCTGCCCAGCCCCGCCTCGGTGTGGAACGCGGCGGTCGACCTGGCCGAGCGCAACCTGCTGGCGCCCTACGTCGCCATCTCCACGCAACGCGTGCTCATCGGCTTCGCGATCGGCAGCGCGATCGGGCTGCTGCTCGGCGCGGTCGTCGGCCTCTCGCGGCTCGGGGACGCCCTGCTGGCGCCCACGCTCGGCGCCATCCGCGCCGTCCCGTCACTCGCCTGGGTCCCGCTGCTCATCCTCTGGATGAAGATCGGCGAGGACTCCAAGATCACGCTCATCGCGATCGGCGCCTTCTTCCCCGTCTACACCACGGTCGCGTCCGCGCTGCGGCACGTCGACCCGCACCTGGTCGAGGCCGGCCGCGCGTACGGGCTGCGGGGCGTACGCCTGTTCTCCGGCGTGCAGCTGCCCGCCGTCCTGCCGTCGGTGGTGTCCGGGCTGCGGCTGGCGCTCGCACAGTCGTGGCTGTTCCTGGTCGCCGCCGAGCTCATCGCGTCCTCGATGGGACTGGGCTTCCTGCTCATGGAGTCGGGCAACAACGGGCGCGTCGACCGCATCATCCTCGCGATCATCCTGCTGGCCCTGCTGGGCAAGCTGACCGACAGCCTCATCGGGCTGGCCGAGAAGTACCTGCTGAAGAGATGGGCATGACCTCCACGATCTCGACCCTGCAGACCGAGGCACGCACCTACGACCCGCCGGCCGGGTTCGACGCGAACGTGGGGCCGGAGGCCTTCGACCGCGCCGAGGCCGACCCGGTCGCGTTCTGGGAGGACGCCGCCCGCCGGCTCGACTGGGCCACCCCCTGGCACACCGCCCACACGTGGGCTCCCCCGGTCGACGACGGCCACGGCGGGCTCACCGTCCCGGTGGCGCAGTGGTTCGTCGGCGGAACGCTCAACGTCGCCGTGAACTGCGTGGACCGGCACGTCGAGGCCGGCCGCGGCGCCAAGGTCGCGCTGCACGTCGAGGGCGAGCCGGGCGACCGCCGCACGCTGACCTACGCCGACCTGCAGCGCGAGGTGTCCCGGGCGGCGCACGCGCTGACCGCTCTGGGCATCGGCCCCGGAGACCGCGTCGTGGTCTACCTGCCCGTGCTGGCCGAGACGATCATCGTCACGCTCGCCATCGCGCGGATCGGCGCGGTGCACTCCCTGGTGTTCGGCGGCTTCTCCGCGGAGGCCGTGCGTTTCCGGGTGCAGGACACGGGAGCCAAGCTGCTGGTCACCAGCGACGGGCAGTACCGCCGCGGGCGGGCCGTCGAGGTGAAGTCCGCCGCCGACGAGGCCGTCGCCGGGCTGGACCACGTCGAGCACGTGCTCGTGGTGCGCCGGACCGGTCAGGACGTGCCGTGGACGGACGGCCGGGACGTCTGGTGGCACGACGTGGTGGACACCGCGCCCGACGTGCACGAGGCGCAGGCCTTCGACGCCGAGCACCCGCTGTTCATCATCTACACCTCGGGCACCACCGGGAAGCCGAAGGGCCTGGTGCACACGTCCGGCGGGTACCTCACGCACGCCGCGTGGGCGCACTGGGCGCACTTCGACGCCAAGCCCGACGACGTGCACTGGTGCACCGCCGACCTGGCGTGGGTCACCGCGCACACCTACGAGATCTACGGGCCGCTGGCCAACGGGCTCACGCAGGTGATCTACGAGGGCACCCCGGACAACCCGCACCGCGAGCGCCACCTCGAGATCATCGAGCGCTACGGCGTGACCGTCTACTACACGGCGCCGACCCTCATCCGGACGTTCATGACGTGGTTCGGCGACGAGCTGCCCGCAGGGCACGACCTGTCGTCGGTCCGGCTGCTCGGCACCGTCGGTGAGTCGATCAACCCCGAGGCGTGGGTGTGGTTCCGCCGCACGTTCGGCGCGGGCACCGCCCCGGTGGTCGACACGTGGTGGCAGTCCGAGACGGGTGCCGCGATGATCGCGCCCCTGCCCGGCAGCACCGTGCTCAAGCCGGGTTCCGCCACGCGCCCGCTGCCGGGCATCTCGGCGAAGGTCGTCGACGACGCCGGTGTCGAGGTCGGTCCGGGCGAGGGCGGCCTGCTCGTCGTCGACCGGCCCTGGCCCGGGATGGCCCGCACCATCTGGGGCGACCCGCAGCGCTACCTCGACGCGTACTGGCGGCGGTTCGCCGGGCACGGCGAGCACGGCGGCTACTTCCTGGCGGGCGACGGCGCCTCCTACGACGCCGACAAGTACGTCTGGCTGCTCGGGCGCCTGGACGACGTGGTCAACGTCGCCGGGCACCGGCTGTCGACCATCGAGATCGAGTCCGCCCTCGTCGCGCATCCGGCCGTCGGCGAGGCCGGCGTCGCGGGCGTGCACGACGACGTGACGGGGCAGGCCGTCGCCGCGTTCGTCGTGCCCGCGCGACCCCCCGGAGCGGTCGACGACGTCGACGCCTGGCTGGCAGCGACCGACGCCCTGCGCGAGGAGCTGCGCGCGCAGGTCGGCCGCGAGATCGGCGCCGTCGCCAAGCCGCGGCACGTGCTGCTGGTGCCCGACCTGCCCAAGACCCGGTCGGGCAAGATCATGCGGCGCCTGCTCGCCCAGATCCTCGACGGCTCGCCCCTCGGCGACGTCACGTCCCTGCAGAACCCGTGGGCGGTCGACGACGTCGCCGCCCTGGTGGCACGGCGTACCGTGCTGCCCACCGACCGCCCGCTCACCCGCACGACGAAGGCCGAGGAGTCCGCATGACCAACCCCGACCACCGGTTCGGCTTCCGCACGCGGGCGCTGCACGCCGGCGGGATCCCCGACGCGACCACGGGTGCCCGCGCGGTGCCGATCTACCAGACGACGTCGTTCGTGTTCCAGGACACCGCCGACGCCGCCAACCTGTTCGCGCTGCAGAAGTACGGCAACATCTACTCGCGCATCGGCAACCCCACGGTCGCGGCCCTGGAGGAGCGGATCGCCTCGCTCGAGGGCGGCATCGGTGCCGTCGCGACGGCGTCGGGCATGTCGGCGGAGTTCATCACGTTCGCCGCGCTCGTCGGTGCCGGGGACCACCTCGTCGCGTCCGCCCAGCTGTACGGCGGGACCGTCACCGCGCTCGACGTGACGCTGCGCCGGTTCGGCGTCGAGACCACGTTCGTGCCGGGCACCGACCCCGCCGACTACGCCGCGGCGATCCGGCCGGAGACCAAGGCGCTCTACGTGGAGGTCATCGCCAACCCGTCGGGCGAGATCGCGGACCTGGCCGGGCTGGCCGAGGTCGCGCACGCCGCCGGGGTCCCCCTGGTGGTCGACGCGACGCTGGCCACGCCGTACCTGGTGCGCCCGATCGAGCACGGCGCGGACATCGTCATCCACTCCGTCACCAAGTTCCTGGGCGGGCACGGCACCACGTTGGGCGGCGTCGTCGTGGAGTCCGGCCGGTTCGACTGGGGCAGCGGTCGGTTCCCGCAGATGACCGAGCCCGTGGCCTCCTACGGCGGCGTGCGGTGGTGGGAGAACTTCGGCGAGTACGGCTTCCTGACCAAGCTCCGCTCGGAGCAGCTGCGGGACATCGGGCCCGCGCTCTCGCCGCAGTCCGCGTTCAACCTGCTCCAGGGCGTGGAGACGCTCCCCCAGCGCCTCGACGCGCACGTCGCCAACGCGCGGCTGGTCGCGGAGTGGCTCGAGGCCGACCCCCGGGTCTCCTACGTCAACTGGGCCGGGCTGCCCAGCCACCCGCACCACGAGCGCGCGAAGCACTACCTGCCGCTCGGTCCCGGCGCCGTGTTCGCGTTCGGTCTGCGGGCGACGGACGCGCAGGACGGCCGGGCGATCGGCCAGTCCTTCATCGAGAACCTGCAGCTGGCCAGCCACCTGGCCAACGTGGGCGACGCGCGCACGCTCGTCATCCACCCCGGGTCCACCACCCACCAGCAGCTGAGCACCGAGCAGCTGGAGGCGGCCGGCGTGGCCGCCGACCTGGTGCGGATCAGCGTGGGCATCGAGGACGGCGAGGACATCCTCTGGGACCTCGACCAGGCGCTGACCGCGGCCACCGGCCGCACCCGGACGGGGGTCGCCGCATGAGCGCGCGCACCTGGCAGGGACCGAGCGCCCCGGAGCGACTCGCGCTGCTGCACGGCACGAAGTCGATCGCGATCGTCGGGGCCTCGAACAACCCCGCGCGGGCCAGCTACTTCGTCGCCACCTACCTGCTGTCCAGCTCCCCGTACGACGTGTACTTCGTCAACCCTCGGGCCGACGAGATCCTCGGCCGGCCGGTGTACCCGTCTCTCGAGTCGCTGCCGGTGGTACCCGACCTGGTCGACGTGTTCCGACGCCACGACGACCTGCCGACCGTGCTGGACGAGACCCTGGCCGTCGGCGCGAAGGCGCTGTGGCTGCAGCTCGGGTCGTGGCACGAGGACGTCGCCCGGCACGGCGAGGCCGGCGGGCTGACCGTGGTGATGGACCGCTGCGTGAAGATCGAGCACGCCCGGTTCCACGGCGGCCTGCACCTGGGAGGCTTCGACACGGGCGTCATCAGCTCCAAGCGCGCCCTGGGCTGAGCCCGTGGACGACGACTACGCGGAGGCCGTCCTCGACCTCGTGGCCGCCATCCCGCCGGGCCGCGCGATGACCTACGGCACCGTCGCGGAGGTCGTCGGAGACCTGCTGGAGCAGCGCGACGGGGTGCGCCGGGGCGGTCCGCGTCAGGTGGGCCAGGTGATGAGCCGCGCCGGGTCCGGGGTGCCGTGGTGGCGCGTCGTCAACGCCGCGGGCAGCCCGCCCGCGCGTCACGTCACGCGTGCGGTGGCGCTGCTCGCCGACGAGGGCACCCCGCTGACGGCCGACGGGACGCGCGTCGCGCTGCGCCGCGCGATCTGGTTCCCCGACGACTGACGCGTCACGCCCGCTGGATCAGCACGACCGCCCGGTCGTCGTCGTCGCCGGCACGCACGCCCGCCAGCACCGCCGCCGCGGACCCGCGCCCGGGTGCCAGGACCCGGTCCGCCGCGCCCATGAGCCGGTCGATGCCCTGCTCCAGGTCTCCCCCTCGCGCCTCGATGAGGCCGTCCGTGTAGAGGAGCAGGACGTCGCCCTGGTCGAGGCGACCGGTCAGCGCGGCGCACCGCAGGTCGGCGACCACGCCGAGAGCCGGGGCGCCGACCGTGTCGAGCAGCTCCATCCGGCCGGACCCGGCGTGCAGCTGCATCGCCGGCGGGTGCCCTGCCGACGACACCGTGAAGTCCCCGGTCCTCAGGTCGACGACCACGTGGATCGCCGTCGCGAACCCCTCGGCCCACGCCTGGGCGAGCAGGTACCCGTTCGCGGCGCCGAGGAACTCCTCGCGCGGCAGCGCCCCCAGCAGGCCACCGAACGCGCCCGAGAGCTGCAGCGAGCGGACGCCGGCGCCCATCCCCTTGCCGGACACGTCGACCAGCACGATCTCGAGCGTGGTGCCGCCGGCTCGCGTACCGGCCACCATGAAGTCGCCGGAGAAGCCCTCGGCGTGCGCCGACCGGATCTCGCTGTCCACCCGCCAGCCCGCGGGCAGCGGTGGGACCCGCCCGTGGGCGGCCAGCCGGTCGCGCAGGTCGACGAGCATCCGGTCGCCGGGTGCCCCCCGCAGGCCGAGCCGCTGCCGTTCGCGTGCGAACACGCCGATCGCCACCACGGACAGGGTGAGGACAGCGAGGAACCCGGGGGTGATCGACTCCGCGCCCCACCACCACAGGCCCCACGCGCAGACCAGGACGGTGCCGCCCAGGACGGCCAGGGGGCGCAGCCGCAGCAGGAAGACGGCCACGACCTCGAGCAGCAGGAACGTCGCGGGAGGGACCCAGTCCGGGTCCGCCGCGATGCCCACCGTGAGGAGTCCCGCGACGAGCAGGAGCACGGCCGTGAGCGTGACCTGGGACCGCTGGCTCCACCGGCGCAGCGCGGCCGAGGCGCGCGTCAGCGGAACACGCGCCGAACCCGCTCTGGCTCTTTCCACGGCGCGAGCGTATCCGCAGGTCATCGGCACGAGGTATCCCGCGCCGCCGCGCACATAAGGGGGTGCCCGGACCGGCTCGGATGGCGGACGATGGCGGTCATGAGCCCTCTTCCCGATGGATACCGCCTCGTCGACGTGCCGGAGAGCCGCAAGGACGAGTTCCTCGAGGTCGACCGCCTCGCCTTCGCCTTCGACTCGAACGCGGAGACCGACGCCCTGGTGCCGATCACCTTCACCTGGGACCGCACGCAGGCGGTCGAGGACCCGGAGGGCCGGCTCGCGGCGGTGCACGCCTCCTACGCCCACACGATGCCCGTGCCCGGCGGGACGATCGCCTGCTCCGGCCTGACCTGGGTGGGTGCCCGGCCGGACGAGCGGCGACGCGGCCTGCTGACCGCGATGATCGACTCCCACTTCGCCCGGTCGCTCGACCGTGGTGAGCCGATCTCCGCGCTGTTCGCGGCCGAGCACGCGATCTACGGACGGTACGGGTACGGGTCGGCGGCGGACGACGTCCGGGTGAAGATCGCACGTGGCGCCGCGCTCCGGGACACGCCCGGCAGCGCCGACCTCACGATCAGGCTCGCGACGGTGGACGTCGCGCAGCACAGCGAGCTCGTCGACACCCTCCACCGGGCGGCCGGCGCCGGTCGCCCGGGCTGGACCACCCGGGACTCGGAGGCGTGGCGGATCCGCATGCTCGTCGACCCGCCGGCGTGGCGCGAGGGCGGCGAGCCGCTGCGCATCGCGACCGTGCACGACCCGGCGGGCGCCGTCCGTGGGTACGCGCTGTTCCGGCGCAAGGAGAACTGGTCCGAGACCGGACCCGCCGGCACGGTCAAGGTGCGCGAGGCGGCCGCCGTCGACGCCGCCGCGACGCACCGCCTCTGGTCGTTCCTGCTGGACCTGGACCTCATGGCCACCATCGAGAGCCCGATGCTCCCGGTCGACGACGCCCTCCTGCACCTGCTGGTCGACGCCCGCGCGGTCACACCGAGGGTGAGCGACAACGTCTGGGTCCGGTTGCTCGACCTGCCCGTCGCGCTCGCCGGCCGCCGGTACGCGGCACCGGTCGACGTGGTGCTCGACGTCACCGATGCCCGACTGCCCGCGAACGCCGGGCGGTGGCGCCTGACCACCGGTGACCGCCTGGACGACGGCACCTACCCCGCCGAGGTGAGCCGGACCGAGGACGAGGCCGACCTGCGGCTCGACGTCCGCGAGCTCGGCGCCGCCTACCTGGGCGGCCGCTCGCTCGTCGCGCAGGGGCGCGCGGGGCTGGTCACCGAGCAGACGCCCGGTGCGCTGCACGCCGCGGCGGTCGCCTTCGGCTGGCCCGTGGCGCCCGTGTGCACCTATGTGTGGTGACGCCGGGCTGTCCGGAGACGCTCAGCGGGCCGCTTCGTAGGCCGCGAGGAGGTCGATCCGGCGCTGGTGGCGCGGGTCGTGGCTGAACGGCTCGGCCACGAACGCGTCCACCAGCTCCAGCGCCTCGTCGACCGAGTGCTGCCGGGCGCCGATGGCGACGACGTTCGCGTCGTTGTGCTGGCGGCCCAGCTGCGCGGTCGCGAGGTTCCACGCGAGGGCGGCACGCACGCCGATGACCTTGTTGGCCGCGATCTGCTCGCCGTTGCCCGACCCGCCGATGACGACCCCGAGCGACCCCGGGTCGGCGACGACCGCCTCACCCGTCGCGAAGCAGAACGGCGGGTAGTCGTCGAGCGCGTCGTAGGTGTCGGCTCCGTGGTCCACGACGTCGTGCCCTGCGGCGCGCAGGTGCTCGACGAGCGCGACCTTGAGCTCGTAGCCGGCATGGTCGGAGGCGACGTGGATGCGCATGGGGAACATCCTGCCGCACCTCACCGGCGGCGCCGGGCGCGAGCCTGACCGATCCGCCCTGCGCATAAGGGTCGCCCTGCGCCACGCAGCCGTCCGTAGGCTGTGCCCATGACGCGAAGTGGCATCGACCTCACCGCCCTCGACCCCGACATCCGCCCCCAGGACGACCTGTACGCCTACGTCAACGGGCGTTGGATCGCCTCGCACGAGATCCCGGCGGACCGCGCGATGGACGGCTCCTTCCGCGCCCTGCACGACAAGGCGGAGGAGCAGGTCCGCGACATCATCACCGATGCGGGCGCCAACGTCGCCGCCGGTGGGTCCGCGGACCCGGTCGAGGCCAAGGTCGGCGCCGTCTACGCGTCGTTCATGGACACCGCGGCCGTCGCGCTGGCCGGCACCGCCCCGCTGCGCACCGACCTCTCGCTCGTGCAGGCTGCGACGACGCAGGCCGAGCTCACGGGGGCGCTCGGCGCGCTGCAGCGCACGGGCGCCGGCGGCGCGGTCGGGTTCTTCGTGGACAACGACGCCAAGGAGCCCACCCGCTACGTGGTCCACCTCGCGCAGGGCGGCCTGGGCCTGCCGGACGAGGCCTACTACCGTGACGAGCAGTACGCGGCCGTGCTGGCCGCCTACCGCCCGCACGTGGCGCGCATGCTGACCCTCGGCGGGGTGGCCTCCGACGACGCTCGGGCCGACGAGCTGGCGGGGCGCGTCGTCGCCCTGGAGACCAAGCTCGCCGCCGGGCACTGGGACGTGGTCAAGGACCGGGACGCGGACCTGACGTACAACGCGCTGACGCTCGCGGAGCTGGCCGAGCGGGCCCCCGGCTTCGACTGGCACTCCTGGGTGCTGGCGATGGGCGCCCCCGCCGGCTCGTTCGACCAGCTGATCGTGCGCGAGCCGACGTTCGCGGAGGCGTTCGCCACCCTCTGGGCCTCCGAGCCGCTCGAGGACTGGCAGGCCTGGCTGACATACCACGTGATCTCCGACCGGGCGCCGTACCTGACCGACGAGCTGGTCGAGGCGAACTTCGACTTCTACGGCCGCACGCTGACCGGGGCGCAGGAGCTGCGTGACCGGTGGAAGCGCGGGGTGTCCCTGGTGCAGGGCGTGCTCGGCGAGGCCGTCGGCAAGGTCTACGTGGACCGGCACTTCCCGCCCGCGCACAAGGCGCGGATGGAGGAGCTGGTCACCAACATCGTCGCCGCGTACCGGGAGTCCATCTCGCAGCTGGACTGGATGGGCGAGCAGACGCGCGCCAAGGCGCTGGCCAAGCTCGAGGCGTTCACCCCGAAGATCGGCTACCCGGTCCGGTGGCGGGACTACTCGGCGCTCGAGGTGTCCGCGGACGACCTGCTGGGCAACGTGCGGCGGGCCTACGCGTTCGAGCAGGACCACGAGCTGGCCAAGATCGGCAAGCCGATCGACCGCGACGAGTGGTTCATGACGCCCCAGACGGTGAACGCCTACTACAACCCGGGGATGAACGAGATCGTCTTCCCCGCCGCGATCCTGCAGCCGCCGTTCTTCGACGCGGACGCCGACGACGCCGTCAACTACGGCGGCATCGGTGCCGTGATCGGGCACGAGATCGGCCACGGATTCGACGACCAGGGGTCGAAGTACGACGGCGAGGGGCGCCTGGAGGACTGGTGGACGCCGGACGACCGCGCCGAGTTCGAGACGCGGACCAAGGCCCTGATCGACCAGTACTCGCAGTTCTCCCCCGTGCAGCTGGGCGGCTCGCACCACGTGAACGGGGAGCTGACGGTCGGGGAGAACATCGGTGACCTGGGCGGGCTGTCGATCGCGTTCACGGCCTACCGGATCGCGCTCGGCACCCCCCTCGACGAGGCACCGGTGGTCGACGGGCTGACCGGCGCGCAGCGCATGCTGCTCGGCTGGGCCCAGGTGTGGCGGTCGAAGGGCCGCGACGAGGAGATGATCCGCCGGATCGCGACCGACCCGCACTCGCCGAACGAGTTCCGCTGCAACGGCGTGGTCCGCAACGTGGACGAGTTCTACGCGGCGTACGACGTGCAGCCGGGTGACGCCCTGTACCTCGCCCCCGAGGACCGCGTCCGGATCTGGTGACGCACGCGCCTCCTGGGCCCGGGGCCCCGCTCAGGCGGGGAGCTCGGCCCAGGAGGCGCGCGCCAGCCGGAAGCCCACGTCGGACGCGTCGGTGCACTGGACGCCGTCGGTCGCGCTGCGGCAGGTGTAGTCCCCGACGCTGGTCGTCTCGCCGTACTGCAGCACCGGGACGTCGTCGCCCGCGACCGCGGGCGGCGGTCCGCTCACGCACTCGAACGCGACGCCGTCGGCGTTCAGCGCCAGGACGTGGCCGGTCAGGTCGGAGCACCCGTCCACGACCGGCGGGGCGTAGGTGTAGCTCGCGATGGTGCAGGTGACACCGTCCACCGACATGGTGCACGCGATGTTGCCGGTGGGCGACGCGAACTCGACGGGCTCGGTGGAGGTGGCGGACGCGGTCGACGACGGCCGGCTCGACGCGCTGGCGGTGGCGCTCGCCTCGTCGCCCGCGCCCTCGGCCCCGTCGCCGCCGCTGAAGAAGACGACCGCGAGGACGGCGAGGAGCACCACCAGCACCACGTCGATGATGACGAAGAGCCGGACGTTGCGTGCCGAGGTCATACTGCTCCGTTCGTCCCCGTGGGGGTCAGCCGTCCGCCCGGTCCGGGCGCAGTCGGCGACCAGGATCACATGAGACGAACCGGGCGATCCACCCGCGTCCCTGTGACCCTCAGAACGACGGGCCGGCCGTCCGCGTCCGCTTGAGCTCGTAGAAGCCCGGCACGCTCGTCATGAGGACCAGCCCGTCGAAGAGCCGACCCGCGGCGTCACCCGTGGGGGCCGGGGTGATGACCGGGCCGAAGAAGCCGACGCCGTCGATCGCCACGACGGGGGTGCCCACGTCCTCGCCGACCAGGCTGATCCCCGCCCGGTGCGACTCGCGCAGGAGGTCGTCGACCTCGTCGGTGCCCGCGACCTCGGCCAGGTCGGCGGACAGGCCCACCTCGGCCAGCGACTCCGCGATGATCGCGTCGGTGTCGGTGCGGCCGCCGGGGTGGCGGCGGCTGCCCATGGCGTCGTACAGCGGCTTGATGACCTTGTCGCCGTGGTCGCGGGCGGCGGCGATGATGACGCGCACCGGACCCCACGCCGCGTCCATCGCCGCGCGGTAGCTCTCCGGCAGGTCGCGGCCCTCGTTGAGCACCGCGAGGCTCATCACGTGCCAGCGGACCTCGACGTCCCGGATCGCGCTCACCTCGTCCATCCAGCGCGACGTCATCCACGCCCAGGGACACGCGGGGTCGAACCAGAAGTCGACGACGGGACGGTCGGGCGTGCTCACAGAGGCCTCCAGGGAAGTCGGTGCCTGACCCAACCATTCTCCGGCACCGCGGCATTCCCGCAGGTCGTCACGTCGTGCTGAGCACCGCCAGCGCGGCCGCGCGCCCCGGGATGCCGCTCACGCCGCCGCCCCGACGCGCTCCGGCACCGGCGACCAGCACCCGCGGGTCCGCGGTCTCGACGCCCCAGGTGCCGACCTCGTCGTCGTGCTCCGCCCAGGGCCACGCCAGGTCCCGGTGGAAGATGTGCCCGCCGGGCAGGCCGACGTCCGCCTCCAGGTCGACGGGGCTGCGGACCTCCAGGCACGGCGCACCGGTCGCGTCGCGCGCGAGGCAGTCCTCGAGCGGCTCCGCCAGGACGCTGTCGAGCGACCGCAGCGTGGCGCCGAGCGCGCGCTCGCGAGCGCCGTCCGGGTCGGCGGCGAACAGGCGGGCGGGCATGTGCAGGCCGAACGCCGTGAGCGTGTGGTGCCCGCTCGCGCGCAGGTCGGGGCCGAGGATCGAGTCGTCGGTGAGCGAGTGGCAGTAGGTCTCGACCGGTGGCACGTCCGGGACCCGGCCGACGGCGGCCTGCCGGTAGGCGGCCTCGAGCTCGGTGGCGGACTCGTGCACGTGCAGCGTCCCGGCGAACGCCGTGCGCGGGTCGACCCCCGACCGCAGCCGGGGCAGCCGCGTGAGCAGCATGTTCAGCTTGAGCTGCGCGCCCTCGGGCGCCTGTCCCGGGGCGCGGCCGAGCAACCGGTCGAGGACGGCGGGCGCGCAGGCCGCGAGCACGTGGCGGGCGCCGACCGCGTGCTGCCCTCCCTCGGCGTCCGTCCACCCGACCTCCGCGGCGGTCGTCGCCGAGCCGGGCACGATCGTGGTGACGTCGGCCGACGTCACGATGCGGGTGCCGCCGGCGCGGGCCGCGGCCTCGAGCGCCCCGGCGAGCGCGCCCATCCCCCCGACGGGTACGTCCCAGTCGCCGGTCCCTCCCCCGACCACGTGGTAGAGGAAGCACCGGTTGGCACGGCCGCCCGGTTCGTGGACGCTCGCGAAGGTGCCGATGAGGGCGTCGGTCAGCACGATCCCGCGCACCAGGTCCGACGTGAACGTCGCCTCGACCACCTCACCGACGGGTCGCTCGACCAGGTCGCGCCAGTCGTCGTGGCCCAGCAGCCGTCGGGCGTCCGCGGTCGACATCAGGGGCTCGGTCATCGTCGGGAAGAGCCGCGCGGCCAGCAACCCGGTCCGCGCGCCGAACGCCCGCCACGCGGCGACGTCGGCACCGGCTCCCACGTCGGCGAACGACGCCGCGGTCGCCGCGTCGTCCCCCGTGTCCACGACCAGTGCCCGGCCCCCCGGGGCGGGCGTGCAGGAGGAGATCCGCCGGCGGCGCAGGTCGACGCGCAGCCCCAGCTCGTCGCGCACCTGGCGCGGCAGCAACGAGACGAGGTAGGAGTAGCGCGAGACCCGGGCGTCGACCCCGTCGAACGCCCGCGCCGACACGGTGGCTCCGCCCACGTGGTCCGCGCGCTCGAGCAGGAGCACCGACCGTCCGGCGCGGCTCAGGTAGGCCGCGGCGGTGAGGCCGTTGTGGCCGCCGCCGACGATGACGGCGTCGTAGGTCGCCTGCACGGCACGACCCTAGGGCGCGGGCGCCTGCGTGCGATGATCAACCCGGCCAAGAGCCGTGCCGATCGCGTCCCAAGGAGTACCTGCGTGCCTGGAGAGAACCTCACCCGTGCAGAGGCGCGCGAGCGCGCCGGTGTCGTGCGTACCGAGTCGTACGACGTCACCCTCGACCTCACCACTGGTCCCACCACCTTCTCGTCGCGCACCGTCGCGCGATTCGGGGCGACCGCGGGTGCGAGCACGTTCATCGACCTCATCGCCCCCACCGTCCACGAGGTCACCCTCAACGGGCGCGCGCTGGATATCGCCGACGTCGTCGCCGACTCCCGGATCCGGCTGGACGACCTCGCCGACAGCAACGAGCTCGTCGTCGTCGCGGACGCGGCGTACATGAACACCGGCGAGGGCCTGCACCGGTTCGTCGACCCCGTGGACGACGAGGTCTACCTGTACTCCCAGTTCGAGGTGGCCGACTCCCGGCGCGTGTTCGCCGTGTTCGAGCAGCCCGACCTCAAGGCCTCCTTCACGTTCACGGTGACCGCTCCCGCCCACTGGACCGTGGTGTCCAACTACCCGCAGGTGGGGATGCCCGCCGTCGTGGAGGGCGGTACCAACCGCAACGGCGGCGCCGACAAGGGCACCGCGACCTGGACGTTCGAGACCACGCCGCGCATCTCGTCGTACATCACGGCGATCATCGCGGGCCCGTACCACGCGGAGCACCGCGAGCTGACGAGCCAGGACGGGCGCACCATCCCGCTGGGCGTCTACTGCCGCGGGTCGCTGGCCGAGCACCTGGACACCGACAACATCGTCGACATCACCCGCGCCGGGTTCGACTTCTACGAGCGCGCGTTCGGCGTCGCGTACCCGTTCGCCAAGTACGACCAGCTGTTCGTCCCCGAGTTCAACGCGGGGGCCATGGAGAACGCCGGCGCGGTGACGTTCCTCGAGTCCTACGTCTTCCGCTCCAAGGTCCCCGAGGCCACCATCGAGCGCCGCGCCGTGACGATCCTGCACGAGCTGGCGCACATGTGGTTCGGCGACCTGGTGACCATGCGCTGGTGGGACGACCTGTGGCTGAACGAGTCGTTCGCCGAGTACATGTCGACGCTGGCGACCGCGCAGGCCACCCGCTGGACCAGCGCGTGGACGACGTTCTCGTCGCTGGAGAAGAACTGGGCCTACCGCCAGGACCAGCTGCCCTCCACGCACCCGATCGTGGCGGACATGCGGGACCTGCAGGACGTCGAGGTGAACTTCGACGGCATCACCTACGCCAAGGGCGCGAGCGTGCTCAAGCAGCTGGTGTCGTGGGTGGGGCAGGACGAGTTCTTCGCCGGGGTGCGCTCCTACTTCGCCAAGCACGCCTGGGGCAACACAGAGCTGCGCGACTTCCTCACCGAGCTCGAGGCCACCAGCGGCCGGGACCTGTCCGCGTGGTCGGCCCTCTGGCTGGAGCAGGCCGGCGTCACGCTGCTGCGCCCGGAGATCGAGGTCGACGGCGACGGCGTGATCACGTCGTTCGCGGTGCTGCAGGAGGTGCCGGCCGACTACCCCGTGCAGCGCCCGCACCGCCTCGCGATCGGCGGCTACGACCTCGACGCGGCCACCGGACGACTGGTCCGGACGGTCCACGTGGAGCTGGACATCGACGGTGCGCGCACCGAGGTGCCCGCGCTCGTCGGCGTGCGGCGTCCGGCGCTCGTGCTGGTCAACGACGACGACCTCGCCTACGCCAAGGTGCGCCTGGACGAGCAGTCGCTGGCCGCGTCGATCGACCTGCTCGGGTCGTTCGACGACTCGCTGCCGCGCACGCTGGTGTGGACCGCCGCCTGGGACGCCACCCGCGACGGCGAGACTCCGGCGCGCGACTTCGTCGACCTGGTGCTCAACAACATCGCGCACGAGACCGACTCGTCCGTGGTGCTCGTGCTGCTGCGTCAGCTGTCCACCGCGCTCGACCTGTACGTGGCGCCCGAGCACCGGTCCGCGACGGAGATCGCCGCGGCCGACCGGCTGCTGGCGCTCGCCCGGGCGGCCGAGGCCGGATCCGACACGCAGCTGCAGCTGGTCAAGGTGTTCGCCGGCCGTGCCGCGACGACCGAGCAGCTCGACGCCGTGCGCGATCTGCTGGACGGTCACGCGACGCTGGAGGGGCTGTCGATCGACACCGACCTGCGCTGGGAGCTGCTCACCTCGCTGGTCACCGGCGGCCGCGCGGGCGAGCCCGACATCGCCGCGCAGCTGGCCGACGACGCCACCGCGACGGGTCAGCGCGCCGCGGCCGCCGCACGCGCGGCCGTGCCGACCGCCGAGGCCAAGGCGGCCGCATGGGCGGCCGTCGTCGAGGAGGACGGGCTGCCGAACGCGCTGCAGGCGGCGACGATCGCGGGCTTCGGCCGGGTGCACGACCGCGCCCTGCTGGTGCCGTTCGTGGCGCCCTACTTCGCGGGCCTGGAGCGCGTCTGGGAGGACAAGACCAACGAGATGGCGCAGAACATCGTCGTCGGCCTGTACCCGACCGAGCTGGCTGACGACGCGTCGGTCGACGTGCTCGGGGCCACCGACGCGTGGCTCGACGGCCACCCGGACGCCTCGCCGGCGCTGCGCAGGCTGGTGCTGGAGTCACGCGACGGGGTGCGCCGCGCGCTGGCCGCCCAGCAGGCGGACGCCCGCCGCGCCTGAGCGCCGCCGACCGGACAGGCCCGCATCCCTCGGGGGGTGCGGGCCTGTCGCGTGCCCGACAGCCCGAAGACCTGGTCGCGCCTGGTAGGACCAGGTCTTCGGACTAGAGGCCGGCCAGCCAGCGGCGCGCCTCGCGCGGGCTGCGCAGGCGGATCACCGGCACGGACGCGGACTCGGCGAACGCCTGCCACGTGCGCCGGTACTCGGAGTGCTGGGTCCACGACCACAGGACGATGTTCTCGTCGGGTTCGCGGCGCAGCAGGCTGCGCAGGTCCTCCCGGTTGCCGTGCCAGAGCTCGGTGCGCAGGAGCCCGCGCCGCAGCGTCCGGCGGATCACCCGCGGCATGACCGTCCGCCGGGGGAAGTCGAGCCACACGACCGCGTCGGCATCGCCGAGCAGGCCGTCGAGCTGGCTGGTCCAGTTCCCGTCGGTCACCCAGGCGCCGCCCGCGGTGCGCTCGCGCAGGATCGACCGCGCCTCGTCGGGGTCCCGCTTGGTCCAGCCCGCGTCCCAGAAGACGGCGTCGAGCTCGACGTGCGGGACGCCCAGCGCCGCGGCGAGGCGGCTCGCGAAGGTCGTCTTGCCGGACCCGGAGTTGCCCACCACCCGGACGCGACGGGGCGCGAGCCCGCCCATCAGCTGTTGAGCACGGCCGCCAGGGAGCGCAGGCGCTGGTTGGTGAACAGGTCCTCGACCAGCACCACCCGCCCCGAGCTGTCCGCCAGCGGCACCTTCCAGTTCGGGTACTCCTGGTCCGTCCCCGGCTGGTTCTGCGCGCGCCGCTCCCCCACCGCGTCCGCCAGCGACACGCCGACCAGCGCCGACGGCGTGGCCATCACGTACCGGTGCAGCGCCTCGACGATCTCGCGCTCCGACGGGTCGTCGCCGACCAGACCACGGTCCCGCAGCACGCCGAGCATCTCGTCGCGCTCCGCCTGCGCGGCGGCCCGGACCACGTGGACCGGGTCGCTGAGCAGGCCCAGCCGCTCCCGGATCGCCACGTGCTCACCGGCGAGGTACCCCGCGGTGGGCGGCAGGTCGTGCGTCGTGACCGTCGCGAGCACGAGCTCGCGGTACTGCTCGGGCGGGAGCGGCGCGCCGTGCATGTCGCGCTCGAACCAGAGCACCGACGTGCCGAGGATGCCCCGCTCGGACAGGTAGTCGCGCACCCAGGGCTCGACGACCCCGAGGTCCTCGCCGATGACGACGGCACCGGCCCGGTGCGCCTCGAGCGCCAGGATGCCGACGAGCGCCTCGTGGTCGTACCGCACGTACGCGCCGTCCGCGGGGCTGGCGCCCTCGGGGATCCACCACAACCGGAACAGCCCGATGACGTGGTCGATGCGGATGGCACCCGCGTGCCGCAGCACCGTGCGGAGCATGTCCCGGTACGGCCGGTAGGCGGCGCGGGCCAGGGCGTCGGGACGCCACGGCGGCTGCGACCAGTCCTGCCCCTGCTGGTTGTACATGTCCGGGGGCGCACCAACGCTCGCCCCGCGGGCGAGCACGTCCCCGAGCGACCAGACGTCCGCACCCTCGGGGTGCACCCCCACCGCCAGGTCGTGCATGATCCCGAGCGCCATGCCGCCCTCGAGCGCCTCGCGCTGGGCGGCGGCGAGCTGCTCGTCGGCCACCCACTGCAGCCACAGGTGGAACTCGACGCGGTCCGCCAGCTCCACCCGCAGGTCGGCGACCAGCGCCGACGAGGGGTCGAGGGCGGCGTCCGGCCACTGCGGCGCGCCGTCGTACTTCTCCGCGAGCGCGCACCACAGCGCGAACGTCTCCAGCCCGCTGCCCTCCTGCGCGACGAACGCGTCGAAGGAGGCCTGCCGCGCAGCCGACCGCGGTGCCGCGAACACCACCTCGAGCGCCGCCCGCTTGGCGGTCCAGGCCGCGTCGCGGTCGATAGGTCCGGCGTCGTCGTCGCTCGCCAGCACCGGCTCGGCCGCCCACTCGACGAGGGTGCGGTCCGCGGACGACAGGTACCCGGCCTCCCGGACGTCCTCGACGCGGATGTACAGCGGGTTCACGAACCGGCGCGTGGTCGGCAGGTACGGGGACGGAGTCAGGGGCACGGTCGGCTCGGCCGCGTGCAACGGGTTGATGAGCAGGAAGTCGGCGCCGAGCTCGCGGCCCGCCAGCCAGGCGATCTCCGCGAGGTCGGCCAGGTCCCCGACGCCCCACGACGCGCGCGACCGCACCGAGTAGAGCTGCGCCATGAGCCCCCACGCCCGGCGCTCGCGCAGGGCGTGCGGCAGGTCGAGCCGCGACGGCGTGACCACGAGCGGGCTGTGCGCGCTCGCGCTCGGACCCTCGACGACCACCTCGTGCCAGCCCAGCGGCAGGTCCGTCGGCAGGGTGAAGGTGGCGCGCCCCACCAGGCGCCCGTCGACCGTGCGCGGCTCGACGGGGACGTCGGCCTGGGTGATCTGACGCCGGCCACCGCCCACCTCGGGGTCGAGCTCGACCCACATCGTGACGGGGTCGCCGTGCGTCACGTGCACGGGCACGTGGGCGTGGCGCCCCTCGCGCACGACGAGCACGGGGGGCAGGACGTGGCGCCACGGCATGTCCTCGACGTGGGCGATGGCCAGCTGGACCCGCTCGGGGGACGACGCGTCGACGCCGAGCGCCTTGAGGACGCCCTGCAGCGTGGCCGCCGAGGCACGGCGGTTCTGCCCGTGGAAGTCCCAGTGATCCGGGACCACCCCGTAGGCCCCGGCGAGGCGTAGCAGGTCGTCGGACGCGGTACCAGGATCGTCTTTCACAGACCGATCCTGCCAGAGGCTCCCGCCCGTACGCAGGACGAACGCTCCCGACTGCGTCACTCGCACGCCCTGCTCGGCTCGCGTCGTAGCCTTGCGGACCATGACCGCACCCGCTCTGCGCACGTACCCGTCCGCCCCCCGGCGCGACCTCGTCGAGGACCTGCACGGGCACCTCGTCGCCGACCCGTTCCGCGACCTGGAGGACGCGTCGTCCGAGCCGACCGAGGCGTGGTCGGCCGCACAGGACGACCTGTACGCGCAGTACCGCGAGCAGCTCCACGCCACCGGCGCGTTCGCCACCGACGTCCTGACGGACCGGCTGCGCTCGCTGCTCGGCGCGGGGTTCGTGAGCCCGCCGGCCTGGCGCGGCGAGCGCCGGTTCTTCTCCCGACGCTCCGGCGACCAGGAGCACGCGGTGGTCGTCGTGGCCGAGGGCGGCACGGAACGCGTCCTGCTGGACCCGATCGTCCTCGACCCCGCCGGCACCACCACGCTCGACTCGTGGCAGCCGTCCAAGGAGGGCCACCTGGTGGCCTACCAGGTGTCGTCCGGCGGCACCGAGGAGAGCGTGCTGCACGTCCTGGACGTGGCGACCGGCGAGCTGGTGGACGGGCCGATCGACCGCGCGCGGTACTCCCCCGTCGCGTGGCTGCCGGGCGGCGACGCGTTCTACTACGTCCGCCGGCTGCCCCCGGAGACGCTCCCCGAGGACGAGACGCAGTACCACCGCCGGGTCTGGCTGCACCGGCTGGGCACGCCCGCCACGGAGGACGTCGAGGTCTTCGGCGCCGGGCTCGACCACACGAGCTACTACGGCGTGTCCGTCTCCCGGGACGGGCGCTGGCTCATCGTGTCGGCGTCCGCGGGGACCGCTCCGCGCACCGACGTCTGGATCGCCGACCTCGCGGCCTCCCCCGCCGAGGCGCCGTGGTTCGTGGAGGTCGCCGTCGGGCTCGATGCGCAGACCGGGGCCTGGGTGGCCCGCGACGGTCGGCTGTACGTGCACACCGACCTCGACGCGCCCCGCGGGCGGCTCGCAGTCACCGACCCCACCGAGCCCGGCGTCGAGCACTGGACGACGCTGCTGGCGCAGGACCCGACGGCCGTGCTGGAGGACGTCGCGTTCATCGACGGCGGCGGGGACGACACGACCCCGACGCAGCTCCTCGCCTCCTGGCGTCGCCACGCGGTGTCCGAGGTCAGCGTGCACGACCCGCGCACCGGCGAGCGTCGACCGCAGACGGTCACCCTGCCCGGGCTGGGCTCCATCTCGGGCCTCGCCACGCGTCCCGACGGCGGTCCCGAGGTCTGGTTCTCCTACACCGACCACACCACGCCGACCAGCGTGCAGCGCTACGACGCCCGCACCGGCCTGACCACGCAGTGGGCGGCGCCTCCCGGCCTGGTGGCCGACCTGCCCGACGTCCGCGCCCAGCAGATCGAGGTGACCAGCGCGGACGGCACCACGGTGCGCGCGTTCGTCGTCGCGCGGACGGACGCCCTCGACGCCGACGGTCGCCCGCTGGCCCCGGCACCGACGATCCTCTACGGGTACGGCGGGTTCCAGATCTCCCTCGACCCCGCGTTCTCCGCGACCACCCTCGCCTGGGTGGAGGCGGGCGGCGTGTACGTCGTCGCCAACCTGCGCGGTGGCGGCGAGGAGGGCGAGGACTGGCACCGCGCCGGCATGCGGGCGCACAAGCAGAACGTGTTCGAGGACTTCCACGCGGTCGGCGAGCACCTCGTCGCGCAGGGCTGGACGACGCCGGACCGGCTCGCGTGCTGGGGCGGGTCCAACGGCGGCCTGCTCGTCGGCGCGGCCCTCACCCAGCGGCCCGACCTGTTCGCCGCCGTCGTCTGCTCCGCCCCGCTGCTCGACATGGTCCGCTACCAGCGGTTCGGCCTCGGGGTCACGTGGACCGAGGAGTACGGCGACGCCGACGACCCCACCGAGCTCGGCTGGCTGCTCGGCTACTCGCCGTACCACCGGGTGGTCGACGGCACCGCGTACCCGGCGACGCTGTTCACGGTCTTCGAGGGCGACACGCGCGTGGACCCGCTGCACGCCCGCAAGCTCGCCGCGGCCCTGCAGGCGGCGACCAGCAGCGACCGGCCCGTCCTGGTCCGCCGCGAGCGCGGCGTCGGCCACGGCGGACGGGCGCTGTCCCGCACGATCGGGCTCATCGTCGAGCAGCTCCAGTTCGTCGCGGAGCGGACGGGCCTGGCCGGGAGCGCGGCATGAGCGCCGTCCTGGCGACGACGCCGAGCCCGAGCCCCGAGGTCCTCGGCCCGAAGGACAAGACGTCCATGGAGTCGTGGGTCGACTGGTTCGTCGGCCTGCCGCTGAAGATCATCATCATCGTCGTGATCAGCAGCATCGTGCTCGTGGTGCTGCGCCGGAGCATCCGCGGCATCACCAACCACATCGCCGAGGGGACCTCGCTGGTCGACCGCGGCATCCTGCGGCCGATCGCGGGCACCGAGGTGGGCTCCGTGCTGGCCAAGGCCAACCCCCTGTCCAACGCCCGCCGGGCGCAGCGCGCGCGCACGCTCGGGTCGGTGCTGCGCTCCACCTCGACGATCGTCGTCGGAGGCATCGCGTTCCTGCTGATCCTGGCCGAGCTCGGCGTCAACCTGGCACCGTTCATCGCCTCGGCCGGGGTGGTCGGCGTGGCGCTCGGCTTCGGGGCACAGAGCCTGGTCAAGGACTTCCTCAGCGGCCTGTTCATGCTGCTGGAGGACCAGTACGGCGTCGGTGACGTGGTGGACGTGGGGCCGGCGAACGGCACCGTCGAGGCCGTCACGCTGCGCATCACCAAGATCCGCGACTCCGACGGCACCCTCTGGTACGTCCCGAACGGGACCATGCTGCGCGTCGGCAACAAGACCCAGGGCTGGGCGACGGCGGTCGTCGAGATCGACGTCGACTACTTCGCCGACATCGACGAGGTCCGCGCCCTGCTCGCCGAGGCCGCGGCCCGCGTGGTCAAGGACCCCGTGATCGGCGCCCACGTGCTCGGCGAGCCCACCATCACCGGCATCGAGCGCCTGAGCGCGGACGCCGTCACCCTGCGCCTCAAGGTCAAGACGTCACCCGCCATGCAGTGGGAGGTCGCCCGCGAGCTGCGCACCGCCACGCGGGACGTGCTCGGGCGCGCCGACGTGCCGCTCGCCGGGCAGCGCGACCTGATGGCCACGCTGCGCTCGGCGAAGGCGGGCACGCCGGGGCAGCCCGGCGACCAGGTCGGCGACGAGTCCGCGGACCGGTCTGCGGACCGGTCAGGGGACCAGGCCGACGATCACACCGAGGACCGTCCCCGAGACCCGCACGACACCCCGGTGCACGACGTCGTCGCCCAGCGCGACGCCCGGGTCGCGGCGGGCGAGGAGCCTGCCGCCGGCGAGGAGCCTGCGCCCGCAGCGGAGCCGCCCTCGAGCGACGCGCGCGCGCCCCGCGGGTGAGCGAGCCGAGCCCGGGCGGTCAGCGCAGGCGCTCGAGCTCGGCCGCGAGGTGGTCCGCCTCGGGTCCGACGATCACCTGGACGATGCGGCCGGACCGCACCACCCCGAACGCACCGCTGGCCTTGAGTGCCACCTCGTCGACCAGGTGGGCGTCACCCACCTCGACGCGGAGCCGGGTGATGCACGGCTCGAGGTCGACGACGTTGGTGTCGCCGCCCAGCGCTGCGAGGATCTGCTCAGCCTTGCTCATGGAACTCCCCCGCTCGTCCGACGCGGTCTGCGCCTGACCAAGCCTAACCCTGAGATGCCTCTCACACCGGGCGCCGACCGGCGCCCTCGCGTGTCCGGGTCGACTGTGCGGACGCCGAGGACCACACTGCCGGGAGGTCGACGAGGAGGTCCCGTCCGATGAATCCGGCGCACGTGCCGTCCCCCACCGTCATCACCGGGATCGGGGTGAGCCCGGGCCGCGTCGTCGCGCCCGCCGTGCTCATGCCGGGACCGGTCCCCGAGCCGCCCGCGGGCCGACGCCTCCCGCCCGGCACCGACTACGCCGCGGCCGCCACCCGGATCTCGGCGGCGTCCGAGGTGGTCCGTGCGGCGCTGGACGCAGCCGCCGACCAGGCCCAGGGCGACAGCGCCGACCTCCTGCGGACCACCGCGGCGATCGCGGCCGACCCCATGCTGGTCGCCGACGCGGAGCGGCGGGTCGTGGACGACCGGCTGGTCCCGGAGCGTGCCGTCTGGGAGGCCGCCGCCGCGGTCTCCGCCCAGTTCGAGGCGCTCGGGGGCTACTTCGCGGAGCGCACCCGGGACATCGCCGACGTCCGCGACCGGCTCGTGGCGGAGCTGACCGGCCGCCCGGCGCCCGGTGTGCCGGTGCACGAGACCCCGTTCGTGCTGGTCGCGCAGGACCTGGCGCCGGCGCTGGTCGCGACGCTGGACGCCGACCGCGTGCGCGCCATCGTCACGGGGGCGGGTGGGCCCACGTCGCACACCGCGATCCTCGCCCGTTCCCGCGGCATCCCGGCCGTCGTCGCGGCGCGGGGCGCGGACGCCGCGGTGCAGGCCGAGGGACTCGTGCTCGTGGACGGCTCCGCCGGGACCGTGACGATCGACCCGACGCCCGAGCAGGTGGCCGCGGCCCTGGCGCTCGCCGCACAGGTCCGCACGTTCGACGGGCACGGCCACACCGCCGACGGTCACCACGTGGAGCTGCTGGCCAACGTGGGCGACCCCGCCGACGCCGCGCCGGCCGCCGCCGCGGGCGCCGAGGGGGTCGGCCTGTTCCGGACCGAGTTCGCCTTCCTCGACCGCGAGGAGGCGCCGAGCATCGCCGAGCAGGTCGCCGCCTACCGCCGGGTGCTGGCCGCCTTCCCCGGTCGCAAGGTCGTCGTCCGCACGCTGGACGCGGGGGCCGACAAGCCGATGCCCTTCCTCGCCGGCGACCCGGAGGCCAACCCGGCGCTCGGCGTGCGCGGGCTGCGCACCGCAGCCCGGCAGCCCGACGTGCTCGCCGACCAGCTGACGGCGATCGCCCAGGCGGCGGCCACCGAGACCGCGCAGGTCTGGGTCATGGCGCCGATGGTGTCCACCGTCGACGAGACCCAGGACTTCGTCGCGGCGTGCGCGGCGCACGGGCTGCCCGTCGCGGGCGTGATGATCGAGGTGCCGAGCGCGGCGCTCCTGGCGGGCCCGATCCTGGCGCACGCCGCGTTCGCGAGCATCGGAACCAACGACCTCACGCAGTACACGATGGCGGCCGACCGCCTGCTCGGAGCCGTCGCGGAGCTGTCCGACCCCTGGCAGCCGGCGGTGCTGCAGCTCGTCGCGGCCACCTGCGCGGGCGGCGCCCAGCAGGACCGGCCGGTCGGGGTCTGCGGGGAGGCGGCGGCCGACCCGGCGCTCGCGGTCGTGCTGGTCGGTCTCGGGGTGTCGTCGCTGTCCATGACGCCGCGCGCGCTGCCCGACGTCGCCGCGCTGCTGGCCGCCACTCCCCTGGCCGAGTGCCGCAGGCTGGCCCAGCTCGCCGTGTCCTGCTCCACCGCGGCCGATGCGCGCGCCGCCGTGCGCGCCGGGCTGCCGGTGCTGGCGGACCTGGGCCTGTGAGCAGCCGTGTGAGGATGACTGCGTGAGATCCGACTCCTTCTACGCGGCGATCGGCGGGCACGAGACCTTCGTCGCCCTGGTCGACGAGTTCTACCGCGGCGTCGCCGGCGACCCCGTCCTCAAACCCATGTACCCGGAGGAGGACCTGGGGCCCGCCGCCGAGCGGCTCACGCTGTTCCTCGAGCAGTACTGGGGCGGGCCCACCACCTACTCCGACGCGCGCGGGCACCCGCGGCTGCGCATGCGTCACGCGCCGTACAAGGTGAACCCGGACGCGCGTGACCGGTGGCTGCTGCACATGCGCGCCGCGGTCGACTCCCTCGACCTCGCCCCGATGCACCGCGCGCAGCTGTGGGACTACCTCGAGCGCGCCGCGCACTCGATGCTCAACACGTTCGACGACTGAGCCGCGACCGACGCTGCGACCGACGTCACGCCGCCTCGACCACGGTCGGCAGGGGTACCTCATGAGACCCTGCAAACCATGACGAACGCGCCCGACCCGATCTCTTCCGTGCTCGGCATCCTCCGGCTCGAGGACGACCCCAGCACCGCGGACCAGTTCACCGGACACAGCCTGCCGCAGCCCGGCGGCCGGGTGTTCGGCGGCCAGGTGCTCGCGCAGGCCCTGCTGGCGGCCGGACGGACCGTACCCGACGACCGCTTCCCGCACTCCCTGCACGGTTACTTCCTGCGCGCCGGAGACGTGCGCGAGCCCATCACCTTCAGCGTCGAGCGACTGCGGGACGGCCGCTCGTTCACCGCCCGTCGCACGCACGCCCTGCAGGGCGGCAAGGCGATCCTGTCGATGATCGCGTCGTTCCAGGAGCAGCAGCCGGGCTTCGACTACGCGGACGACATGCCCTCCGGGATCCCCGGGCCCGACGAGGTGCCGTCGGGTCTGGAGCTGCTCGGTGGCGTCGACCACCCCGTGGCCAAGTTCTGGACGCAGGAGGCGGCCTTCGACGTGCGGCACGTCGAGGGCTCCATCTACGTCCACCCGGCGGAGCAGCCCACCGGGCACCAGGCGGTCTGGTTCCGGTCGCGCGGCGCCCTGCCCGACGACCAGCTCCTGCACCGCGCGCTGCTGGCCTACGCCTGCGACCAGGTCATGCTCGAGCCGATCCTGCGCCGGGCCGGCCGCTCGTGGATGACCGAGGGCCTGTCGATCGCGAGCCTCGACCACGCCATGTGGTGGCACCGCGACGTGCGGGTCGACGACTGGCTCCTGTACGTGCAGTCGACGCCCAGCGCCCAGGGCGGCCGCGGGCTGAGCGCCGCCCGGGTGTTCACCCAGGACGGCACGCTCGTCGCCTCGATCGGCCAGGAGGGCATGGTCCGCTTCCCGGACTGAGGCTCGCCGCGCGTGACGTGGGCTGCCGGGTGAGACTTCCGCCATGGTTCGTCTGCGCCGTGTCCGCATCGACACCCCCGGCTGGTCGCGACGTCGCGCCGGCCGGGGGTTCGTCTACCTCGACGTCGACAAGACCCGCATCGTCGACGAGGAGCACCTGGAGCGGATCACCACGCTGGCCATCCCGCCCGCGTGGCGCGACGTGTGGATCTGCCCGTGGCCCAGCGGCCACATCCAGGCCGCCGGGCTGGACGACGCCGCGCGGCGCCAGTACCTGTACCACCAGCAGTGGACCCTGCGCCGGGGGCGGCTCAAGCACGACCACGTGCTCGACGTCGCCCGCCGCCTGCCCGCGGCCCGCCGCCGCGTCAAGGCGGACCTCGAGCTCGACGGGATGCCCAAGCAGAAGGTGCTGGCCCTCGCGTTCCGGCTCCTCGACCTCGCCTACCTGCGGGTCGGCGGCGAGGGATACGCCCTCCAGCACGGTTCGTACGGGCTCGCGACGCTCCTGCGCTCGCACGTGCGCGTCCTGCCGCCCGAGAACGACGGCGATCCGGGCCGGGTGCACCTGAACTTCCCCGCCAAGTCCGGGCAGGTCCGCGACACCGTCGTCGAGGACGACGTGGTCGCCTCGCTCGTCAGGACCCTCACCCGGCGCCGCGACGACGGCCCGGAGCTGCTCGCCTGGTGCGACGACGCCGGCTGGCACGACGTGACGAGCGCGGACGTGGCGGCGTACGTGAAGCTGCGGCTGGGCCCGGACGCGACGCCGAAGGACTTCCGCACGTGGCACGCGACCGTGCTCGCCGCGCGCGGGCTCGCCGCCGCCGGTCCCCCGCCGGCCTCGGAGCGCGCGCGTCGCCGGGTGCTCACCCAGGTGGTGCGCGACGTCGCCGAGGAGCTGGGGAACACCCCGGCCGTGTGCCGGTCCTCGTACATCGACCCGCGCGTCATCGAATCCTGGGAGCGGGGCCAGACCATCCGCCCCACGCGGTCCCAGGCGGTCGCCGAGAAGTCGACGCTCGCGCTGCTGTCCTGACCGGGTGCGGGCCGGGAACCGGCGGCGCAGACTGCCCAGATGAGTCTGAGCCCGGAGGACCTCGTGCCCGCGCCGGTGGCGGAGACGCTCGCCGGCCTGGTCCCCGGACCGGGAGACGACGGCCGCCCCCGCCCGGACGCACCCCTGGTGGCCGTCACCGGCGTGACCGGCTACGTCGGTGGCCGGCTGGTCCCGGAGCTGCTCGCGGCCGGCTACCGGGTGCGGGCGGTGGCCCGCCACCCCGAGCGGCTGCGCGGGCGGGCGTGGTACGCCGACGTCGAGACCGTCGCGGCTGACGCCGCAGACCCGGAGCAGATCCGCGCCGCGCTCGACGGCGTGCAGGTTGCCTACTACCTGATCCACTCGCTCGGCTCGGGGCGCAGCTTCGAGTCCACCGACCGGCACACCGCGCTCGTGTTCGGTCAGGCGGCGCGCGAGGCCGGCGTCGGGCGCATCGTGTACCTCGGCGGGCTCTACCCGGAGGGCGAGGACCTGTCCCCGCACCTCGCGTCCCGCACGGAGGTCGGCGAGATCCTCCTCGCCTGCGGGGTTCCGACCACCGTGCTGCGAGCCGCGGTCATCCTCGGCTCGGGGTCGGCGTCGTTCGAGATGATGCGCTACCTGACCGAGCGGCTGCCCGCCATGACCGTGCCGCGCTGGGTGGACAACCGCATCCAGCCCATCGCGATCCGCGACGTCCTGCGCTACCTCGTCGGCTCCGCGGCCATGCCCCCCGAGGTCAGCCGCGGGTTCGACATCGGCGGGCCGGACGTCCTGACGTACCGCGAGATGATGCAGCGCTATGCCGACGCGGCGGGCCTCAACCGACGGTTGATCGTCGGGGTCCCGGTGCTGACGCCGAAGCTGTCCAGCCTCTGGGTGTCCCTGGTGACGCCCGTGCCCGGCGGTCTGGCCCGGCCCCTGGTCGAGTCGCTGGTGCACGAGGTGGTGTGCGACGAGCACGACATCGCGCAGTACGTGCCCGACCCGCCCGACGGCCTCATCGGGTTCGACCGCGCCGTCCGCCTGGCGCTGCAGCGGATCCAGGACGCGGCCGTCACCACCCGGTGGTCGTCGGCGGCCGTGCCCGGTGCCCCCAGTGACCCGCTGCCGAGCGACCCCGAGTGGGCCGGGGGCTCGCTGTTCGTCGACGAGCGCCGGGTCACGGTCGATGCCTCCCCGGCGGCGCTCTGGCGGGTGCTCGAGGCGGTCGGCGGCGACAGCGGCTGGTACTCGTGGGCGCTCGCGTGGCGGATCCGCGGGCTGGCCGACCGGTTGGTCGGCGGACCGGGCCTGCGCCGCGGGCGGCGCGACCCCCACCAGCTGCTCGTCGACGACGCCGTCGACTTCTGGCGCGTCGAGGCCATCGAGGAGGGCTCCCTGATCCGGCTGCGCGCCGAGATGCGCGTGCCGGGGCTGGCGTGGCTGGAGCTGCGCGTGGAGCCGTCCGACGAGGCCGGCGGCCCGGACGAGGCACCGACCGTGTTCGCGCAGCGCGCCCTGTTCCACCCCAAGGGCCTGCTCGGCCAGGTCTACTGGTGGTCGGTGTACCCGTTCCACGGGATCGTGTTCGGTGGGATGCAGCGCAACATCGCGCGGGCCGCCGAGACGGCCGAGCGCGCCCGGACCGACCGGCGCGTCAGCGTCTCCGGCGGATCGTGACCGGCTCCTCCAGGTACTGCGACCAGGCGGCGCGCTGCTGGGGGTCGATCCGCCGCGGGGCGCCCGTGCGGGCGTAGACCAGCACCAGCGTGGTCAGCGCCCGCGCGTAGGTGACCCGCTCGGGACCGTCCGGTCCCGCATCCCGCACCTCGTAGCAGACGTCGAGGCTCGCACCGCCGAGATGGCCCAGCCACATCTCGACGATCACCGGGGTCCGCCGGTAGCCGAGCGGCTTGAGGTACTCGATCTCCTGGCGGGCGACGAGCGTGGACACGTCCGCCCCCGGTCCCGCGTCGATGACGGCGGTGGGCCACGCGCTCTCCACCCGGCTGCCGTCGGCCGCCACCGGGTGGCTCCAGAACGCCTCGATCCGGGCCTCCTCGAGCAGCCGCAGCATCTCCACGTTGTTGACGTGCTGGTAGGCGTCCATGTCCGACCAGCGCAGCTGCACGGGCACCTCGAGGCGAGTCATGCGGACGATCCTAGGAGCGCTCAGGACGCCGCAGCCGCAGCCGCCGCCCGGCACCGCGCGAGGGCGTCCATCTCCGCGGCGACCGGTGCGACGACGTGGTCGTCGACCGCCTGCGCCACCGACGCGCCCAGGCGTCGTCGTGCGCGAGCGGCCCGCCGCCGCCCCGCGAGCGCGCCCAGGACCCGGCCGACCAGAGCCACGAGCCACCCGGCCAGCACCCCCGCGACCAGCAGGACGGTCGGCGCGGGGAAGCCCCACCACATCGGCGTCTCCGGTACCGGCAGCTGCAGCCAGCCCATCGCAGCGAGGGCCACCAGCCACAGGAGGCCGGCCGCCGCGACGGCGAGCAGCACCCACTGCACGAGCGCCAGGAGCCGCCACGTCCACGGCACGCGCACGGTGCCGACGGGTACCCGCACGACGGTCCGGTCCAGCACGTCGTCGAGGTCGAGGTCGGCCGCGCGGGACCGGGCGGCCAGCACCCAGTGGTCGGGCGCCCCGGCGGTCGCGGCGTCGACGTACGTGCGCACGGCGCTCAGCGCGGCGGCGCGCTCCCCTGCGGCGGGCGCCGCCCGGGAGGAGCGCAGCAGGTCGTCGTGCCCGGCCTGGCTGCGCTCACGGCCGAGCCCCAGCCGCCGCAGCGGGTCGGGGCGGAATCGGGCGACCCACCGCGTCACCGGCCAGCCGGTCGCGGCCCGGGCCGAGCGCCTGGTCGAGCCCCGTACCGCGTTCGCGACCTCGTCGACGCCCGCCGCCGTCTCCCACGCCCGGACCAGCGCGGTGGCCGCGCCCGCCTCCCGGCGCCTGCTCGGCGGCGTGCCGCACGCCTCCAGCAGCCCGCGCGCCGCCAGCCGCACGTCCCCCGTGACGCGCTCGGTCGCGGCGCGCCGTCGCTGGGCGGCGCCGGCCAGCAGGTCACGCAGCTGCCCGACCCCCGACCCGGTCGAGGCGCTGACCGCGAGCACCGGCGAGGCGCCGAGCCCGTCCTCGGCGGCGAGCCGCTGCAGGTCGGCCACCATGGCGCGCTGGTCGGCGGGACCGAGCCGGTCGGCCTGGTTGAGCACGAGGACCACGACGCCGGCGTGGTCACGCAGCCCGCGCAGGTAGCGTGCGTGCAGGGCGGCATCCGCGTACTTCTGCGGATCGACCACCCACACCAGCAGGTCGACCCGCTCGTACAGGCGCTCCGCGATCGTGCGGTGCTCGGTCACGACGGAGTCGTGGTCCGGCAGGTCGAGCAGGACGAGCCCGGTGGCGGACTCCTGCAGCACCGGGCTGGTGGCCACGTGCCGGTCGCGCACGTCCAGCCAGTCGAGCAGCTCGTCCGCACCCTGCCGGTCCGGCTCGCCCTTCGCCGGGACGATCACGGCGACCGGTCGCCCCGTGGTGGGCCTGCGCACGCCGGGCTCTGCGATGCGCGCGTCCGCGAGCGCGTTGAGCAGCGAGGACTTGCCGGACCCGGTCGCGCCGGCGAGCGCCACGACCGTGTACTCGCCGGAGAGGGCGGCCCGGTCGCGGGCGCGGGCCACGACCGCCGCAGGCTCGTCCAGCGTGCTGTCGGGGAGCCGCCCGCGGGCGAGGCCGACCGCCTCGTCCAGGGCGGCGACCCTGCCGGCCAGCGTGCCGGCGGACGCCCTCACCCGTTACCCCAGCGCCAGCGGGACCACCATCGTGGGCGCGGCTCCTCGGGCTCCGTCTCGACGGACGACCGGGCAACCGCCCCCGTCCCGCGCAGATGACCCCCGCCGCCGGCCGGGACGTCTCCGGCCCAGGCCGCGGTCGCGGTGCGGCTCGCCATCGCGGCGCCGACCGCCGCCGCGGCCGCCCGCAGGTCGGCGCCCTCGCTCCCGGCCGCCCCGGTGGCGTCCAGCTGCCGCGTGAAGCGCGACGACTCCTCCGCCAGCAGGGCATCCGTGCGTGCGGCGAGGCGCGCCTGCGCCTCCTGCGTCAGCCGGCGCACCGCCTCGTCGCCGAACACGGCCTCGAGCAGCCGCTGCGCGAGCAGCGCGGAACCGCCGACGATCCCCACCTCGGCGCCCGTCAACCCGCCCGTGGACGCGAAGACGGCCACCATGAGCACTGCGCCGAGCCCGTTGACGCCGTAGGACAGCGCGCGCGCGGTGGTCCGGCGGTCGGCGCCCTCCTCCTCCACCAGGCCGAGCACGTCCCCCTGCCAGGCCCGCACATGGTCCGCGGTGCGTGCCCGCAGGTCCGCCGACGCGCGGGACAGGGCGAGCCCGTCCAGGAGCGCCCGTCCGGCCGGGTCGTGCCGCCACGCGGAGTGGGCGCTCTCGGCTGCCTCCTCCGCCGCGTCCTGGATGACGGCCGACAGCCCGTGGGCGACAGCCTCGACGAGCGCCGGCTCCGCGGGACGCCGTCCGCGCACGAAGCCCACCACGCGGTCGCGCAGCCGGGACACCCCCTGCTCGAGCGAGCGGAACCACTCGCTCGTGCCGACCACGTCCTGCCACCGCGCCAGGACCTCGCCGCGCAGCAGCGACCCGTCGGACGTCGCGTGCGCGATCTGGGCGGACGCCGTCGCGTACGCCGCGGTGACCGCCGCCCGCAGCCGCGCGTCGGCGGCCCGCTGCTCGTCGGCCGCGGCCGCGAGCTCGAGCGCCCGGCGGGACACGTCGGCCACCGCGCCGTCCCACGTCTCGGCCAGCGCCGCCGCGCGCACCGTCGGGTCCGTCGCGGTCCTGGTCAGGACGTCCGCGATCGGGCCGATCGCCGCCTCCGGCAGCAGCCCGTCCTCGAGCTCGACCTCCGGGATCACGAGCACCGTGGCGGACGCGAGGCCCGCATCCGCGAGCATCTGGCGCAGGTGCTCGCCCACCGCGGACTCCGCGCCGGGGTCCACCCGGTCGAGCACGAGGGCGAGATGGGTGCCACGACGCGCCGCGTCGGCCAGCAGCTCCCACGGCACCGCGTCCGCGTACCGCGCCGCCGTGGTGACGAACAGCCAGACGTCCGCCGCACCCAGCAGCTGCGCGGCGAGCACCCGGTTGCCCTCCTCGACGGAGTCCACGTCGGGCGCGTCGAGCAGCGCGAGCCCCACGGGCACCGCCTCGGAGGCGACGAGCCGGAGCCCCGGCCGTGCCCCGGCCAGGGCGCTCTCCCCCGCCGCGTCCGCGCGCGTCAGGGACGGCAGCACCCGGTCGGAGCTGAACCAGCGCACGTCGAGCGGGTGGTGCACGAGTACCGGCCAACGGGTGGTGGGGCGCAGCACGCCCGACGGGCTGACCTCCGCGCCGACCAGCGAGTTCACCACGGTCGACTTGCCGGCTCCGGTGCTGCCGCCGACGACGACGAGCACCGGCGCGCCCGGGTCCCGCAGCCGGGGCAGCAGGTAGTCGTCGAGCTGGTCCAGGACGCGCGTGCGGTCCGCCCGGGCGACCGGCGCGCTGGCGGTCTCGAGCGGCAGGCGCAGCTCCGCGACGCGGCCGCGCAGGGTGAGCAGCGCGCCCACCAGCTCGTCGTGCCCCATCGCCGTACCGCCTCTCAGGTCTGGTGCAGCGTATCTGCGCAGGTCGCAGGCGGCTCGCCGACGACGAGACCGCCCGCTCCCCCGGGGGGAACGGGCGGCCCGGTGGTGCCGTCAGTCGCGACGCAGCTTGCGGTACGTCACGCGGTGCGGGCGGGCCGCGTCGGCGCCGAGCCGCTCGACCTTGTTCTCCTCGTAGGAGGCGAAGTTGCCCTCGAACCAGTACCAGTTCCCGGGGTTCTCCTCGGTGCCCTCGTAGGCGAGGATGTGCGTCGCCACCCGGTCCAGGAACCACCGGTCGTGCGAGACCACGACGGCGCAGCCGGGGAACTCGAGCAGCGCGTTCTCCAGCGAGCCGAGGGTCTCGACGTCCAGGTCGTTGGTGGGCTCGTCGAGCAGCAGGAGGTTGCCGCCCTGCTTGAGCGTGAGCGCGAGGTTGAGGCGGTTGCGCTCACCGCCCGACAGCACGCCCGCGGGCTTCTGCTGGTCCGGCCCCTTGAACCCGAACGCGGCCACGTAGGCCCGGGAGGGCATCTCGACGTTGCCGACCTTGAGGAAGTCGAGCCCGTCGGAGACCACCTCGAACAGCGTCTTCTTGGGGTCGATGCCGCCACGGGACTGGTCGACGTAGGAGATCGACACCGTCTCGCCGATCTTCAGGTCGCCCGCGTCCAGCGGCTCGAGCCCGACGATCGTCTTGAACAGCGTGGTCTTGCCGACGCCGTTCGGGCCGATGACGCCCACGATGCCGTTGCGCGGCAGCGTGAAGCTCAGACCGTCGATGAGCGTGCGCCCGTCGAAGCCCTTCTGCAGGTCCTTGGCCTCCAGCACGATCGAGCCCAGTCGCGGGCCCGGCGGGATCTGGATCTCCTCGAAGTCCAGCTTCCTGGTGCGGTCCGCCTCCGCCGCCATCTCCTCGTAGCGCGCGAGACGCGACTTGGACTTGGTCTGCCGGCCCTTGGCGTTGGACCGGACCCAGTCCAGCTCCTCCTTGAGGCGCTTGGCGAGCTTGGCGTCCTTCTTGCCCTGGATGGCGAGGCGCTCGCCCTTCTTCTCCAGGTACGTCGAGTAGTTGCCCTCGTACGGGTACAGGCGGCCGCGGTCGACCTCGCAGATCCACTCGGCCACGTGGTCGAGGAAGTACCGGTCGTGGGTCACGGCCAGGATGGCGCCGGGGTAGTCCTTGAGGTGCGCCTCGAGCCAGAGCACGCTCTCGGCGTCGAGGTGGTTGGTGGGCTCGTCCAGGAGCAGCAGGTCGGGCTTCTCCAGGAGCAGCTTGCACAGCGCGACCCGGCGCCGCTCACCACCGGACAGCACGGTCACGTCGGCGTCCGGCGGCGGGCAGCGCAGCGCGTCCATCGCCTGGTCCAGCTGGGCGTCGAGGTCCCAGGCGTCGGCGGCGTCGATCGCCTCCTGAAGCTGGCCCATCTCGGCCAGGAGCGCGTCGAAGTCGGCGTCCGGCTCGGCCATCAGCGCCGAGATCTCGTTGTACCGGTCGAGCTTGCCCTTGATCTCGGCGACGCCCTCCTCGACGTTGCCGAGCACGGTCTTCGACTCGTTCAGGGGCGGCTCCTGCTGCAGGATGCCGACCGTGTACCCCGGGCTCAGCCGCGCCTCACCGTTCGACGGCTGGTCGAGACCGGCCATGATCTTGAGGATCGTCGACTTTCCGGCGCCGTTCGGCCCGACGACACCGATCTTCGCGCCCGGCAGGAAGTTCAGGGTGACGTCGTCGAGGATCACCTTGTCGCCGTGCGCCTTGCGCGTCTTGTACATGGAGTAGATGAACTCAGCCACTGGCTCTTCGTCCGCCTCGGTGCTCGATGGGCTCGCCCGCACGCTCGCTGATGGGGGCGATGCTGTTCGGCTCACCCGCGAGGCTGGTCGACCGCGCCGCAGGAGCGCGCGGTCCGACCGGCCGTCGTCGTCGGGTTGCCGGTGCACCAGCCTAGGCGATCACCTGGTGCGGGCGAGTGCGAGCTCCTGCTCGTCGTCCGCCACGGGTGCCGCACCGGCCCCGTCCGGCACGTCCTCCGGGAGCTCGGCATCCTCCGCGAGCTCCTCCAGTCCGGACACGTCGGCGGGCACACCGTCGGCGTCGGCCACGGCCGGGCTCATGGTGCGTGCGAAGTGGCTGCTGCCGAACACCAGGTTGGGTCCGAGCGCGCTCGCCTCGAGCACCAGCGACGTGCGGGGCCCGTCGGCGCCGACCCACTCCTCGGTGGACAGCTGCCCCTGCACGATGACGGGGTCGCCCTTGCGCAGCGACCGGGCGGCGTTCAGCGCGGTGGTGCGCCAGACCTTCACGTTGAACCACTCGGTCTGCGCATCCCGCCAGACGCCGGCCTGCCGGTCGAGCCAGCGGCGGGTGCTGCCCAGCCGGAACGTGGTGAACGGGACCCCGCCGTCGGACTCGTGGTGGATCCGCACCTCCGTGCCGATCCACCCCACGACGGTCAGGTCCAGGGACTGCGTGCTCATGCGATACCTCCGGTGCGGTGCGCCCCGGCGGGTGCGGGGCTCGTGCGACCAGGCTCGACCAGTGACACGGCGGCCGGAGGAAGCCGCGGTGCGACGGTGGACCGCCCGCACCACAGGAGGGGCTGTGGGCGGCTCAGCCCTGTGCAGCGGCCGCGAGCTCGCGCACCGTGCGGTGCTCCGCGAGCACCGCCTCGGTCGGCACGGCGAGCCGCGCGCGGGCCACGTTCTCGAGGGCGGTCCGGCCCTCCTGCAGCACCCGCGCCTCCCGCCGTCGGGCGGCGGACCTGCGGGCGGCGGCGGCGGCCAGACCGGCCACCACGGCGGCGAGGAGCAGCGCCACCGCCCCGGCGGGTGCCCACGGGTTCGCCTCGCCGGGGCCCATGGCACCACCGACCGCGACCGCTCCGACGAGCACCGCGGCGCCCCCCAGCAGCACGGCGGCGACGGTGAGCGCGCGCGCAAGGACGGAACGTCGCGCGGACAGCGTCAGCTGCGTGAGCGCGTCGGTCACCGCGAGCCGCATCTCGGCGGTCGACGCCACCCGCGAGGCGATGTCGAGGCTCCAGCGGCGCGGCAGCCCGGCCGTGACGGCGTCGAGCCACGACGAGCGCGCGAGCTCGACCGCATCCTCCTGGACCGTGCCGAACCCCGGGGGCGCGGCGGACCGGCCACGCACGGCCGACCCCACCCGGGCCGCCACCGCGGGCAGCCCGATCGCGGCCGACAACCGGTCCACGACCTCCGTGACCGACAGCACGGACGGTGCGGGCTCGCGCGCGGCGACCTCGGCGGCGAGCAGGGCGGCCGCGTCGTTGAGCTCCGCGCTCGCGCGCTGTGCGGCGAGCGAGCGCGAGCTGACCACGGTCGCGAGGAGCTCGCGCAGCGCGTCCACACCCTCACCGGTGCGGGCGGACGCCTCGCGGACGGGCACCCCGGTGAGCCCGTCGTCGACCAGGAGGTTCTCGACGTCCGCGAACAGCGCGGGGCGCACGTCGGGCGGCACGGTGTCCACCTGGTTCAGCACGACCACCATGGAGGCCTCGTGCCCGACGAGCCGGCGCAGATAGCCGGTGTGCAGGGCGTCATCGGCGTACTTCTGCGGGTCGACCACCCAGGCGAGCAGGTCCGCCTGGGGCAGCAGGCGGTCCACCACCTCGCGGTGCTCGGGCTCGATGGAGTCGTGGTCGGGCAGGTCGAGCAGCACCAGCCCGCGAAGCGGCGCCTCGCTCTCGCCGTCGAGCAGGCTCTCGCGCTCGATCCGCCGGTCCGGGACGACGCCCAGCCAGTCCAGGAGCGGACCTCCGTCGTCGCCCCACACGCACGCGGTGACCTCCGACGTGGTCGGCCGACGCACCCCCACATCGGCGAAGTCCAGCCGGCAGATCGCGTTGAACAAGCTCGACTTGCCCGAGCCCGTCCCGCCCACGAGGGCGACGACCGTGTGGTCGACGCCGAGGGCGAGCCGCTGCCGCACGCTGTCCACCGTCGCGGCGACGCGCTCGGCGACGGTGGGCGCGAGGCGGTCGCCGCCGACCGCGAGTGCCCGGTCGAGCGCGGCGACCCGCGCCTCCAGCGCCGCGGTCTGTTCCCCATGCAGCGGTCCGCTCGTGGTCTGCGTCACGTGAGCCCCTTCAGCACGGCGAGCCGCAGGCGCAGCCGCGACGCGGCGTCCTCGGCGAGGTCCGGGTCCGCCAGCACCTCACCGACCGTCGCGCGCTCCGCGGCCACCTGCGCAGCGGCCCGGGCGACGAGGTCGTCGCGCAGCTCGTCGATCGCGCGCTCACCGGCCGCGTCGACCAGGTCCACCAGGAGGTCGTGCGCCTCTCGGACACCGGAGGCCGCGGCCAGGGCAACGGCGGCCAGGCCGCCGTCCCCCAGCGCCGTCTCGGCCTTGCCCCGCCGCCGCAGGTCCCGGGCCTGGTCACGGCGAGACCGCGCGACGCCGTCGGCGGTCGTCTGCACAGGAGGGACGCTCAGCGCGGCGCGCACCACCCGCGCGCCCTGTGCGGTCCAGGCACGGGCGGCCTGCTCGGCGGCGGTCCGACGAGCGGACCGCGGCGGTGCCCAGGCGGCGTCGACGGAACCGCCGCCCTGGGGCGCGTCCGGACCGGTGAGCGCGGCGCGCAGGCTCTCCTCGGCGTGTGCGCCGGCGGCCGTCAGCGTGGCCGTCACCGACCGGATGAGGTCCTCGACGAGCGGCTCCACCGCGGCCTCCCGCGCGCGCCCCTCGCGCGCCGACCCGCGGATGCGTCCGGACGCCCGGACCACCCGGCCCAGCGGCCCGCCGTCCGCCGCGAGCTCGGCCCAGCGCGCCCGCACGGCACCATCGGCGACCGCGCCGCCTCGGACCGACGCCGCCGCCTGCGCGATGGGGGCCTCGGTCGCCGCGTCGAGCGCGGTGGCGATGGTGGCCGCCGCGTCGGCCTGCGCTTGCACGGCCTCGGCGAGCTCGTCGACCCACGGCTTCAGCGCCGCGAGCGAACCGCGCAGCGTCCGGCCGATCACGGTCCGCGCACGGTCCGGACCGGCCAGCATCGCGAGCCAGCGCCGGATCGGCGCGACGACCGCCGGCGGGAGCAGCCCCTCGTGGGGACCGAGGTCGGGGATGACGAACAGCGGTGACCCCTGCAGCCCGTTGCTGCGCAGACGGTCCAGGAGGTCACCGCGGACGGTGGGAAGGGACGCCGGGGGCACGCGGTTGAGGACCATGGCGACCGAGGCGCCCCGCTCGACGGCACCCTGCAGCACCCGCCACGGCAGGGCGTCGCCGTAGCGCGCCGCGGTCGTCACGAACAACCACAGGTCGGCGGCCTCGAGCAGCCGGTGGGCCGACTCCCGGTTGGACTCCAGGACCGAGTCGAGGTCCGGGGCGTCCAGCAGCGCGATGCCGCGCGGCACCTGGTCGTCCGCGACCACGGTCACCGACTCCAGGACCGGGTGGTGCGAGAGGAGCTCGGCGTCGAGCGGGTTGTGCACCAGCACCGGGCGCCGGGTGGTCGGGCGCAGCACCCCCGCGGTGCTCACCTCCGAGCCGACCAGCGAGTTGACCAGCGTCGACTTACCGGCTCCGGTGGACCCGGAGACCACCACGACGGCGGGCGCCGACAGCTCCGTGAGCCGCGGCACCAGGTGCTCCCCGAGCTGGTCGACGAGCCGTGCCCGTGACGCTCGGGCCGCGGTGATGCCGTCGATCTCGAGCGGGAACCCGGTGCGCTCGACGTCACGCAGGAGGTCGCGGACCGCGTCCAGCAGGGAGGTCGCCGCGAGCGGGCGCGCGAGCACGTCCCGTGGGTCGGAGGCGGCATGGCGTGCGTGTGCAGCCAGCGGCCGCGCGGTCTGCACAGGCTGCACTGGCGCCGTGCCGGGCTGCGCGCTCACCCACCCATTGTCGCGGTGCGACCTGACCTGGCAAAACGCGCCACGCTGGACGGGCACGTCCGGTTCGTCCCGAGCGGAGGATCCCCAGGCCCGCCGATAGGCTGTGGGGCGCAGGTCCAGGCCCCCGTAGCTCAATGGATAGAGCAACGGCCTTCTAATCCGTAGGTTGCAGGTTCGAGTCCTGCCGGGGGCGCCCACGCGCGGCTGCGGCCAGCAGGAACGTCCGCGCCCGTCGGAGCTCGGACCTGGTCTGCTGGCGTCGTGGGTTGCTGAGCAGCGCGGTGGTGCGCGGACCACCGCCCGACGGCCCGACGCGGCCGGAAAAATCCCGTGACCCGCGCCACATCTCCGCGGTTGAGTGGTCCCACACCACCCACATCGTCCGGGCTCCGGCCCGGGCCTCGTCATGCCCAGGAGCACACCGTGAACCCGACCATCTCCCTGGAGCTCGCGCGCCAGGACCACTCCGAGCGCCTTGCCCACTCCCGCCAGACCCGCACGCGGGCGCAGCCGCGCGCCGACAGACGGCACGCCGAGAACACCGGTCGACCGCCGGATCCGACCCGCGCCACGGCGCACCCGCCGACCCTGGTCGACGCGCTCGACGCGCGGTGACCCGCACCCCGATGGGCGCGGACCGGTCCTCCCCGAGGACGAGGTCCGCGCCCATCGCCATGCGTGCCACCATGTCGCCATGTCGACCCGAGCCTGCGCACGCCCCGGGCGCCGCTGATGGGCCGGCACAACACCCCTGACCCCACGGCGAAGGCGCCCCTGCGGGCGCGCGTCGCGCGGCACGTCGTCGTGTGGCTGGAGCGGATCGGCTTCGGCGTCGTGGCCGGAGCCGGGACGCTCGGTGTGCTGCGCTGGGCGAGCACGTCCTGGACCGCGAGCCTGTGGATCGCGGGTGCGGTGGCCGTGCTGGTCCCCCTCGCCGCCTGGCTGGCGTCGACCGTGCCCGGTCCCGACGACCGCCGGTAGCCGCTCAGCCCGCGCGCAACGCGAGCGTGTGCAGCCGGTCGACGACCGAGACCGCGCCCAGGACCCCGATCGCGAGCGCCACCGCCGCCACGACGTCCGTGAGAAAGTGGTAGCCCAGGTAGAGCCGGCTCACCGCCACGAGCGCGGTGCCGACCACCGTCACGATGCTGCTCACCACGATCCGCGTCACCGACGGTGTCCGGCTGCAGGCGAGGTAGCCGACCACCAGCAGGAACGTCGCGGTGCCGATGGTGTGCCCGGACGGGAACGAGGCCGTCGTCTCGGCACCGGGCACGTACATCGTGTCCTCGGGCGGCCGCGCGCGGCCCACGAGGCCCTTGACCGCCAACGAGATCAGGGTCGAGGCGATCATCGCCCCCGCCAGCAGCAGCGGCCGCCACCACTCGTGGCGGACCAGACCCCACACCAGGCACGCGAGCCCGACGATGAACGGGAGGACCGTCGGACCGGTCACGAACGTGATGGCCGCGAGCACGGTGGTCCACGCCGCCGTCCGGTGCGCGACGAGCCACTCGAGCACCGGCTGGTCGAGGTCCCAGAGGTCGTCCTTCTCCTGCACGCCGTCGAGCACCACGAAGAACACCGCGAGCCCGACGACCACGAGGAGCACGCCCGGCAGCACGGCCCACAGCCGCGGGCGCTCGCGCAGCGTGGCGAACGCGGAGGAGCTCGGAGGCGCGAGGGCGGGTTCGTCCGACATGCGACGACGCTAACCGCGGCATGCCGCCCGCACGAACGCACGACGGTCATGGCGACCCCTAGGCTGGCAAGCGTGACCAGCACGCCGACCACCCCGCCCACCACGCCCGCCCCCTCCGGACAGGAGAGCTCCGACCGCATCGTCTGGATCGACTGCGAGATGACCGGGCTCGACCTCGCCGCCGACGCCCTGGTCGAGGTGGCCGCCGTGGTCACGGACTCCGAGCTGCGCGTCCTCGGCGAGGGGGTGGACGTCGTCATCGCGCCGCCGCCCGAGGCGCTCGAGCAGATGGGCGACTTCGTCCGCACGATGCACACCACGTCGGGGCTGCTCGACCAGCTGTCGACGGGCACGACCCTCGAGGCGGCGCAGGCCACGGTGCTCGAGTACATCCGCGCGTGGGTGCCGGACCCGAGCAAGGCCCCGCTGGCGGGGAACTCGGTAGGCACCGACAAGGCGTTCCTCGACCGCGACATGCCCGAGCTCGTCGCGCACCTGCACTACCGCGTGATCGACGTGTCGTCGATCAAGGAGCTCGCCCGCCGCTGGTACCCGCGGGTGTACTTCGCGTCTCCCCGCAAGAACGGGGGCCACCGCGCGCTCGCGGACATCCTGGAGAGCATCGACGAGCTCCGCTACTACCGCGCCGCGCTGCTCCCCGCCCAGCCCGGCCCGGACTCCGCCGCCGCCAAGAAGATCGCCGCCGACGTGGTGGCGACCTCGGTGAAGGGCACGCTGCTCTCGGACGGCTGACCGGTGCCGCAGCCCGCGGATCCCCGCGGGCTGCGGCCGGGAACGACGACGGGCGCCGACCAGATGGTCGACGCCCGACGCGATGGGGTGGCTAACGGGACTTGAACCCGCGACCCCCTGGACCACAACCAGGTGCTCTACCACCTGAGCTATAGCCACCACGATCCCCCACCGCGGACGGCGGGGCGTCGAGAAGTGTACCCGAGCCCGGGAGCACTTCTGGAACCGGCGGACAGTGGCCTGGGCCACGTCCCGCCGAGGTCAGAGCCGTGCGGCGATCGCGTCGGCGAACCGGGCGGCCGAACCCTCCGCGTGCGCGAGGAACAGCGACGGCTCCGTGAGCTCGACCTCGAGGACGACGGGGTTGCCCTCGTCGTCGGGGATCAGGTCCACGCGGGCGTACAGCAGCGGCCCGTCGCCGCCGGGCACGATCTCCGGCAGGGCGGCGACGACGCGCTCGCCCAGCTCGCGCTCGGCGTCGCTGGCGTCGCGCGCGGACATGGTCTCGTGGCGGTACAGCTCGTCCGCCTCCTCCGCGCGGTAGGGCCCGTCGAGCAGGGCGCCCTTGCGCACCGAGTGGCTGAACTGCCCGTCGATGAACACGAGCGCCGTCTCCCCCACCGTGTCCACCTTGCGCAGGTAGCGCTGGATCATCACGCGGCGGCCCACGCTGAGCAGGTTCTTGGCGTGCGTGATCGCCAGCGAGCGCTGCTGGGTGACGCCCGCGTCGTACCGGCCGGTGTCCCGCGCGCCGGCGCTGACGGTCGGCTTGATGACGAAGTCGCCGAACGCCGGGAAGCGCGTGTGGATGGCGCGCGAGTTGTGGTTGCGCTCCGGGTCGAGCCAGATGGTCGGCACGATCGGCAGGCCGGCCTTGTCCAGGTCGCGCAGGTACGTCTTGTCGATGTTCCAGGCCACCACCGAGGCCGGGTTGAGCAGCGTGCTCGTGCGCTCGACCCGACGCGTCCAGTCACCGAACTGGGCCGGCCGGTCGGTGTAGTCCCAGGTGGACCGGATCACGACGTGGGGGTAGGTACCCCAGTCGACGGTCGGGTCGTCCCAGATGACGACGTCGGTCGCGATGCCGCGTTCCCGCAGTGCGTCGCGCAGGGCTTGGTCGTCGGGGTCGAGCTCGGGAAGCTCGGCGCAGGTGGCGAGCGCGAGGCGGGCCGTCGTCGTGGTCACGTCCGCAGCGTACCGAGGGCGGGGCCGTCGGCGGTCGTGCCGTTCGTCTCGTCGTCCGGCTCGGTGAGCCGGTCCAGCGCCCGGACGACCGTGGCGGGGGTCGCGCTGCCGACGACGCGCCCGTGCTCATCGTGCACCGGCAGAGGACCGTTCGCGCCCACCAGGGCGGCGAGCACGTCGCCCAGCTCGACGCCCAGGACGAGCGGCGCCGCGGTGCCGTCCTGCACCGGCGGGTCGAGGTCGGGGCGTTCCAGCCGGCCCAGCGCCAGCAGCCGGGCCGTGCGCCCGCGCCCGACGAGGTCCGCGACGGCGGGTGTCGCGGGGCGGGCGACGACATCGAGCGGCGAGGCGAGCTGCTCGATGCGCGCGCCCGTGCTCAGCACCGCCACCCGGTCCGCCATCCGCACGGCCTCGTCGATGTCGTGCGTGACCAGCATCACGGTGATGCCGAGCGCGCGCTGGATCCGCGCGAACTCGGTCTGCAGGCGCCGGCGGCCCACGGGATCCACGGCGCCGAACGGCTCGTCCATCAGCAGCACCGGCGGGTCCGTGGCCAGGGCACGTGCCACGCCCACGCGCTGGCGCTCCCCGCCGGACAGCTCGTGCGGGAAGCGCCGGGCGTACCGGTCCGGGTCGAGGCCGACGAGGGCGAGCAGCTCCTCCACCCGCGCGGCGGTGCGCTTGCGGTCCCAGCCGACCAGTCCCGGCACGGTGGCCACGTTCTGCGCGACCGTCCGGTGCGGGAAGAGGCCGACGTTCTGGATGACGTAGCCCATCCGGCGCCGCAGGCCCACGGGCTCCACCGACGTGACGTCCTCCCCCTCGAGCATGATGCGACCCGAGGTCGGCTCGACGAGCCGGTTGGCCATGCGCAGGGTGGTCGACTTCCCGCATCCCGACGGCCCGACCAGGACGAGGACCTCGTGCGGGCTGACCGCGAGCGACAGGTCGTCGACGGCCGCCCCCGACGCCCCACGGTCGGACGCGTAGGACTTGCTGACGTGCTCGAAGGCGATCGCCGCGTCGTCTGCCACCTCCCGGACGCTAGCGCCTGGCCCCGACAGGCGCATCGGCGGGCGGCCACGGTACCCGCGTGATCCTGCACATGTCGGTGGCCCCCGGTACGTTCGCGCCATGCGGCTGGCCCAGGCTCCACCCAACCCGTGGTTCTCGTGGGAGTACGTGGAGCGCAACGCACAGGACATCGCGCGCGCGCTCGAGCAGCACGCGTCGCTGACGTTCCAGGCCGTCGTCATCGCCTTCGTGCTGGCCCTGCCGCTGGGCGCGCTGGCGCACCTACGCCCGCGGCTGGCGGGACCCGTGCTGGGCGTCGCGGGCGTCCTGTACACGGTGCCGTCCCTCGCCCTGTTCGCGATCCTCGCCCCGTACACGGGCATCGGACGCACCACCGTGCTCATCGGCCTGGTGTCCTACGCGCTGCTCGTGCTCACCCGGAACGTGCTGGTGGGCCTGCAGGGGGTGGACCCGGCGGTCCGCGACGCCGCGCGCGGCATGGGCTACGGACGCGCCCGGCTGCTGTTCGCGGTCGAGCTGCCGCAGGCCCTGCCCAGCATCGTCGCCGGGCTCCGGCTCGCCACGGTGACCACGGTCGCGCTGGTCACCGTCGGCGTCGTGGTCGGCTACGGCGGGCTGGGCCAGCTGATGTTCCGCGGCTTCCGCAGCAACTACCACGCGGAGATCATGACCGCGACGGTGCTGTGCCTCCTGCTCGCGCTGGTCTGCGACCTGGTGCTCGCGGGCATCGGCCGCCGGCTCACCCCGTGGGCGCGCGTCGAGCGGCCGGTGTGACATGGACGTCCTGATCGAGGCCTTCCGCTGGCTCAACGACCCGCTCAACTGGTCGGGCCGCAGCGGCGTCCTGGCGCTCACGGTCGACCACGTCCTGGTGTCCGTGCTCGCGGTCCTGCTCGCCGGGGTCGTCGCCCTGCCTCTGGGCCTGTGGCTCGGCCACCGCCGTCGCGGGTCGACGGTCGGCGTCATCGTCGCCAACACCACCCGCGCGCTGCCCACGCTCGCGCTGCTCACCCTGCTCGCGGCGAGCGGCCTGTTCGGCAACACCGCCACGGTGCTCGCCTGCGCGGTCTTCGCGGTCCCCCCGCTGCTCACCAACACGGTGACGGGTCTGGGCGAGGTCGACGACGACGTCCGGGACGCCGCCCGGGGCGTGGGCATGTCGGGGGCCCGCAGCCTGTGGGCGGTCGAGCTCCCGCTCGCCGTCCCCCTGATCGCGGCCGGTGTCCGCACGGCGGCGGTCCAGGTCCTCGCGACCGTCCCGCTCGCCGCGCTCGTCGGCGGCCGCAGCCTCGGCACGATCGTCGTCACCGGCTTCGGGACGCAGGACTACGGGCAGGTGCTCGCCGGCGGCATCCTGGTGGCCGGCCTGTGCCTCGTCGCCGAGGGCATGCTCGCGATCGTGCAGTACGTCCTGACCCCGCGCGGGCTGCGTGCACGGGATCGGGCCGCGTCCGAGACCCCGTCCCGGCGGACCCGTCGGTCGGGCGGGACCACGCCCGGGCTTGCCCAGCCCGCGGCGAGCGGTTCGAATAGGTCGGGCCCATCGTCCTGACCCGTCGGCGGCAGACCTGTCCGTCACCTGGGACCCACCCCTGCTGACTCCCCGAGGAGAGCACGATGCGAGCGAGACGCTCCACCACCCTGACCCTGGTCGCCATCGCCACCCTGGCGCTCGGCGCCTGCGGCAGCCCCGGCTCGGGGGGCGGCGAGGCCGAACCGACCTCGTCCGGCTCGTCCGGCCTGGCCACCTGCGAGCCCGTCGCGGGCGAGACCCTCGTCGTCCTCGAGGACGACAAGGGCCTGCAGAACGCGGACAACATCATCCCCGCGGTGAACAAGGCGGCCGCGGCCGCCAACCCGCAGATCGTCGAGCTGCTGGACAGCGTGTCCGCCGCGCTCGACACCGACAAGCTCATCGAGCTGAACAAGGCGGTCGACATCGACCGGCGCACGTCGAGCGAGGTGGCCGAGGAGTTCGTCGAGACCGAGGACCTCGCGGCGCAGGACGACGTCGGCTCGGGCACGTCCCTCGTGATCGGCGCGGCCAACTTCTCCGAGAGCGCCACGCTCGCGGAGATCTACGCGGCCGTGCTGCGCAGCGCCGGGTACACGGTCGAGGTGCGCACCATCGGCAACCGGGAGACCTACCTGCCGGCGCTCACCGACGGCACCATCACGGCGGTGCCGGAGTACGCCGCGACGCTCACGGACTTCCTCAACGCGCAGCAGAACGGCGCCGGTGCGGAGTCGGTGGCCTCCGCCGACGTCGACGAGACCGTGGCCGCGCTGACCCCGCTCGCCGACGCGGCCGGCGTGGTCGTCGGAGCGCCGTCCGAGGCGCAGGACCAGAACGCGTTCGCGGTGACGAGCGAGTTCGCGCAGGAGCACGGCGTCGAGACCCTGAGCGAGCTCGCGGAGGCGTGCGGCGGCCTCGTGCTCGCCGGACCCGCCGAGTGCCCCGACCGGCCGTTTTGCCAGCCGGGGCTCGAGGAGACCTACGGCCTCGAGTTCGGCGACTTTCAGTCGTACGACTTCGGCCTGATCGGCCAGGCGGTGCGTCAGGGGGAGGCGGCCATCGGCCTGGTCCTGTCGAGCGACGGGTCGCTCGCCTCCGACAGCTGACAGCACGGACGGGCGGACCCACGGGTCCGCCCGTCCGTCGTCAGAGGCCCGCGGACTCCAGCAGCCGCAGCCACACCTCACTGACCGTCGGGTAGGCGGGGACCGCGTGCCACAGCCGGTCGAGCGGCACCTCCCCGACCACCGCGATCGTCGCGGCCTGCAGCATCTCGGCGACCTCGGGGCCGACGAACGTCGCGCCCACGACCACGCCGCGAGCGTCGTCGACCACCAACCGGGCGTGGCCCGCGTAGTCCTCGGCGAACACCGTGGCCCCCGCGACGTTCTCCAGGTCGTAGCCGAGCACGCGCACGTCGAGGCCGCTGGCCCGGGCGGCGTGCTCGGTCAGCCCGACCCAGGCGACCTCGGGCCGGGTGAACACCACCTGCGGCACCGCGGCGAGGTCCGCCGTGGCCCGGTACCGGCTCCAGGGCCCCGCGGTGCGCTCGTCCTGGGCGGAGAGCGCGCGGTCCCCGGGCGTGGCGCCCTCCGGGGAGTCCGTCGCGGTGGACCGCGGGTCGAAGCGCGCGGCGATGACGTCACCGACCACCCTGGCGTCGTACTTGCCCTGGTGCGTGGTGGCGGTCCGGCCCGTCACGTCACCGACCGCGAACAGCCAGCCGCCGTCCGCGCCGGTGACCTGGAGCGCGTCGTCCACCTCAAGCGGCGCGCCCGGCTGCAGGCCCAGCGCCTCGAGCCCCAGGTCGGCCGTCCCGGGCCGACGTCCCGTGGCCACCAGGACCTCGTCGACGACCAGGTCCTCGCCGCCGACGTCCAGGTGGACCCCGTCAGCCTCGCGCCGCACGGACCGCGCCTGTGCGCCGAACAGCACCGTCACCCCCCGGGCCGTGAGCGCCGTCGCCACGGCCGCGCCGGCGAACGGCTCGGCACCCGTCAGGACCCGGTCGCCCCGCACCAGGAGGGTCACCTCGCTGCCGAGGTCGGCGAACGCGGTGGCCATCTCGACCCCGACCACCCCGCCCCCGATCACCGCGAGCCGTCCCGGCACCTGCTGCGCGGACGTCGCCTCGCGGCTGGTCCACGGCGGCAGCGCCGCGAGGCCGTCGACGTCGGGCACCGCGGCCTGCGACCCGGTCGCGACGACGACCGCGTGACGCGCGGTCACGGTGACCGACCCGACCTCCAGCGTGCGCGGCCCCGTGAACCGCGCGTGCCCGCGCACCAGCGTGATCCCGGCACCGTCGACCCACTCGGCCTGGGAGCTGTCGTCCCAGTGGTGCGTGACGGCGTCGCGACGGGCGAACGCCGCCGCGACGTCCACGCCGCCCGTCACGGCCGCCGCCGCGCCCGGCACACCGCGCGCGGCAGCCAGCGCGGCTCCCGGCCGCAGGAGGGCCTTGGACGGCATGCACGCCCAGTACGAGCACTCGCCCCCGACCAGCGCCTCCTCGACGAGCGCGACGCTCAGGCCCGTCCGTCCCGCCCGGTCGGCGGCGTTCTCCCCGATCGCGCCCCCGCCGATCACCACGACGTCGAACTCGCGCGCCTGCTGCGCCATCACCGGCTCCATCCGTCAGCCCCGCCCTCGGCGCGGACCGCCGGGACGCCTCGCCCCATCGTGGCCCGGCGGCCGCCGCGTGACCATGGCCGACTGGTCTGGACGCCTGGTCGGCGCAGGATTCGGAACGACGAAGGGCCCTCGGCCGCTTGCGCAGACCGAGAGCCCTTCGAGGAGGGTGCGCCATCAGGGACTCGAACCCCGAACCCGCTGATTAAGAGTCAGCTGCTCTGCCAATTGAGCTAATGGCGCGCGGTGAAAAACTTAGCAGGCCGCACGGCTGATCTGCGAATCCAGACCGCGGTCGTGACGACCGTCACGCACCGTCGCGGTCGGCCGGTTCCTGGCCGGGCTCCCACCACGCCTCGTCGGGCAGGCCCTCCGCCTCGAGGATCTCGGCGGACGTGGCCTCGGGCGTCGCGAGGTCGACGATGAGGGCCAGTGGCACGTGCTCGGCCAGGAGGTCGCGCACGGGCTTGGTGTCGGCCGGTGTGATGTCGGGCTCAGTCATGGTCGAAGCTCTCCAGAGAACGGTGTCCCGCGTGCCCATGCCACCACCGGCGACCGCGCGGTGCAAGGCGTCCGTGGGGCTCGGCACGCGTCGCACGGAAGAACGATCAGAGGTACAGGCCGGTTCCCTCGCCCGCGCCGCGGGGCTCGGCCACCGCGTGCACGTCCTTCTCCCGCAGCAGCACGTACGTGGCTCCCTCGAGCTCGACCTCGGCACGGTCCTCCGGGTCGAACAGCACGCGGTCACCCACCTCGACCTGGCGGACGTGCTGGCCCGTGGCCACGACGGCGCCCCAGGACAGGCGCTTGCCGACGGCCGCCGTGGCAGGGATCACGATCCCCGCGGACGAGCGCCGCTCGCCCGCCTCGCCGTCGAGAGAGACGAGCAGGCGGTCGTTCAGCATGCGGATCGGCAGGCCATCGTTGGTGGAGGTGCTCACACGTCCGACGCTACCCGTGCGACGTAGGCTGACCGCACCTCGAACGCCTCGTCCTTGGAGATACCGTGCCCCGTCTCGCCGCCGGCGACACCGCCCCCGACTTCACGCTGCCGACCGCCGACGGCGGCGCGGTGACGCTGTCCGACCTGCGCGGTCGACGGGTGATCGTGTACTTCTACCCGGCCGCGATGACGCCCGGCTGCACCACGGAGGCCTGCGACTTCCGCGACTCCCTGGCCGCGCTGCAGGGCGCCGGGTTCGCCGTGGTCGGCGTCTCACCGGACCCCGCGGACAAGCTCGCCGCGTTCGTCGAGCAGGAGAGCCTGACGTTCCCGCTGGCCTCGGACCCGGAGCACGCGGTGCTCGAGGCCTGGGGCGCGTGGGGCGAGAAGAAGAACTACGGCAAGACCGTGGTCGGTGTCATCCGCTCGACGGTCGTCGTCGACCCCGACGGACGCGTCGAGCTCGCGCAGTACAACGTCAAGGCCACCGGGCACGTCGCCAAGCTGCGCCGGGACCTCAAGATCGCCTGACCCTGTGGGAAACTTCCGCTGCGCGGGAGTGGTGAAACGGCAGCCACGCCAGGTTTAGGTCCTGGTGCCCGAGAGGGCGTGCGGGTTCGACTCCCGTCTCCCGCACACGGACGAGGACCGGCCCCCGAGCACGGGGACCGGTCCTCTCGTCTGTCCGGATCAGGCGTCGGTGCTGGCCGCCGCCGCGATCTTCTCGCGCACCTCGTCCATGTCGAGCGCCTTGACGGCCTCGACGACCTGCTCCAGCGCGGGGGCAGGCAGCGCGCCGGCCTGGTTGAACACCAGGATCCCGTCGCGGAAGGCCATCAGGGTCGGGATCGACATGATCTGCAGCTCGGCCGAGAGCTCGGGCTCGGCGTCGGTGTCCACCTTCGCGTGCACGATGTCCGGGTGGTTCTCCGAGGATGCCTCGAAGACGGGACCGAACCGCTTGCACGGGGGGCACCACTCCGCCCAGAAGTCCACGAGAACGATCTCGTTGTCCTTGATGATCTGGCCGATCGTGCTGCCGGTCAGCTCTGTCGTCGCCATGACGTTCCTCCAGTCCTCGGGTACCGCCAGATAGAGCATCCCAGGCCCGGCGACTATTCCCGGGTGCCGTGACGCGCACCCCGCAGGCCGTGGTCAGCGCGCCGAGTGCGCCGTCGGCCCGCGCGGCGGGGTAGACATGGTCAGTGACCGCTTCCGCCGAGTACCCCCGCGGCCCCGAACGTCCCGCCGGCTGGTTGAGCGCCGACGAGATCGGCCGGGTGCGCACGCAGCTCCCCATCCTGTACGTCGATGCCATCCCGGTGCGGGTGGACGACTCGGGTGACGTCGTCCAGGTCGGCCTGCTGCTGCGGGTCACGCAGGAGGGCGTGATGTCGCGGGCGCTGGTCAGCGGCCGCGTGATGTACCACGAGCGCGTGCGCGACGCCCTGCTGCGGCACATCGAGAAGGACCTGGGCCCCGTCGCGCTGCCGCAGATCCCCGCGTCGCCGCAGCCGTTCACGGTCGCGGAGTACTTCCCGACGCCCGGTGTGACGCCGTACCACGACCCGCGCCAGCACGCGGTCTCGCTCGCCTACGTGGTGCCCGTGCTCGGGGACTGCCGCCCGCAGCAGGACGCGATCGACCTGGCCTGGATGACGCCCGAGGAGGCGTGCGCGCAGCAGATCCAGTTCGAGATGAACGGCGGTCAGGGCCTGCTTCTGCGTCAGGCGATGGGATACGTCGGCCGGCTGCCCTGACCCGTCAGAGGCCGAGCTGCGGCCAGTCGGCCAGGTCGGCGCGCATCCGGCGGTCGTGGGTGGCGACGACGACCGCGGCCGACGTGGCCCGCAGGGCGGCGGTGAGCTCGTCCACGAGCCCGACGGACAGGTGGTTGGTCGGCTCGTCGAGGATCAGCACGTGCGGCGCCGCCAGCAGCGCGCACGCGAGGTCGAACCGCCGGCGCTGACCGACGGACAGCTCGCGCAGCGGCCGCTCCAGGTCCTGCTCGGTGAGCAGCCCGAGCGCGGCGATCGGCACCAGCTGGTCGGGGTCCAGCAGGTTCGCGTCGAGCAGCGTCAGGGCGTGCCGGGCGTACGCGTCGAAGGCGGAGACCTGCTCGGCGACCCCCGAGGCGCGCGCCTGGGCGACGGCGGCGGCGTGCTCCGTCGGCCCCTCCTGCGCGAGGACCCCGAGCCGGACCCCGGGCGCGACCGTGCGCACGCCGCGGTCCAGCCGGACGTACCCGGCCAGTGCCGCCAGCAGCGTCGACTTGCCCGACCCGTTGGGTCCCGTGACGAGCAGGCGGCCGCACGGCGGCACCTCGATCCGGACACCGGGCAGGTCGAGCCGGTCCTGGACGCGCGGCGCCCGCAGCTCGAGCAGCGGTCCGGGCTGAGGCTGACGGGGCAGCGACGGCAGGTCGGGGAACGTCAGGACCAGCGGGGGGACGGGCACCTCGACGGCCTCCGACTCGAGCTTCTGGACCAGCCGGTCCGCCGCCTTCACATGCCCCCGCGCCCGGGTGGCACGCCGGTGCGTGTCCGACCCCTTGGGCGGCCGCCACTCGTCGGAGAGGTTCTCGTACGTCGAGTCGAGCCGCTCGGCCAGCGTCACGGCGCGCTTGCGCTCGGCCCGGTACCGCGCCCGCCAGCGGCGGACCATCTGGCTCTTGAGGAACCGGTAGTCGGAGTACCTGGTCGCCCCGTAGAGCGCCGGTCGCCCGTCCATCGCGGGGTCCAGGTCCAGGATCGCGGTCATCACGTCGTCGAGCAGGCGTCGGTCGTGCGTGACGATGACGACCGCGCCGGGCCACTCCCGCAGCCGGGCCGTCAGGTAGTCGATCCCGGCCTCGTCCAGGTGGTTGGTCGGCTCGTCGAGCAGCAGCAGGTCCGCGCGCTCACCGATCCGGCACGCCAACCGCACCCGGTACCGCTCCCCCACGCTCAGCTGGTCGAGCCGGCGGTTGAGGTCGCGCGGCGCGCCGAACCGCGTGAGGGCCTCGTCGACCCGCCGGTCGGCGTCCCAGGCGGCCAGGTGCTCGTACCGCGCCACGGCCCCGGACAGGCGCGCGAGGTCGCCGGACTCGTGGTCGAACCCCGCGATGGCTTCCTCGAGCTCGGTGGCTGCCGAGCGCACGCCCCGGAGGGCCTCGGCCACGTAGGTGCCGATGGTCGCGCCGGCGGGCGCGTCGAGCTCCTGCTCGACCAACGCCAGCGTGCCGGTGCGGCGCACGACCCCGCTCTGCGGGACCAGGTCGCCCGCCAGAAGGCGCAGCAACGTGGTCTTGCCGGCCCCGTTCTCGCCGACCACGCCCACCCGGTCGCCCGCGCTGACCACCAGGTCCACCCGGTCGAGGACGGGGTGTCCCGGGTAGCCGTACGTCACCGCCTCGGCGACGAGCTGGACGTCGCCGGGCCGCTCGTCAGGCACCGGGGGTCATCCCGCGAGCACCCGCACGAGCTCCGGGACGAGCGCGCGGAACGCCGTGCCGCGATGGCTGATCGCGTTCTTCTCCTCGGGCGACAGCTCGGCGCAGGACCGGCTCTCGCCCACCGGCACGAGGATCGGGTCGTAACCGAAGCCGCCGGTCCCGCGCGGCTCGGTCGCCAGCGTGCCCTCGAGCGTGCCCGTCTCGACGTGCTCGAAGCCGTCCGGCGTGACCAGCGCGGCGGCGCACACGAAGCGGGCTCCACGGTGGGGCGCGGCGATGTCCGCCAGCTGCGCCAGCAGGAGCTCGAGGTTGGCCGCGTCGTCGCCGTGCCCGCCGGCCCAGCGCGCCGAGAAGATGCCGGGCGCGCCACCGAGGACGTCGACGCTGAGGCCCGAGTCGTCGGCCACGGCCGGCAGCCCCGTGAAGGCGGCGAGCGCGCGCGCCTTGATCAGCGCGTTCTCGGCGAACGTGAGGCCGTCCTCGACCGGCTCCGGGGCCCCGACGTCCCGAGCGCCGACCACGGACGCCGGGTCGAGATCCGGCAGGACGGGCGCGAGGATCGCGCGCAGCTCCCCGACCTTGTGCGCGTTGTGGGTGGCCAGCACCAGCCGCACGGTCACAGGCCCGCCGGCGCCGAGAGGCGGGTGGCCGACCCGTCGGCGGGTGCGGCGGCCAGTGCGGCGACCTGCAGCGCCGTCAGCCGGGCGGTCCCGGCGACGGCCAGGTCGAGCAGCGCGTCGAGCTCGGCGCGGTCGAAGGGGGCGTGCTCGGCGGTCCCCTGCACCTCCACGAACGTGCCGGACCCGGTCACCACGACGTTCATGTCGGTCTCCGCGCGCACGTCCTCGACGTACGGCAGGTCCAGCACGGGGCGACCGTCGACGATGCCGACGCTGACCGCCGCCACGGAGTCGCGGAGCACCGTCGTGCCCGCGGCCACGTGCTTGTTCTCGACCGCCCAGGCGACCGCGTCCGCGAGCGCGACGTACGCGCCCGTGATCGACGCCGTCCGCGTGCCACCGTCGGCCTGCAGGACGTCGCAGTCGAGCACGATCGTGTTCTCGCCCAGCGCCGAGACGTCGATGATCGCGCGCAGCGACCGCCCGATCAGCCGCGAGATCTCGTGCGTGCGCCCGCCGACGCGGCCCTTGACCGCCTCCCGGTCGGAGCGGCTGGACGTGGCGCGCGGCAGCATCGAGTACTCGGCGGTGACCCAGCCCTCGCCCGAGCCCTTCTTCCAGCGCGGCACCCCCGGCGTGAACGACGCCACGCACAGCACCTTGGTGCCCCCGAACTCGACGAGCACGCTGCCCTCGCCGGCCTCCAGGAAGCGGCGGGTGAGGGTCACGGGGCGCAGCTCGTCGGCGGCGCGGCCGTCGGCCCGGACGTGCGCGATCGACGAGGTGGTGGTGGCGGAAGTCATGGCCACGAGCCTAACCGCGCCGCCCGACACCCCTCGACGCGGTCCCGGGCACGCCCACGTGCCGCTGGCTACAGGACGTGCACGCCGCCGGGGTGCGCCAGGTCGATCGGCCCGGCGTACACGCCTGCCGCCTCCGCGTGCGGCAGCGCGGGGTCGGTCCAGGCGGGGATGTGCGTGAGGACCAGGCGCCCGACGCGTCCGCGGGCGGCGGCCTCGCCCGCGCGCCGGCCCGTCAGGTGGACGCCACGCACGGCGTCCTCGCGGCCCTCGAGGAAGCCGGCCTCGGACAGCAGGAGGTCGACTCCGTCGGCCAGGGTGTCCAGGCCGTCGCACGCGTCGGTGTCCCCGGTGTACGCGAGCGTCACGGTGCGGCCGGGATCGGCGTCGCTCGGCCCGGACACGCGGATGCCGAAGGTGGGGATCGGATGCTCCACCCGCACGGGCTCGAGCAGCAGCGGGCCGACGGCGACCGGCACCCCGGCCCGCCATTCCGCGACGTCGAACTGGCCGTCGGTGCTGGTGGCGGGGTCGTGACCGGCGAGCTGCGCGAGGCGCTCGGCCGTCCCGGCCGGCCCGTGCACCGGCACCGGCGGGCACGGCCCCGAGGGGTGGTAGCGCCGCAGGACGTTGAGCACCGCCAGGTCCGCCACGTGGTCGGCGTGCAGGTGGCTGAGCCCGATCGCATCGAGGCGCCTGGGATCGCCGAACCGCTGCAGCGCGCCGAGCGCACCGTTGCCGAGATCGAGCAGCACGGTCCACGTGCGGCCGTCGGCGTCGTCGGCCTGCACCAGGTAGCCGGACGCCGCCGAGTCGGGCCCCGGGAAGGAGCCGGCGCACCCCAGGACCGTGAGCCTCACCGCAGCGCCGCGCTCGGCTCGACGGCCTCGACCTCGGGGCCGAGGAACCGGCGCGCGAGGGTGCGGAACTGCACCGGGTCGCCGGTGGCGAGGAAACGGTGCACGGGCGGTCCCGCCGCCGGGTCGCGCTCGAGGTCGTGCGCGACGAGCGTGCGGTAGACGTCCTTGGCGGTCTCCTCGGCGCTCGACACGAGGGTGACCTCCTCGCCCATGACGTACGAGATCGCGCCGGTCAGCAACGGGTAGTGGGTGCAGCCGAGCACGAGGGTGTCGACGCCGGCCGCGCGGACCGGGTCGAGGTACTCGTGGGCCACCGCGAGGACCTCGGGGCCGGAGGTGATCCCCGCCTCGACCAGCTGGACGAACCGGGGGCACGCCTGCGTGGTGAGCTCGACCCCGGGCGCGACGGCGAAGGCGTCGTCGTAGGAGCGGGACTCGACGGTCGACTTCGTGGCGATCACGCCGATCCGCCCCGACCGGGTGGCGGCCACGGCGCGACGGGCCGCGGGCAGGATCACCTCGACCACGGGGATCCCGCGGCGCAGCGTGTACCGCTCCCGGGCGTCGCGCAGCATGGCCGACGACGCGGTGTTGCACGCGATGACGAGCAGCTTGACCCCGGCGTCCACCAGGTCGTCCATGACCTCGAGCGCGTGCGCGCGGACCGCCGCGAGGGGCTTGGAACCGTACGGCGTGTTGAGCGTGTCGCCGATGTAGAGGGTGGACTCCTGGGGCAGCTGGTCGAGGATCGACCGGGCAACGGTGAGACCGCCGACGCCGGAGTCGAAGATTCCGATAGGGGCGTCGTTCACGCGGCAGAGCCTAGCCGCTGGTGGCGCGCCCGCCGGCACGCAGGTCGTGCAGGAGCAGGTCGACGAGGGACTCCTGCAGCCAGCTGAGCGCGCCGTACACCGCCACCAGGTACCGGCGGGCGTCCGGGTCGAGGATCTGGCCCGGCTCGTCGGCCGGCTGTGCGTTCGGCGAGTCGAGCAGCGCCTCGTAGAGGCGTTCGGCCTGGTCGTCGGTGCGGATGCCGAGCCGCTCGGCGAGGACGAGGCGCAGGTCGGTGATGGCGCTCGCCACGTCCTGCGCGTCCTGCGGCGGCACGACGAACGCGTCCGCTCGCCAGCCGGCGGCCGGGGTCGACAGGAGCTCCCAGAGCCGGGTGAGGCGCGCGATCTTCCCTGCGCGCAGGTCGTCCTCGGTGAGGCGGCGGAACTCGGCGGCGACCTCCGGGTCGTCGCGCGACGCGTCCGGCAGCAGCCGCCGCACCGCGGGATCGGAGGGCGGGGGCAGCGGCTCGATCCGCATGCGGGGAGTGCCGTCGCCGGGCGAGACCGGGATCCGCGACTCCAGCCGCCCCCCGCCGAGCAGGTCGGCCACGTCCGCCACCAGCGCGGCGACGACGTCGCGCTCGTCGGGGTCCAGGCGTGCGGCGTACATGCCCCGGCGCCGCTTGAAGCCGCGCATCACTGCCCGCTGCGCTGGAGCGTCGCCCACAGCCCGAACTGGTGCATCGCCTGCACGTCGACCTCCATCGCCTCGAGCGAGCCGCTGGAGACGACCGCCCGCCCCTGCTCGTGCACCTGCTTCATGAGCCGCTCGGCCTTGTCGCGCGGGTGACCGAAGTACGACTCGAACACGTACGTCACGTAGCTCATGAGGTTGACGGGGTCGTTCCAGACGATCGTCACCCACGGGTCGGCGACCTCTGTCTGTTCGTCCTCCTCCACGCTGGCATCGGGGAGGGTCTGCACTGGCACGCCGTCCACTGTAGGTGGAGCGCTGGGCTGGAGTGCAGCGCAGGGTGGGGGCGCGCCAGCGCACCCGCCCGCAGCGGAGCGCAAGCCCAGCACGACCACAAGGACCGGAGCGCTGGGCTGGAGTGCAGCGCAGGGTGGGGGCGCGCCAGCGCACCCGCCCACAGCGGAGCGCAAGCCCAGCACGACCACAAGGACCGGAGCGCTGGGCTGGAGTGCAGCGCAGGGTGGGGGCGCGCCAGCGCACCCGCCCGCAGCGGAGCGCAAGCCCAGCACGACCACGCGGCTGGGTGCCGCGCCCGGTGGGCTCGCGCACCTTACGTTGGGCGCATGACGGACCACCGCCCAGCCAGCCCCGCGCTGCTCACCGACCGCTACGAGCTCACCATGGTGCAGGCGGCGCTCGCCGACGGGACCGCGCGGCGCCGCTGCGTCTTCGAGGTGTTCACCCGGCGGCTGCCGCCGGGCCGGCGTTACGGGGTGGTGGCGGGCACGGGTCGACTGCTCGAGGCGCTCGAGCACGTGCGCTTCGACACGCGCGAGCTCGACTGGCTCGCGGACGAGCGGGTCGTCGACGACGCCACCCTCTCCTTCCTTGCCGACTACCGGTTCACGGGGTCGATGGTCGGGTATGCCGAGGGCGAGATGTTCTTCCCCTCGTCGCCGGTGCTGGTGGTCGAGGGCACGTTCGCCGAGGCGGTGCTGCTGGAGACGCTGGTGCTGTCCATCCTCAACTACGACTCGGCGGTCGCCTCCGCGGCGTCGCGCATGACCAGCGCCGCGATCGGTCGCCCCTGCCTCGAGATGGGCTCGCGCCGCGCGCACGAGGAGGCGGCCGTGGCGGCGGCCCGCGCCGCGGTCGTCGCGGGCTTCGCAGGGACCTCGAACCTCGAGGCGGGGCGCAGGTACGGGCTGGCGACGATCGGGACGGCCGCGCACGCGTTCACGCTCCTGCACGACGACGAGCCCTCCGCGTTCGCGTCGCAGGTCGCGTCGCTGGGCACGGGGACGACGCTCCTCGTCGACACCTACGACGTGCGCCGGGGGGTCGAGAACGCGCTGGCCGCGGCCGGGACGGACCTCGGAGCGGTGCGGCTCGACTCGGGCGACCTGGCGGTGCTCGCGCACGAGGTCCGCGCGCAGCTCGACGAGGCCGGGGCGCGTCGCACCGCGATCACGGTGACCTCCGACCTGGACGAGTACGCGATCGCGGCGCTCGCTGCGGCCCCGGTGGACTCCTACGGGGTCGGCACGTCGGTGGTGACCGGTTCCGGGGCGCCGACCTGCGGCATGGTCTACAAGCTGGTGGCGCGCGAGGGGTCCGACGGGGTGCTCGCGCCGGTGGCCAAGGCGGCGCGGGGGAAGGCCAGCGTGGGCGGCCGCAAGGCGGCGGCGCGGAGGCTGGACTCCGAGGATCGGGCGCTCGAGGAGGTGCTGGTGGCGGGGCCCGACGAGCTCGTCCGGGGCTGGTCGTCGGCCGACGCGTCGCTGCGCGGCCTGCACGTGCCGCTGGTGACCGACGGGGACGTGGACACGCGGTGGATCGGGGCCGACGGAGTGCGCCGGGCAGCGGAAAGGCACCGCACCTCGCGGGACGAGCTGCCGCGCGGTGCGCGGCGGCTGTCGGCCGACGAGGCCGCGGTGCCTACCGTGACGCTGCGGCTCGGGGACTGAGGCCCGAGCCGCAGCGTCGGTACTGCGGAGTGCGTGTCGCGGTGCCTGAGGCACCGGCGACGGGTAGCCGCGCTGGGTGGCGCCGGTGTTCGGCGGTCAGCACACCCGTGCGGCTACCGGGCCGCTAGACCCGCGAGCGGCCCCGGCCGACGAGCCCGAGAATCAGGCTGACGACGAGCACGATCACGCCGATCCAGATGAGGAACGAGCCGATCTCCGTCGCGACGCCGAGCACGACGAGGACGACACCGACGAGGATGAGAATGAGCCAGGTGGGCATGGTTGACCCTTTCGTTCTGTGGTCACCGATCCGGCAGTCCGGGGGTACCCGGTGCCGTGTGTCACGGCGACAAACCTGGCAGGAACCGCGGCGATTGGCACATCGAGGGACGACTTGCGTGAAAGAGCCGAACTGCTATGTGGTCACGCGTCCAGGGCGCTGACCTGCGCTTTTGCTCGAACCTGAGCCCGTCCACATGGTGAGACGGCCCTTGCTACTTTCGACCTCGGGGAGTAATCGGCCAATGCTCATCCGGAGCCGCGGGCTCACCGCTTGCCGACGAACCAGCCCCGCACCATGGCCACCCGCGCCGACAGCTGATCCGGGTCGGCCAGGGCCACCTCGGGCCCCCCGCACCGGCGCCGCAGCTCGTTGTGCACCGCGCCGTGCGGCTGCCCGCTCTTGCGCGCCCACGCCCCCACCAGCTGGGAGAGCTCCTTGCGCAGCTCTGCCTGCTTGCGGTGGTCCATCTCGGCGACCGGCTCCGCGGTCTTCTTGCGGCCGCTGATCTGCTCGGCCTGGCGCTGGCGGAGCAGCACCGAGACCTGGTCGACGTCGAGCAGGCCGGGCAGACCCAGGAAGTCGAGCTCCTCGTCCGACCCCATCTCGGCGCCGGTGCCGAACTCGCCCCCGTCGAAGAGCACGCGGTCGAAGGACGCCTGGGCCTCGAGCGCCTCGAACGCGCCCTGCTTGCCGTCCGGCCCGATCTCGTCCGGGCTGTTGCGCTCGCGGTTCGCCTCGTCGAGCGCCCCGTCGTCCAGGCCGACGTCGACGCCCTGCTCCTCGAGGGTCTTCGGACGGTCGAGCGCGTGGTCCCGCTCCAGCTCGAGCGTGTGGGCCAGCCCGAGCAGCTGCGGCACGCTCGGCAGGAACACCGACGCCGTCTCGCCGCGCCGCCGCGCTCGCACGAACCGCCCCACGGCCTGCGCGAAGAACAGGGGCGTCGCGGTGCTCGTCGCGTAGACGCCCACCGCGAGGCGGGGCACGTCCACGCCCTCCGAGACCATCCGCACGGCGACCAGCCAGCGGGAGTCACCCGCGGAGAACTCGTCGATCCGGTCGCTGGCGCCGTCGTCGTCGGACAGCACGATCGTCGGGGACCTGCCCGTGATGCGCGCCAGGTGGCCCGCGTACGCCCGCGCATCCGTCTGGTCCGTCGCGATCACCATCGCCCCGGCGTCGGGGATGGCCCTGCGCACCTCGGTGAGCCGACGGTCGGCCGCTGCCAGCACGCTCGGGATCCACTCGCCGTTGGGGTCGAGCGCCGTGCGCCAGGCCTGTGCGGTGATGTCCTTGGTCAGGGGCTCGCCCAGCTGGGCGCTCATCTCGTCGCCGGCCTTGGTGCGCCAGCGCATCGAGCCGCTGTACGACAGGAAGATCACGGGCCGGACCACGTGGTCGCGCAGAGCGTCGCCGTACCCGTACGTGTAGTCGGCCACGCTGCGCCGGATGCCGTCGTTCCCGCGGTCGTAGCGCACGAACGGGATCGCCGCGGTGTCCGACCGGAACGGCGTTCCCGTCAGGGCGAGCCGGCGGGTGGCGCCCCCGAAGGCCTCGCGCACGGCGTCGCCCCAGGAGAGGGCGTCACCGCCGTGGTGCACCTCGTCGAGGATCACGAGCGTGGGAGCGGCGGCGGTGCGGGCGGCGTGCAGGGCAGGCTTGCTGGCCACCTGCGCGTAGGTCACCGCGACGCCGTCGAACCCGTGGCCGTGCCGACCCTGCGCGTTGCTGAAGTTGGGGTCGAGGGTGATGCCGACCCGGGCCGCCGCGTCGGCCCACTGGCGCTTGAGGTGCTCGGTGGGCGCCACGACGGTGACGCGCCGGACCCGCTTGGCCTCGAGCAGCTCGGTGGCGATCCGCAGCGCGAAGGTCGTCTTGCCGGCTCCCGGCGTGGCGACCGCGAGGAAGTCACGCGGGTCGCTCAGCCGGTACTGCTCGATGGCCTGCGCCTGCCAGGCGCGCAGCTTGCCCGCGGTCCCCCACGGCGCACGCGCGGGGAACGCCGGCGGCAGCTGGGAGGCCGCTGACGAGCTCGCGTGGGTGGAGGGCAGGGATGACGGGCGCGGGGCGGCCGTCACGCGCCGCCGCTGCCGGGGTTGCGGCCGAAGCCCCACTTCCGGCCGCCGCCGGAACCCTTGTCGCCCTCGTTCTTGTCGCCGTCCTGCGGTTCACGCAGACCCTCGTAGATCTCCTTGCAGACCGGGCAGACGGGGAACTTGTTCGGGTCCCGACCGGGGACCCAGACCTTGCCGCACAGCGCGATCACGGGCTTGCCGCTGATCGCGGAGTCGACGATCTTCTCCTTGCGCACGTAGTGCGCGAACCGCTCGTGGTCCCCCGGCTCGACCTGCTCGGTGGTCTCCTGACGCTCCAGCACGCTGGTCGACGTGCCCGGGTCCGAGGAGAACGGGTCGTCGGGTCCGGTGCGGTCAGGAAGGGGCTCACTCATGGGCACGAGTGTATGTCCGAGTGCCGACACGACCGGGTCCGGCCCGGCGGTTCTGGACTAGATAGACAGGCCAACTAGTGAGCCGTACTGTGTAGTGCGTGAGCTCCGATCCCTGGCCCGGCGAGTGGCTGCGCGGCGTCCTCGACGTGTGCGTCCTGGCCGTGCTCGCCGAGGGCCCCACCTACGGCTACGCGATCACCGCGCGCCTCGACGAGTTGGGCCTCGGCGCCGTCAAGGGCGGCACGCTCTATCCCCTGCTCGCGCGGCTCGAGCAGGCCGACCTGGTGACCACCCAGTGGCGCCCCGGCGTCGGCGGCCCCGGGCGCAAGTACTTCGCGCTCACTGCGACCGGCCGCGCGGAGCTCGCCCGCCGCGGGAGCGCCTGGCGCGACTTCGCCGAGCTCACCGCCGCGATCGTCGACCCGGAGCCCGTTCCCGAGACGCACCCGACCACCCCCCGAAGGACGACACCATGACCGACGCGCACACCCCGACGATCCCCTCCGCCTGGCGCGACGAGCTCATCATCGCGCTGCGGGCGCGCGACATGCCGGGTGCGCGGATCGGCGAGGTCCTGGCGGAGGTCGACGAGTTCTGCACGGACAGCGGACTCGACGCGCCGACCGCGTTCGGCTCCCCCGCCGCCTACGCCGCGAGCCTCACGGCTCCGGCCGGGGGCACGCGTGCGGGGCTGCGCGACGACCTGCGGACCGTCGGGCGCATCCTCCCGGGCTTCCTCGGGCTCATGGTCGTCCAGGCGTGCCTGGGCGACGACGGTCCCGACCTGGTCGTCACCGCGGGTTGGCTGGCCGGGCTGCCGGTGATGCTCCTGGCGACCGTGCTGACGGTCCGGAGCCTCGGGCGCTCGACGGCAACCGGCTGGCGCGCCCATGCAGTGCCCGTGGCCGTCATCGTGGCGACCCTCGCGGTGGTCGTGGCGCTCATCCTGCTGCTCACGACGCCCGTCGTCACGGTGCCCGACGCCGTCGCGTTCCCGCTCGCGGCACTCCTGCTGCTGGGTCCCGCGCTCGCGGGGACCCAGCGGGCGCGCCGCCGGCCGACGGCCGACGTGGTGAGCGACCCCCGGGCGGACCCGGATCAGGTGCGCCGCGACAACGTCCGTGCCGACGTGCTCGCCGCGTGGATCCTGCCGGGCTTCGCCGTGATCGGCGTCGGGGTCACGCTCGGGCTGAACGCGGTGCTCGACCTGCTCGCCTGACGCTCAGAGCCCCTGCCACCGCGGCTTGGAGGCGAACGTCTCACGGTAGTAGTCGGCCAGCTGGAGGCGGCTCGCGGCGGCGTCGTCGACGAGCACCGTGACGTGCGGGTGGTGCTGCAGGATCGTCGCCGGCCACATCGCGCTCACCGGCCCCTCGACCAGCTGGTGCACGGCCTCGGCCTTGCCCCGGCCGGTGGCCAGGAGCACCACGTGCCGCGCGGCCATGATGGTCGCCAGGCCCTGCGTCAGGCAGTGCTGCGGCACCTGGTCCACGTCGCCGCCGAAGAACCGGGCGTTGTCCTCGCGCGTCTGGCGGGTGAGGGTCTTGATCCGGGTCCGCGACGCCAGCGACGAGCCGGGCTCGTTGAACGCGATGTGCCCGTCGGTGCCGATGCCCAGCAGCTGCAGGTCGACGCCGCCGACCTCCGCGATCGCCTCCTCGTAGGCCGCACAGGCGAGGACCAGGTCGTCCGCGAGCCCGTCCGGGCCCCGGACGGCACTCGGCGCGAAGTCGACGCGCGAGGCGATCTCCCGCTCGATCACGTTGCGGTAGCGCTCGGGGTGGTCGGCGGCGAGGCCGACGTACTCGTCGAGCATGAAGGCCCGGACGCGGGCGAACGTCAGGCCCTCCTCGGCGTGCCGGCGCGCGAGCTCGTCGTAGACGGCCAGCGGGCTCGAGCCGGTCGCCAGCCCGAGCACGGCGTCGGGCTGCGCGCGCACCAGGTGCTCGATCGCGTTCGCGGCGAGGCGGCCCAGCTCGGGGCCGGGGCCGATGACGACCTCCATCAGACGTACTCCCCTCTGCCCAGGAGGGCCGCGCCGACGGCACCGACCGGGACGTCGGCGGGCGCCAGGCTGACCCGCCGGGCCAGCCCCATCGAGGCCAGGAACGGCGACGCCTGCGCCTCGCGCTCGAGCTCGGCGGTCACGGCCCGCAGCAGCGGCTGCCCGAGCGCGCTCACGCCGCCGCCGACCACCACACGCTCGACGTCGCACGTGAGCACCAGGATCCGCACGGCCGCGGCGACCGCCCACGCGAACTGGTCGCGGATCTCCATCGCGCGCGCGTCGCCGGCCTCCGCGGCCGCGAACAGCTCCTCGGGCGACGGGCGCCCGTACCGGCTCGGCCAGGCGGCGTCGAGCGCGGACCCCGACGCGTACTGCTCGAGGCAGCCGAGCTGGCCGCACTTGCACGGCAGCCCGTCCGGGACGAGCGTCAGGTGCCCGATCTCCCCTGCGCCGCCGGTGGACCCGCGGCGCAGACGACCCTCGAGGAGCAGCCCCGCCGCGAGCCCCGTGCCCAGGGCGAGGAAGGCGAGGTCGTGCACCACGTCGTCGTCGGTCGAGGCGTGCTCGCCGTCGACCGTGTGCGCGGCGCCGACGACCGCGACGGTCAGGTCGTTCTCCACACGGACCCGCACGCCCAGCCGCTCCGCCAGCAGCCGGGCGAGCGGCGTGCGCTCGTCGATGCCGAGGTTGACCGCGTGCTCGACGGTGCCGTCGGACGGGTCCACGACGCCCGGCAGCCCGACGCCCACCCCGGCCAGCTCGGCGACCGTGATGTCGGCGCCCGCCACGAGCTCCTCGACGACCGTGACCACGCTCTCGACCACCCCCGCCACCCCGGCGCGGGTCGCCGACCGCAGCTGGTGCCGCACGACCCCCTCGGCGTCGACCAGCACGCCGAGCACCTTGGTGCCACCGACGTCCAGCCCGACCGACCACGGACGTGCACCCCCGACCGACGCCCACTGCGGCGTCGGGATCCCCTGCGCGCTCACGTCAGCCCTTCACCGCACCCGCGACGAGCCCGGAGGTCATCTTGTTCTGGACGAACAGGAAGAACACAATCACGGGAATCGCGATGAGCGCGGAACCGGCCATCACGACACCCCAGTCGGTCGCCCGGTTGGACTCCACCAGCCCCTGCAGCCACAGCGGCAGGGTGCGCTGGGCGGGGTCCGTCATCACGACAAGGGCGAGGGTGTACTCGTTCCACGCCTGCAGGAACCCGTAGACGCCGGCCGCGACGAGCCCCGGGGCGAGCAGCGGGAACGTGATGCGGAAGAACGCGGCGGTCCGGGACAGCCCATCGACCATGGCCGCCTCCTCGAGCTCGATCGGCACCCCGGCCACGAACCCGCGCAGCATCCAGATGGTGAAGGGCAGGATCGCCGCGGTGTAGACGAGCGACAGGCCCGCGACCTTGTTCACCAGGCCCCAGCCGTCGAGCATCTGGTACTGGGAGATGAACAGCCCCTCGGCCGGGATCATCTGGACCACGAGGATCGTCAGGATGAAGCCCTTGCGGCCACGGAACCGGAACCGGCTCACCGCGAGCGCGGCCAGGAACGCGAACACCAGCGCGGCGACCAGCACCACGGCGACGACCGCGAGCGACACGCGCATCGAGACCCAGAACGAGGGGTCGTCCACGACGCGCCGGAAGTTGGACAGCGTGCCCTGGACGGGGAAGAAGGTGGGGTCCGGGGTCTGCAGCCTGTTCAGCGGCAGGAACGCGCTGTTGATCATCCAGTAGATCGGGAAGACCCACAGGACCGACATCAGCACGGCGAGGACGCCGAGGGCCCGCCGACCGCCGCGGGACTGGGCCCGACCGGCCTCGGACGACCGTGGTGCGGTGCCGGCCACCGCGGCGACCGGGGCGCGTGTGTCGAGGGCGCTCACAGCTCGTCCTCCTTCAGCATCTGCCGGATGTAGAAGCCGGTGAGGGCGAGCGTGATGACGAGCATGATCGTGGCGAGCGCCCCGGCCACGGAGAACTTGCTGGCGTAGGAGTAGATGAGCGTCCCGAGCAGGTTGGTGTCGCGCGTCGGTGCGCCGGCCCGCTGCAGGACGTAGATCTGCGTGAACACCTTGAAGTCCCAGATCACCTGCAGGAGCAGGACGATCGACAGGACCGGGCGGACCATCGGGATGGTGATGTTCCAGAACCGCTGCCGGGCGGAGGCGCCGTCGAGCTGGGCGGCCTCCATGGTCTCCTCGGGCACCTGGAGCAGGCCGGCGTAGACGGAGAACGCCACGAACGGCACGGACATCCACACGACGATGACCGTCGCGACGAAGTAGAACGACAGCGGCTCGATGATCCACGAGTGGCCCGCCATGTCCTCGAGTCCGAAGACGTTCGACAGGACCCAGTTGACGACGCCGTACTGCGAGTCGAACAGCCACTGCCAGACGGTCATCGACGCGAGCACGGGGGTCCCCCAGGCCAGCAGCAGGGCCACCTGCAGCGTGATGCGCGGGGCACGGCTGATCCGGGACATGAGCACGGCGAACCCGACCCCGATGAGCATCGTCACCGCCGCGTTCACCAGGCAGAAGGCGATCGAGCGCCCGATGACGGCCCACACGTAGGGGTCGGACAGCAGGTCGGTGTAGTTCTTCAGGCCGACCCACTCGGCGGGCTGGCCGAACTGCTGGCGCAGGCCGTAGTCCTGGAACGAGATGACGAACTGGCGCACGAGCGGGTAGCCGAGCGCGACGCCCATCAGGACGGCGGCGGGGACGAGCAGGCCGTAGACGCCGAGCTTGCGGCGGCGGCGGCGCGGGAAGGCGACGGCGACGTCGTCCTGCTGCAGCGCGGGGGCAGTGGCTGCCATGGAGGCTCCTGTGGGGTGGCACGACCCGGCCGGTCCGGTCGTGCCGGGCCCGGTCGTACCCGGATCAGGTGGTTCTGCGATGACCGGATCCCGGCCGGCCGCGGCCCCGCGGGGCGACGGCCGGCCGGGGCCGTGATCAGTTCAGCGCGTCCTCGATGAGCTTGTCCGCCGAGGCGGCTGCCTCCTGGACGTCCGCGCCGGTGGCGAGCTGCTGGAAGAAGTCCTCCAGGATGCGGTCACCCTCGACGGTGGCCCAGTTCTCGGCCGCCGGCGTGAGCTTGGCGTTGAGCGCGGCAGCGACCGCAGCCTGGGCGTACACGTCGTCACCCATGGACGTGGAGTACTGCGTGTTGCCCGGGATCAGGCCGTTCTCGCCGAGCATGTTCTGGAACTCCTCCGTGAACATGATCCGCAGCAGGCTCTTGGCCAGCTCCGGGTGCTGCGACTTCGCCGCGACGGCGATGTTGGAGCCGCCCGCGAACCCCTGGGCGTAGGAGCCCTCCTCGAGGCCCGGCAGCGGGAAGACGCCGGTGTGCTCCTCGTTGCAGGCCTGCTGCTCGCCGCGCAGCGCCTTGGCCTCCTCGGACTCGTCGTCCGGGTCGACCGCCTTGTTGCACTGCGGGAGGTCGATGCTCCACCGGGCCCACGTCGGCGCGGAGAACATCGCCGTCTGACCGGCGTTGAACGGGACCCACGGTTCGTTCGAGTCGCTGTCGGCCGGGGCGTTCGTCGCGTTCTGGAACAGGTCCTGCACCTGCTGCAGGCCCTCGATCGACTCGGGCGTGGAGAGGCCACCCTTCCAGGCGTCGCCGTCCGCCACCGCGAGCTCGCCGCCGTTGGTGTAGATCCACGCGGCGCCGTTGTACCAGTCCTGGCCGGGGAACCAGAACCCGGACTGCGTCTCGGACTGCAGCTTCTTGGCCACCTCGGTGAACTCGGCCAGCGTGGTGGGGACCTCGACCCCCGCCGCGGCGAACGCGTCCTTGTTGTAGAACACCGCGCGCGCACCGGAGTAGTAGGGAGCGGCGTAGAAGGCGCCGTCCGCGCTCCCGGCGTCGACGAAGCCGGGCAGCAGGTCGTCGCCGCCGAGCTCCTCGTACAGGTCCGTGATGTCGGCGAAGGCACCGGCGTACGTGAACGTCGGCGACTGCGTGTTGCCGATCTCCACGACGTCGGGCGTCTGCTCCGCCGAGCCGAGCGCGGTCTGGAGACGCGGCACGAGGCCGTTCCAGTCCTGCTCCTCGATGACGAGCTTGGACCCGGGGTTCTCCGACTCGAACGTCGTGGTGAGGTACTCACGCAGCGCGTCGGGGGTGTCCGTGCCGTTGAGCCACAGCGTGATGGTGGCGGCCTCGGGGGTGCCGTCACCGGTGGGCGTGTCAGCGGCGTCGTCGCCGTTGCTGCACGCCGTGAGCGCGAGCGCGGCCACCGCGCCGACGGCCGCGAAACGTAGGATCTTCACGTTGGGGTTCCTCCCGTGAGCGAGGCGCGCGCCGGACGGCGCCGCCGGGTGGTTCTTCTGACCTGCAGTGGGCCGGCTGGGGGTCGTCACGAGACCCCCAGCTGGCCCGACAGGACCAGGACTGCCGCGCCAGCGAGAGCCCCGTCCTCGTCGAGGGATCCCATCCGCAGGGCCAGCCCGTGCCCGATGACGGGCATCGTGCGTGCGCGGACGGTGGCGAGCGCTGCCTCACGCAGGGGGCCGTCCAGCAGCTCCGGGGGGCCGGAGAGCAGGACCTCCGCGAGGTCGAGCGCACTGACGACGGGCGCCAGGGCGATACCCAGCAACCGTCCGACCGACGCCAGTGCGGCGTCGGACTCTTCGCGGGACAGACCGGCGGTCCGGCGGCGCAGGGCCGGGACGCTGAGCACGGTCTCGAGGCACCCCGAGCGCCCGCAGGCGCAGTCCAGCGGCGGCTCGTCGCGCACGTCGCCGTCGACGACGGTGACGTGGCCGATCTCGCCCGCCGCGTGATGACGGCCGAGCACCAGGGCTCCGTCGACGACGATCCCCGCGCCGACGCCCTCCCCGATCGTCAGCACCATGCAGCCCGAGCCGGCGGCGGAGCCGTAGGTGAACTCCCCGAGCGCGCGGGTGTTGGCGTCGTTCGCGACGTGCACCGGCACGCCGAGGCTCTCGGTGAGGTCGGCCGCCAGGGGCAGGTCGTACCAGCCCCGGTTCGGCGCCTGCACGACGGTGCCCTCGAGGTCGATGACTCCCGGGGACGCGATGCCCACGCCGATCACGGGTCGGGTCGCGACGGCCAGCAGCTCGCGGCACAGGCTCTCGAGCAGCTCGGCCGCGGCGTCTCCGGTGCGCCCGTCCAGCGCCACCGAGCGCCGCTCGAGGACCGCGCCGACGAGGGTCATCACCGCTCCCCGCAGGTGCGTGTCGTCCGTGAGGTCCACCGCGACGATCTGGAACGCCTCGGTCCGCATCCCGACGAGCGTGGCGGGCTTGCCGACCTTGCCCTCGACGCGGACCCCCAGCTCCTCGACGAGGCCCTCGGCGATCAGCGCGGCCACCATCCCCGAGACGGTGACCCGCGTCAGCCCCGTGCTGCGCGCGATGTCGGCGCGGGAGGCGGGTCCGACGTGGAACAGGTGGGCCAGGACGAGCGAGCGGTTGTGCGCACGCGCGTGCTCGGGCAGCACCTTCCCGGTCGGGCGCAGGGCCCGACCGACCCCGTGTGCTGCAGCGAGCGGCTGCGTGGTCGTCGTCACGTTTGTTAGTAGACCTTCCTTACAAATCACGTGTCAACACGCTGCTGTGACCGTGACCACATCGTGACCGGCCGTTCACCTGACCGACTCATGGGACGACGCAGGCACGAACACGCGGGTGAGCGGCGGTCGTCGTAGCGTTCGGACTGTGATGGAACTCGGCCTGTACACCTTCGGCGACATCCACCCCGACCCCATCTCCGGGGCGCAGGTCTCCCCCGGCCAGCGCCTCCGCGAGGTGCTCGAACGCATCCGGCTGGCCGAGGAGGTGGGCCTCGACTACGTCGGCATCGGCGAGCACCACCGTCCGGAGTACGCGATCTCGTCGCCGTCGACGGTGATCGCCGCAGCGCTGGCGCAGACCTCCCGGATCACGGTCGGGAGCGCCGTCACCGTGCTGTCGACGGAGGACCCGGTGCGGGTCTACCAGCAGTTCACCACCATGGACCTGCTGTCCGAGGGGCGCGTGGAGCTGCTCGCGGGGCGCGGCTCGTTCATCGAGTCCTATCCCCTGTTCGGCGCGTCGCTGGACGACTACGACGCGCTGTACGACGAGAAGATCCAGCTGCTCCTGCAGCTCGACGCCCACGAGCGGACCACCTGGCGGGGACGGTTCCGGCCGCCGCTCGACGACGCGCTGGTCCTGCCCCGCCCCTACGACCACCCCGGCCGCGGGCCGCACCTGCAGATCGCCGTGGCCACCGGGGGCAACCCGGAGTCGTCGGTGCGCGCCGGCATGCTCGGCCTGCCGATCAGCTACGCGATCATCGGCGGTCAGCCGGCCCAGTTCGCGCCCCTCGTGGACCTCTACCGGCGCACGCACGCGGAGTCCGGGCACCCCCGGTCGTCCCGGTTCGTGTCCGTCGCAGGGATGGGCTTCCTCGCCGACGACGGCGCGGCGGCGCGCGACTACTTCTACCCGTACTGGTTGGAGTCCATGCGTCGGATCTCGTCGGAACGCGGCTTCCCCATGCCCAACCGGATCTCCTACGAGTCGCAGGCAGCGCGCGGCGGCGCCTACTTCATCGGCGAGCCCGAGCAGATCGCCGAGCGGATCGTCGCGCTGCACGGCGTGCTGCACCACGACCGGCAGGCGTTCCAGATGGACCTGTCCGGCGTGCCGCAACGGGAGTCGCTGCGCTCGATCGAGCTGCTCGGCACGCAGGTCGCCCCGCTCGTCCGCGAGGCACTCGGTCAGTCCACGCGACCCGACTCGTAGGCCCACATCGCCAGCTCCACCCGGTTCCGCACGGCCAGCTTGTCCATGAGGCTGCCCAGATGGGTCTTCACGGTGCTGAGGCTGACGTAGAGCTCGTCGGCGATCTCGGCGTTGGTGCGACCACGGGCCACCGTGACGAGGACCTGCTCCTCCCGGGCGGTCAACGGCACCACGGGCTGTGCGGCCCGCGTGTGCCTGCCGGTCGCGGCGAACGCGGCGAGCAGCCGCACCGTGACGTTCGGCGCGATGAGCGCGTCGCCGGCCGCGGCGGCGTGCACCGCCTGGACCAGCAGCTCCGGACCGGCGTCCTTGAGCAGGAACCCCCGGGCGCCCGCACGCAACGCGCCGTGCACGTACTCGTCGAGGTCGAACGTCGTGATCACCACCACGGCCAGCGGGTCCGCGACGTCGGGGCCGGCGAGCCGGCGCGTCACCTCGATGCCGTCCAGGCCGGGCATGCGGATGTCGACGAGGCACACGTCGGGACGCAGCTCGCGGGCCTTCGACACCGCCTGGTTCCCGTCCGCGGCCTCGCCGACCACCGTGATCCCGGGCTGGGCGTCGAGAATCATCACCAGGCCGGTGCGGACCAGCTCCTGGTCGTCGGCGACGAGCACCCGGATGCTCACGCGACCGCCCCCGTCCTCGGCAGCACCGCAGCCACCGTCCAGCCCCGCTCCTCGCCCGGACCGGCGTCGAGCGTCCCGCCCAGGAGCGTGACGCGCTCGCTCATGCCGACCAGCCCGTACCCGGCGCCGCTCCGGCCGTGCAGGTCCCCGTCGTCCACCACGGTCAGGCGGACGCAGTCGTCGGCGCCGGCGACCAGCACACCGACCCGTGAGGCGTGCCGCGCGTGCCGGACCGCGTTGGTGACCGCCTCCTGGGCCAGGCGGTAGAGGGCCGCACCGACGGCCGGCCGCAGGTCGTCCAGGTCCCCGGTGAGCTCGACCTCGACGCGCGGCGACCCGCTGACGGCGTGGGCCAGCAGCTCGATGTCCGCGACGCCCCGCGGCGGCGCGAGCGCGGCGGCGCCGTCCTCGCGCAGGGCGCCGACCATGAGGCGCATCTCCGTGAGCGCGCGGGACGCCTCGCCCTCGATGACGCGCAGCGCATCGACCGCCGCGGCGGGGTCCGACGCCGCCACGACCCGCCCCGCCTGCGCACGCACCGCGATCGCGGACACGTGGTGCGCGACCGTGTCGTGCAGCTCCCGCGCCAGCTGCTCCCGCTCGCGCAGCCGGACCTCGTCGCGCCCACGCGACCGGGAGGCGGCGGCGAACCGGACCCCCGCCCCGACCGCCGCAGGCACCAGCACCACGCAGGCCTCGAGCACCGCGTCGGCGACGTTCGTCCAGTCGCCCGCGATCCCCAGCGCCGACGCCAGCGCCACGGCCGCCAGCCCCAGCACCACCTCCCTGCCGCTGCCCCAGCGGCACAGCGCGTACGGCAGCAGCACGACGCAGGCCGTCGTCCACAGCCCCAGGTCCCCCACCCCGGCGAACAGGGCGGCGAGGTTCACCGCTGCCAGCGCGCCGGACACAGCGAGCACCGCGCCCAGCGGGTGGGTCCGCCGCCACAGGAGGGCCAGCACGACCCCCAGGGCCAGCACGAACGCCACCGGACGCCACGTGACGTCCGGACGCAGGACCACCTCGAGCACCGCGGCGACCGCGAGCAGGGCGACCAGCACCCAGTCGCGACGCAGCCGCGCAGGGGCACGGGCAGGTCGAGGGGCCGTCCACAGCGGACGGAGGACGTCGGGGATCACGCGTCGCAGCCTAGGGACGTCCAGCGGGCGGCGACTCGGCCGAACGGTCGAGTCGCCTCGCCCGTCCGGTCGGTGCAGCTCGGGCCCCCGGGCCGAGGGCAGGCGGGCCGGGGCTCGCGACGATCGACCCGACACGGACCAGCCGCGTCCCGATCCCCCAGGAGCGCCACGATGCTCACGCACAGGACGACGGCCCGGACCGTCGGCACACTCTTCATCGTCGCCGCGGTCACCGCGGTGATCGGGCTGCTGGCCTACGCGCCCGTGCTCGACGACCCCGACTACGTCCTCGGCGCAACCACGCACCGCACCCAGGTGGCCGCCGGCGCCCTGCTCGAGCTGGTCTGCGCGCTGTCGCTGATCGGGATCGCGGTGCTCATGTTCCCGATCGTGCGGCGCCGCAGCGAGAGCGCCGCGCTCGGCTACGCCGCGTTCCGGCTGCTCGAGTCGGCCGTCATCGTCGTCGGCATCATCAGCGTGCTGGCGATCGTCACGCTGAACGAGAGCGTGGGGGCGGACCAGTCCCACCTCACCGCGAGCGCGCTCCTGGTGGCGGTGCACGACTGGACCTTCCTGTTCGGGCCGAACTTCGCCCTCGCGCCGAGCACGTTCCTGATGGGCTGGTTCCTCTACCGGACCCGGCTGGTCCCGCGCGCGATCGCCGTGCTGGGCCTCGTGGCGGCACCGCTGCTCTTCGCGTCCGCCGCACTCGTGCTGTTCGGGGTCTACGACCAGGTCTCCGTGTGGGGCGGGCTCACCGCGCTGCCGGTGTTCGCCTACGAGATGTCTCTGGCCGTGTGGCTGCTGGTCAAGGGCTTCCAGCCGGTGGCGACGGCCCGCCTGCTCGACACCCCTGCCCCGGTCACGCCCGTCCTGGTCCGCTGACCCAGCCGAGCGCGCCGGGGTACCGCACGGACTCGCTCGCCCGGACCACGCCCTCGTGCAGTGCCGCGAGGATGTCGTGGCCCGCGGCGAGCGCCGCGGCGGTGGCGCCGTGCAGGACGTCACCCGCGCCGAGCGTGTCCACGACGTCACCGGCCGGGACCGTCGGCGGATGCAGGACGTCCGACGTCCGGGTGCCGCCGGGTGCGACTCGCAGCACCCGGACCGGGTCACCGCCCGCGGACTGCGCCACCAGGGTCGGGCCGCGGTCCAGCAACGCGTCCACGGGCGCGTCGTCCGGCAGGCGGAAGTCGGCGGACACCACCGCGTGGTCGACGTGCGCGAGCAGGTCGTCCAGGCCCGGCTTCCAGCTCCCGCCGTCCAGCAGCACCGGGACGCCCCGTGCCGAGGCGGCCCGCGCGAGGACCTGCGCAGCGCCGAGGTGGTGGCCGTCGACGAGCAGCGCCGTCGCGTCCCGGAGGACGTCCACGTCGGGGGCCGGGAGGTCCCCTGCGCCGGTCGCGTTGACGGACACGACCGCCCGCTCGCCGGTGCTGCGCGTCACCAGGACGGTCGACACGGCCGGCGCTCCCGGACCCGCCAGGAGATCGACCACCTCCACCCCCGCGGCGACCAGCCCGGCGCGGACGAGCTCGGCGACCGGCCCCGCGCCGAGCGCCGTCACCAGCACGGTGCGGACGCCGAGCGCGGCCGCCGTCGCCGCCGCGTTGGCCGCGGGACCGCCGAACGTGACGTCGAGGCTGCGGGCGACCACCTTCTCGTCGGGACCCGGCAGGCGGTCGACCACCTGCACGACGTCCAGCGTCGCGAGGCCGCAGCAGACCAGGAGCGGGGTCACGCGACGCGCGCGGGCCGCGCGGAGCGGCGGTCCACCAGGGCGTACGTCACGGCACCGAGCACGAGCGCCGCGACGAGCACCGCGGGCCACGGGCCCAGCGGGTCCGCGAGGAGGTGCGAGCCGGCGAAGCACACCGCGCCGACCACGACGACGGCCGCGATCCGCCACCAGCCGGCCGCCCGGGCGCGGACCGCGCACCACACGACCCCCGCCACGAGCACGACCCCGCCCAGCGCGCGGACGTCGGTCAGCTGGGCGACGGTGAACGCGACCACGAGCGTGACGGCGGCGACGACTGCGGTGGGGACGCGGGACATGTCCGCCACCCTAGGACGAACGTGCGGTGCGACGGATCGCGCAGGCGCAATACGGTGGTGGCATGCCCACCTCGCCGATCGACGCCACGACCACCGCCGCCTGGCAGGAGCTCAGCGTCCACGAGTCCACGCTGACGCCCGACCTGCGCGGCTGGTTCGCCGCGGACCCGGAGCGCGCCACGCGCCACACCCTCCCGCTCGCCGACCTCACGGTCGACCTGTCCAAGAACCTGGTCAACGACGAGACGCTCGCCCTGCTCGTGCGCCTCGCCGACGAGGTGGGTCTGGCGGAGCGACTGCAGGCGCAGCTGCGCGGCGACCACATCAACGTGACCGAGGACCGGGCCGTCCTGCACACCGCGCTGCGGCGCCCGCCGGGCGCGCAGCCGCCGCTGGTCGTCGACGGGCAGGACGTCGACGACGACGTGCAGGCCGAGCTGACCAAGATGTTCGCGTTCGCGGACAAGGTCCGCTCGGGCGAGTGGACCGGCGTGACCGGTTCCCGGGTCGCGACCGTCGTGAACATCGGCATCGGCGGCTCCGACCTCGGTCCGGTCATGGCCTACGAGGCGCTCAAGCCGTACGTGCAGGACGGCATCGAGGTGCGGTTCGTCTCCAACATCGACCCCAGCGACCTGGCCGACACGGTCAGGGGGCTCGACCCCGAGACCACGCTGTTCATCGTCGCGTCCAAGACGTTCGGCACGCTGGAGACGCTGACCAACGCGCGCCTGGCCCGCACCTGGCTCTGGGAGCAGCTGGGGACGGCCGACGACGACGAGTCGCGCAACGCCGCCGTGGCCAAGCACTTCGTCGCCGTCTCGACCGCACTGGACAAGGTCGCCGCGTTCGGGATCGACCCCGCCAACGCGTTCGGCTTCTGGGACTGGGTCGGCGGACGCTACTCGGTGGACTCGACCATCGGCACGTCGCTGGCCATAGCGGTCGGGCCCGACGCGTTCCGGGAGTTCCTGGCCGGCTTCCACGCCGTCGACGAGCACGTGGCGACGACGCCGTTCGCGCAGAACGTGCCGGTCCTGATGGGGCTGCTGAACGTCTGGTACGTCAACTTCCTCGGCGCGCACACCCACGCGGTGCTCCCCTACGCCCAGCATCTGCACCGGTTCGCCGCGTACCTGCAGCAGCTCACCATGGAGTCCAACGGCAAGTCGGTCCGCTGGGACGGCTCCCCCGTCACCACGCAGACCGGTGAGGTGTTCTGGGGCGAGCCCGGCACCAACGGCCAGCACGCGTTCTACCAGCTCATCCACCAGGGCACGCGCCTGATTCCCGCCGACTTCATCGCGGTCGCCAACCCGGCGCACCCGCTGGCCGACGACGGCGTCGACGTGCACGGGCTGTTCCTGGCCAACTTCTTCGCGCAGACCAAGGCGCTCGCGTTCGGCAAGACCGCCGAGGAGGTCCGCGCCGACGGCGTCGCCGAGGACATCGTGCCCGCGCGCGTGTTCTCCGGGAACCGGCCGACGACGTCGATCCTCGCCCCAGCCCTCACCCCGAGCGTCCTCGGCCAGCTCATCGCGCTGTACGAGCACATCACGTTCGTGCAGGGCATCGTCTGGGGCATCGACTCGTTCGACCAGTGGGGCGTGGAGCTGGGCAAGAAGCTCGCGCTCGAGATCGCCCCCGCGGTGCAGGGCGACACGGCGGCACTCGAGGCCCAGGACCCGTCCACGCGCGCGCTGATCAGCCGCTACCTCGAGCTGCGCGCCTGATCTGGTCCGCACGACGAGAAGACTTCGTCGCACCCGGCGCGACGAGGTCTTCTCGTTGTCGGGCTCAAGTGGTGAGCCGGCCGACCGCTCCACCACCACGCCCTGGCTCGGCTCGCCGCGCTACCGCCCGACGAGCGCCTGCAGCCCCTCGGCCCGCAGGCCGCCGTCGTGCGCGTGAGAGGCTCGTGGGATGGGTGAGGTGACGCGGGCGCGCGTGGATGCGTGGACGTGGGCGGTGCGGCTGTTCCCCACGCGGTCCGCCGCCGCGGCCGCCTGCCGTGCCGGGCACGTGCGGGTCAACGGCGACCGCGCCAAGCCCGCGACGATGGTGGTCCCCGGCGACGAGGTGCACGTCCGCGGCGGCGAGCGCGAGCGGATCGTCGTCGTGCAGCGGGCCGTCGTCAAGCGCGTCGGCGCCCCGGTGGCGGTGGCCTGCTACCTCGACCGCTCCCCCGCGCCGCTGCCCAAGGAGCACGTGGTCGCGGGCGAGCGCGACCGCGGCGCCGGGCGGCCCACCAAGCGCGACCGCCGACTGATCCAGCGCCTCCGCGGCCACTGACCCACGGCGGGCCGGCCACAACCGTCCCGCCGCCGCGCCACCGACGCCCGACAATCCCCGCACGCCGCACGCCGCCCGACGCCCGACGCCCGACGAGATCGTGCCTTGGTCACGAGATCGTCAGTTCGCACCCACGATCTCGCGCCGGACCCACGATCTCGCGCCGAGCTCACGCCCTCACGGAGGACAGCCCGGCGGGCTCGAGGCCCAGTCGGCCGGCGAGGGCCATCGCGTCGTACGGGGCGCGGACCTTGATGTCGTTGTCGAAGTACACGAACACGTCGCGCTCCGCGACGGTCTCCGCCGGACCGGCGAGCGTGCGGGCACCCGGCGCCTGGCCGCCGGACGCCCACGCGCGGACCTTGTCGGCCCACCGGTCGAGCGCGTCGTCGTCGTAGCCGCTGGCGTACAGCTCGGTCTCACCGTGCAGCCGCACGTAGACGAGGTCGGCGGTGACGTCCTCGATCACGGGCCACCGGCCGGCCGCGTCCGCGACGACGACCCCGATCCCGTGCGCCCGCAGCAGCTCGACGAACGCGGGATCCTCGAAGCTGCGGTGCCTGACCTCGAGCACGTGGCGCAGCGGGCGGTCGGCGTCGGTCGTGGTCCATGCCCGGTCGTCGAGCCGTTCGTCGTGCTCGGTGGCCAACGCCGCGGCGGCGGACGTCGTGCGCGGCAGCAGGTCGAAGAACGCGGCCAGGCGGTCGGGGTGGAACCCGAGGTTGGGGGGCAGCTGCCACAGGACGGGTCCGAGCTTGGGCCCGAGCGCGAGGACCCCGCTGGCGAAGAAGTTCGCGACGGGCACCCGCACGTCCGCCAGCTTCTTCATGTGCGTCACGAAGCGGGGGCCCTTGACGGAGAACAGGAAGTCGTCGGGCGTCTGCGCGACCCACGCCTGGTAGCTCTCCGGCCGCTGCAGCGAGTAGAACGACCCGTTGATCTCGATCGACGTGAGCCGGTGGGAGGCGTACTCCAGCTCGCGGCGCTGGGGCAGCCCGACCGGGTAGAAGACCTTGCGCCACGGTGCGTAGCGCCAGCCCGAGATGCCCGTACGGATCGTCATGACGCCCAGTGTGTCGGCAGCGGAGCGGGGCTGCGCGCGAGCAGGGCGGCGGCGCGAGGAGTCGGTGGCGCGGCGCATAGTGGTGGGTGTGAGCACCGTCCCGATCGAGCAGGCGTGCGTCACGTCCGTCTACCGGCCGCGGGAGCCCGTCGCCGTGCGCCTGACCCTGGCTGCGCTCCGACGCGGCGCGGGCGACCCCGCCTGGTGGTTCGCCCCGGACGGGTCGGTGTGGCAGGCGACCGGCACCGCCGACGGCCCCGCCACCCGCCACCTCCTCGTGCGCCGGGACGGCATCCACGTGACCGCCTGGGGGCCCGGTGCCGAACGTGCGGTGGCGGGCGTCCCCGACCTGCTGGGGGCTCGCGACGACCCCACCGGATTCGACCCGACCCTGCACCCGGTGGTCCGCGAGGCGTACCGCGGCCGGGCGGCGATGCGCATCCCGCGGTCGGGCAACGTGCTCGAGGCACTCGTTCCCGCGGTGCTCGAGCAGCGCGTCGTCGGCCTCGACGCCAAGGCGTCGTGGCGGCGGCTGCTGCAGCAGCACGGCACGCCGGCGCCCGGTCCGGCCCCACGCTCGCTCCGGGTCCCGCCGACCGCCGCGGCGTGGCGGGCGGTCCCGGTCTGGGACTGGCGGCGGGCCGGCGTCGAGGAGGCCAGGGCGGGGACGGTGCTGCGGGCCGCGGAGGTCGCGCACCGCCTGCAGGAGGGCGTGAACCTGCCGCTCGAGGAGGCGCGCCGACGGCTGCTCACCGTGCACGGCATCGGGCCGTGGACCGTCGCGGAGGTCGCCTCCCGCGCGCTGGGCGACGCCGATGCCGTCTCGATCGGTGACTACCACCTGTCGGACCTGGTCGGCTGGGCGCTGACCGGTGACCGCACGGACGACGCCGGGATGCTGCGCCTGCTGGCGCCCTGGGCGGGTCATCGCCAGCGCGTGATCCGGCTCCTCGAGCTCACCCAGGCCGCGCGCGCCCCCAAGTTCGGACCGCGCGCCCCTCGGGCCCGCCCGCTGCACTGACGCGAGCTCCTCGGCGCGACGTGTCGAATCGTCGCGTTCCCGTTCGTCCACCTGGTGACGGGCGGTTGTTGTCTTCCGACAGCGAATTGCGTCGACTCGTCCGGTTCGTGCCGCACAGACTGGGCCAACCGTCCGCGCCGCGCCACCCCCGCCGCGCACCACGCCCACTCCTGCGCAGACCGAGGTGACCTGTGACCGACGAGACCCTGACCACCACGCCGCCCGACCCGGCGACCGGCACCGCGGTGCGGGACCGCCTGGCGGTCCGGCTGCTGCTGATCTCGACGTTCGTGGTCATCCTCAACGAGACGATCATGGGCGTCGCCCTGCCGCGCCTGATGACCGACCTCGACATCCCGGCGAGCACCGCCCAGTGGGTGACCACGGCGTTCATGCTCACGATGGCGGTCGTCATCCCGGTGACCGGGTTCGCCATCCAGCGGTTCACCACCCGCGCGACGTTCCTCGCGGCCATGGTGCTGTTCAGCCTGGGCACGGCAATCTGCGCCCTGGCGCCCGGGTTCGACCTGCTCATCACGGGCCGCGTCGTCCAGGCGTGCGGCACGGCGATCATGCTGCCGCTGCTCATGACCACCGTCATGACGGTCACGCCGCCCGAGAGCCGCGGACGCACGATGGGCAACATCTCGATCGTCATCTCGGTGGCCCCGGCCATCGGCCCCACCGTCTCGGGGCTCATCCTCAGCGTGCTCGACTGGCGGTGGCTGTTCGCGCTCGTCCTGCCCATCGCGCTGGGCGCGCTGGCGCTCGGCGCCATCCGGCTGCCCAACCTGACCGAGACCCGCCGCGCCCGTGTCGACGTCCCGTCGGTGATCCTCTCCGCAGTCGCGTTCGGCGGGCTCGTGTACGGCCTCAGCGGGCTCGGCGAGGCGGCGACGACCGGGCTCTCCACCGTGACCTGGGCGTCGCTCGGGGCCGGAGCGGTGTCCCTCGTCGTCTTCGTCCTGCGCCAGGTCCGGCTGCAGCGGGTCGACGACGCGCTGCTCGACCTGCGGACGTTCTCGTCGTCCAACTTCGCCATCTCGGTCGTCGTCATGGCCATCAGCATGATGTCGCTGTTCGGGACGCTGATCCTGCTGCCGCTGTACGCGCAGCGGGTGCTCGAGCTCGAGGCGCTGCAGACCGGGCTCCTGCTCCTGCCCGGCGGCCTGCTCATGGGGCTGCTGGCACCCAGCGTGGGCCGCGCGTACGACCGGGTGGGCCCGCGGCCGCTGCTGGTGCCGGGCACGATCGTCGTCAGCGCGGCCGGATGGGGCTTCACCCTGCTGACCGCCACGAGCTCCCCGTGGGTCATGCTGGCCTGCCACGTGACCCTCAGCGCGGGTCTGGCGCTGATCTTCACGCCCCTGTTCACCTCGGCCCTGGGCTCGCTGCCGATGCGCCTGTACTCGCACGGCAGCGCGATGGTCGGCACCGTGCAGCAGGTGGCCGGTGCGGCCGGGACGGCACTGTTCGTCACCGTCCTGACGGCGCAGAGCGCGACGCTCGCGGCCGACGGCGCGGGCGTGGTCGGCTCGACTGCGGGCGGTATCCACGCGGCGTTCCTGGTGGGTGCCGGGATCTCGCTGATCGCGATCCCCGCGGCGTTCTTCGTGCGGGCGGCCCCGACGTCGCACGGGGCACCGGTCGACGAGTCGGCGGCGGCCCTGACGCACTGACTACCCTGGTACCCCCGGTGGAACCCACGCCGGGGGTACCAGCACTCCAGGAGGACGACCATGACGTACCCGGTGATCGAACCCCGCGAGGACGACGGGTCGGCCACGCCCGGACGCTTCCTGAGCGTCGTCTTCCCCGCCCTGCTGTTCGTGCTCGGCTTCGCCCTGTTCGCGATCTCCTTCAACGTGGGCGACTGGGGCGCGTGGACGTTCGCCGGCGGCATCGTGGCGGTCTCGCTGGCCTTCGCGATCCCGACGACGATCGTCCCGGCGCTCGAGAACCGCGCCTGACCTCGCTCAGCCGGAACGGCCTCGGCGGCGCCACCCGTGGCGCCGCCGGGGCGGCTCGGCCGCCGGTGCCGGCGGTCCGGGTGGCGGCAGGCGCCGGGCCGACCACTCGTGGACCTCGTGCTCGACGTCGCGCAGCGGCGTGACCACCGGCGGACCGCCCAGCAGCTGACGGCGTGCCGAGACGACCCGCGCGTTGAACTCCTCGACCGCGTCGCGCACCTGCTGCTCGGTGCGGAGCGCGTCCAGCCGGTCGGCGAGCACCGCGTCGTCCTTGCGCAGCTGGATCGCCTCCGGCAGGACGCCCGAGATCTGCTCGCGCTCGATGAGCGCCTTGAGCCACCAGTCCGGGTCGTGGGCCGTGATGCCGGGGATCGGCTTGCCGGCCAGGGCCAGGTTGTCGAACTCGCCCCGCGCGACGGCCTGGTCGACGAGCACGTCGACCCACAGGTGCCGGTTCTCCATCCGGCCCGGCGGGGCGGCGTCCTCGCCCTGCTCGCTCGGTTCCTGCCCAGTTGGGGAGTCGCGCCGCACGCGGTACCGGGCAGCGTCGCGTACCGGGTCGTGCTCGGCCATCGTCACCTCCGTGGGTCGCCGTTCCCACGCTACGGCTCCGGCGGACGATCGTCAGCGTGGCAGCCGCAGCTCGGCCCGCAGCCCGCCCAGCTCGGCGACGCCGAGCACCACGTCGCCACCCTGCTCGCGCGCGATCTCCCGTGCGATCGCCAGCCCCAGACCGCTGCCGCCCGCATCCCGTTCCCGCGCCTCGTCGAGCCGCACGAACCGCTCGAACACCCGCTCCCGGTCCGCCGGTGCCAGGCCGGCGCCGTCGTCGTCGACCCGGACCACGCCGTCGGCGAGCACCACCTCGACCCGCGACGCCGCGTGCCGGACGGCGTTGTCGACGAGGTTGCGCACCACGCGTGCGGCGGCCCGCGCATCGCCGCGCGCACGCCCCGCCCCCGTGACCGTGACCGGGTCCGACGGGCGCACCGCGTCGCGCGCCACCTCCGCGAGGTCCAGGTCGGCGTCCTCCAGCGGGGTCGAGCCCACCCGCGCGAGGAGCAGCAGGTCGTCGACCAGCACCTGCATCCGCAGCACCTCTCCCTCGAGGTCGGACGCGAGCTCGTCGGTGCCGTAGGAGTCGGGGTGCGCCCGCGCGACCTCGATGCTGGTCCGCAGCGCGGCGAGCGGGGAGCGCAGCTCGTGCGCGGCGTCGGCGACGAACGCCCGCTGCCGCTCGGCACCCGCCTCCAGCCGGTCGAGCATCGAGTTGAGCGTGCGGGCCAGCGCCCCGAGCTCGTCGTCGCGGGCCGGCACGGGCAGCGACCCCGGACCGCCCGACGACGCGACCAGCGCGGCACCTCGCCGCAGCTCCTCGACCGGCCGCAGCGCCCGCCCCAGGATGAGCCAGACGACCACCCCGAGCGCCACGGTCAGCAGGGGCACCACCACCGCGAGCGCCACGCGCAGCGCGTCGAGGACGCCCTGCACCTCGGTCAGCGGCACCGTGGCGACGACGGTCGCGGGGCTGCCCTGGTAGGTGGTGGCCCGGACGGCGACCCGCGCCGCGTCGTCGTACGCGCTCACCTGCGTCGTCGACACGCCGCTCAGGCCCGCCAGCACGTCGGTGGGCACCACCGGCAGCGTCCGGCTCGCGTTGGGCGACGTCGCCAGGACCGCGCCGTCCTCGTCGATCAGCTGCACGATCTCCCCGGGCTCGGCGACGGGCAGGCTCTCCGGGAGCCGGTCCTCGGAGGCGAGCGCCGCCACCGTCGCCGCCCGGTCGCGCGCCACGTCGCCCAGGGCGTCGACCCGGGTGCTGCGCAGGACGCCCGTGAGCGCGACCGCCCCCACGACGAGCGCGACGCACACCGCGCCCGACGCGATCAGCGTCAGCCGCAGCCGCAGCGAGGCCCCGCGGCGACCGCCCGGCACGCTCACCCCGCCACGCGGTACCCGGCCCCGCGGACCGTCTCGACGGCGTCCCGGCCGAGCTTGCGCCGCAGGTACCCGACGTACACCTCGACCACGTTGACGTCCTCTCCCGTGCCGTCCCACACGTGGTCGCGCAGCTCGACCTTGCCGACCACCCGGTCGGCGTGGTGCATGAGGTACTCCAGCAGCGCCAGCTCGCGCGTGGTCAGGGCGACCGTCTCCCCCGAGCGGGTCACGCGCCGGGTGGCGGGGTCGAGCGTCAGGTCCCCGACGCTGAGCACCGGGGGTCGCACCTGGCCCTGCCGGCGCAGCAGCGCCCGCAGCCGCGAGACGAGCACGACGAACGCGAAGGGCTTGGTGAGGTAGTCGTCGGCTCCCACGTCGAGCCCGTCGGCCACGTCGTAGGCGCCGTCCTTGGCGCTGAGCATGAGCACCGGCGTCCGCACGTCCCGCGCGCGCAGCTCGGTGACCACGTCGTAGCCGTTGCGCCGCGGCAGCATCACGTCGAGCACGATCGCGTCGTACTCCTCCTGCGAGGCGAGCTCGAGCCCGCTCTGCCCGTCGTAGGCCACGTCGACCGCGAACCCCTCGGCGGTCAGGCCGCGGTGCAGGGCGCGCACCAGGGCGCGTTCGTCGTCGACCACCAGGACCCGCATGCCGCGAGCATGTCACCGCGCGGGGCCCCGGCGCAGGCTCGGCTGCGCTCTCTCAGCGTGCCCTCAGCGTGGGCGAGGCACAGTGGGGTCATGAACGAGCCGCGTCGCACGAACCCCCGCCGCACCGCCCTCTCCGCCCGCACCCGCTGGGCCGTCCCGGTGGTGGCCGCCGTCGCGGTCGGGCTGGCCTTCGCCGCCCCTCCGCTGTTCGCCTCCGCGGACGACGCCGGCCTGCCGAGCATCAGCCCCGAGGAGCTCGCCGCCCAGGTGGCCGCCGCGGAGCCCTCCGCGCTGTCCGGCACGGTGGTCTACACGGCCCGCCTCGGGCTGCCGGAGCTCCCGCTGGGAGCGGTCAGCGGCGCGGACCCGATCAACCTGCTGGGCGGCAGCTCCACGCTGCGCGTCTGGTCGGACGGCGAGCAGCGGTCGCGCGTCGCGCTGCTCGGTCCCACGTCGGAGTTCTCGGTGGTCCAGGACGGGCCCGAGGCGTGGACGTACTCGAGCAGGGACGACGCGGTCGTGCACTACGCCCTGAGCGCGGCGGACGCTGTCCGCTTCGACGAGCTGGAGGCGAAGGCGGAGGCCGGTGAGCTGCCCGTGCAGGGTGACCTGCCGACGCCGCAGGAGGCCGGGCGCCAGGCGGTCGGGCTCGCCGAGGAGTCGTCCACCGTGACGCTCGACGCGCAGACCGAGGTGGCCGGCCGCGCTGCCTACCAGCTGGTGGTGACGCCGCGCAGCGACACGACGCTCGTGGCACGGATCGTCGTGGCCGTGGACGCGGAGACGTCGACTCCGCTGCGCGTCCAGGTGTGGGGGACGTCCGACAGCCGCACCCCGGCGCTCGAGCTCGGGTTCACCGACGTGTCGTTCGCGACGCCGGCCGACTCGGTCCTCGCGTTCTCCGCCCCCGCCGGGGCGTCGACCCGCGACGTGGTCGTGCCGCTCCCCGATCCCCCGGCCGAGGCTGCAACGCCGAGCACGGAGCTGCCCGAGGGCGTGACCGTCAGCGGCACGGGCTGGGACACCGTCGTGCAGGCCTCCGGCCTCGACGTGGCGGCCCTGGTGGCCGGTGACCCGGCCGCGGCCGGCCTGCCGGGTGTCGAGAAGTCCTTCGGCTCGAAGGGGGCCGAGGAGCTGTACTCGGAGTTCGCACCCGAGGAGGGTTCCGGGTCCCCGCTGGGCGACCTCGACACCACGGCGCTCTACGACACGCTGACCACGCCCGTCCCGGAGGGGCGCCTGCTCTCCTCCGCGCTGCTGTCCGTGCTGGTGACCGACGACGGCCGCGTGCTGGTCGGCGCGGTGCCCGGCGCCACGCTCCAGGCCATGGCGGCCCGGTGAGCGACCCGACGGCGACGGCCGCACCTGCGGGTGCGGCCGTCGCCGCGTCCGGGCGTGACCTCGCCATCCGGACCGACGGCCTGACCAAGCGGTTCCGCTCCGGGCAGGTGGCGGTGGCCGGCATCGACCTGCGGGTCCCCCGCGGCGCGGTCTACGGGTTCATCGGGCCGAACGGCTCGGGAAAGACGACCACGATCCGGATGCTGCTGGGCCTGGTCCGCCCGACGAGCGGACGCGCGTCCCTGCTGGGCGGGCAGATGCCCGAGGCGGGCGCCGACGTGCTGCCGCGGGTCGGCGCGCTCGTCGAAGGGCCCGCCTTCCACCCGTACCTGACGGGCCTGGCCAACCTCGCGCGCCTCGATGCGAGCGACGCGACCGCCGATCCGCGCACGGCCCGGCGGCGCGCCGACGACGCGCTCGACCGGGTCGGGCTCGCCGCGGCGGCCGGCAAGCCGTACCGGCAGTACTCGCTGGGCATGAAGCAGCGGCTCGGGCTGGCGGCGGCACTGCTGCGCCCCCGCGAGCTGCTGGTGCTCGACGAGCCGACCAACGGCCTCGACCCGCAGGGCACCCGGGAGGTGCGCACCCTGGTGCGCGAGCTTGCCGAGGGCGGCACGACCGTGCTGGTGTCGTCGCACCTGCTCGCCGAGATCGAGCAGGTCTGCTCGCACGTCGGGATCATGAGCGCCGGCCACCTGCTGCTGCAGGGCGACCGCGCCGAGCTCGTCGCACGCGGCCTGCCCCGGCTGTCCGTGCGGACGTCGGTGGACCAGGTGGGCGCCGCCGGGGAGGTGCTGACGGGACTGGGCCTGACGGAGGTGCAGGCCGAGGGCGTCACCGTCTCCGCGCTCCTGGGCGTGGTGCCCCCGGAGAAGGCGTCCGCGGCTCTCGTGCACGCGGGCGTCGACCTGCTGGGCCTCGAGGTGCGCCGGCCGAACCTGGAGCAGATCTTCGTCGAGCTGACCGGGGAGGGCTTCGATGTCGCTCGCTGAGCCCGTGACCGCACCGACCCCGGTGCGCGGCGCGCTGCTGCGGCTCGTGCGCAGCGAGCTGCGCCTCGTGCTCGGGCGGCGCCGCAACCTGGTCCTGCTGACCGGTCTCGCGCTCGTGCCCCTGCTGCTGGGCACGGTGCTGTTCCTCTCGCAGGACACCGCCCTGGACGGGCAGGGGCCCGGATTCGTGGGCCGGGTGACCGGCAACGGGCTGTTCCTGGTCATCGCGTCGCTGTTCCTGTGCCTGCCGTTCCTGCTGCCGCTGACCATCGGCATCGCCTCGGGGGACGCCATCGCGGGCGAGGCCGCCGCCGGCACGCTGCGGTACCTGCTCACCGTCCCGGTGGCGCGCGGCCGGCTGCTCGCCGTCAAGGCCGTCGGCGCCCTGGCGTTCGCGGCATCGGCGGTGCTGGCGATCGCGGTCGTCGGGGTGGTGGCCGGTGCCGCGTTCTTCGGCCTGCGCGGCGTCACCCTGCTGTCGGGGACCACCGTCCCGCTCGGCGACGGGATCGTGCGGGTCGCCGCGGTCGTGCTCTACGTCGGGCTGTCCATGACCGGGCTCGTGGCGGTCGGGCTGTTCTTCTCGACGCTGACCGAGGTGCCCGTCGGCGCGATGGCCGCGACGGTCGTCACCGCGATCGTCTGCGGCGTGCTCGACCAGCTCCCCCAGCTCCAGACGGTCGCCCCCGCCCTGCTGACCCACCACTGGCTGGACTTCGCCGAGTTCCTCCGGCTCGAGCCCGACTGGGGGGTCCTCGGTCAGGGGCTCGCGCTGCAGGCCGCCTGGGTGGTGATCTTCGGGGCGCTGGCGTGGAGCCGGTTCACCACGGCGGACGTGTCGAGCTGAGCGGTCACGCCGTCCCCTCGACCGGCTCGGCACGGTCGACCACCAGGCCCCCGAGCGCGGACGGGACGGAGGCGGCACCCGGGCCACCGGCGCGCAGCCATGTCCCGAGCGAGGACGTGAGGTCCTCGCCGGCGAGCCGCTCGAACCACACCGGTGCGGCGCCGGCGCGTCGGCACCGACCGGCGGGACGCGCGACGACGACGTCCCCGCGTTCGCACTCGTCCAGGCACTCGACCCACGTCAGCCGCGCGGCGCCGGTGTCGGCGAGCCTGCGCAGCCGCTCCGCCTGACCGCCCGGCAGGGGGTCGGTGCCGTCGAGGGTCTCCCCCGCGCACAGCGAGCACGCCGTCAGACCCGGGACGTCGTCACGCTCGCGCACCGCCCGACAGTACGTGGCGTCGCGCGATCCGCCGTCGAGGGCGTGTCGCGGTGTCGTACTGTCCGGCCATGGGACGCAGGGGCGCGCTGCAGCAGGTGGAGCTGCACGAGGCCGACGCCCCCGAACCCCGGTCCGCCCCGGCGCGGACGCGCCACCCGCGCCGGTGGGCCGCCGGTGCGGCGGCCGTCGTGCTGGCGCTCGGCGCCGTCCAGTGGGTGACGGCGTCGCGGGAGGACGCCGCCCAGGCGCGGCTCGCTCGCGTGCCGGGGGTCCTCGCGCCCGTCGACGACACGCTCGAGGTGCTGCGCACGCTCGGGCCCCAGGACCTGGTGACCCTGGTGGGCGAGCCCGCCGGCACGCTGATCCGGGGCGAGGACGGTGCGCAGAGCTACCGGTGGATGGTGCCGGGCGACCAGGGCCGCGGGTGGACCACCGCACTGCTCGGTGCCACCCCCGTCCTGGCGGACACCGTGCGGACGTTCGGCGACACCGTCTGCACCACGGACGAGCCGCGGGGCGCGGGGACGGCGGCCGCCGACCACGTGCTCTGCGTGGTCACCGACGGTGCTCGGCGCGTGCTGGACACCGGCGCGGTCGAGGAGGTCCCGGCCACCTCGACCGAGCTGGTGGTTCTCGACACCGCCGACGGGTCTGTCGTCGCGCGCCGGCCGCTCGCCCAGGGCACGAGCATCGCGGCGCTCCCCTCGCTCGCGGTCGTCGGGGGCCTGCGCGGGGAGTCGATGACCGTGACCGCCTACGACCCGCTCACCGGCGAGCAGCGGTGGACCTATGAGGACGCCTGGACCCCCGGGCCCCGCGACGCATCGGTGTTCCGCGCCGGCGACCTGATCGCGGTGTCCATGCCGGGCGGGGAGCTGACGCTCCTGTCCTCGGAGGGTGCCGTCGTCCGCGACGGCATCACGGCTCCCGGCGGCGACACACCCGGTGCCGGCTGGGGCTGGGGCCTGGAGACGGACCCGCGCGACGACACGCTGGTCCTCCTCGGCCAGGCGTTCGACGGCACCTCCCGCGCCACCTTCCTCGCGGCGGACGGCGATCCCGCCGGAGACGTCGCCGTCGACGGCACCCCGGTGACGGTCGGCGTCGACGACGGCAGCGTGCCCGGTCTGCTGCTCACCGCCGACCGGTCGCTGCACGCCTGGGACGACGCGACCGGGGACGAGCTCTGGTCGGCCGACGTGCGCTCCACGACCACCGCGCTCGTCGTCCGCGGGCGCGTCGTGGTCACCACCGAGCGCGCCGTGGTGGCCCTGGACGGGCGGTCGGGTCGTGAGCTGTGGCGCACGGACGAGCTGACCGGCCTCACGCCGTCGGCCCTGCTCACCGACGGCGCCCACGTCCTCGCGGCACTCGAGCGCACCGGCACGAGCGGCGTCCCGGCGCTCGCGGCGTACGACCCGGCGACCGGCATCCCTCTGTTCCGCGCGAGCTACCCCGACGGCGTGATCGAGCTGGGATCGGTCGGCCGGGCGCTCGTCGGGCGGGACGCGGCCAGCGACCGGCAGGTCGAGCTCGGCTGAACGGCGTCCGCTCAGGGCAGAAGGGTCGCGCGGGCGACCGGGTGCTCGCGCGGGCTAGCGTGGCAAGGACCAGCCGACGCACCCGGAGGACGCGATGACGCCGCACCTCGAGCACCGATCCGAGCCCCTGCTGCGCCGGCTCGTCGGCGCCGTCCTGCGCGAGCGGCGCGAGGACCAGGGCCGCACGCTGCGCGACGTCGCCCAGGACGCCCGCGTCTCGGTCGCGTACCTGTCCGAGGTCGAGCGCGGTCGGAAGGAGGCCTCGTCGGAGGTGCTCGCCGCGGTGTGCCGGGCGCTCGGGCTGCGGTTGGTCGACCTCGTCGGCACGGCGCACGCGCAGCTCGCGCGGGCGGAGGGCCGCGTGGTCGTCGACCTGACCGCGCCCGCCGCCGCGCGGGCGGGCGCGGGGCGTGAGCTGGCCGGCGTGACCACGCTGACGGCCCGCGCGGACGACGGGTTCCTGCTCGCCGCCTGACTGGCCGTCACCCCCGCTTCAGCGTCGTCACCACGCGGTCGGCCAGCCCGTAGTCGACTGCCTGCTGCGCCGTGAGGATCAGGTCCCGCTCGGTGTCGGCACGCAGCTTGGCCAGCGGCTGGCCCGTGTGCCGGTGCAGGATCTCGTCGACCTGCTCGCGCAGCCGCGTGATCTCCCGCGCCTGGATCTCCAGGTCCGCCGCGGTGCCCTCCGACCCGCCAGACGGCTGGTGCAGCAGCACCCGGGCGTGCTCGAGCACGTGGCGGTTGCCCGGCGTGCCCGCGGCGAGCAGCACGGCCGCCGCGGAGGCCGCCTGGCCGAGGCAGAACGTGGCCACGGTCGGCTTGATGTAGCGGATGGTGTCGTAGACGGCCAGCAGCGCGGTGATCGAGCCGCCCGGGGAGTTGATGTAGAGGTTGATGGGCGAGTCCTCGCTCTCGGACTGCAGGTGGAGCAGCTGCGCGATCACCACGTTGGCCACGCCGTCGTCGATCTCGGTGCCCAGGAAGATGATCCGGTCGGTGAGCAGCCGCGAGTAGATGTCGGACGCGCGCTCCCCCGTGGGCCGCTGCTCGATCACCACGGGGATCGTGTACTGGCCGGCCATCACAGACCCGCCCGTCGCAGCGCGGCGTCCGGGCGCACGTCGTCGAGGTGCTCGACCACCCGGTCGACGAACCCGTACGCCTGGGCCTCCTGCGCAGTGAACCAGCGGTCGCGATCGGCGTCGCGCTCGATCGTCTCGACCGTCTGACCCGTGTGCTCCGCGATGAGCGACTGCATGGTCCGCTTCACGTGGGCCATGTTCTGCGCCTGGATCGCGATGTCGACCGCGGTGCCGCCGATGCCGCCCGACGGCTGGTGCATGAGCACGCGCGAGTGCCGCAGCGCGAACCGCTTGCCCGGCGTGCCCGCACTGAGCAGGAACTGCGCCGCGCTCGCCGCCAGGCCCATGGCCAGGGTCGACACGTCGTTCGGGATGAGCCGCATCGTGTCGTACATCGCGAGGGCGGCGCTCACCGAGCCGCCCGGGGAGTTGATGTACAGCGAGATGTCGCGACGCGGGTCCTCCGCCGAGAGCAGGAGCAGCTGCGCGCAGACGCGGTTGGCCACGGGGTCGTCGACCTCCTGACCCAGCACGACGATGCGCTGGTGCAGCAGGCGGGTGGACAGGTCGTCGTCGAACGGGCGGATCGTGGGTGTCTCGACCATGGGTTCCTCCGGTGTCGGTGTTCTCCTCGACCGTCGCACCGCCGGGGCATGGAGCGCGTGCGAATCCGCCCTGCGCAGATCTGCCGCAGGCAGACACGCCTACGCTCGGAGAGTGAGCAGTCGCCCGCTGGAGCTGGCCTCGGACTGTGCGCGCTGCGCCGGTCTGTGCTGCGTCGCGCACGCGTTCCAGCGCTCGTCGGACTTCGCGTTCGACAAGCCGGCCGGCACCCCGTGCCGCAACCTGCAGGCGGACTTCCGGTGCGTCGTTCACGCCGACCTGCGCACCCGCGGGTTCCCCGGCTGCACCGTCTACGAGTGCTTCGGCGCCGGTCAGCGCGTCACGCAGCAGCTCTTCGGCGGCCGCACCTGGCGCGACGAGCCGGCGATCGCCGGCGAGATGTTCGCTGCGTTCACCGCGATGCGCGGGCTGCACGAGCTCCTCTGGTACCTGACCCAGGCGCTCGCGGTCCCCGCCGCCGCAGCGCTGCACGAGGAGGTCGCCCGCGTCCGCGCGGAGGTGTCCGAGGCCGCCGACGGTCCGGACCTGCAGCCCCGCGTCGGGGAGCTGCTGGGCCGGGTGAGCGCGCTGGCCCGGCACGGCCTGCCGGCCCGACGAGCCCGTGGCGCCGACCTGACGGGTGCGACGTTGGCGCGCGCCGACCTGCGCGGTGCCGACCTGCGCGGCGCCCTCCTGATCGGCGCCGACCTGCGTGACGCGGACCTGCGCCTGGCGGACCTGCTCGGGGCCGACCTGCGCGGTGCGCGCCTCGCCGGCGCCGACCTGACGGACGCCCTCTTCCTCACGCCGCCGCAGGTCGCGTCCGCCCAGGGCGCTGCGACCACCCGCCTGCCGACCGGTATGGCCCCGCCCGCGCACTGGTGACGCGGCGTCAGCGGACCCAGTCGGAGAGCACCAGGAGCACGACGTCCACCGCGGCCACGGCCATCGCGAACGCGAACGGCAGCCTGCTGCGGCCGCCGCTGAGCGCCAGCACCGTCCCGGCGATCGTGAGGCCCACAGCGGCGACGAGGACCGCGGCGGCGGCGGCGCTCGGCGGACCGGCGGGCGCCAGGACGACGAGCAGCGTGGCGGACAGCAGGGCGAGCGCACTGCCGATGCTCGTCACCGTGCCACCCACCCGGTGCGGCAGACCGCGCACGCCGGTGGCCCGGTCGTCCTGCAGGTCGGGCACCACGTTGGCGCCGTGCGCACCGATGCCCAGCAGCGCGCCGGCGCCGACGGCCCACCAGGCGGCGACGGGCGCACCGGGGAGCGCGAGCGCGATCGCCATCGGCAGGAAGCCGAACGAGAACGCGTACGGCGCCCACGACCACACGGTGCTCTTGAGGCGCAGGTTGTAGGCCCACGCGGACGCCACGGTCGCCAGGTGCACCAGGCCCGCCCGCCAGCCCAGCGCCAACGACAGCAGCACGCAGGCCGCCGCTGCCGCCAGGGCCGCCGCACGGACCGTCGAGACCGGCAGGCGGCCGGTACCCACGGGCTTGTCGGTGCGGCCCACCGCCGCGTCCCGTCCGGCGTCGACCCAGTCGTTCGACCAGCCGATCGAGAGCTGGCCGGACAGGATGGCGGCGCCGACGAGGGCCGTGACCGGGGCGGACGCACCGGCGCCCGCGGCCATGGCCAGCGAGAAGGCCGTCACCACGACGGTGGGGCCGGGATGGGACGCCAGCGCCAGGTCGGCCGCCCGCCGCAGGCCCCGCCGGGGAGCCGGGGCGGCGTCCGCCCGGACGGCGTCGTCGTCCCTGGTCGGATGAGAGCTCATCGGTGGTGACCCCCGTCTCGTGCCGGACGCGCCCAAGGGTGGCACGATGCCCGAATGGTCCGCATTGCCTCGGTCGCCCCCGTGCTGCCGGAGCACGTCCACGCCCAGAGCGAGATCACGGCCACGATCGCCCCACTGCTCTCCTCGGACCCCCGACGCCGCGCGACGATCGCGCGGATCCATGCCGCGACCGGGGTGGAGACCCGCCACCTCGCCCTGCCGCTGGGCGAGTATGCCGGACTCACCACCTTCACCGCCGCGAACGAGGCGTTCGTCCGCGTGGGCACCGCGCTCGCAGCGGACGCGTGCCGGCAGGCGCTCGATGCCGCCGGCCTGGTCGCCGCGGACGTCGACTTCCTGCTGTTCACCTCGATCACCGGGATCGCCGCCCCGTCGGTGGACGCCCTCCTGGTCGACCGGCTCGGCCTGCGCGCCGACGTCAAGCGCCTCCCCGTGTTCGGCCTGGGCTGCGTGGCGGGAGCGGCCGGGATCGCACGGGTGCGCGACTACCTGCAGGGCCACCCGCAGGACGTCGCCCTGCTCGTCTCGGTCGAGCTGTGCTCCCTGACGCTGCAGCAGGGCGACGACTCGATGGCGAACATCGTGTCCAGCGGCCTGTTCGGCGACGGTGCCGCCGCGGCCGTCATGGTCGGCAGCGACCGCGCGCATGACGTGGTGGGCGGGGTCGACGTCGTCGACACCCGCAGCGCGATGTACCCCGACACGGCGGGCGCCCTCGGCTGGGACATCGGCAGCGGCGGCTTCCGGATCGTGCTGGCGGCCGGGCTGGCGGAGATCGTCGAGTGCAGCCTCGGGCCGAGCGTCGTGCACCTGCTCGCCGCGCACGGCCTGAAGGTCGCGGACGTCGGCACGTGGGTCGCGCACACGGGCGGCCCGCGCATCCTGCGGGCGGCCGCGAACGCGCTGGAGCTGCCCGACGAGACCTTCGAGGCGAGCTGGCGGTCGCTCGCCCGGGTCGGGAACCTGTCGTCGTCGGGCGTGCTGCACGTGCTGGCCGACGAGCTCGCCACCGGGGGGCAGATCCCCCGGTCCGCGGGCGTCCTGTTCGCCATCGGTCCCGGGGTCTGCACCGAGACCGTCCTGCTGCGCTGGCCCGAGGAGTCCTAGGTGATCTGGTACGACTGGCTGATCGTCGTCGTCGCGTTCGAGCGCCTGGCCGAGCTGGTGGTGTCGCAACGACACGTCACCTGGGCCCTCGCGCACGGCGGCATCGAGACGGGCAAGCGGCACTACCCGCCCATGGTCGCGCTGCACTCCGGGCTGCTCATCGCCTGCCTCGTCGAGGTGCACGTCGCCGACCGACCCTTCATCCCCGCGCTCGGCTGGACGGCGCTGGCGCTCGTCGTCGCCGCGAACGCGTTGCGCTGGTGGTGCATCGCCACGCTCGGCAAGCAGTGGAGCACCCGCGTCATCGTGGTCCCGGGCATGGCGCTGGTCCGGCGCGGGCCGTACCGGTGGCTGAGCCACCCGAACTACGTCGCCGTGGCGATCGAGGGTGCAGCCCTCCCCCTGGTGCACACGGCGTGGGTCACCGCGATCGCGTTCACCGTGCTGAACGCCGTGCTCCTGCTGCGCTTCCGGATCCCCGCGGAGGAGCGCGCGCTGCGGTCGGTGAGCCCGGCCCCGGCATGACGCCCGACACCGACCTGCTGATCATCGGGGGCGGCCCGGTCGGGCTCGCCGCCGCGATCGAGGGGCGCCTGGCGGGGCTGTCGGTGATCGTCGTCGAGCCCCGGGCGACACCGGTCGACAAGGCATGCGGCGAAGGGCTGATGCCCGGGGCGGTCGCGGCGCTCACGCGCCTCGGCGTGCACCCCGCCGGGCACACCCTGACCGGGATCCGGTACCTGCGCGGCACGCACACGGCCGACCACCTGTTCGCGACCGCGCCCGGGCTCGGTGTCCGCCGCACGGTGCTGCACGCGGCCCTGTCGCGGCGTGCGGTCGAGCTCGGCGCGCTCATCGTGACCGGCCGCGCCGGGATGGTCGAGCAGGACGAGACGTCCGTCCGCGCGGCGGGGATCAGCGGCCGCTGGCTCCTGGCGTGCGACGGGCTGCACTCGGCCGTGCGCCGCCAGGTCGGCCTCGCCGTGCACCGACGTACCGCCGGCCGGCGGTTCGGCGTCCGCCGCCACTTCCGCGCGACGCCGTGGACGGACCTGGTCGAGGTGCACTGGGGCCGCAGCGTCGAGGCGTACGTGACCCCCGTCGCCGAGGACGTAGTCGGGGTGGCGCTCCTGGGGCCCGCACGGCACGACTACGGGCAGACCCTCGACGCCTTCGTGGCGCTGCGCCGGCACCTGGGCGACGCGGAGCCGCTCGACCCGGTCCGCGGCGCGGGCCCGCTGCTCCAGCAGACGGTGCGCCGGACCGCCGGCCGCGTGCGGCTCGTGGGGGACGCGTCGGGGTACGTCGACGCGCTGACCGGTGAGGGCGTTCGGGTGGGGCTCGCCCAGGCGCGGGCCGCGGTGGGCACGCTCGGCGACGACGTGCCGCGCTCCAACGCCGCCTACGAGAAGGCGTGGACCGCCGCGACGCGCGACTACCGGGTGCTGACCACGGGCCTGGTCGCCGCCGCCGGGTCGCCACTGCGGCGCGGCATCGTGCCGCTCGCCGTCAGGGCGCCCGGCCTGTACGGCGCCGTGGTCGAGCGGCTCGCGCGCTGACTCAGGAGGCGAACGCGGCCGGCCCGTCCGGCGACAGGGCGCTCGCGATCCGCGCGCGCATCTCGGCCGACATCGGCGGGAGCGCGTCGAGCGGGAACCAGGCCGCCTCCGTGTTCTCGCCGTCCGCGGGGAACGGCTCGCCCGAGACGTACCGGAACCGGAAGGTGTGGTCGAGGTACTGCGCGCGGTCGCCGTTGTCGTAGACCATCGGCGGCAGCGTGTGCACCCACGCCAGCCGCTCGGCGACCGCGACCACGGAGGCCTCCTCGAGCACCTCGCGCGCACCGGCGACGGCGGGCTCCTCGCCCGGGTCGATCACCCCGGTCACCGGCGTCCACGCACCGTCGTCCGCGCGCCTGACGAGCAGGACCTGGTCGTCGCGCAGGACGACCGCGGTCACCCCGGACAGCCAGAGCGGGTGGTGACCGACGACGGCACGCAGGGCGAGGATGAACTCGGGGATGGCCACCGGGCGATCGTACGAGGCCGGTTCGGCCGTGCGGCCCCGCCGGGGGACAATGGCGGCGTCGCCCATCGAGAAGGACCTGTGCCGTGAACCAGCCCCGAATGAACGTCGAGTCGTTCAACCTCGACCACCGGACCGTCGCCGCGCCGTACGTGCGCCTGGCGGACACCAAGCAGCTGCCCGCCGGGGACGTCATCCAGAAGTACGACGTCCGCTTCACGCAGCCCAACGTCGCGCACCTCGAGATGGCGACCGTGCACTCCCTCGAGCACCTCTTCGCCGAGCACTCCCGCAACCACTCGGAGCGCGTCGTCGACTTCTCGCCGATGGGCTGCCAGACGGGCTTCTACCTGATCCTGCAGGGCGAGTGGGCGTACGACGACGTCCTGGCCCTGGTCGAGGACACGCTCACCGACATCACGACGGCGACCGAGGTCCCGGCCGCCAACGAGATCCAGTGCGGCTGGGGCGCCAACCACACGCTCACCGGCGCGCAGGAGGCGGCCCGCACGTTCCTGGGTGCCCGCGACCAGTGGGAGCACGTGACCGCGTGATCGCCGTCGACGCGGTCGTCGTCACCGCCATGCCCGACGAGTCCGCAGCGTTCCGCGCCCGGGCGGAGGTGGTCGGCGACCCCACGCAGATGGGTCACGCCGAGCACCGGCTGCTCACCATCGGCGGCCGCCAGGTGCTGCTGGTGCAGTGCGGCATCGGGCTGGTCAACTCCGCGACCGCCGCGGCCGTCGCCATCCAGGGCACGCACCCGCGGGCGGTCATCAGCGCCGGCAGCGCCGGTGGCGTGGGGATGGACGTGCGGGTGGGCGACGTCGTCGTGGGGTCGGAGTACAAGTACTCCGGCGCGGACGCGCGGGCGTTCGGGTACGTGCTGGGTCAGGTCCCGGGCATGCCCGAGGTCTACGAGGCCGAGCAGGTGCTGCACGACGCCGCCGCGACCGCCGAGGTCGACCTGCGCGTGCTGTCCGGCACGATCCTGTCCGGCGACGCGTTCGTCGACGCGAGCCGCATCGACCGGATGCGTGAGGCGTTCCCGACCGCCATGGCCACCGACATGGAGTCGGCCGCGCTCGCGCACACCGCCCACCTGTACGGGGTGCCGTTCCTGTCGGTCCGCGGCATCTCGGACCTGTGCGGTCCCGTGGCCGGCGCGGACTTCCTCACGCACGTGGACGACGCCGCGGACCGCTCCGCGGCCGTCGTCATCGAGGTCCTGCGGCGGCTGGCCGTCGGGGACATGGCACACGCACGCTGACCGACTGATCCACCCCCGACCGCACTGACTCCCGAGGAAGCGAGCAGATGACCCAGACCCATGCCGTGCGAGTGCACCCGAGCGCCGACCGACTGGCCCGTACCGACCAGCTGGCCTGGGCCATCGCGGAGGTCGCCGCCGACCCGGTCGAGGTCCCGGACGCCGTCGTCGACATGATCATCAACCGGGTCATCGACAACGCCGCGGTCACGGTCGCCTCGCTGACGCGCACCCCGCCGTCCACGGCCCGCGCCCAGGCGCTCGCGCACCCGTATGCCGGGCCGAAGCACGGGGCGACGGTCTCGGGCGTGGCACCGACCACCCGGGTCTCGCCCGAGTGGGCGGCGTGGGCGAACGGCGTCGCGGTCCGCGAGCTCGACTACCACGACACGTTCCTGGCGGCCGACTACTCCCACCCGGGAGACAACATCCCCCCGATCGTGGCGGTCGCGCAGCACACCGGCGCCGACGGGGCGGCGCTCGTGCGCGCGCTCGCCACGGGCTACGAGATCCAGGTGGACCTGGTGCGGGCCATCAGCCTGCACAAGCACAAGATCGACCACGTGGCGCACCTGGGGCCGTCGGTCGCGGCCGGCCTGGGCACGCTGCTGCGCCTGTCCCCCGAGGTGATCTTCCACGCGGTCGGTCAGGCGCTGCACACCACGACGGCCACGCGGCAGTCGCGCAAGGGCGAGATCTCGTCGTGGAAGGCCTACGCCCCGGCGTTCGCGGGCAAGGTCGCCATCGAGGCGGTCGACCGGGCGATGCGCGGCGAGACGTCTCCCACGCCGATCTACGAGGGCGAGGACGGCGTCATCGCGTGGCTGCTGGACGGTCCGGACGCCGCCTACGACGTCCCGCTGCCGGCACCGGGCGAGCCCAAGACGGCGATCCTCGACACGTACACCAAGGAGCACTCGGCGGAGTACCAGTCGCAGGCGCTCATCGACCTGGCCCGCCGCCTGCACGGCGAGCGGCCGGACCTGACCGACCCCGCGAACGTGGCCTCGATCGTCATCCACACCTCGCACCACACGCACCACGTCATCGGCTCCGGGGCCAACGACCCGCAGAAGTACGACCCGACGGCCTCGCGCGAGACGCTCGACCACTCGATCCCGTACATCTTCACCGTGGCGCTGCAGGACGGCGCGTGGCACCACGTCGACTCATACACGCCCGAGCGTGCGGGCCGGGCCGACACCGTGGCGCTGTGGCAGAGGGTCACCACCACCGAGGACCCCGCCTGGACCGAGCGCTACCACTCGACCGACCCGGCCCAGAAGGCGTTCGGGGGCCGGGTGGAGATCACGACGACCGACGGCGAGGTCGTGGTCGCCGAGATCGCGGTCGCCGACGCCCACCCGCTGGGCGCCCGACCGTTCGCCCGCGAGCAGTACGTGGCCAAGTTCCGTGCGCTGGCGACCGGCGTGCTGGACGATGCGGAGATCGAGCGGTTCCTCGACGTCGCGCAGCGCCTCGGCTCCCTGCGCGCCGACGAGCTGGCCGGGCTGACGGTCGTCGCCCCGGCCGGGCTGCTCGAGACCGTGCGCACCCCGGAAGGACTCTTCTGATGCTGTACGCGAGCACCACGGCGGCGGACAAGCGCGTCGCGCTGCGGGACGGGCTGGCCAGCGGCCGCCTGCTGCAGCTGCCCGGCGCCTTCAACCCGCTGTCGGCCCGGCTGATCGAGGCCAAGGGCTTCGACGGGGTCTACGTCTCCGGCGCGGTGCTGTCCGCGGACCTGGGGCTGCCGGACATCGGGCTGACGACGGCCACCGAGGTGACGGTGCGCGCCGGGCAGATCGCCCGGATGACCGGCCTGCCCGCGATCGTCGACGCCGACACCGGCTTCGGCGAGCCCATGAACGTCGCCCGGACCGTCCAGGGGCTCGAGGACGCCGGGCTGGCCGGCTGCCACATCGAGGACCAGGTCAACCCCAAGCGCTGCGGTCACCTCGACGGCAAGACGGTGGTCGACGAGGACACCGCGCTGAAGCGGATCCGGGCGGCCGTCGACGGTCGCCGTGACCCGAACTTCCTGGTGATGGCCCGCACGGACATCCGGGCGGTCGACGGCCTCGCCGCCACGATCGACCGCGCCAAGGCCCTGGTCGACGCCGGCGCGGACGCCATCTTCCCCGAGGCCCTGACCGGTCCCGAGGAGTTCGCCGCCGTCCGCGCCGCCGTGGACGTGCCCCTGCTGGCCAACATGACGGAGTTCGGCAAGGGACAGCTGCTCACGCGGCAGCAGCTCGAGGACCTCGGCATCAACCTCGTGATCTACCCGGTGACGCTGCTGCGGCTGGCGATGGGCGCGGCCATGGCGGGGCTCGACACCATCCGCGCCGAGGGCACGCAGTCCGGGCTCCTGGACCGGATGCAGACCCGCGCCGAGCTCTACGAGCTGCTCGACTACGAGGCCTACGGTCAGTTCGACACGGATGTGTTCAACTTCAGGCTCTGACCAGCACCACCGCAGCACCCCGTTCCGTCAACGACGATGGAGGCACACCGCATGACCGAGACCGACGTCCAGATCCACAAGGGGCTCGCCGGCGTGGTCGTCGACACCACCGAGGTCTCCTCGGTCGACGCCGCCAGCAACTCCCTGCTCTACCGCGGGTACCCGGTGCAGCAGCTCGCGGACCAGTGCTCGTTCGAGCAGGTCGCGTACCTGCTCTGGCACGGCGAGCTGCCGAGCGACGCCCAGCTGGCCGAGCTGCAGGCCGCCGAGCGCTCGCAGCGGGTGCTGGACGACGCGGTCGTCGACGCCGTCATGTCGCTGCCGACCACCTGCCACCCGATGGACGTCGTGCGGACCGCGGTCAGCGTGCTCGGCGCGCACGACCCGACCGCGGAGGACTCCTCGCGCGAGGCCAACCTGGCCAAGTCGGTGCGTCTGCTCGCGCAGCTCCCCGCGGTCGTGGCGCTGGACCAGCGGCGGCGCCGCGGCCAGGATCCCGTCGCTGCGCGCGACGACCTGGGGTTCGCGGAGAACTTCCTGTGGGCCACGTTCGGCGAGGTGCCGGACCCCGTCGTGGTGCACGCGTTCGAGGTGTCGATGGTGCTCTACGCCGAGCACTCCTTCAACGCCTCCACGTTCACCGCGCGCGTGGTCGCCTCGACGCTCGCCGACCTGCACTCCGCGGTCACCGCCGCGGTCGGCGCGCTCAAGGGACCGCTGCACGGCGGCGCCAACGAGGCGGTCATGGCCACGTTCGCCGAGATCGGCACCGCGGACCGCGCGGCCGCCTGGCTGGACGACGCGCTGGCCGGCAAGCGCAAGATCATGGGCTTCGGTCACCGCGTCTACAAGCACGGCGACTCCCGCGTGCCCACCATGCGCGACTCGCTGGTGACGCTGGTCGAGCACTACGACCGGCCCGACATGCTCGCCCTGTACGACGCCCTCGAGGCGGCCATGACCGAGCGCAAGAACATCCTGCCCAACCTCGACTACCCCACCGGACCCGCCTACCACCTCATGGGCTTCGACACCCCGACGTTCACCCCGTTGTTCGTGGCCAGCCGCATCACCGGCTGGACGGCGCACGTGATGGAGCAGCTGGGCGCGAACTCCCTGATCCGGCCGCTCAGCCAGTACACCGGACCCGCGCGCCGCGACGTGCTCTGAGGTCAGGTGGCCTCGATCGGCCGCCCGACCGTCAGCGCGTCCCGCAACGGCGTGTCGAGGGCGCGGTAGGCCGCGTCCGGCAGTGCACCGACCGCGTCGAGGACGGTGCTGAAGAAGCACCGCGCCGCGGCGGCGAGCACGACGTCGAGGATCTCGTCGTCGGCGAACCCGAGCGCGCGCAGCTCGTCCAGGTCCTCCGGTTGCATGTCGGCGGCCCCGGCGGCGACGGTGGACGCCAGTCGCGCGACGGCGCGGTCCACCTCGGTCAGCTCGTCGGACTCTCCACCGTCCGCCAGCGCGCGCACCGCCTCGGCGCTCATGTGCTTCGAGGCCAGGACGTCGCCGTGCGCGAGCGCGCAGTAGCTGGACCGCAGGCGCAGCGCGGCCGCGGTGGTGGCCACCTCGTACCGCCTCGGGTCCATGCCCTTGATCGCGCCGTTCAGGCCCTGCCAGCCGCGCAGAACGGCGGGCCGGTGCGCGAACACGCGCGTGTAGTTGGCCACGCGGCCGAGCGTCGCCCGGTCCCGGTCGAACGCCGCCGTCACCTCGCCCGCGGGGTCGTCGTCCGGTGTCGCACCACGGATCCAGGCCATGCGTCCTCCTCGGGCGGGCGGTGTGCTCCGCCGATCATCGCGCGCACAGCCGCGAACCGACAGGATGACGGGTCATGGACGCGAGAATCCCCGCCGCCAACAACGCCGCCTGGTGCGACCTCGTCTGCCGGGCGGCCGGGCTTCGGACGGTCGCGCACGACGGCAACTGGTCGGCCACCACCCGGTCGCCGGACGCCTACCCGGACGCCGTCACGCTGCAACCCGGCACCCGGGTCGACGACGTGCTCGCGGTGATCGACGACTCGGCAGGGGCGTCGGTGAAGGACTCGTTCGCCGACCTCGACCTGGCCCCGCACGGCTACGAGGTGCTGTTCGAGGCGGACTGGCTGACCCGCGCCCCCGGGGAGCCGACGGCTCCCGAGCTGCCGTGGCGGGTGGTCGACGCCACCACGCTCCCCCGGTGGCTCGCCGCGCACGGCTCCGACTCGATCACCCCCGGCGTGCCGGCGGATCCCGCGGTGCGGCTGCTCCTGGCGTCCGACGCCGACGGTCCGATCGCCGTGGCGGCGCTCAACCGGTCGGGCACCGGGCCGGACGTGGCCATCGGCGTCTCGAACGTGCAGGCCCACCGGGCGGCGGCCGGACTCGTGTGGTCGGACCTGGTGGCCCTCGCCCGACGCGAGCTGGGTCCCCACCCGCTGGTCGGCTACGAGGCCGGAGACGCGCTCGCCGCACCGGTCGCGGTCGGGTTCGAGACCGTCGGCCGGCTGCGCGTCTGGGTCCGCTGACCGCCCCGAACCACGACCGACCGAGCGTCGCGTTCCACATCACGGGGCCTCAGCAGGGAAGATGCTCTGGTGACATCTTCGACCGTGACCCCTGCCGACCGCGACGACACCGCTCGGCGTTTTCGAACCGCGCTGTTCGTCGACTTCGACAACGTCTACATCGGCCTGCAGCGCCTGGACCCCGCGGCCGCCGAGGCGTTCGCCACCAACCCGGCCCACTGGCTCAGCGAGCTGGAGTCCGGCACGGACTCCGAGGGCGACTTCACGCGGCGGTTCCTGATCCGCGCGTGCTACCTCAACCCGTCGCGGTTCTCGCAGTTCCGGCCCAACTTCACGCGCGCCGGCTTCCAGGTGGTCGACTGCCCGTCGCTGACCCAGCAGGGCAAGAGCAGCGCCGACATCAACCTGGTGCTCGACGCCGTCGACGCGCTCGCCGCGTCCACGCAGTACGAGGAGTTCGTGATCGTCTCCGCGGACGCCGACTTCACGCCGCTGGCCCTGCGGTGCCGCGCGGCCGACCGTCGGGTGACGATCATGACCGCCAGCCCGGCGGCGAGCGCCTACCGGGCGGTCGCCGACACCGTCATCACGGCCGACGAGCTCGCGGACCTGGTCACGCAGACGGCGTCCACCCTGGCCGTGGAGGCCCCGACCGTCGAGGCGCCGGTCGCCTCGGCGCCGGCCGCCACCACCACCGCGCCCGCGCGGGCGAAGAAGGAGACCGCCGCGGTCACCGAGCCGCGCGCGAGCACCGCGGCGCGCAAGGCCGTCCTGCAGCGCGTGCAGACCGCCGACCGGCCCGTGCCGCTCGGCGCGATCGCGCAGCTCGCGCAGAAGACCGAGCCGGCGCTGCCCGAGTCGCGCTGGGCGGGCACCGGCGGGTTCCTGCCGTGGCTGGCCAAGGTCGTCCCCGAGGTAGGCGTCTCGTCGCGACCGCCGGGTTTCGTCTGGGACCCGAAGCGCTTCGGCGAGGCCGACCTGCCCGGCGCGGTCTCCGACACGGCGCCGAGCGCGCTGCAGCGGCAGGTCGTCGCCGTGACCGACACCCCCGGTCTGAGCCAGGCCAACTACCGCGTGCTGCTCACCGCCCTGGCGGCGGACCTCAAGACGCACCCGTTCGACCGCGCCGAGACCTCGAGGCGCGTGCGGGACGCCTGCCAGAAGGCGGGCGCCAAGATCGGCCGCTCTACGGTCAACTTCGTCATCGGCGGCATCATCTTCACGGGCCTCGACCTGAAGTCGACGACCAAGGCGGGCGACCTCGCGCTGGCGTGGGCGGAGAACGTGGTCGGTCTGTGCCGCGGCGCGAGGATGCAGCTGAGCACCGGTGACGTCGCCGCGATCACCACCTGGGTGGGCGGCGGGCTCCTGGAGAGCTGAGGCCCGCCGCGCTCAGGCCCCGGCGGTCGGCGACCCGTTCGTGGGCCGCACGGTCGCCGGGGCCGCGTGCGGCTGGTCCGTGAGCGCGCCGATCATCTGCGTCAGGTCGAGCCCCGTGGTCGACCGGATCAGCTCCTGGAGCTGGACGAAGTTGCCTGCGACGGCCTTCGGCAGGGCGGACGCCCCGTCGGTCGAGACCACGGTGAGCGTCTCGATGTTGCCCATCGGAGCGGCCAGCTGCTTGGCCACCTCCGGCAGCGTCTCCAGGAGGCGGTCGAGCACAGCGGCCTGGTTGAACTCCTTGTACGCCTCGGCCCGCTGCTGCAGGGCCTCGGCCTCCGCCCTGCCGCGCGCCAGCACGGCGGCACCCTCGGCCTCGCCTTCGAGCTTGGTGGCGGTCGCCTGCGCCGTGCGCAGTGCCAGCTCGCCGGCGCCCCGCAGCTCGTTCTCGGCCTTGGCCGCCTCGGCCGCCTTCACCGCGGTCACCCGCTGGGCCTCGGCCTGCTGCTCCAGGCGGTAGCGCTCCGCGTCCGCCGGGCGGCGCACCGTGGTGTCCAGCTGACGCTCTGTCAGGGCGGCCTGACGCTCCGCGACCAGCTCCTCCTGCGCGAGGATCTCCTGCTGGCGGGCGGCCGCCTCGAGCGGGCCGGCCGAGGCCGACAGCGCCTTCGCGCGATCCGTCTCGGCGAGGATCTCCGCCTGCCGCAGGTCGAGTGCCCGCTGGTAGTTGGCCACCTCGGTCTCGGCGTGGATCCGCTTCTCCTCGGACAGCCGGCGCGCCTCCGCCTCGGCGATCTCGGCCTCCCGGCGGATCGCCGCGGCCGACGCGCGGCCCATGTCGAGGATGTAGGTGCCGCCGCCGTGGTCGGTGACCTCCTGGATGGTGAACGCGTCCAGGCTCAGGCCCTGCGCCGTGAGGGACCCGGTCACCGACTCGAGCACCTGCTGGGAGAAGGACTCGCGGTCGCGGATGACCTGCTCGACGGTCAGGTTGCCGACGATCGCGCGCAGCGCTCCCGAGAGCTGGTTCGTGGTGAAGCTGTCGATCTCCTCCTGCTGGCTGCCGAAGCGTTGGGCCGCCGCCCGGATGGAGACGTCCTCGTTGTGCACCTTGACGATCGCGACTCCGGAGACGGTCAGCGCGATGCCCTGCGACGACGGCGCGCCGTTGACCTCGACGGTGATCCGGCGCGAGGACATGTCCAGGACGGACAGCTGCTGGACGAACGGCAGGACGAACACGCCGCCGCCGGTCACGACCTTCTGCCCGGACAGGTCGCCCGAGGTCTTGCCCTTGCGCCCCGTGACGATGAACGCCTCGTTGGGCTTGGCCACCCGGTACCGCTTGGCGATCGCGATGCCGACGACCAGGACGACGAGGACCAGGCCGGCCACGCCGACGACGGGCAGCAAGGGTTCGAGCAGCACAGGGAGCTCCTAGAGCGAGAGGGACGACGTGGTGGCGACCTGGACGACACCCGGACCGAGGTTGGCCACGACGGTGACACCTGCGCCGAGGGGCACGGGGCCGTCCGCGCGGGCCGCGAGCGCGGTGCTCTGCCCGGCCACGACGAGCGAGACCTGCCCGAGCCCGACGGCCGGGATCGAGGTGGTCACGGTAGCGGCCTGACCGACGTAGTCGCTGCTGGTGATCTGGTGTGCCGTGGGTCCGTCGGTCAGCGAGCGGGTGGCGACGGCCGCGCCTGCGCCGACCACCGCGCCCGCCACGACCCCACCGAGCGACGCGACCAGCAGGCTCACGTCCGTCGTGCCCAGCAGGAGACCGCCGACGATGCCGAAGGTGGCCAGGAACGACAGGACGGCCGTGGACGACAGGTAGCCGCCCGTGAAGTCCAGGGCGTCGAGCACGCCGTCGAAGAGATCGCCGACGGTCACCACCAGGACCAGGAGCAGCAGCGCGACGCCGGCGATGACCCAGAAGAAGAGCATGTGTCGGCGTCCTCGATCCGCGCGGGTGTGGGCGCGTCGGTTATACCGCGTTCAGGGGCGCCCGCGTGGGCGTTTTGCGCTCTGGCGCCCCCTTCGGTCGGACGAACCAGCCGAACGGCGCAAGCACCGGACCGCCCGGGCGTCAGCCGGCGCATCGCCGACGGGCTCCCCGCTCTCGCGGTCGCCGCCCGGCGCCGGGCCTTGCCGACGTCGGCCCAGGTCAGGGCGCCGTCCGCGACTCGTATGGGCGGTACACAACAGCTCTGACGTGCCCTATGCTCCCCTCCGTCGCCGCCGATGGTTGAGCGCGACCGCCAGGTCATGTGTTCCCATCGGGTGGAGGTACGGCTATGCGCCGGCGGTCGGCAGGACGTGCGTCGTGGGTTGCCGCGGTCACCGGTGTGGCGCTGGTCGCCACCCTGACCACCGACGTGGCGGAGGCGCCGCCCCGCGCGGCCACCGTCGAGGCGGCGCTCGACCGCACGGCCACCGCGGACGCGGCCACCCCGCCCGCCGACACCGACGGCACCCGCACGGGCTCGATGAGCGCCGTCGCCCTGCCGCCGCTGATCGAGCCCGCCGCGCCGCCGGCCGGTCCCCCCCGGCTCGCGCCGCTGAGCGGTCCGCGCCTCGTGCACCTCGACGGCGGGACCGCCGCCGACCCGCACCTCATGACACCCGCGGAGATCCGCGACACGGTCCGCTCGGCGCGCAAGCCCGGCGCCGTCGCCATGGGCGCGAACGGCCTGGCCGCCGCACCCCAGGACGACGCACCGCTGCGGTCGAGCCAGACGTCTCCCGCGGACAACGCGGTGAACCTCGGGCTGACGCCGACGCTGAAGGCGAAGGTCGCGGAACCGGTCAGCGGCGTGTCGTACATCTTCCGGTTCACCGTCTGCCCGGGCACGACATCGGCCGGCTCGAGCTCCTGCACGAATGACACCCCCATCGCGGCGCAGTCCGCGTGGACGACGGGCTCGTGGACGGTGCCCGCCGGGAAGCTGAAGGCGAACTCCACGTACTCGTGGTCGGTGGAGGTCTCCGAGGGTCAGCCCGGTGCCACGTCGGCCTGGGGCACCTGGTTCAACGACGTGCGCGTGTTCGCGACCGGCGCGACGCTGTCCGCGCCCGACAGCGACACACCGGTGCTGGTCAGTCCTGCCGACGCGGCCGTCCTGACCACGCGCACGCCGGTGCTGACCGCCTCGATCAGCCGGCCCGTGCCCGGCGCGACGTACCAGTACCAGTTCACGATCACGTCCTACGACGGCGCCATGACGTGGAACTCGTCCTGGCAGGCGAGTCGCACCATCACCGTCCCGACAACGACCCTGTACTGGAACCGCGGCTACACGTGGTCCGTCGCCATCCGCGACAACCCGTACATGGGCACGATCTTCAACCCCGAGCGCACCTTCTACCCGATCGTGCCGGTGCCCGCGCAGGCCAAGGTCGTCGCCGACCGCCGCGCACCGTACGACCACGGGGTCAGCGTCGGTTCCGGGGCCTTCACCTCGGAGTCGATCGACGCGGCCGTCGCGGTCGCCGGTGGCTCGCTGGCGATCTCCCGGAGCTATCGCAGCGTCGACACGGCCGTGCGGGCCCTGGGCGCGGGGTGGACGTCGGTGTTCGACATGTCCGTCTCGACCCCGTCGGGCGCGGCGGGCCCCGTCGTGCAGTTCGCCGACGGGCACGTCGAAGGGTTCGCCGCCAACCCCGACGGCAGCTTCGCCGGCGCGCCGGGCAACCTCGGGACCACCCTGACCAAGTGCTCGACCTGCACCGCGTACACCGTGTCCGACGGGCAGGGCTCGACCTTCACGCTCGACAACCTCGGCCTGCTCTCGGTCAAGAACCAGTCGGGCAACGTCGTCAACGTCACGCGTGACGCGACCACCAAGAAGCCCACCCAGCTCAAGGACGCCAAGTCCGGCCGCACCCTCACCGTCACGTGGAGCGGTGCGCACATCACGAAGATCGCCGCCGGCCCGGCACCGAGCGGCGTCGTCAGCGAGTGGAACTACACCTACTCGGGCGACCGCCTGACGAAGGCGTGCGCCCCCGGGCTCGGCACGGTCGTGCGGTGCACCACCTACGCGTACGCCAATGCCACGTACCCCAACGCCATCACGTCGGTCGGTGACCCCTCCGGCGCCGTGCGCGCCACCGTCACGTACGGCTCGGGCGCCGTCGCGGCGAGCGTGGCGGACGCCGCGGGCACGAGGTGGACGTTCGCCCGCTCTGCCGTCACGGGCGGCACCAAGGTGACCTCGACCGGGCCGGGCGCGGTGGCCACCACGTACACGATCGACGCCGACTCGCGCGTCACCAGGCAGGTCGACGCGCTCGGCGGCGCGCAGACGTGGACGTACGACTCCGCCGGCCGGCTGGCCCGCTACCAGGACGCCGCGGGCGGTGGGCTCACGCTCGCCTACTCCCCGGAGGGCTTCATCGCCTCCCGCAGCGTGTGGCAGACCCCGACGACCTACACGACGCAGTGCTTCACCTACTACAAGGCCGCCGGCGTCACCTACGGCAAGCTCAAGAGCGTCCAGGACCCGCGGGGCTGGTGGTGCGGGGACAACGTGTACGTCTCCGGCACCGACATGACGTCGTACGAGTACGACGCCGCCGGGCGCCTGACCGCGGAGGTCCAGGGCTCGCTCACCGCGTCCCCGGCCGCGCCCCGTCAGGTGTACGCCTACACCACCGGCAGCGAGACCGCCGTGGGGGGTGGCACCGTACCGGCCGGGCTGCTGGCCAAGGTCACCACCCCGGGTGGAGGCGCGGTCCAGTACGCGTACGCCTCGAGCGGCCAGGTCCGCACGGTCACGACCCCCGCCGGACTGGCGACGGGCTACACCTACGACACGCTCGGCCGCACCGCGACGATCTCCAGCGTCGCGGGCGGCACGACGTCGACGTCCACCTTCGGCTGGTTCGACGACGGCGTGGTGCGCTCGACGACCGGCCCCGCGGTCGCCGACTCCGTGAGCGGCGTGACCCGGCAGGTCCGCACCGAGACGGTGCTCGACGCGGGTGGACGTCCCAGCGAGCAGCGCACGTCCGACCTGCGCAGCGGTGCGGTCTCCACGGTCGCGACGAGCTACGACACGCTCGGACGGGTGGTCAAGGTCGTCGGACCCGACGGCTCGCGTCAGGCCGCGTACACCTACGACGCCCTGGGCAACGTGACCTCGTCGACGGACGCGCGCGGCGCGGTCGTCTCCTCGACGTTCGACGCGCTCGGGCGACCCCTGACCTCGACCCTCATGGGGTACCGCGACCCGCTGGACAAGGCCGCCGCACCGCGGGACGTCCGCCTGGCGACCGCGACCTACGACGCGGTCGGCAGGCTGGCGACCGCGACGGACGCCGCCGGCCAGGTGCGCCGGTACGCCTACCGGCTGGACGGCCGCCTCACGAGCGTCACCGCGGTCGGCGCCAGCGGTGGCAGGGACGTCATCGAGCAGGCCTACGCGTACGACGCCCTGGGCAACGTGACCTCGGTGTCCACGGCCAACGGCCTGTCGACGACGTCGTACACCTACGACGCGCTCGGGCGGCTCTCCCGCGAGTCCACCGGGCCGCGGGTGACGACCTACACGCGTGACGCCGCCGGACGGGTCACCCGGCAGTCCGTGGGTGACGCGACGGGCGTGCTGTCGTACACGCGCACCGAGTACGACACCGCCGGCCGCGCCGTGCTGGTCGCGAGCGGACGCACCGCCGACGAGCGGGTGACCCGTCACGCGTACGACGAGGCGGGACGCCTGACCGCGACGACGGACCAGCGCGGCTCCGCGGTGGGCGACCCCGCGTGGTCCACGACGTACACCTACGACGCGACCGGTCAGGTCACCTCGGTGGCCGAGCCGCTGACCGCGGTCACCGACGCGTCCGGCACCCGCTCGTCCCGGCCCACCACCCGCTTCGGGTACGACGCCTTCGGACGCCAGTCCGTGGTGGTGGACCAGACGGGCGCCAGGACGACCGTCGCGTACGACGCCGGGGGTCGCGTGGCTTCCGTCACCGCTCCCCGGGTGACGCTCGCCGACGGCTCGGTCACGACGCCGACGGTGACGCGCGCGTACGACGCCGCCGGGGACCTGACCTCGGAGACCGACGCCGCGGGCCGCGTCACCTCCCACACGTACGACGTGCTGGGCCGCGCGGCGACGACGACCGAGCCGCCCGCGACGGCCGGCGGGACGCCGCGCGTCTCGACCTGGACGTGGTCGGACGCGGGTGACGTCACCGCCATGACCGACCCCACGGGCCGGAAGGCCACGTGGGCCTACGACAAGCGGGGCCTGCGGACCTCGGCGACGAGCTGGGACGGCACGACCGCCTACACCACGACGTTCGCCTACGACGACGCCGGCCGCGCGACCGCGGTGACCGACCCCCTGGGTGCCGTCACCCGGCTCGGCTACGACACGTTCGGCAACCTGACCTCCGCCACGGACGCCGACTCGGTCGCCGTCACCGTGGGCTACGACGCCCTGGGCCGGCAGACCCGCATCGCCAGCGGCGGGCAGACGGCCGTCGTCGAGTACGACGGCGTCGGCAACCCGGTGAAGAAGACGCGCCTCGGCGCGGGGGACGCGGTCATCGAGACCACGACCGCGACGTACGACCCCGCGGGCAACCAGCTCACCGCGAGCGGGCCGCTCGGCACCGGTGGCGCGTGGACGTGGGACGCCGCCGGGCGGATGCGGAGCCAGGCCACGGCGGTCGGCGCGACGACGACGCTCTCGTACGACGCCGCCGGCGACCTCACGCGCATCGTGGACCCCCGGGGCCACGCCACCGACATCACCCGCGACGCGCTCGGCCGGCCCACGACGGTCGTCGAGCCGCCGACGGCTGCGCACCCCGCGCTCGCCGGCCGCACGTGGACGACGTCGTTCGACGTCGTGGGCAACGCCGTCACCGCGGTCGAGCCGGGCGGCGTCCGGACGACGCGCACGTTCGACGCCGACGGCCGTGTGCTGACCGAGGCCGGCTCCGGCGGCGGCGCGCAGCCCGCCGAGCGGACCTACGAGTACGACGCGTCGGGGCGGATCACCGGGGCCTCGCACCCGGACGGCGTCCAGCGCTTCACGTACGACGGACGTGGGCTGCTGATCGCCGCCTCCGGACCGGCCGGAGACACCACCACCACGTACGACGCTGCCGGCCGCGCGGTCGCGGGCGCCGACGCGTCGGGGGCGTACTCCGCGACCTGGACGCGCGCCGGGCGACTCAGCTCCGCGACGGTCGACGGTCTGCGCCGCACGTACGCGTACACGTCCGCCGGGCTGCCGCTCAGCGAGACGTACGCCGACGGCACGTCCCGCTCGTTCTCCTACGACGCGGCGGGCCGCCTCACGTCGGACACGGTCGGCTCCACCTACGCCTGGTCGGGCACCTACGACGCCGCGGGCAGGCTCGCGACGAAGACGGTGGGCCCGGCCACGACCGCGGACGCCGGCACGACCACGTACGCCTACGACGCCGCCTCCCAGCTGACCGGCTGGGTCGACCCGGACGGGACCCAGCACACGCAGACGCTGGACCGCGCGGGCAACGTGGTGGCCCGCGACGGCGTGACGTCCACGTACGACGAGCGCAACCGGCTGCTAGCCGACGGTGCGTCCACCTTCGAGTGGAGTCCTCGCGGCACGCGCAGCGCGGTGACCACCGAGGGCGAGACGACCCGGTCGACGTTCGACGCGTTCGGCCAGCTCACGTCGGACGCCACGACGCAGTACTCCTACGACGCCCTCGGTCGGATCGCCACGGCGGGCACGCAGGCGTTCCAGTACGCCGGGCTCGCCAAGGAGCCCTCCACGGCGGGCGAGCACCGCTACGGCCGGGTCGGCGGCGCGCTGCTGGCCGTGGACGGTCGCCCGACCGTCCAGAACGGGCACGGTGACGTCGTCGCGACCCTCGGGGACGGTGGCGTGCTGAACCAGTCCACCGGGTACACCCCGTGGGGGCTGCCCACCGGTGAGCGTGCCGCGGGCGGTCTGGGCTACCAGGGTCAGTGGACGGCGCAGTCGGGCCTCGTGCACATGCAGTCCCGGTGGTACGACCCGACGACCGGGTCGTTCGTCACGCGGGACGCCGCGCAGGTGCCGCTCGACCAGGCGAACCGGTACGCCTACGCAGCCGGGAACCCGGTCGGCAACAGCGACCCGACCGGTCAGTTCGTCCCCGGCTTCGCGGCCGTCGCCGCCATCTCGCAGGGCGTCGCGCAGGCCAGCGCCGTCCTCGCGGCCGCGGCCGCCGTGACCACGGCCGCCGTCGTCGTGGCGGTCGTGGTGGTCGTCGTCGTGGTCGTCGTCGCGGGGGTGGCGATCTACCAGCACTCCCAGGAGACGCCGACCACCACGGCACCCCAGGCACCTTCCGTCACACCCGCGACCGGACCGGGCAGGAGCCCTCAGGAGGGACCGTCCCCGGGACGGTCACCCGGGTTCACCGCGCCGTCGGTCCCCGAGTTCGACTTCTCAGGTCTGGGCAGCTTCGCTCCCGAGATCAACATGGGTCCCGCCCTGCAGGGTCTGACCCAGACCACCACCGCGCTGACGGACATGAACGCCGGCATCGGCCAGATGAACACGGGCATCGCGGGGGCCAACCAGGGTCTGGGCCAGGCGAACCAGGGTCTCGGCCAGATGAACCAGGGTCTCGGCCAGATGAACAGCGGGCTCACCCAGGCGAACCAGGGCCTGAGCCAGATGAACAGCGGGCTCAGCCAGGCGAACCAGGGCCTGAGCCAGATGAACAGCGGGCTCAGCCAGGCGAACCAGGGCCTCAGCCAGATGAACCAGGCCATCAGCCAGATCGGCCGGGCCATCGACGACATGGTGCGCGCCCTCGCCGAGATGAACGCCGCGCTCCAGGGCATCCTCGCGGCACTGCCCAGCTCGAACTGGGCGAACGAGCCGGACCACTCGGAGTCGCTGACCACGCGGCCGGAGATCGCCAACCCGGTGGGCGTCCTGCCGGTGGACGCCGCACGCCTGTGCGAGGTCAGCCTGCTCATGTGCCGTGCTGCCGCGGGTGACACCGCTGCGGACATGACGACGCCGGTCGACCTGTCGACCTCCTTCGTCCCCACGGCCTCCGTGCCCGGTGCGCCCGGCGCCGCGGGCCAGCCGCCGCAGACCGGCGCCGAGGACGGCACCGTCCGCCGCAACGCGTCCGGCCGCGCCATCGACGACCGCGGGCGGTTCATCGTCGACCCCGAGACGGGTCCGGCGCCCCAGGTGTCGCGCCCGTACATCCGGCAGTGGGTGCGCGACGAGGTGCTGGAGCGGGCACCGCGCGACGGGAAGGGCCGTCTGATCGACGAGAACGACCAGCAGCCGATCGAGGGGCCCTTCCACTTCGGTCACACTTATGGCAACGAGTGGTGGCGCGTGCGCGACAAGTCCATCGAGCAGGGGTGGTCGCGTGACCAGCTCAACGACTACGTCAACGACCCCAACCTGTTCCAGATCGAGCGGCCGGAGAACAACTGGTCGCACCGCTACGAGATGCCCTGAGGAGACCCGGTGACCGACCGCGCGGGACGATCGGAGCTGCACTACGCCGCGCTCGACGGGGACACGGCCGCAGTGGAGCGCCTGCTCGCGCAGGGAGAGGACCCCGACCTCGCCGACCAGGCGGGGTTCACTCCCCTGCACTTCGCCGCGCAGTCCCTGCACGCCGACGTCGCCCGCCTGCTGCTGCAGGCGGGCGCGGACCTCGAGGCGCGCAACAGGTTCGGTGCGACCCCCCTCCTGGTCGCGCTGGGCAAGGTCCGGGACTCCGACGGCGAGGTGGTCCGGGTGCTGCTCGAGGCGGGTGCGGACAAGGAGGCGCAGAACGCGTCGGGTCAGACTCCCCTGGGCTTCGCGCGCCTGGTCGCCAACTACGACCTGATGCGGTTCTTCCCCGACGAGGCCTGAACGCCCCAGCACGTCGGACGCCGACCGCCGTCATTGGGCCGCCGAGCACGGACGTCGTCGCGACCGACGAGGCGACGCACCTGACGTTCACCGTCGTGCCGTGAGGCGCCACGCTCAGCGGCGAGCGACCGCCCGCGCGATCCGCCCGGCGTCGATCCGCAGCTCGCGGAACATGCCGCTGATCGGGTTGGTGTAGCCGGTGAAGTAGAGCCCCGGGGCGTCGTGCGACGTGCGCGGGCCGTGCACGCGCGGGAGTCCGCGGTCGTCGAGCACGCCCAGGTCCCCCACCAGCGCCTCGAGCCCGCGGCGGTACCCGGTGGCCGCGATGATCACGTCGGGGGTCAGTCGGGAGCCGTCGGCCAGCACCGCCGCGCCGTCGTCGAACGATTCCACGGCCGCGACCGGCTCCACCCGCCGTGCCCGGACGGCGGCGAGGAGCCCGACGTCCTGCAGCGGGACCGAGCCCGCCAAGACGCGCGAGTAGAGCCCGGTGGTGGGCCGCGCAAGCCCGTAGGCGGAGAGGTCCGGCACCTCGACCCGGGCCACCACGGCCGCGATGCGGTCCACCACCGGGACCGGCAGGTGCCGCACCAGGATCCCGGTGCCCTGGGCGGGCCAGCCGAGGTTCGAGCGCCGGACGATGTGCGGGGGCGTGCGGATGGCCAGCCGGACGCGCGCCGCTCCGCCCTCCGTGAGGTCGACGGCGATCTCCGCCCCGGTGTTCCCGGCCCCCACGACGAGCACGTCCCTGCCGCGGTACGGGGCGGGGTTCCGGTAGGTCGACGCGTGCACCAGCTCACCGCGGAACGTCTCGACCCCGGGCCAGGCGGGCGGCACGGGCGTGTGGTTGTACCCCGTGGCGACCACGACCGTCGGCCCCGTGAACGACTCCCCGGTCGCCGTCTCGAGCGCCCAGGTGCCGTGGCCGGCCCGCGCCACGCGCGTGACCTCGACCCCGGTGCGCACGTCGATCCCGTGGTGCGCGGTGTACCGCTCCAGGTAGTCGACGACGTCCGCGCGCGCGACCCAGCGCCCGGACGCCCGCGGGATCGGCATCCCGGGCAGGCTCGACCCGCGCCGGGTGGTGTGCAGGTGCAGCCGGTCGTAGTGCCCGCGCCACGAGGAGCCGACGTCGTCCGTCCGTTCGAGCACCAGGTCAGGCACGCCCCTGCGGCCGAGGGCGGCCGCGACCGCGAGCCCGCCCGGACCGGCACCGATGACGAGGACGCGAGCACTGCTCATGGCCCTTCATACCGTCTTCTGGACCTCTGTCCAAGAGCTCTGGGCGCTAGACCCGCTCCAGCAGCGTCAGCACCTCGTAGTGCGGGGTCTGCGGGAACATGTCGAGCACCTGGGCGCGTCGCGGGCGCAGCGACGGCATCACCGCCAGGTCCCGGGCGAGCGAGGCGGCGTTGCAGCTGGAGTAGACGACGTGCCGCACGTCCGAGTCCTCCAGCCAGCGGCTGAGCTCGTCGCCGATCCCCCGCCGCGGCGGGTTCACGATCACGAGCTCAGGGGCGCTCTCGGCCGCGAGGGCGAACTGCGTCGCGTCGCCGGCCGCGAACCGCACACCGGACAGGCCGCGCGCGGACGCGCTCTGGGTCGCGCTGGCGATCGCCTCGACGCTGGTCTCGATGCCGACGACCTCCCGCCCCGGCGCTGCGACGTGCAGGGCGAACCCGCCGACCCCGCAGTACAGGTCCCACACGGACGCCGGTGCCAGCTCCTCCACCCACGACGTGGCGTGCCGGTACAGCGCGGCCGCGACCTCCGTGTTGGTCTGGAAGAAGCTCTGCGGGCGCAGGTGCAGGTCGATCCCGTTGACGCGCATCCGCAGCGTCTGCGTCTCGGTGAGCGGGATCTCCCGGTCACCCTCGAGCACGGCCCGGTGGTCGGGCAGGAGGTTCACGGACACCACGCGCAGCTGCGGCACGGCGTCCAGCAGCCACGGCAGGTGCTTGCGGATCCGGGCGACCGGCTCCTGCGAGCGCAGCACGAACCGCACCATCAGCTCGCCGTCCGGGGACTGCGTGACCAGCAGGTTCTTGAGCTCGCCCGTGCGCGTCGGCACGTCGTACGGCGTGAGGTTCGCGCGGGTGACGAACGCGGCGAGCAGCGGGAACGACGCGGCGAGCGTCCCCGGGTACAGGCCGCAGCCCTGCAGGTCGATGCCGCGGCCGCCGGCGTCGAGGATGCCCAGCCTCGGGTGTTCGGCGCTCCCGCCGACCACCATCTTGGCCTTGTTGCGGTAACGGGACTCGCGGCCGGTCACCGGAGGCAGCCAGCGCAGGTCGGCGCGCTCGCCCAGCAGGTCGGCGCAGTGCCGTTCCTTGTCGGCGACCTGCTCACCGTGCGGGCGCCCCATCCATGTGCAGGAGCGGCAGACCCCCGCATCGAAGTACGCACACCGCATGGCCCGAGCCTACGTGCGGGCGCGCTCCAGCAGACCACGCACGTAGCACGCCTGGCCTGCGTGCTGGAGGCTGTCCCCGACGATGCTGACCAGCCTCACCCCGAGGGTCACCGGCGGGTCCCAGCCCTCGTCGACCACGCGGTCGAGGTCACCCTCGCGCAGCCCGGCCAGGTAGTCGCGCGTGCGCTCGGCGACCGCCCGGTAGTACGCGAGCAGCAGGTCCGCACCGGCCCGCACCCGGCCGACCTCCTGCGGGCTGTGCCCGTAGCCGGTGTCGGCGTCGTCGAACGGCAGGTCGAAGCGGTCGGCCCAGCCCTGGCTCGTCCAGAGCTGCTCCACGCCCGCGACGTCGGCGATCTGCGCGTCCTCGCCGCGCGCGGCGTGCCACGCGAGCCACGCGATGGAGTTGGCCGCGGGGTCCGGCCGGAACGCCAGGTCGTCCACCTGGAGTCCGTCGACGGCCTGCGTCAGCACGCCGTCCACGCGTCCGTACGACTCGATCAGCAGCTCGGCGACATCCATGCGGCACCACCCTGTGTCTCGGAGAGCACCGACGCTACGTGGCCCCTCGGCGGACCGCGCGACAAGCTGTGCTGATCCCCGCGGCTCGACGAGATCGTGGCAATGGCACGAGAGCGTGCGTGCGAAGGCGCGATCTGGTGCCGAAGCCACGATCTCGCAGGCGCGGCAGGGTGTCGCCCCGGCATCTCCCAGGGCGGGCATGATCGGACCCGTGACCTACGAGTTCGAGGCGCCGCTGTGGCTGTGGAGCGCCCGCAAGACGGACGCGTGGATGTTCGTCAGCCTGCCCACGCAGGTGGCCGACGAGGTGCTGGACCTCGTCGGCGAGACCGGGCGCGGCTTCGGGTCCGTGCGGGTCGAGGTGAGCATCGGGGCCAGCGTCTGGCGGACCTCGATCTTCCCGTCGACTGACACGTACGTGCTGCCCGTGAAGAAGGCGGTGCGCGTGGCCGAGGGCCTCGACGTGGGTGACCCCGTGCGGGTGCGCCTCGACCTGGTCGATCTCTAGACCAGTCGTGCCAGGAGCGCCGCCGCGCGCTGGGCGCCGTCGGTCGCGACCGGCCGGTACCGCACGTCGCGGCCGGCCTCCTTGACGACGGCCTCCGCGAGCCCGTCCCGGTCGAGCGCGTCCTCGTAGGCGAGGTGGCGTCCGGCCTCGTACCGCATCAGCCGCCTGCGCACGTGCAGGTTCTGCTCGAAGTGGTGGCGCAGCGGCACGTAGACGAACGGCTTGCCCAGCGCGGTGAGCTCCATCGTCGTCGTCAGCCCGCCCTGCACCACCGCGACGTCGCAGGCCGCGAGGTGCCGGAACAGGTCCGGGACATAGCCCAGCACGATCGACCCGTCGCCCGTGGGCAGCGACCGGGGGTCGATCCGGGGGCCGGTCACGAAGGCGAACCGCAGCTCGGGGGCGAGCTCGTGCACCAGCGGCACGGCGTCCATGACGCGCCGCAGCAGCGACGTCCCGACGCCGGAGCCGCCCACCGTCACCAGGCAGAGCTTCTCCCCCGGCCGCACGCCGAGCTCCGCGCGCAGCCGCTCGGCCCCCTCCAGCGCGGCCGGGTCGAACCCGGTGACGTACCCGGCGAAGTCGAAGTTCTCCTCGGTCCAGGTGCGGATGCTGGGCAGCCCCGGGCCGAAGTCGTCCTCGACCACGTCGTCCGGGTCGCCGACGAACACCGACGCGTCCCGCACGCGCGCGAACCGGGCCCGCTGCTCGATCATCTCGGCGTTGTAGTCCGCGGTCAGCGCGGCCTCGCGCGGACCTCCGTCGGGCATCGGCAGCCACCCGACGAAGTCGGTCATCCAGGCGAACGAGAACCGCTTGAGCTCGGGGTTCTCGTGCAGGAAGTGGTCCACCTCCCACGCCTCGTCGCCGATCACCAGGTCGTAGTCGCCGTCGGCCACCACCTCGCCGAACACCATGAAGTTGTGCACCATGAGCTCGTCCATCCGGCGGAGCGCCTGGAACGCGTGCAGGTCGTGCTCGCCGGCCTCGTGCTCGATGTGACCGGACTCGTTGCGCAGCCACGCCGACGCGGGGTGCACCGTCTCCCCGTGCCGGGCCAGCACCCGGGTGACGGGATCCTGCGCGAGCCAGTCGACCTGCAGCCCGGGGCGCAGGGCGCGCAGCTCGGCGGCGACGGCGACGTCCCGCTGCGCGTGGCCGAGCCCGATCGGCGACGAGAGGTACAGCGCGCGCGGCGGCCGGCGCGCGGCGTGCACCCAGGTCCGGCGCGGGGCCGGCGGGGCGAACCGGTCGACGAGCTGCGCGATCAGGTGGTTGACCTTGACCGGGTCGCGAGCGGACGGACCGTGCCCGGCCCCCTCCAGCAGCACCAGCTCGCCCCCGGTGAGCTCGGCCAGTCGCTCCCCGAACGTGTGCGGCCGGATGCGGTCCTCAGTGCCGTGCACGACGACGACGGGGCATTTCACCTGGCGGGCCAGCGGCGCGACCGGCTCGCACACCGCCCCCTCGCAGCCGAGCCGGCCCGCGGTCGTGTCCGCCAGGGTCTGCGGGCTGATCTCGTGCGCCCAGCCGATGCAGTCCTCGATCTGCTTGGTCGAGTGCGGCTCCGAGAACATCGCCCGGAAGAAGAAGTCCGTGAAGTCGTCGTAGCCGCCGCCCACCCAGTAGTGCTTGTTGTACTTGGCCCAGCCGTCGGTGCTGGCCAGGGGCTCGTCCCACGGCACGTGGTCGCGGCCGGGCGTGGCCACGTCCAGGCCGCACGAGGGGGCGATCGCCATGAGGGCCAGCACCCGGTCGGGGTCGCCCGCCGCGACGTGCACCGCCCACGAGGCGCCGCACGACTCGGTGACCAGGACCGCCCGCTCGGTCCCGGTCGCGTCGAGCACGGCCAGGATGTCGTCGGCGTACTGCCGGTCCGTGTACTGCTCGGCCCCGTCCGGCCGACCCGAGCGACCGCTGCCCCGCCCGTCGAACGTGATGACGCGGTAGTGCCGCGCCAGGAACCCGATCTGCGCCTTCCAGAACCGCGACGGCACGATCGACCACGTAGGCACGAGCACGACGGTCAGCGGGTGGTCGTCGTGGAACACCTCGTACGCCAGCTCGACCCCGTCCCGCACGGTGACGCCGACGACGTCGGGATCGGCGGACCTGCTCGGGTGAGCACTCACCCGAGCAGTGTCCGCCTGGAGGGTGTCCCGAGTCACGGACGGACCTCGAACACGTTGTTGAACGGGGTCGACGCCGCGGTCCGGAACGCGGTGAACCCGGCGGCCGTGGAGACGTCGCGGATCTTGGCCGGGCCCGCCTGCGTGCCGAGCGCGAGGCCGACGTCCTGGCTCAGCGACGCGGGGGTGCACAGCAACGTCGAGAAGCCGTAGTACGCCCGACCGACCGGGGTGAGGTTGTCCTCGACGCGGTCGCCCGCCATCGGCTCGACGACCATCCACGTGCCGTCGTCGGCGATCGCGTCGCGCACGTGCCGGGCCGCACCCACCGGGTCTCCCATGTCGTGCAGGCAGTCGAACATCGCGATCAGGTCGTAGCCGGTGCCCGTGAACGAGGTCGCGGGGGCCACCTCGAACGTCACGCGGTCCGCCACCCCGGCCGCCACGGCCCGCTCGCGGGCAATCTCGATCGACGCCTCGTGATAGTCCGAGCCGACGAACGTGGAGTTCGGGAACGCCCTGGCCAGCAGGATCGTCGAGGCGCCGTGCCCGCAGCCCACGTCGGCAACCGTGCCGCCGGCCTCGAGCCTGGCGGCGACCCCCTCGAGCGCCGGGATCCACTCGGTGAGCAGGTGCCCGTTGTACATGGTGCGGAAGAAGCGCTCACACCCGTGGTGCACGTCGGTGTGGTGCTCGTGCCAGCCCAGGCCGTCACCGTCGCGGGCCGCCTCGAAGATGTCCGGTGCGTCGTGCACGGTGCCCAGGGCGATCTGGAAGAACCCCGGCAGGTAGGCGGGGCTGGTCGGGTCCGCGAGCGCCACCGCGTGCTCGGCGGGCAGCGTGTAGCGGTGCGTCTGCGCGTCGTAGTCGACGTAACCGCCGGCGGCCTGGTTGTTCAGCCACTCGCGGGCGTAGTGCTCGCTGGTCGAGGTCTGCTCGGCCAACCCGGCGGGCGTGACCGGCCGGCCGTCGGCCATCGCTGTGTAGTAGCCCAACTTGTCACCCATGACGACCATCGCGGTGTTCAGGGTGGCACCGACCTCGTCGACGGACCGGAACACGAAGGACATGAGCTTGTCGGGGTCGATCGTCCGCGGGGGAAGGGTCTCGGTCATGGTGGTGCACTCCTCGATGGTGGTGTCCGATCTGTCCCGATCGACACTGGCCGCCCCCACGGTCCGACCGCATCAGGGGACCCCCCTGGTGTGCTCCCTAGACTCGACCCGTGCTGGTCGGTCGCGAGCGCGAGCGTCAGGTCATCGGGAGGCTGGTGGCCGCTTCGCGCGTGGGTGAGAGCGGCACCCTCGTGCTCGCCGGCGAGGCCGGGATCGGCAAGAGCGCCCTGCTCGAGGACGCAGCGGCCGCCGTGACCGACGCCGGCATGCGCGTGCTGCGGGCCGCCGGGATCGACGCCGAGCGGGAGGTGCCGTTCGGCGGCCTGCTGCAGCTGCTGCGGCCGGTGCTGGACCACCTCGGGGCGATCCCCGCGCCGCAGGCCGAGGCGCTCGGCTCGGCGCTCGCCCTGGTCCCCGGCTCGGGCGGCGAGCGCTTCGCGGTCGGCGCCGCGGTGCTCAGCCTCCTCAGCCGCGTGGCCGAGGACGGCCCTCTGGCGGTCCTCGTCGACGACGCCCACCTGTTCGACCCGCCGTCCGCGCAGGCGCTGTGCTTCGCGGCCCGCCGCCTCACCGCCGACCCCGTCGTCGTGCTGCTCACGGTGCGCGACGAGGCGCCGTCGGTCGTCGGCTCCGCAGGCCTGCCGTCGCTGCTCCTCGGAGGTCTCGCGGACGCCGACGCCGCCGAGCTGGCGGGGTCGCTGGGCCACCGCCTTTCGACGGACGCGCGGTCACGGCTGCTGGCCTCGACCGGCGGCAACCCGCTCGCCCTGCTCGAGCTCACCGACGAGGGGTTCGACGCCCTGCCCCCGGGTGCACCGGTGCCGGTCCCCGCGTCCCTGGCCCGGACGTTCGCGCGCCGCGCCGACGTGCTGTCCGTGGCCGCCCGGACCGCGCTGCTCCTCGCGGCCGCCGCCGGGGGCGACCTCGACGCGACGACGGGCGCCTGCGCGCTGCTGGGGGTGTCGGTCGCTGACCTCGACGAGGCGGCGCGTGAGCAGCTGCTCACCGTCGACGGCGGCCGGATCACCTTCCGCCACGACCTGGTGCGCTCCGGCATCTACGCGGAGGCGGCTCCCGCGGAGCGCCGCGCGGTGCACGCCGCCCTGGCGCAGGCGGTGCCCGCCGACGACGTCGACCGGCGCGCGTGGCACCTCGGCGAGGCGACCGCGACCCCGGACGCGGCGGTGGCGGACGTGCTGGACGACGCCGCACGCCGGGCTCGTGCGCGAGGTGCGTGGGCGGTCGCGGCCGCCGGGTTCGAGCGCTCCGCGCGGCTGACCCCGGACGCCGCCGACCGCGTCCAGCGCCTGGTCGCGGCCGCCGAGAGCGCGTGGCGCGCCGGTCTGCCGGACGCCGCACGCGACCTGCTGGCGCGCGCGTCGGTGCTGCCCCAGCCTCCCGAGCTGCGCACCCGTGCCGACGCGCTGGACGGTGCCGTCGCCGCGCGCACCGGATCGGTCGAGCGCGCGCGCGACGTCTTCCTCGCCGCCGGGACCCGGGCCGCGCCGGACGACCCCGACACCGCCGTCGCGCTGCTCGCCGCCGGCATCGAGGCGTGCCAGTTCGCCGGTGACGTCCCGACCGCCCAGACGGCCGCGGCACTGCTCGCCCGGCTGGAGCCGCGGTCCCCGCGCGCGCGGTTCGTCGGAGCCGTGGCGATCGCCGTGGCGGACATCCTCGCCGGCCACGGCGGTCCCGACATCCTGCGGACCGCGATGGCGGACGTCGACGCGTTCCTGGACGACCCCCAGCTGGCGCCGTGGCTCGTCATCGGCCCGCTGTTCCTGCGCGAGAGCGCGGCGGGGCGCGAGGTCATCCCGACGGTCGTGGCCCACTCGCGGCGGCGCAGCGACATCGGCGGGCTGCCGATCCTCCTGTTCTACGTCGCCCGGGACCAGGCGACCACCGACCGGTGGGACGACGCCGTCGCCGGGTACACCGAGGGCGTCCAGCTCGCGCGCGAGGCCGGGCAGGCCACCGACGTCACCGCGTGCCTCGCCGGGCTGTCCTGGCTCGAGGCGCGCCGCGGCGACCTGGAGGCGTGCCGGGAGCACGCCGAGGAGGCGCTGGCGCTGTCCGTGGAGCACCACCTCGGGTTCTTCGAGGTCTGGGCCCTGACCGCCCTCGCCGAGCGCGAGCTCGCGCTCGGCCGCACCGACGCGGCGCTCGAGCGGTTCCGTGCGCTCGACGAGGTACTCACGCAGCGGGGCATGCGGGACGTCGACCTCTCGCCCGCCGCCGAGATGGTCGAGGCGATGGTCCACCTGGGCAGGTCGGCGGAGGCGGGCGCCCTGGCCGCCGCGCTGACCGAGCGCGCCGAGGTCAAGGGCCAGCCCTGGTCGATGGCCCGGGCAGCGCGCGCGGCCGGCCTGACCTGTCCCGACGCCGACGTGGACGTGTGCTTCTCGGTCGCCCTCGCCTACCACCAGCACACGCCCGACGCGTTCGAGACCGGTCGCACCGAGCTGGCCTACGGCTCCCGGCTGCGCCGGCTGAAGCGCCGCTCGGACGCCCGCCCGCACCTGCGGTCCGCACTGGCCGCCTTCGACCGCCTGGGTGCGGTCCCGTGGGCCGACCAGGCGGCGGCCGAGCTGCGCGCCACCGGCGAGACCGCGCAGCGCCGCAGCGCCACGGGCCTGGACCGCCTGACCCCCCAGGAGCTGCAGGTCGCCCTCATGCTGGCGTCCGGACGCACCACCCGCGAGGCCGCCGCAGCCCTGTTCCTCAGCCCGAAGACGATCGAGTACCACCTGCGCAACGTCTACCTCAAGCTCGGGATCCGCTCGCGGTCGGAGCTGGCGGACGCGATCCCGGCCTGACACCTGCTGCCGGGTGTCGAAGAGCGAGCCGGCCGTTCGACGAGTGGGTGTTCGGCCGGGTCCGACCGGCCGCCGGCACCGAGGAGCCCGCATGTCCGCCACGCCCGTCTCGTCGCACAGCGGCACCGTCGACCCCGCCGTCCGGACCACCCGGTCCCTGCTCCGCTACGGGGTCCTGGCGGGACCGTTCTACGTGATCGTGTCCCTGGCCCAGGCGCTGACGCGCGAGGGGTTCGACCTGACCCGGCACGCCTGGTCCACGCTGGCCAACGGTCCGCTCGGCTGGATCCAGGTGGCCAACCTCCTGCTGACCGGCGTCATGGTCCTCGCGTTCGCGGCCGGGCTGCGGCGGGCCCTGGTCGCCGGTCCCGGACACCGCTGGGTGCCGCGGCTGATCACCGTCTACGGCGCCGGCCTCGTGCTGGGCGGTGTCTTCCGCGCCGACCCGGCGGGCGGCTTCCCGGTGGGCTCGGCTGCCCCCACGACGCCCACCGCGCACGGGACGCTGCACCTGCTGACGTCCGGCGTCGGGTTCGTCGCCCTGGCGGTCGCGATGGTGGTCGTCGCACGGCGGTTCGCCTCGCAGCGGCGTTCGCTCGGTGCGGCGCTGTCGTCGGCCGCCGCGGTGGCGCTCCTCGGTGGGTTCGCGATGATCTCGACGTCCCCCGGACCGGCCGGGGTGCTGGCTCTCACCGCGGGAATCGTGCTGGCCTGGGCCTGGGTGAGCGCCGTCGCCGTCGACACCTCCCGCAGCATCACCACCTGAGGGCGGTCAGCCGGCGACGGCCACGCGGATCTCGTTGTTCCACGGGTCCTCGAAGGCCAGCACGCGGCCGTCGTCGGGGGTCGCGAAGCCGCGGCTCGCCAGGCGGACGTCCAGGGCGCCGCGCTCGTCGTCCGTCGGCAGCTCGATGCTGACCTCGCCCAGCCCGAGCGCGGGGCGCGCTCCGCGGCCGCGATGTAGGACGAGGCCTCGCCACCCGGCAGGAGCCTGATCGGTGCGCGGATCCGCCGCGACGCGGGCACCGACTATGTCGTCAGCGTGTGCAGGCCGGCGCGGGCGAAGGCGAGCACGCGGTCGACCAGGGCGGGCAGCGTGTCGCGGCTCGCCTCGTCGACCCTGTACAGCTCGCGTAGGCCGCCCACCAGCGTGTACGCGGTCAGGCGGGGGGCGAGCCCATCTGCCGACGTGCCGAGCTCCTGCGCGAGCGACTCGGCGGTCACGCGCTCGAGCTCGCTGTAGAAGACGTGTGCCCGGCTGGCCAGGTCGGGGTCCTCGGCGATCAGAGCCGGGCGCATGGCGTGCAGGGAGAGCATCTCGCCAGGCGGGCGGCCCAGGTCCTCGTCGTACTCACCCAGGTCGCGAATCGTGTCGTGGAGCCATTCGCCGAACGCGTCGAGCGTGTCGCCGGTGCGGTCGGCGAGGCGGGCAGCCAACGACTCCGGTGCGAACGGATCGCCGGCGAACAGCAGGTCTGCCTTGGTGGGGAAGTGCAGCGTGACCGTCCGCGTCGCGACGTCCGCGTGCTCGGCGATCGCCGCGATCGTCGTCTGCCTGTAGCCGTGCTGTGCGAACAGCTCCAGCGCGGAGGCCCGGATCCGCTCGCCGGTCTGCCGCTTCTTCCTGTCGCGTCTGCCTTCCATACGGCAAAAGTAGCATCTATCCAATCGCTACATCCGATGCTACTTTTACCTCTCAACGCATCCAATGAGGAGGGGTGAGGACGGGGTTCACTCACGACGCGCCGTTCGGGGCGCCGCCGCGATCGGTCCCCAGGGTCGGCTCGTAGGGCGCTGGTTCGGCGCCCGAGACACTCGCTGACTCGCTCCGCCCGTCCGCGAGCCGTCCGAGAGGGGTCATCATGACCACCGTCGCCCCACCCACCATGCCCGGTCTGGCGCACGGTCTGCGCCGGCTCTACTACGCCCGGTTCGGGTTCGCCATCGCCTGGGCAGTCCTGCTGTACCTCACCAGGTCCGACCTGGGTCCGGCCAGCGTCGCCCTGCTCGTCCTTTACCCCGCCGTCGATGCCGCCGCGGCGGTCGTCGACCTCCGCTCCTCCCACGCCGCAGGGCAGGCGCGCGCGCTGTACGTGAACATCGCGGTCAGCGTGCTCGCGGCCGTCGGTGTCGCCATCGCCTGCACGTCGGGCGTGCCTGCTGTCCTGCGCGTGTGGGGAACGTGGGCCGTCATCTCGGGGCTCGTGCAGCTGACGATCGGGGTCGCCCGCCGCGCGGTCGGCGGCCAGTGGCCGATGGTCCTCAGCGGCGGCCTCTCCGTTCTCGTCGGCGCCGGCTTCATCATCGCGGCCGGCGCCGACGCCCCGCCCCTGGCCGGGCTGGCCGGCTACGCCGCTCTCGGCGGCATCTTCTTCCTCGCCTCGGCGCTGCGCCTGGGCCGAGCAGCGCAGGAGAGCTGACATGGTCACGGACACGGACACAGGCACCGACACGACCTACGACGTCATCATCATCGGAGCTGGTCCGGTCGGCGAGAACGTCGCGGACCGCGTGCGGCAGGGCGGTCTCAGCGCGGCCGTCGTCGAGCGGGAGCTGGTCGGCGGTGAGTGCTCCTACTGGGCGTGCATCCCGACAAAGGCGCTGCTGCGCAGCGGGGCGGCGCTCCGAGCGGCCCGACAGGTACCCGGAGCACGGGAGGCCCTGACGGGAAGCCTGGACGTGGCGGCCGTTCTGCGCCGGCGCGACGACTTCGCCTCGCACTGGAACGACCAGAGCCAGGTGTCCTGGCTCGGACAGGCGGGCGTCTCGCTGTACCGCGGGCGGGGTCGCATCACCTCCACCCGAGTCGTCGAGGTGACCGGCGGCAACGGTGCGACCACGGTGCTGAATGCACGTCACGCGGTCGTCATCGCCACCGGGAGCGGCGCACTGATCCCTGACGTCGCCGGCCTGCGGGAGGCCGACCCGTGGACCAACCGGGAGGCGGCCGCGGCTGCTGCAGTTCCCGGCCGGCTCGCCATCCTCGGCGGCGGGGCCGTGGCCTCGGAGATGGCGACCGCGTTCGCGGAGCTCGGTGCGTCGGTGACGATGCTGGTACGCGACGGGGTGCTTCCGCGTGCGGAGCCGTTCGCCGGAGACCTGGTCGTCGACTCGCTGCGGGACGCCGGTGTGTCGGTGCGGCTCGGCACGGAGACCACATCCGTGCAGCGCGGGCCCGACGGAACGGTGCACATCGGTCTCGCCGATGGTGAGCAGATCGAGGCCGACGAGATCCTCGTGGCGGCAGGCCGGGTGCCGAGGACCCAGGACATCGGGCTGGACACAGTCGGCCTGACCCCGGGCGCGCGGCTCGAGGTCGACGACACACTCCGCATCCTCGCCGCCGACGGCGCACCGGTCGGAGGCGGGTGGCTGTACGCCGCCGGTGACGTCAACGGGCGCGCGCTGCTGACCCACCAGGGCAAGTACCAGGCCCGAGCCGTGGGAGACGTCATCGTGGCGCGCGCCAAGGGCGAACCGGTCCAGGACGGCCGGTGGGGTCGGCACGTGGCAACGGCCGACCAACGTGCGGTGCCTCAAGTGGTCTTCACCGACCCCGAGATCGCCTCGGTGGGGTTGACCGCGGCCGCCGCCGCGGCCGCCGGGCTGCGGATCCGGGTGGTCGACCAGGACCTGGGCGCCGTCCAAGGCTCCACCCTGCACGCCGACGGATACCGAGGCCAGGCGCGCATGGTCGTCGACGAGGAGCGTCAGGTCATCGTCGGTTTCACGCTCGCCGGTCCCGACGTCGCGGAGCTGCTGCACGCGGCGACGATCGCGGTCGTCGGCGAGGTTCCGTTGGACCGGCTCTGGCACGCGATCCCGGCGTTCCCCACGATCAGCGAGGTGTGGCTCCGGCTGCTCGAAGCCTACGGCCGCTGACCGTCCGGGCGACTGAACGCCCGGCCTGCTGGATGTCCTGCCGCGACCGCGACAGGCGAAGGAGACAGCACGAACCCATCACGAGAGGAACATCGTCATGCGTACTCACACCCTTCGGAGGGCCTTCATCGGCGCCACCGCGGCAGCCCTGCTCGCCGCGACGCTGCCGGCGACGGCAACCGGCGCCTCACCGGCCGGCGGCAAGCACCCCACGTCGCCCAAGCCGACGGTGGTGCTCGTCCACGGCGCCTGGGCGGACTCCTCCAGCTGGAATCCGGTCATCCAGCGGCTGCGAAAGGACGGCTACCCGGTCCGGGCCATCGCCAACCCGCTGCAGGGTCTGACGAGTGACACCGCGTACCTCAGCAGCTACCTCACCGCGATCACGGGGCCCAAGGTGCTCGTCGGCCACTCCTACGGTGGCGCCGTCATCACCAACGCGGCCACCTCGGTGCCCGACGTCAAGTCCCTGGTGTACATCGCCGCGTTCATCCCCGCCAAGGGAGAGACCCTCGCAGGGCTCACCGAGGGGTCGGGCCTCCCCCTGGTCTACACGCCGGTCCCCGGCGGCGTGGACGTCACGATCGACCCGGCCGAGTTCCGTGAGGTGTTCGCCGGCGATCTCGACAAGACGACCGCCGCTGACCTCGCCATCACCCAGCGGCCCGCCAACTCCGCGACCGTCACCGACGCCAGCGTGGTCGAGGGCTACCGCACCATCCCCTCCTGGGCCCTCCTCACCCGACGTGACCACGCCATCGCCCCCGCGCTCCAGCGCATGATGATCGGCCGCACGGGCGCCCACGTCACCGAGGTGGACGCCTCCCACGCCGTCATGCTCAGCCGCCCCGACGTCGTCACCGACGTCATCGAGCGAGCCGCGAGGTGAGCCCCCGCCCTCCCAGCCGCACCGCGCTCGAGCTGACACCCGAATCCGAGCCATCCCATCGACGAGAGAAGGACACCATGACCGCCAAGCTCACCATGATCTATGGCAACCCGGTTGACGAGGACGAGTTCGAGCGTCGTTACACGGCGCACCAGGAGATCGTGAAGCAGGTCCCGGACATCCTGCGCGCGGAGTACGGCAAGGTCTTTCCCAAGGAGGACGGCACCCCGCGGCCGCGGTGGCGCACCGCCGATCTGTACTTCGCCGACTACGACACGGCCGTGGCTGCCTTCGAGCACGAGAACGGCGCGGCCGTCGCACGCGATGCCGTCGACCTCGCCACCGGTGGTGTCGAGTTCCTGCTCTCGGAGGTCGGGGACTGAACCCACCGCCCCAGGCCGGTGGGCACAGGTCTCGGCCCGTGCCCACCGGCCCAGTCACGACCTGACGTCGTCGGGTTCACGCTCTGGTTCGTGGTCTCCCGCGAGACGTTCCTGGCCGGGGCGCACAACGCCCGCCGTCGAGGTGTCCGCCGTCAGCCGGTGACGACGACCCGGATCTCGTTGTTCCACGGGTCCTCGAACACCAGCTCGCGACCGTCGTCGCGCGTGGCGATGCCCCGGCTCGCCAGGCGGGCACCCAGCGCACCGCGCTCGTCATCCGTCGGCAGCTCGATGGCAACCTCGCCCAGCCCGAGCGCGGGCCAGCGGCCCTGTGCACCCCGGCTCTGCCACGTGTTCATGGCGAGGTGGTGGTGGTAGCCGCCGGCCGAGACGAACAGCGCCTGCGTGCCGTACTCGGCCGTGATCTCGAACCCGACGGTGTCGACGTAGAACTGGCGGGCGGTGGCGATGTCGCCGACCTTCAGGTGCACGTGGCCGACCGCGGCGGCCCCGTCGAGCGCGTCCGGGTCGGTGAGGTTCTCGCGCAGGAACCCGTTCGGGTCGAGGTACTCGCTGGCCATCGCGACCTGGCCGTTGCGCCAGCCCCACTGCTCGCGCGGCCGGTCCCAGTACAGCTCGACGCCGTTGCCCTCGGGGTCGTCGAAGTAGAGCGCCTTGGACACCAGGTGGTCGGAGCTGCCGGTGAACGAGTTCGGGAAGTGCCGCGCGACCGAGTAGACCGACGAGGCCAGGTCGCCCTGCTGGTCGAACAGGATCGCGGTGTGGAACAGCCCGGCCGCCGACGCGGGCGCGTGCTTGAGCAGCGGGGTGTGCTCGAGCACCACCGACGCGACGCCGCGTCGGCCGAGGGTCACGCGGTCACCCTCCTGGCCGAGAACGCTCAGCCCGATGCCGCGGGCGTAGTAGTCGGTCATGGCGTCCAGGTCGCCGACCTTCAGGGTGACGGCGCCGACGTCGGTCCGGCCGTCCAGCACCTCGCTCATGCCGTCAGCCCGAATCCGCCGGTCCACGACGTCTTCCCGGCCGCCGCGAGCGTGAGCTGCAGGAAACCGAGCGCCTCGAGCTCGTGCGCGCGCTTGAGCGACCCGGCGTCCACCGCACGCAGCCCGCCGGCCTCGACCACCGACGTGAGCGCCGCCTTGGCGTCCGCGTCGTCGCCCGCGACGAGCACGGTGGTGTCCTCCTGGCCCACGGCGCCGCTGGTCAGGGTTGCGGCGAAGTTCGTGTTGAACGCCTTGAGCACGGACGCACCCGGCACGGCCTGCGCGATGACCTCGGCGGCGGAGCTGCCGACCGGCACGACGAGCGAGTCGAAGGTCGAGAAGTCCAGCGGGTTGGTCAGGTCGACCAGCACCTTGCCGTCCAGCTGGCCCTCGTACCGGGCGAGCACCTCGGCCACGGCCCCGTACGGCAGCGCGAGCACCACGATGTCGCCGGTGATCGGGTCCCCCACCCGGCCGTGCGTCGCCCCGGGGATGGCGACCTTGAGCGGCTGGCGCGTGAGCACCTGGGCCTCGTTGCCGCCGGCGATGACGCGCCAGGCGATGGCCCCGCCCATGTTCCCTGCGCCGACGATCGTCACCGTGCTCATCGCGTCCTCCTCGATTGGTTGTTGCTACAACGACTGTACCGCCAATAGTTGTAGCGTCAAGTATTTGCTACGATCGGTCGCATGACGGACACGCGCTGGCTGAGCCCCGAGCAGCTGGCTGCCTGGAAGAAGCTCATCGCCGTGGTCGAGCTGCTGCCCGGCGCCCTGGAGTCCCAGCTCCAGCGCGACTCGGACCTGAGCCACTTCGAGTACTTCACGCTCGCCATGCTCTCCGAGGCGCCGGACCGCACGCTGCGGATGACCGCGCTCGCGGCCCGCACCAACGCCACCCTGGCACGCCTCTCCCACGTGGTCTCGCGGCTGGAGACGCGCGGTCTCGTCCGGCGGGAACCGTGCCCGCAGGACCGGCGCGCGACGAACGCGGTCCTCACGCCGGCCGGGTGGGACGCCGTCGTCGCCGCCGCACCCGGGCACGTGGCGACCGTCCGCCAGACCGTGATCGATCCGCTGACCCCCGCGGACGTGGCCGACCTGGACCGCGTCATGGCCTGCATCCTCGAGGCCCTGGACCCGTCGCACGTCATGGTCGAGGCTCCGACGACCGATGACTGAGGGGTGCTCCTCGCCGTCGCGCTGATCGGCTTCCTCGCCCTCGCGGCGAGCATCGTCGTGCGGTGGATGGGCCGACGCGTGGACTCCCTCGGCCGCATCGCGCCCTTCCCCAGGATCAGCGTCGGCCTCGCCCTCGCCATGGCGACGTGCTGCGCGATCCCGATGATGGTCGAGGCCTGGGTCGAGCACCGCCTCGAGGGTGCAGCCAGCAGGGTGGCGGGCGAACCGGTGGAGGTGCACTGCCAGAGCCTCGGGCAGGCGTTCGTCGACGTCGGCGGCGAGCTCGGCTACGTCCGTTGGGGCCCGGACGGCGTCCCGGAGCGTTCCACGCTCATCAAGTTCGGCCCCTGCGGCAACCTGCGCGCCTGGCTCGGATCCACCAAGGCGTCGCCCTCGCTCGACCAGGTGGTCGCCGTGCACGTGGTGACCCACGAGACCATGCACATGGAGGGGATCGTCAACGAGGCCCAGGCCGAGTGCGCCGCGATGCAGCGCGACGCGGCGATGGCCACCGAGCTCGGCGCCTCACCGGTCGAGGCGCAGGCGCTGGCCCGTCGGTACTGGGTCGAGGTGTACCCGAACATGCCCAGCGAGTACGTCGGCGGCTGCGGCCCGGGCGGCACCTACGACGAAGGGCTGCCGACGCCGCCCTGGTGACACGTCGCGCCAGGTGGTGTCCTAGAGGGACAGCCACCCGGCAAGGAGGCCGACATGTGTCGCTGGCTCGCATACACCGGATCACCGATCCTCATCGACGACCTGCTCTACAAGCCCACCAACTCGCTCGTCGTGCAGAGCCTGCACAGCCGGCTGGGTGCGGAGGCGACCAACGGCGACGGGGTCGGCGTCGGCTGGTACGACGAGCACGACCCGAACCCGGGACTGTTCCGCAGCATCGAGCCGGCCTGGAGCGACCGCAACCTGCGCGAGCTCGCCACCCACATCCGCACCCCCCTGATGCTTGCGCACATTCGTGCGACCAGCGGCTCCGCCGTGCAGCAGACCAACTGCCACCCGTTCCGGCACGGGCGCTGGCTCTGGATGCACAACGGTCTGCTCGCCGGCTTCGCGGCGATGAAGCGCGACCTCGTGCTGGCCGTCGACCCGGAGCTCTACCCGTACATCGAGGGGTCGACGGACTCGGAGGTGCTCTTCTACCTGGCCCTCACGTTCGGGTTGCAGCAGGACCCGCCGACCGCGGTCTCCCGCGCGGTCGGCCTGGTGGAGGAGGTGGCGCGCGCGCACGGCATCGCGTTCCCCGTGCAGATGACCGTGGCGACCACCGACGGCACGCGGGTGTGGGCCTTCCGGTACTCGACCGAGGGGCAGAGCCGGTCGCTGTTCCGGAACACCGACGTGGCCGTGCTCAAGGCGCAGTACCCGGAGAACCCGGTCCTGCACAACCTCGCGGACTCGACGCGCGTGGTGGTCTCGGAGCCGCTCGGCGACCTGAAGGGCGCGTGGCACGAGGTGCCGGAGAGCAGCTACCTCGTCATCGAGGCGGGTCGCGAGGAGCTGACGGAGTTCCGGCCGGCTGCCTGAGCGTGCGCGCTCAGCCGTCGCCGAGGCACAGGCAGAACGGGTGCCCCGACGGGTCCTCGTACACGCGGAACGGGTCGTCCGCGTGCCCCTCCTCCTCCGGCGTGCCGGTCAGCACCCGGGCACCCAGGCGCAGGGCGTCCTGGTGGCCGACGTCCAGGTCTGCGACGTCGAGGTCCAGGTGCACCCGCGCACCGCCCGGCCACGGCGTGACCACGGCGTCCGAGCGCTGGAACCCGATGCGCGCCGAGCGCTCCGGGTCGACGATCAGGAGGTACTCGTCCCCCTCGGGGTCCGGGGTCTCGTGGCCGGGTGCAAACTCCCAGCCCAGCAGCTGCCGGTAGAACTCCGCGAGCTCGCGTGGCTCGGCGCAGTCGACGGTCGGTTGGCGCAGGTGTCGGATGCTCATGGTCAGACGCTAGGGCCCCGCTCCGACAGCCGCTCCTCGTCACATGCCCGACACGTGGGTACGGTTCACTCGGCGGACCATGGACCTGACCTCGCTGGACCGCATCCGTGCGGCACACGACCGGACCGAGCTCGCGCTCGGCCCCCGCAGCGCGCCGCTGGCGGGGGGCACGTGGTTGTTCTCCGAGCCCCAGCCCGACCTCGAGGAGCTCGTCGACCTCACCACCCTGGGCTGGCCCGCGGTGGAAGCGAACGCCGACGGCCTGTCGCTGGCCGCCACCTGCACGATCAGGTCGCTCGCCGACCTGCCGCCGGTGCCCGGCTGGCACTCGCAGCACCTGGTCCAGCGGTGCGCGCGGTCGCTGGTGGCGTCCGAGAAGATCTGGGACTGGGCCACGGTCGGCGGGAACATCTGCCTGGCGCTGCCCGCCGGCGCGCTCATCACGCTCGCGGTCGCCCTGGACGCGACGGCGGTCGTGTGGACTCCCGACGGCGGCGAGCGCCGGGTCGCCGTGGCCGACCTGGTCACCGGCGTGCGGATCACCTCGCTCCGGACCGGCGAGGTGCTGCGTTCCGTGGCGGTCGACCGCGAGGTGCTGGCGCAGCCCGCCGCGTTCCGGCGCGCCGCCCTGAGCCGGCACGGCCGTTCCGGCGCGATCGTGGTGGGCCGCCGGGATCCGGCGGGCGGGCTCGTCGTGACCCTCACGGCCGGCGTCACGCGACCGCATCGCCTCGCCTTCCTCGCGCCGCCCTCGGCGGCGGAGCTGCGCGCCGGGATCGAGGCCGTCGACGACTGGTACGACGACCCGCACGGTGCCCCCGCCTGGCGGCGCGCCATGACGGTGCGGCTGGCCGAGCAGGTCAGGGAGGAGCTGGCATGAGGTTCGAGGTGAACGGCTCGCCCGTGCAGGCCGAGCCCGCGCCCGGCCAGGTGCTGCGGACGCTGCTGCGCGAGCACGGGTACGTGGAGGTGAAGAAGGGCTGCGACTCGGGCGACTGCGGCGCCTGCACGGTCCTGCTCGACGGCCGGCCCACCCACTCGTGCCTGGTCCCCGCGTACCGGGCGGACGGGCGCGCGGTGACCACCGTGGCCGGGCTCGACCCGGAGGTGGGGCAGGCGTTCGTCGACGCCGCCGCGTTCCAGTGCGGGTTCTGCACCGCGGGGCTGGTCACGACGGTCGCCGGACTCGGGCTCACCGACGGCGACGCCGAGGAGACCGCGCGGCTGCTCAAGGGCAACCTCTGCCGCTGCACCGGCTACCGGTCCATCTGCGACGCGGTCGCCCGCCGCTGCAACACCGTCGAACCCCTGGCGGGCCACGACGCCGGCCGCTCCGTGCGCTCCCCCGCCGCGCGCCGGATCGTCACGGGCCGCGAGCCGTTCACGCTGGACGTCCGCGCCACCGACCTCACCCACCTCGCGGTGCTGGGCAGCCCGCACGCCCACGCGCGCGTCCTGCGGATCGACACCGCGGCCGCGCTGGCCGCCCCGGGCGTGGTCGCGGTGCTGACGCACGAGGACGCCCCCGCCACGCTCTTCTCGACGGCCCGCCACGAGTCGCGCCTCGACGACCCCGACGACACCCGGGTGCTCGACCCCGTCCTGCGCTTCCACGGGCAGCGCGTCGCCGTCGTGGTCGCCGAGTCGCTGCGGGAGGCGTCGCGGGCGCTCGCCCTGATCGAGGTCGACTACGAGGTGCTCCCCGCGGTCGTCGACCCGGAGGCCGCCCGCGCACCCGGCGCTCCCCTGGTGCACGGCGACAAGGGGCCCGAGGCGCGGATCTCGGAACCGGGACGCAACGTCGTCGCCCAGCTGCACGCGCAGATGGGGTCGGTGCCCGAGGCGCTCGCCGCGTCCGCGCACCGGGTGGGCGGCACCTACCGCACGAGCCGCGTCTCGCACGCCGCCCTGGAGACCCACGCGACGCGCGGCTGGCTCGACGAGGACGGTCGGCTGGTCCTGCGCACCAGCACGCAGGTGCCGTACCTGGTCCGGGACGAGATCGCGCACATCTTCGCGCTCGACCCCGCGCGCGTCCGGGTCCTGACCGGTCGGGTGGGCGGCGGCTTCGGCGGCAAGCAGGAGCTGCTCACCGAGGACGTCGTCGCGCTCGCGGTCCTGCGCACCGGGCGGCCGGTGCAGTACGAGATGACGCGCGCCGACGAGTTCACGATCGTGCCCAGCCGGCACCCTGTCCGCGTCGACGTCGAGCTCGGCGCCGACGACGACGGCGTGCTGACCGCGATGCGGATCGACGTGCTGACCGACACCGGGGCCTACGGCAACCACGGGCCGGGCGTCATGTTCCACGGCGTGAGCGAGTCCATGGCGGTGTACCGGTGCGCCAACAAGCGCGTCGACGCCGAGTCCGTCTACACACACACGCTCCCGTCGGGGGCGTTCCGCGGGTACGGCCTCGGGCAGGTCATCTTCGCGATCGAGTCGGCCATGGACGACCTCGCGCGGTCCGTCGGGATCGACCCGTTCGACCTGCGTCGGCGCAACGTCGTCGTGCCGGGCGACCGGCTGCTGGTCGTCGACCCCGAGGAGGTGGGCGACCTCGACATGCACTCGTACGGCATGGACCAGTGCCTGGACCTGGTGCAGGCGGCCCTGGCCGACGGGTCGGCGGACCTGCCGGCGCCGCCCGGGACCGTCGTCGGTGCGGGGATGGCCGTCGCCATGATCGCGACGATCGCGCCACGCGGGCACTACGCGGAGGCGGCGGTCCGGCTGCTCGACGACGGCCGGTATGAGGCGAGCGTCGGCACCACCGAGTTCGGCAACGGCACCACCACGGTGCACGGCCAGCTGGTCGCCCAGGCGCTCGGCACCACGGTCGACCGGATCGTCGTCCGGCAGTCCGACACGGACGTCGCCGGGTACGACACCGGCGCGTTCGGGTCCGCCGGGGTCGTCGTCGCCGGGCTCGCCCTGCACCGGGCCGCGCTGCAGCTGCGCGGCAAGATCCTCGCCGCCGCGGCGCTGCGCGACCACCCCAGCGACGAGCCGCGCACCTGGGACGCCCGGGACCTGACCCCCGACTCGGCGAGCGGTGTGCCGCTGACCGAGATCGCGCGCACCGCGCCGGGGATCACCGGCCAGGGCACGCACGACGGCTCCCCGCGGTCGGTCGCGTTCAACGTGCACGGGTTCCGCGTGGCCGTCGACCCCGCGACCGGTGAGGTCACCATCCTGCGGTCCGTGCAGGCGGTCGACGCGGGCACCGTCCTGCACCCGGAGCAGCTCCGCGGACAGGTCGAGGGCGGCACGGGTCAGGCCGTCGGCACCGCGCTGTACGAGCAGATGCTGCTCGACGACGAGGGTCGCGTGACCACCGCCTCGTTCCGCAGCTACCACGTGCCGCAGATGGTCGACCTGCCCCGCACCGAGGTGCTGTTCGCCCGGACGTCGGACGACCTCGGCCCGCTGGGCGCCAAGTCGATGAGCGAGGCCCCCTACAACCCGGTCGCCCCGGCGCTGGCCAACGCCGTCCGCGACGCCCTCGGTGTCCGCCCGCACGAGCTCCCCATGACCGCCGACCGCCTCTGGCGCCTCGCCAACCCCTGACCGCGCCTCCTGCGTCCGAGCAAGCGGCTGCCCCAGCGCCCACTCGCTCGGACGCTGCCCCCACCCCACCCGCAACGTCCGAGCAGATGTACGCCCCAGCAGCCATCTGCTCGGACGTTGCGTTATACCCGGTGGTGGATCGGGCCGGTGAGGGCCGTCAGGGGCAGGCCGCTCGCGTGGGTGCGTGCCGCGAGGACCTCGGCGAGGACGGAGACCGCGGTCTCGCCAGGGGTCGATGCGCCGATGTCGAGGCCGATCGGTGCGCGCAGCCGCGCCAGCTCCGCATCGGTGGCGCCGAGCCCCAGCAGCTCCGCGGTGCGCCGGTCCTGCGTGCGGCGCGAGCCCATCGCGCCGACGAACCCGGCCCCCGACCGCAGGGCCGCGAGCACCAGCTCGGCGTCGAACCGGTCGTCGTGGGCCATCACGCACACGGCATCACGGGCGCCCAGGCGCTGCTGCCCCAGGTGCCGGACCGGCCAGTCGACGACGACCTCGTCCGCAGCCGGGTGCCGACGCGGTGTGGCCAGCACCGGGCGGGCGTCGCACACGGTGACGCGGAACCCCGCGGCGCGCGCCACCACGGCGAGAGCGGAGGAGAACTCGAGCCCGCCGTACACGACCATGCGCGACGGCGCCCCCGCCACCTCCACGAACACCTCGACCCCCCCGTCGACCCGCACGAGCCCCGACCGGTCGACGGGGGGCACGTGATCCGGCAGCGGTCCGTCCAGGGGGGTCACCAGCACGGCGTCGTCGCCGCGCGCCGCGGCCGTGAGCACGGGGACGTCCTCCGGACCGAGCTCGCGCACGTGCACCCGGAGCACCCCGCCGCACGTCAGCCCGACGGCGAACGCGTCCTCGTCCGTGACGCCGTACTCCTGGACCACCGGCGCCGCACCGCCGAGCGCGGCGGTGCACAGCTCGTACAGGCTGGCCTCGACGCAGCCGCCCGCCACGCTCCCGGTGACGGCGCCGGTGTCGTCGACGGCCATCGACGTGCCGACGACGCTCGGGGCACTGCCCGTCATCGACACGACCGTGGCGACCGCCACGCGGTGCCCCTCGGCCAGCGCGGCGAGCAGACGGCCTGCGAGCTCGAGCACGGCGGTCACCTCCCGGACACGAGCGCGGGCTGACGGGTGCGACGAGCCTAGACCGCGTGAGTAACGTCGATGGTGCGGCACATCCGCCCCGCCGCGTCCCGGCCAGGAGGAAACCTGCATGTCACATCGCCCGGGCACACTGCGGCCATGACGGCCCGACTGCGCGCGCACCAGTACGGCAAGGCCGAGACACGCGTCGTGCGGATCGTGCGGGACACGCCACGCCACGAGATCCGGGACCTCAACGTCTCGACGGCGCTGCGGGGCGACTTCGCGGCCGCCTACCTCGACGGCGACCAGTCGGCGGTGCTGCCGACGGACACCCAGAAGAACACGGCGTTCGCGTACGCCAAGGAGCACGGGGTCGCCTCGCCCGAGCGGTTCGCGACCCTGCTCGCCCGGCACTTCGTGGACGACGTGGCGCCGGTGTCCGGCGCACGGGTCGACGTCGACGAGCACGCCTGGGTCCGCGTCCTCGTCGACCGTGCGGAGCACGACCACACCTGGGTGCGCAGCGGTCAGGAGGTCCGGACGGCGTCGGTCACGGTCGACGCCGACGGGACGTGGGTGGTCGCCGGGCTCCGGGACCTGACGGTGCTCAAGTCGACCGGCTCGGAGTTCCGCGGGTTCCTCCAGGACGCGTACACGACGCTCCCCGAGACCACCGACCGCGTGCTGGCCACCTCGCTGCTGGCGCAGTGGCGGTACGCCGGCACGGAGCTCGACTTCGACGCCACCTACGCCACCGTGCGCTCCACCCTCCTGTCGACGTTCGCGACCCAGCACTCGCTCGCCCTGCAGCAGACGCTGTGGGAGATGGGGCGGGCCGTGCTCGACGCCGTCCCCGAGGTCGTCGAGATCCGGTTCGCCGCCCCGAACAAGCACCACCTCCTGGCCGACCTCAGCCCGTTCGGGCTCGACAACCCCGGCGAGGTGTTCTTCGCGGCCGACCGCCCCTACGGGCTCATCGAGGCGGTCGTCGTGCGTGACGGTGCGCCGGATGCGGGCAGCGCGTGGACGCGTTCGGTGGGCGCACCGTGACCCCGCACGAGGAGGCCTGGCTGTCCCAGGCGGTCGCGCTCGCGACCTCCAACGTGGCCGACGGCGGCGGGCCGTTCGGGGCGCTCGTGGTCCGCGCGGGCGTGGTGATCGGCACGGGTCAGAACCGGGTCACGCGCGACAACGACCCGACCGCGCACGCCGAGGTCCTCGCGATCCGCGCGGCGTGCCAGGCGATCGGGAGCTTCTCGCTCGCGGGCTGCACGCTCTACACGTCGTGCGAGCCGTGCCCGCTGTGCCTCGCCGCCTGCCTGTGGGCGAGGGTCGACCGGGTGCTGTTCGCCGCCGACCGCGAGGACGCCGCGCGCGCGGGTTTCGACGACAGCGTGTTCTGGGACCAGTTCGGGGCCAGCCCGGGCACGCGGGCCATGCCCGTCGTCGGCCACCGGGTGCCCAGCGCGTCCGACCCGATGGACGCGTGGCTGGCCCGCCCCACGCGGATCGAGTACTGAGCGCGCCCCGTGGCGCCCCGCCGTCAGCTCCCGCGGTACGTCGAGTACGCGAACGGGCTCAGCAGCAACGGCACGTGGTAGTGCGCATCGTCCACGACCTCGAACACCACGACGACCTCGGGGTGGAACCCCACCTGGTCGGTCGCGGCGAAGTACGCGGCGGTGTCGAACACGAGGCGGTACCGCCCGGGGGGCACACGGTCCGGCCCGAGCGAGCGCGCGCGGCCGTCGCCGTCGGTCACCGCGGACCCCAGCTCGTCCCAGCGTCCCGACGCCCACCCGAGCAGCGACACCGGGACACCGGCGGCGGGCCGGCCGAGGGCCGTGTCGAGGACGTGCGTCGTCAGCTGGCTCATGACGCGAACAGCGTCCGGAGGCGCAGCAGCGCGATCTGGCGCAGCTGGTCGGCGACCTCGGCCGACTCGTCGTCGTCCGAGAGCCCCAGCCGGCGGTGGAGCTCGTCGAGGATCTCCGTCCGGCTGCGACCGGCCGCGCGGATGAGGAAGATGCGCCCGAACCGCTCCTCGTACGCCCGGTTCCCTGCGTCCATCGCCGCCACGAGCGCGGGGTCGTCGGTCGCCGACGCCGACTGCTCGGCGGTGCTGAGACCCGTGGTGGTCGCGCCGATGCGGGGATGGGCGGAGAGGGCCTCGTCGACCTCGGCGGTGCTCAGCGGGCGGGCGGCGAGGTCCGCGACGCCGACGAGGGCGTCGAGCGACGGGTACGGACAACCGGAGGCGACCTCGTCGACCCACCGCCTGACGTGCAGGGCGGTCGTCAGCAACGACCGCGTCTCGGGTCCGTCGTCGATCATCTGACCGCCTCCTGTAGCGCTCGGCACTCGCGCACTGGCACCGTACGGGACGTGCCTCCACGTCGCGCAAGCCTGAGCGGGCTCGTGCTCGCGGCCGGCGCGGGCACGCGGCACGGTGGACCCAAGGCGCTGGTGTCCACGTGGTTGGCCGACGCGGTGGACCTGCTGCTCGACGGCGGCTGCGCACACGTCGTCGTCGTGCTGGGTGCCGGGGCCGACGAGGCCCGCCCCCTCGTGCCCGACGACGAGCGCGTGACCGCGGTCGTCGCGGACCGCTGGGCCGACGGTCTGGGCGAGTCGCTGCGCACCGGGCTGGCCCGTGCCACGGGCGACGCCGTCGTGGTGACCCTCGTGGACCTGCCCGGCACGCCCGTCACCGTGGTCGAGCGGCTCACGAGCGCGTGGGACCGGCAGACCCTCCGCCAGGCGGTCTACGGCGGGCGGCCCGGACACCCGGTGCTCATCGGCGCCGACCACTGGACGCCGCTGGCCGACGCTCTCACCGCAGACCGCGGCGCGCGCGACTACCTGGTCGCGCACGGGGTCGTCGAGGTCGAGTGCGCCGACCTGCACGACGGGCTCGACGAGGACGTGTCGAGAACCCCCGGGCCCGCACGTCATCCCCCGACCGCACCAGAGCCGTAGGAGGCCCCCGTGAAGTACGTCATCCTCATCCACTCCAACCCCAAGCCGTGGGGACACCCCACCGACCGGTTCACCGACGAGGGACGCGCGGTGCCGACCGCGGAGCTGGACGCGGCGGATCGCGCCTTCGACGGGCTGCTCGCTGAGCTGTCCGCGAGCGGCGAGCTGGTCACCGGCGAGGCACTCGCGGACCCGGCATCGGCCACCGTGTACCGGTGGCGATCCGGGGAGTCGCTGGCCAGCGAGGGCCCTTTCGCCGAGACGCAGGAGCACGTGGCGGGGTTCTTCCTGATCGACTGCGCCACGCGCGAGCGGGCCGAGCAGATCGCGACACAGTTCGCGGGGCCTGGCAGCGTGGCGGAGCTGCGTCCGGCCTTCGTCTGGGAGTGACCGGGCCCTACGTCCCGGATCGGGCTCCGCTGCCGGGGTGAGGATCGTGACCATGAACGCACCCTGGTGGCGAACGTCCGTGCAGAGCGCGCCCGAGAAGCAGCGCGAGACCGTGACGGTCGAGCGCACCGACGACTCGACGGACCTGCCTCCGTTCTTCGACTGAGCGCGGCGGCCGGCTCAGCCCCCGACGGTCGCGGACCGCAGCGCGAACTCCTCCGACTCCGGCGGAAGCAGGCAGAACAGCAGCCCGACGGGGTCGGTCAGCACGGCGTAGGTGCCGAAGCGTGCGCGCACGGTGGCCCCGAGCCCTTCGAGGCGGGCGATCTCTGCCTCGAGGTCGTCCGTCTCGATGTCCAGGTGGAACCGCGGCACGGGGTCGTCGCCGATGTCCTGCGTGGCGACCTGCGGCAACGAGGCGGCGCCGCGCAGCGCCACGTACGGCTCGCCCGGGACCGGGTGGGGCGTCGCCGCGAGCGCGGCGGCCCAGAAGCTGGTGACCGCGTCGATGTCGGCGGAAGGGGCGTCGATGATGACCTCCCGCAGCATGATCCGGTGCATGACACGACCCTAGTGTCAGACGTACGTTCGAACATGTGTTCGTGCGCTCCACGATCCTGCATGCCGACCTCGACGCCTTCTACGCCTCCGTCGAGCAGCGCGACGACCCCCGGCTGCGCAACCGCCCGGTCGCGGTCGGCGGCGGCGGGGTGATCCTCGCCGCGTCGTACGAGGCCAAGCGGCGCGGTGTCACCACGCCGATGGGCGGCCGGCAGGCGCGCGCCCTGTGCCCGGGCCTGGTCATCGTCCGACCGCGGTTCGACGCCTACGTCGAGGCGAGCAGGGCCGTGTTCGAGATCTTCCACCAGACCACTCCCCTGGTGCAGGGCGTGTCGATCGACGAGGCGTTCCTGGACGTCGGCGGCCTGCACCGGATCGACGTGCCACCGGTCGACATCGCGGCACGGCTGCGCGCCCGGGTCCGGGACACCGTCGGCCTGCCGATCACCGTCGGCGTCGCCCGCACGCCGTTCCTGGCCAAGGTCGCGTCGCGGGTGGCCAAGCCGGACGGCCTGCTCCTCGTCCTGCCGGCCGACGAGGAGTCGTTCCTCCACCCGCTGCCGGTCGAGATGCTGTGGGGCGTCGGCGCAGTGACGGCGGCCAAGCTGCACGCCTACGGGCTGCAGACCGCCGGGGACGTCGCCGAGCTGCCTCGCTCGGTGCTCACGAGCGTGCTCGGCCCTGCCGGTGGCCGGCACCTGTACGCGGTGGTGCACGGGCAGACGCCGGCGAAGGTGGTCGTCGGCGGATCGCGGGGCTCCATCGGTGCGCAGCGCGCGCTCGGGCATGGCCCGCACGCTCCGGAGCACGTCCGCGCGGCCCTGCTCGGGCTCGTCGACCGGGTGTGCCGGCGCATGCGCAAGGCCGACCGGATCGCGCGGACGGTGGTGCTGCGGCTGCGGTTCGAGGACTACACCAAGGCGACGCGGTCCCGCTCGCTCCCCTGCGCCACCGACTCCTCCGAGGACATCTCCGCGGCGGCGCTCGGCCTGCTGGAGGCCGCCGGACCGCTCATCCGGGAGCGCGGCATCACGCTCGTCGGCGTCGCGCTGAGCGGGCTGGGGTCCGACGAGTTCGTCCAGCTGGCCCTGCCGCTCGAGCACCCGGACCGGACCGGGCTCGACCAGGCCGTCGACGCGGTCGCGGTGCGGTTCGGCACGCAGGCCATGGTGCGCGCCAGCCTGCTGCGCCGCGGCGAGGGGATCACGGTGCCGCTGCTGCCCGACGCGTGAGAGCCCTCAGGACACCGGCGCAGGCGACGGCTGCACGACCGGGCGCTCCTCGACGTCGTCGCGGAACAGGTCGTCGGCCGACGCCGACGCGTACTGGTCGAGGTCGATGATCCCCTCCCGCTTCGCCACGATCGTCGGCACGAGTGCCTGCCCGGCGACGTTCACGGCCGTGCGGCCCATGTCCAGGATCGGGTCGATCGCGAGCAGCAGCCCGACCCCCGCGAGAGGCAGCCCGAGAGTCGACAGGGTGAGCGTGAGCATCACGACGGCCCCGGTCAGACCGGCCGTCGCGGCCGATCCGACCACGGAGACGAACGCGATGAGCAGGTAGTCCGTCAGCGACAGGTCGATGCCGAACAGCTGGGCGATGAAGATCGCGGAGATCGCCGGGTAGATCGAGGCGCAGCCGTCCATCTTGGTCGTCGCGGCGAGCGGGACCGCGAACGACGCGTACGACCGAGGCACGCCGAGGTTGCGCTCGACCACGCGCTGGGTCACGGGCAGGGTGCCGACCGACGACCGCGACACGAACGCGAGCTCGATCGCGGGCCACGCCCCGCGGAAGAACCTCATGACGCCGAGCCCGTTGGTGCGCAGGATGACCGGGTAGACGACGAACAGCACGAGGCCCAGGCCGACGTAGATCGCCGCCGCGAACGTGCCGAGCGGTGCCAGCAGGTCCCATCCGTACGTCGCGACGGCCCCGCCGATGAGGCCCAGGGTGCCCAGCGGGGCGAGCCGGATGACCCACCAGAGGATCTTCTGCACGATCGCCAGCGCCGAGCGCGTGAAGCCCAGGAACGGCTCGGCCGCCGGTCCGGTGCGGTAGGCGGCGACGCCGACGACGATCGCGATCACCACGATCTGCAGGACGTTGAACGAGATCCCCGTGGTGAGCGAGCCGTCGTCGGCCGTCTGCGTGCTGGCGCCCAGGCCGAGGAAGTTGCTCGGGATGAGCCCGTTGAGGAAGTCGAGCCAGCTGGCGGTGGCGCCCACCTCCGAGCCGGCCTCCGGACTCAGAGCGGAGTTCTTGCCGGGCTGGAGCAGCAGACCCAGGCCGATGCCGATCAGCACGGAGATCGCGGCCGTGATCGCGAACCACAGCAGCGTCTGCCAGGCGAGTCGCGCGGCGTTGGTGACCTGCCGGAGGTTGGCGATCGAGGCGACGATCGCGAGGAAGACCAGCGGCGGCACGATCGCCTTGAGCAGGGTGACGAACGAGGTGCCGATCGTGTCGAGGGCCGTCGCCAGCCCGTTCGGGGCACCGTCCGCGGCCGGTCCGATGCGCAGGGCGACCCACCCGAGCGCGATGCCGAGCCCGAGACCGAGCAGGACCTGGACGGAGAAGGACGGCAGGCGCAACCGGCGCGCGGGTTGTGCGGTGGTGTCGGACACGGAGCTCCCCAGGGCTGTGGTCGCGACCGGTGAACTCCAGCCCCTGTCCGCAACGGTAGGGCGGGAGGACCTCTTCCGAGACGGTGGTCACACCCTTGACGCAGTTTGCAACGTTGTAGAAGTATCGCTGGTGCAGGCGGTCCGGCCCCACGACGAGGTGGAAGACGAGGAACCCCCGATGAAGCGCACACCGGCGTCACTGGTCCTGATCACGATCGCGGGCCTGCTCGGGGTGATCGGCCTGGCCTCACCCGCGGCCGCGACCGCCGCGACGCACCGGCCCCCCGCCACCCGGCCCGTCGACCCCATCGCGCACGACCCGACGATGGTCAAGGAGAAGGGCTGGTACTACGTCGCCATCACCGGCGACGCGGCGTTCGACAACACGTACCTGCCGCTCAAGCGGTCGCGGGACCTGGTCCACTGGGAGGAGCTCGGCCCGGCGATCACGGAGCTGCCCGCCTGGGTGCTCGAGTCGCTGGGCGTGACCCCGCAGAACGCGCCGCGCGACGCCTGGGCCCCGGACCTCTCCTGGTCCGGCACCGAGTGGCGCCTCTACTACGCCGCTTCCCAGTTCGGCACCAACAACTCCGTGATCGGGCTGCTGACCTCCCCGACCCTGGCGAACGCGCAGTGGGAGGACCAAGGGCTGGTCGTGCGCTCGCAGCCGGGCGTGGACACGTTCAACGCGATCGACCCGAACATCGTCACGGACGCCGACGGGGGGACGTGGCTCTCCTGGGGCTCGTTCTTCTCCGGCATCCACGTGGTGCCGGTCGACGACGCGACCGGCAAGCCGGTCGCCGGCGCGCAGCCGGTGCGGATCGCGCAGCGCCAGTTCGCGCCGAACGCCGAGGAGAACCCGACGTTCGCGTGGCACGACGGCTACTACTACCTGTTCCTGTCCTGGGACTACTGCTGCCGCAGCGTGGAGAGCGACTACCGGACGGTCGTCGGCCGCTCCCCCGACCTCACGGGACCGTACGTGGACGCGGACGGCGTCCCGCTGCTGGACGACAAGGGCGGCACGGAGGTCCTGCGCGGCTACAACGAGTTCGTCGGCGCGGGCGGCGGTGACCTGCTGATGGACAAGAAGGGCCGCACCGGGTACTTCGTGAACCACTACTACGACGCGACCGACGGCGGGGCGCCGCGTCTGAACGTGCGCACCCTGACGTGGGGACGCGACGGCTGGCCGGTGATCAGCGACCCGATCAACCCGAGCCGCTCGATCGGCCACGGCGACGCCTTCGTGCAGATCGTGCCGAGGGGCGGCACCGCCGTCGTGGACAACGCCGGCTGCGGCTACGAGGGTGCGGACATCGCGCTGTGGGACGACCTCGACAACGCCTGCCAGCAGTGGCAGCTGTCCGACCGCGGCAACGGCACCCGGATCCTCAACCGGTACAGCAACAACGTGGCCGAGGTGGCTGCCTGCAGCAACGTCGACGGCGGCGACGTCGCACAGTGGGGCTGGCTCGGGTTCCTGGCGAACAACGACTGCCAGCGGTGGACCTTCGCCGCCCCCGGCGACGGCTGGACGACGATCGCGAGCATCCTGCCGGGCAACCGGGCGTGGACCGTCCAGGGTGCCCCGGCGGCGGGCTCCGACGTGCTCATCAGCTCCCCGACGGGCGGCACCGAGCAGCAGTTCCGCGTGGAGCCCGTGGGCGACGTGCTGCTGGCCAGCCCGACGGACCCGCACCGGACCCTGACCGCGGCGCGGTGCCAGTCGCGGTCCGGTCACCGTGCGGGCACGGTCGGCTTCCAGCCTCGCGACGAGCGGGCGTGCCAGACCTGGCGCTTCGAGCCGGTGGCCGGAACGGCGGCGTACACCGTGCTCTCCGTCGGCGCCGATGCACGCCGCGGCGCGGTCGCCTGCCTCGGCGCCGACCTCACGCTCGTGCGGGCAGGCCGCCACCAGGAGTGCGGTGCCTGGACGCTCGTCCCGACCGACGACGGCACGTGGGCGCTGAGCAGCGACCGGACGACGCAGGCGGTGAGGCTGCTGCTCCCCTGACCTCGACCGCGGGCGGGCGGCGGTCGGATACTGGCCGAGCCCCAGTGTCCCGAGCCGCAGTGTCCCGAGCCGCAGAGTCGCCGCCGACAGGAGCCCTGATGACGAACCCAGCCACGCACACGCTCGACGTGCCGGGAGCAACCCTGACCTACGACGTCCGCGGACCGGTCCCGGCGGCGGACGGCAGCCCGCCGCTGCTGCTCATCGGACAGCCGATGGGCGCGTCCGGGTTCGGCACGCTGGCGTCACACTTCCCCGACCGGACGGTGGTCACCTACGACCCGCGCGGTCTGGGGCGCAGCACGCGCAGCGACGGCGAGGCGACCCACACCCCCGAGCGGCAGGCCGAGGACCTGCACCTGCTCATCGCCGAGCTCGGCGGGCAGGTCGACCTGTTCGGCAGCAGCGGTGGCGCCGTGACGGGGCTGCACCTGGTCGCCACCCACCCGGAGGACGTCCGCACGTTCGTCGCGCACGAGCCGCCCCTGCTGACGGTGCTGCCCGACGCCGATGCGGCGTTCGCCGCGGAGCAGCGGGTCCAGGAGGCCTACGACCAGCGCGGGTGGGGCGCGGGGATGGCGGCCTTCATCGCCCTGACGTCGGTCCAGGGCGAGTTCCCCGACGACTTCGGCCGTGAGCTCCCCGACCCGGCGGTCTTCGGCCTGCCGACGCAGGACGACGGCACCCGCACCGACCCGCTGCTGTCCGGCGTCTCCAACGCCGTCACCGCCTACCGCCCCGACATCGACGCGCTCAGGGCGGCGTCGACCCGCGTGCTCATCGCCGCCGGCATCGAGAGCAAGGACACCATGACGTGGCGGTCGTCGGCGGCGCTAGCCGAGCTGCTCGGTCAGGAGCTGACCGTCTTCCCCAGCAACCACGGCGGGTTCCTCGGCGACGAGTACGGCCAGCCGGGCCAGCCGGTGGAGTTCGCCGCCCGGCTGCACGAGGTGCTGTAGGCGTCGCGCGGCCGCCGCAGCGGCCGCGCGACGGCGTCGTCAGCGGGTGGAGCGCCCCATGTGGCGGGCTGCCCGCAGCCCGAACACGACCGCGGGTCCGATCGTCGACCCAGGACCGGGGTAGGTCCGGCCCATCACGGAGGCCGAGACGTTGCCGGCCGCGTACAGGCCCTCGATGACCGAGCCGTCCTCGCGCAGCACGCGGGCGTCCGCGTCCGTGACGACGCCACCCTTGGTGCCCAGGTCGCCGAGGACGATCTTGAACGCGGTGAACGGACCCTTCTCGATCGGACCGAGGTTCGGGTTCGGGTGCACCATCGGGTCGCCGTAGTAGCGGTCGTACGCCGAGTTGCCGCGGCCGAAGTCCGCGTCGACACCCGAGCGTGCGAAGCCGTTGAACCGCTCGATCGTCGCCTTCAGGCGGGACGTCTCGATCCCCATGCCGCGCGCGAGCTCCGGCAGGGTCGACGCCTTCACCAGGATGCCGGCCTCCACCATGGCCTTGTTGGCGCGCGGGTCCATGGCGTAGGTGCGCAGGTAACGGTGCGCGTGGCGGGCGTCGGCGAGCAGCCAGTACGTGCCGTCCTTGTCGTGCTCGAGCATGTGGTGGCCGAGGTCGACGTAGGACTCGGACTCGTTGGCGATCCGGTCGCCCTCGGAGTCGACGATGATCGAGTGCGGCATCGAGCGCTCGCTGACCAGGAAGCCGGCGCCCGCGCCGGGCAGCGGCTCCACGGAGGCGCCCCACCAGGCGTCGTCCATGAGCTCGAACGCCGCGCCGATGTCCTCGGTCATCTCGATGGTCTCGCCGACGTTGCCCGGGTTGCCCGACGGGTTGCCGTCGACGCCCTGGTACTTCTGGCGCAGCACGGTGTTGTGGTCGAAGCCGCCGGCCGCGAGCACGACACCGCGGGTCGCGGTGATCGTGACGGGCTTGCCGTCGCGCACCGTCTGCACGCCGGTGACTCGGCCGTCGGTGACGACGAGGCCCCGGAGCGGCGAGCTCAGCCAGAGCTCGGTGCGCTGCTTCTGGACCACGATGTCGAGGAACGAGCAGGCCAGCGCAGCACCGGTGCCGACGCGGCGCTTGCCCTGGACGGCACCGCCGAGCGTGCGGAACACGAAGCTCGCGCCGCGCACGAAGCCGGCCGGCGTCGACCAGGCACGCGCCAGCAGCCAGACGTCGTCGGTCTTCAACGGCAGCGGCATCAGCGCCCGGGTGGTCTTCCACCACGAGCCGATCTTCTTGGAGTCGAACGGGTCGACCTCGATCGCGCGCCCGATCTTGCCCCCGGGCAGCTCCGGGTAGTAGTCGGGGTAGTCCGTCGAGCGGACGAAGCTCATGCCGTACTTCTCCGCCGTCGTGACGAAGTCCTCGATCCCGTCGACGAACGCCTCCTTGCGCTCCCGCGACGTGGCGCGGTAGTCGTCGCCGACGGTGGCCTCCAGGTAGGCGAGGGCCTCCTCGCGCGAGTCGCCGATCCCGTCCCGCTGCATGAGCGGGCTGTTGGGCAGCCACATGCCGCCGCCCGACATGGCGGTGCTGCCGCCCCACTTGTCGGTGGACTCCAGCATGAGGACGCGCAGGCCCTCGTCGGCCGCGCCCATGGCTGCGGCGAAGCCGGCACCACCGGTCCCGACGACCACGACGTCGTAGCTGAGCTCGGACATGGACTCTCCCTCGGCTTAACCGGACAGCCTTGTCCGGATGTCTAGGATGAAAGAATGCCCAAAGTGCCGCGCAGAAGCAACCGAGGTCCGGCCGCTGCACCGGAGAACCGCCGGGCGCTCATCGACGCGGCCCGGCGCGTGTTCGCCCAGCGCGGCTACCTCGCGCCGCTCAGCGCCATCGCGCAGGAGGCCGGCGTCGGGCAGGGCGTTCTGTACCGGCACTTCCCGACGCGGCTCGACCTGGCCCTGGCGGTGTTCGAGCAGCACTTCGCGGAGCTCGAGGCCATCGCCGCCGAGCCCGACGCCGGCGCCTTCGGGCGGCTCTGGTCGCGCCTGCTGGAGCTCACCGTCGAGGAGTCCGCGTTCGTCGAGATGTTCCTGGCCACCCGCCGGGACCTCGCCCAGACGGACCTCGCCGACCGGCTGCCCGCGCTCATCCAGGCGACCCTGCCGCGCGCCCAGGCCGCCGGACTCGTGCCGGACAGCCTGACGGCGAGCGACGTGCTGCTGGTCCAGCGCATGGTCTACGGCGTCGTCGCGACCTCCATCTCCGACGACGAGGTCCGCGACGCGGTCACCCGGGCGCTCGGCCTGCTCGGCGGGGTGCTGGAGGGCTGAGGCCCGCCGGGTGGACGATGGACCCTCCACCGGACGAAGGAGTCGAGATGTCGCACGGCGAGCGGGACCCAGGGTTCGACCTCCAGAGACTGATCAGGCTCGTCACGGTGGCGCTGGCGGTCGCCGCCGTCGTCAAGGAGCTGCGCACCCCGGCCGACGAGCGCGAGTGGCACGGCCGCGTGGGGTTCGTGCCCTACGATTTCCGGGTGCCGACGTTCGCCCGTCTCAAGCAGCGGATGTGGGACCCGCAGGGCGCGCACGTGATCAACCCCCGGGCGTTCGGCGTCGGCTGGACGCTCAACGCCGGGCGGGTGGTCCAGCTCGTCCGGCAGCGGGTCAGCGCCGGCTGACCCTCGGACGCGTGGCTCGCCCAGCGGCGGCGACCTGTACTGTCGCCGACTCGCTGACCAGCATCGACGCGCCCTGATCGACGTCGCCGGTCGGCGGCAGCTCCCTCCCGCCGACCGGAAGACACCGATGCCCACCCTGATCCGCCGCCATCCGCTGACGGCGTTCTTCGTCCTCGCCTACGTCGGCTCCTGGGTCGCGTGGAGCCCGTGGTGGCTCTCCCGGAGCGGGCTCGGCCTCCTGCCGTTCGACCTGCCGTTCTCCGCGGTCGCCGGCATCAACCAGCTGGGGATGTTCGCCGGGCCCTTCGCCGCCGGCCTGCTGGTCACCCGCATCACCGAGGGCAGCGACGGGCTCAACCGGCTCCTGCGTCGCATGCTGCAGTGGCGCGCCCACCCGGCCTGGTACGTCCTCGCCCTCGTCGCCGTCCCGCTCGCGGTCGGCATCTGGTACCTGCTGGCACCCGGGACGTCCGTGGTGCTCGAGGGCGGCGCGGTCGGGGTGCTGGCGGTGCTGACCACCACCTACCTCACGTACCTGCTCGGCGGCCCGATCCAGGAGGAGCCCGGGTGGCGCGGCTTCGCCCTCCCCCGGCTGCAGGACCGGCTGCACCCCCTGACCGCGGCGCTCGTCCTCGGGGTCATCCACTGCTTCTGGCACGCACCGCTGTTCCTCACCGACGAGTGGGACACCGCGCGGCAGGACCCCAGCCAGTTCCCGGCCTACCTCGTGCTCGTGGTCAGCCTGTCGTTCGTGCTCTCCTGGCTGGCCAACGGCTCCCGCGGCTCCCTGCTGCTCGTGATCCTGGCCCACAACGGCGTCAATTGGGCGCTGTTCGCCGCCGGGACCCTCACCGGCGAGCCGGTCGAGAACAACTGGCCGGCCGCCCTCGGGCTCGCCGGGCTGGCGATCATCGCGATCGCGGCCACCCGCGGACGACTCGGCGTCGCCGAGGATCGACGAGCCGACGCCGAGTCGCCCGCGCGGGTGTAGCGGTCGCGCGCGTCCGGTCAGCGCCGGCCGCGCATCGCCTCCAGCACGACGTCGAACACGGCGGTGTTGTCCTGCACCCGCGCCAGGCGCTCGGCCGCCGGACCATCCGCCGTCAACGGTGTCGCGGCGCCCGTGTGCCCGCCGGTCGTCCAGTCGACGACGAACTCCAGGTCGCTGTTCGCGATCGGGAACGGCCCGTCCTCCAGGCTCCGGGAGACCGCAGGGTCGGTGCTCGCGGGGTCACCGGACTCGTCGGCCGGGTCGACGTTCTCGATCGCGAGCCCGCCGGTCTCGTGGTCGCCGACGACGAGCACCAGCGTGCCGGGGTGCCTGGCGGCGAACTCCCGGACCACGGCCACGGTGGCGTCCAGCGCCTGGCCCGCCTGGATGGTCCGCGCCGCGTTGTTGTTGTGCGCGAACTCGTCGATCGCCTCCTCCTCGACCATGAGGAAGAAGCCGTGACGGTCGTCGTCGAGGATGTCGAGCGCCTTGGTGGTCATCGTGGTGAGCGGCACCACCGGGGCGTACTCGTCACCCTCCCCCTCCGGGAACTGCTCGAACATCTCCTCGTTGGCGAACAGGCCGAGCACGCGGTCCGACCGGGTCGCTGCGAGCTCGTCGGGGGTGCTGACGTAGTCGTACCCGACGCCCTCCGCCAGCTCGACGAGGTTGCCGATGGTGCTCCGGCTCTCCTCGGGGCGCGGGTCCGCGGGGTCGTCGGGGTAGGCGCCCGGGTCACCCACCGGGTACCACCAGTCCTCGCCGCCGCCGAGGATGACGTCCGGCATGCTGGACTGGATGAACTGCCGGGCGATCTCGCTCTGGTCGGCCCGGTCCGGGACGTGCGCGCCGAAGGCGGCGGGCGTTGCGTCGGTGACCTGCGCGGTCGAGACCAACCCGGTCGCCTTGCGCAGGTCCTTCGCGTGCTCGAGCAGCGTCTTGACCGGGTTGCCGTCGACGTCGACCGAGACCGCCCCGTTGTACGTCAGGACGCCCGTGGCGAACGCGGTGGCGCCCGCCGCGGAGTCGGTGACCGCGTCGTCGGGGTCGAGCGAGTCGGTGTGGGTCCAGCCCGCGTACCGCAACGAGTCCATCGCCAGCTCGCCGTCCTTGCCCACCGTGGCCAGCCGGGTGGCCTCGCGCGCCGCGATGCTCAGGCCGTCGCCGACCATGAGGATCACGTTCTTCGCGACCGCCCGGTCCTGACCGCGTCCCCGGTCGCGCTCGTCCCGGTCACCACCACCGCCCGCGATCCCGCTGGTCGCCAGGCCCGCCGCGAGCAGCGCAGCACTGCTCGCTCCTATCCATGTGCGTCGTGAGCTGAGCATCGTGTGCCATCCCTCGGTCGAACGTCGTTGTTCACCTTGGATCCGGCCGGTTCTCGACCGTGCCGTCCATCGTTCGACCGTTCGGGCGGACGTGCAAGACCCCCTATGCCGAGAACACCTGGCCGTTGCCCGGGAAGCCCGCGAGCGCGGTCGGCTTCGGCTCGCCGGTGCCCCACCGCTCGTCCGTGTCGGCCGGGTCGATGTCCAGGTCGGGCCAGTGCATCGGGATGCCCGCAGCCGCCGACGGCCGGCCGCGGTCCATGAGCTGCACGTGCAGGTGCGGCTCGGAGGTGTTCCCGGTGTTCCCCACGGCCGCGAGCTGCTGCCCGGCGACCACACGGTCCCCGGTCGCGACGGCCAGCGAGCCCCGGCGCAGGTGGGCGTAGGCCGCGAACGTGCCGTCGTCGTGCTGCACGATCACGTGGTTGCCCACGATCCAGCCCACACCGCCGACCTCGCGGACGAGCCCCTCGAACGTCATCATCCAGATGATCGTCGGCCAGGTGTCCCGGGCGCGGTGGTCGCGCCGCCGGTCGCTTGCCGCCACCACCGTCCCGTCGGCCATGGCGAAGACCGGCGCACCGAACGACCGGTACGACTCCGGCGCCCGGGTGCGCAGGGACCACCCGATCTTCGCCGGGGCGTCCTCGGCGGGCTGCAGCAGGTCGACCGCGTAGGCCTGCCCGTACGCCTTGACCCCGTGGCTCGGCACGGCCGAGCCGGGGCTGTTCAGGGCCACCCAGCGCCCCCGGACAGGCGGAGCCAGCTCGACCGGCGGGCGCTCCGAGCGCGGGGGGCGCACGAGGAACAGCACCATCGTCGCCACGTACACCAGCAGGCCCCACGGCTGAGGGACGTCCAGGACCAGGCCGGCAAGGACGGACAGCACGAACAGCCGCACCCACCAGGTCTGCCACGTCGCGATCGCGCGCTTCATCGTCGGGCTCCTAATACGTTGACGAGCAGGGGGACGACGCGCCCGACGGGCACCTCGTAGCGGCCGCCACCGACCGCGCGCAGCCAGCCGGCCGCGACCAGCTGACGCAGGTGGTGGTACACCTGCCCGGTCGTGCCGACGCCCTCGGTATCCATCAGGTCGTGCGCGGTGCTCGCCCCGGCAAGTACCCGCCCGAGCAGCCGCAGCCGCACGGGGTGCCCGAGCGCGGCGAGCACGTCCGCGTAGTCGGCCCAGTCACCGGCCAGGAGGTCCTCGGTTCCCGCGGCCTCCTGCCAGTGCGCGGTCCGGCCGTCGGGCAGCGTCACGGCACCGGTGAGCAGGACCGCGCCGGGCTCGCTCACGCGCTCCTTCAGGCCTTCGAGCGCCCAGAAGACGTCGGGGTCGAGGGCTCCCGGTGCGGGCGGGTTGCGTTGCAGCCGTTGCTCCAGGTCGGCGACGCGCTGCTCGAGCGCGGCCAGTCGGTCGTCGTCGGTCATGACATGGACTATAACGGAATTACGTACTCACGTCGCCGTACGTGGTTGTACGCACGGTTCTGCGCAGGATCGCGAATGCCGTCCCGTGGATCCCCCGCCCTAGCGTCGAGACGGAAGCAGTGAGAACCGGCCTAGGAGGAGTCATGGCAGGCAGGTACCGCGTCACGGTCAACGGGTGGTGGTGCAGAGCGCAGTCCAAGGACGACGCCCTGCAAGGGGATGGCAAGGGCGACGAGGTCTTCATCTCCGTCAACACGAAGACCTTCGACAAGGACGGGACGCTGGTCGGGATCGGTCTCGACAGCGACAGCGAGGTCATGGGTGACACGTGGCGGCTGCCGAACCGCGTGAAGGCCGGCCAGGCCGACGGGCCCAACGGGATGGGCGGGATCCTCTCGGGCGACCGGTTCCCCGCGACGCTCGAGCCGTGGAACACACAGGGCCGGCTCAACTCGAGCCGGGTCCCGCCCTACGTCATCTGGGAGGGAGACGTCACCGACGACCGTGCGACCTTCCTGACGCCGACGATCTGGGAGTGGGACCCGGGCAACGCCACGTACGACGCGTTCATCGACTGGCTTCTGAAGACCGACAACACCTACGGCCAGCGCGCCAAGGAGATCTTCGGTGGGATCTGGCCGGTTGCCAAACCAGTCTTCGACGCCGTGTCTCTCGGGATCCAGACCGTCGGGTCGCTCAGCGGGATCTGGACGCTGTTCGGCACCGCGGCCAGCCGCCCGATCGGCATCAAGAGGGATCCGGCCAACGCCGACAACGACGCCTACACGTTCAACGCCCAGACGATCGCGCTGACGTCGGACACGGCCGAGCTCCTCTCGTCCTGGAACCAGAACGGCCTGGGCCAGGGGATCATGGAGCTGAAGTACGCGGATGACCCCTATCTCAAGGGCGTCTACTCGATCTTCGTGCAGGTGCAGAAGATCGGTGGTGTGGGGGTGCCGGACGTCAAGCTGCAGCCCGGCTGGCGCTGGTGCAGCGCGTGCCAGGGGCTCTTCTTCGGCGAGCTCCAGGCCGACTCCGCATGCCCCGCCGGTGGTCCCCACACCCCGCAGTCCACCAGCCATTCCGGCATGTACTCGATCCCGCTCTACGCCGAGCCGAGCGAACAGCGTCAGGAGGGCTGGGCGTGGTGCAACAAGTGCCAGGGACTGTTCTGGGGGAACGCCGTCGCGCAGTCGTCGTGCCCGGAGGGCGGGACGCACACGCACCCGGACCTGTCCGGGTCGGGCAGGTACAGCCTCTTCCACAACGCGACGGGGAGCCCGGCGCGCCAGGACGACTGGCGGTGGTGCTCCGCCTGCCAGGGGCTGTTCTTCAACGGGGGAAACTCCCAGCAGGGCTCGGTGTGCCCTGCGGGCGGCCCGCACCGGCCTGTGGAAGCCACGCGCAGCGGGAACTACAGCCTGCCGCACCGGCCGGCGGCCTGACCGGGTCGTCGCTCCGAGTGAGTCATCGGCTCGCTCGGAGCGACTCCGGCGCTCCGATCGCGCCCACGATCCGCGCTCGACGCACGGCCGACACGCGCTCTCGAACACCGAGCTTGCGATAGGCGTTCTCCAGGTGCTTCTCGACGGTGCGTGGAGACACCCGTAGCCGACGAGCGATCGCCTGCGACGTGAGCCCGCGTGCGCACAGGTCGAGAACGGCGCACTCCCGCGGCGTCAGTGCGACACCGTCGCCGACCGACGTCGACCCAGGAGCGTCCCACGGGAGATCCTCCGTCGCGGCGAGCAGTCGGTCCCGCCACTGCTGGACGACACGGGCATGCGCGACGATCGCCGAGAGCAGTCGTTGGACGGAGACGGCATCGTCGACCTCCTCGACGGTGAACGGGTCACGCGCGCGGCACGCACCGCACACGTGCAGACCCCGGCCGTCCGGCGGCACGGGTATCCACAGGTGCTGGTCGATGCCGTGCGCAGTGAGTTCTCCGACGTAGGCCCGCTCCGCGTCCGTGGCCGGACCCGGCACCTGGTCGATGGCGAGAACAGACGTCGAGCGCGTACGCGCGTAGTGGCGTGCCAGCGGGTGCAGGTTGGACGCGCGCGACGCGACGTCGGACAGGTCGAACGTGATCGTCGGCTTGTACGCCGCCACGACCCCCGGCACCTGCGGGGCCCACACGAAGTCGCCTGCGACGGGCGTGTGCAGCTGGTCGGCGAGAAGCCGTCCGACGACCGCCCAGTCGATGACCGGACTGACGTCTCGCAGGCAGTCGCTAGCCAGGTCGAGCCACCCGTCCCTGTCCGTCCGTCGCACCGACTCCCCCTGGGTACGCGCCGGGCCGTCGCCGGGACTGACCCCGTACGCATCGTCCGCCGCCGCCTCAGGCCGGTCAACGACTGCTGTCACCCGCTCGGCGCCGGGGGCCTCCTGCGCGTACTTCAGCATCGGCCCGTCGACCAGCTCCCCCCACCGGAACACGCCGTGCTGCCCGACGGCGGCGGCGAGAACCCCGCGCGCCGCCCACCGCACCTGCTCGTGGGCTTCTGGAGCTGACGGGTCACGCGAACCGGACGGCGATCCCCGGGTAGTCGACCACCAGCCCGGCGTCGTCGTACGTCAGCACGGCCTCGAAGCCACCCTCCGACGTGTACGCGAACCGGTGCTCGTCGAGTCGGCGGTAGGTCTGGTCCAGTCGGCGTACGACGAGGTCGAACGCCTGGACGTAGACGGCCGCGGCGGTGACGGCCCGCCCCACCGGCATCTCCAGCCGGTGCACGGGCAGCGTGTTGGTGCAGGCGGACGCCTCGAGGTCGACGTCGAGCAGACCGTCCAGGTGCGGCGCGGCGACGCCGTCCACGGTCCAGGCGCCCTCCCCGTCCGACTGCAGGTGGGCGCTGCGGACGCCGGCCAAGGTCTCCGACGTGACCATCAGGGAGCGCGTGCGCCACGCGGCGTCCACCGCGATCTCGTAGGTCACTGCGTACGGCCGGCCGCCCTCGACGGCGCAGGTGTGCCCGCGCAGACGGCCCGGCCGGGCGTAGACCACCTCGAACCCGTCGACCGCGTCGACGAACCGCCACGCAGCGAACGGCGGGAGCTCCACCCGGGCATCGTCCGCCGCCGGCCGGGACCGGTCAACGGTGGGCTCCCGCCCGGCGCAGGACCTCCTCGGCGTGCTTGAGCACCGGGCCGTCGACCATCGCCCCCTGCCACCGGAACGCGCCGTGCTGCCCGACGGCGGCGGCGAGCACCGCGCGGGCCCGCTCGACCTCCGCCTCGACCGGCCGGTACGCCGCCCGAACCACGGGCACCTGCGACGGGTGGATGCAGGCGGTGGCCACGAACCCGCTGGCCGCGGCGTCGGACGCCTCGGCCGCGAGTCCGTCGAGGTCGCCGATGTCCAGGTGCACGGCGTCGATCGCGACCTTGCCCGCCGCGCCCGCTGCCAGCAGGACCGCGGACCGCGCGTGCACGGCGACGTCCCGGTACGCCCCGGAGGGCCGGCGGCTCGACGTGCCGCCCAGCGACGCCACCAGGTCGTCCGCCCCCCACATGAGCGCGACCACGTTCGGCACGGCGGCGATCGACGCGACGTTCACCACGCCGGACGCCGTCTCCACCAGCGCGATCACCTCGTGGTCCGCGAGCGCGCGGACGTCGGCCGCGGAGCCGGTCTTGGCGAGCATCACCGTGCGGTACGCCGTGTCAGCCAGGGCGCGCAGGTCCTCCGCCAGGTCGGGAGCCGGGTTCACCCGGACGATCGTGCGCTCGGGATCCAGCGGCAGGCTGGCCAACGCGGACCGGGCGTACGCCTTGGCGTCCGCGGCCACCGCGTCCTCGAGGTCGAGGATGACCGAGTCCGCCCGGGCCGCCGCCTTCTCGTACCGGTCGGGCCGGTCCGCCGGGCAGAACAGCAGCGCCGGTCCTCTCACGGCCGGCACCGGAACAGCACCGACCGGGTGGCCGTCGCGACGACGACGTCGTCCTGGTTGCGGCCGGTGTGCTCGAGCGTCACGACGCCCTCACCCGGCCGCGTCGCCGAGAGCCGCTTGTCGACCACCACGGTGTCGCAGTAGAGCGTGTCGCCGTGGAACAGCGGGTGGGGGAAACGGACGTCGGTGAGGCCGAGGTTGGCGACGATCGTGCCCTGCGTGAGCTGCGCTACGGAGCTGCCCACCAGGACGGCCAGGGTCATCATCGAGTTCACCAGCCGCTGCCCGAACGGCTGCTCGGCGGACCAGGCGGCGTCCAGGTGGAGGGCCTGCGGGTTCATGGTCAGCGTCGAGAACAGCACGTTGTCGGCCTCGGTCATGGTGCGTCCGGGGCGGTGCACGTACCGCACGTCCGGCTCGAGCTCCTCGTAGTAGAGCCCGCGCTGCTCGATGTCCCGGGTCACCGAGCGGACCCCGAGAAGCCGAGCTCGCGCGCGATGACCATCAGCTGCACCTCCGTCGTGCCCTCGCCGATCTCCAGGATCTTGGAGTCGCGGTAGTGCCGCGCCACCGGGTTCTCGTTCATCACGCCGTAGCCGCCGAAGATCTGCGTCGCGTCGCGCGCGTTGGACATCGCGGCCTCGCTCGCGATGAGCTTGGCCAGGCTGGCCTCGAGCTTGAACGGCTGCCCGGCCACCAGGCGGTGAGCGGCGTCCAGCCAGGCCAGCCGCGCGGAGTGCGCCCGCGACCCCATCCGGGCGATCGTGAACGCGATGTGCTGGTTCTGGCCGATCGGGTGGCCGAAGACGTTGCGGCTCCGGGCGTACCGCATGGCCTCCTCCAAGCAGCCCAGCGCCGCCCCCGCGCACAGGGCCGCGAACGCGACCCGGCCCTCGTCGAGCGTCTGGATGAACTGCGCGAACCCGCGACCGCGCTCGCCCAGCAGGTTCGCGGCGGGCACACGGACGTCCTCGAACCGCAGCGGGTGGGTGTCGGACGTGTGCCAGCCGACCTTGTCGTACGCGGGCAGGACCGTGAACCCGGGCGTCCCGCTGGGCACCAGGATGGCGGTGAGCTCCTTCTTCACCGACCCGTCGTCGCGGACGCTCTCCCCCGTGACCGCGGTGATCGTCACGAGCTTCGTGATCTTCGAGCCGGAGTTGGTGATGAACTGCTTGGTCCCGTCGATGACCCACTCGTCGCCCTCCAGGCGCGCGGTCGTCTGCGTGCCGCCCGCGTCCGACCCGGCGTCGGCCTCCGTCAGCCCGAAGCCCGCGAGCGCCCGCCCCTGCGCGAGCATGGGGATCCACTCCCGCTTCTGCGCCTCGGTCCCGCTGCGCCAGATCGGCATCGCGCCCAGCCCCACCCCGGCCTCGAGCGTCACCGCGATGGACTGGTCCACCCGTGCCAGCTGCTCCACCGCCAGGCAGAGGTCCACGTAGTCGCGGCCCTGACCGCCGTACTCCGTGGGGAAGGGCAGGCCGAACAGCCCCATCTCGCCCATCTGCGCGATGATCTCGTAGGGCAGCTCGCGCAAGGTGTCGTACTCGTAGGCCGCCGGCGCCACGACGGTGTCCGCGAAGTCGCGCACCTCGTCGCTGAGCTTGCGCTGTTCGGGGGTGAGCTCGTACGTCATGCCGGGGTCCCTTCGTCGGGATGGCCGGTGATGGTGGCCACCACGTGGTCGAGTGCCACCCGGTCGGTCGGTCGGACCGCCAGGGTGACGATGCCGTCGCTGGGCGCGACGACCCGGTGCTCCATCTTCATCGCCTCGATGGTGAGGAGGTGCTGGCCGGCGACCACGTCGTCACCGGTGCGCACGTCCACCGACACGACGATGCCGGGCATCGGAGATCGGACCTGCGGGTCGGCGGGACGCGTGCCGCGGGTCAGCGCCACCAGCTCGTCGGCCAGCCGCTCGACGCGCGAGCGGAAGCGCAGCTCGACGTCGCCGACCCACGTGACGGGGCCGTCCGAGACGAGTCGCAGCGGGTGGACGACGCCGTCCAGGTCGAGCTCGACCTCTGTCGGCCCTCGTCGCACCAGCCGGGCCGCGACGGGCTCGTCACCGCCGACGGTGACCGTCGAGCCCTGCACGGACACCTCGACGTCGCCGACCTCGAAGCGCAGCGGCCGCGCATCGCCCAGGCGCCACCCGTCCGAGCCCCAGGCTCCGTCCCGCCCGGGAACCCGCGACAGCACCGCGGCGATCAGCGGCACGCGGTCCGCGGCGACCGCCGGGGTCAGCCCCCCGAGCAGCCCGGTGTGCAGACGTCCGGCGCGCACCTCCTGGTCGGCGAGCACCTGACGCAGGTAGGCGATGTTCGTGCGCACGCCGAGGAGCGACGTGCGGGCCAGCGCCTGGTCCAGCCGCGCGATCGCGCCGGCGCGGTCGGGCGCCCAGGCGATCACCTTGGCGAGCATCGGGTCGTAGGTGGAGCCGATCTCGAGCCCGGTCCGCAGCGCGCTGTCCACGCGGATCCCCTCACCGGTCGGCTCCTCGAGCACCAGCACCGTGCCGGTGCTCGGCAGGAAGTCGCGCGCCGGGTCCTCGGCGTAGACGCGGGCCTCGATCGCGTGGCCGGTCATCGCGACATCGACCGTCAACGGCTCCCCCGCGGCGATCCGCAGCTGCCACTCGACCAGGTCGAGCCCGGTGACCAGCTCGGTGACGGGGTGCTCCACCTGCAGCCGGGTGTTCATCTCCATGAAGAAGAACTCCGTCGGCGCCTCGTCGGAGACCAGGAACTCCACGGTCCCGGCACCCACGTACCCGACGCTGCGCGCCACCTCGCAGGCGGCCTCGCCGATGCGCGCACGGGTCGCGACGTCGAGCAGCGGTGACGGCGCCTCCTCGATGACCTTCTGGTGCCGCCGCTGCAGCGAGCACTCGCGCTCGCCCAGGTGTCTCACCACGCCGTGCTCGTCGGCCAGCAGCTGCACCTCGATGTGCCGCGGGGCCCTGACCAGGCGTTCGAGCAGCAGGGTGTCGTCGCCGAACGCGGCGGCGGCCACCCGCCGGGCGCCGACGAGCGCGGCGGCGAGCTCGTCGGGACGCTCCACGACGGCCATGCCCTTGCCGCCACCACCCGCCGAGGGCTTGACCAGCAGCGGGTAGCCGACGCGCTCGGCGGCGGCTGCGTCGACGGTCGACGACCCGGGGATCACCGGCACCCCGGCCGCGCTGACGTGCTCCTTGGCGCGGATCTTGTCGCCCATCACCTCCAGCGCCTTGACCCCGGGGCCGACGAACACGACGCCGGCCGCGTCGCACGCCCGCGCCAGGTCGGCGTTCTCGGACAGGAACCCGTAGCCGGGGTGGATCGCGTCGGCCCCGGCCGACCGCGCTGCCGCGAGCACGGCGTCGATCGAGAGGTAGCTGTCGATCCGGCGAGCCTCGTCGGCGCGGGTGACGTGCAGCGCCCCGCGGTCCTCGTCGGTGAACACCGCCACGGCCCGGATCCCGAGCCGGTGCAGCGTCGCGATGACCCGGCACGCGATCTCGCCGCGGTTGGCCACCAGCACGGTCCCGAACATCGCCGTCACATCCGGAACAGGCCGAGGCGCGGTTCGCCGAGCGGCACCGTGGCGCACACGTCGAGGGCCATGCCGAGGATCCGACGGGTGTCGGCGGGGTCGATGATCCCGTCGTCCCACAGCCGGGCGGTCGAGTAGTACGGGCTGCCCTGCGTCTCGTACTGCGCCCGCAGCGGCGCCTTGAACGCCTCCTCCTGCGCCGCGGACCACTGGTCGCCCAGCTGCTCGCGGCGGACCGTGGCCAGCACGGACGACGCCTGCGCCCCGCCCATGACCGAGATCCGGCTCGCGGGCCACATCCACAGGAACCGCGGGTCGTACGCGCGGCCGCACATCGAGTAGTTGCCGGCCCCGAACGACCCGCCGATCACCACGGTCAGCTTGGGCACGCGGGTCGTCGCCACGGCGGTGACCATCTTGGCGCCGTGCTTGGCGATCCCACCGGCCTCGTAGTCGCGGCCGACCATGAACCCCGAGATGTTCTGCAGGAACACCAGCGGGATGCCGCGCTGGTCGCACAGCTCGATGAAGTGGGCACCCTTGAGCGCCGACTCGCTGAACAGCACGCCGTTGTTGGCGACGATCCCCACGGGGTGCCCGTGCAGCCGCGCGAACCCGGTGACCAGCGTGGTCCCGTACTCGCGCTTGAACTCGTGCAGCTCGCTGCCGTCCACCAGCCGCGCGATCACCTCGCGCACGTCGTAGGCGGTCTGCAGGTCGGTGGGCACGACGCCGTAGAGCTGGCCCTCGTCGACCATGGGCGGCCGGCTCTCGGCCACGTCCCACGCGGTGCCGGTCGGGACGGGCAGGGTCGCGACGATGTCCCGCACGATCTGCAGGGCGTGCGCATCGTTCTCCGCCAGGTGGTCGGTCACGCCCGAGACCCGCGAGTGCAGCTCGCCGCCACCGAGGTCCTCGGCCGTGACCACCTCACCGGTCGCCGCCTTCACCAGCGGCGGGCCGCCCAGGAAGATCGTCCCCTGCCCGCGCACGATCACGGTCTCGTCGCTCATGGCCGGGACGTAGGCGCCGCCCGCGGTGCACGAGCCCATGACGCACGCGATCTGCGGGATGCCGCGGGCGGACATCCGCGCCTGATGGAAGAAGATCCGGCCGAAGTGGTCGCGGTCCGGGAACACCTCGTCCTGCATCGGGAGGAACGCCCCGCCGGAGTCGACCAGGTACAGGCAGGGCAGCCGGTTGGCCAGCGCGATCTCCTGCGCGCGCAGGTGCTTCTTCACGGTGAGCGGGTAGTAAGTCCCGCCCTTCACGGTCGCGTCGTTGGAGAGCACCATCACGTGCCGGCCGTGCACCAGCCCGATGCCTGCGATCACGCCGGCGCCGGGTGCCTCGCCGTCGTAGAGCCCGTCGGCGGCCAGCGGCGCGACCTCGAGGAACGGGCTGCCGTCGTCGAGCAGCACGTCGATCCGCTCGCGCGGCAGGAGCTTGCCGCGCGCCACGTGCCGGTCCCGCGAACGCTCCGGCCCGCCGAGCGCCGCGGTGCGGAGCCGGTCCTCGAGCTCCGCGACGAGGGCGCGCTGGGACTCGTCGTTCGCGGCGAACGCGGCCGCGGCCGGGTCGGCGGCCGTGCTGAGCATCTCCATCGACGCTGTCCCCACGGGATCTGAGTTAGTGATCGCTAACTCAAATGAGGCTAGTGTTCGATCACCCCGTTGTCCATGGAGGAGCGCCCGACGATGTCCGAGGCCCCGACGACGGCCCGCGTCCGCGCCAAGGCCGAGCGTCGCGACGCCCTGCTGTCCGAGGCGGCGCGGCTGTTCGCGACCCGCGGCTTCGACGGTGTCTCGATCGAGGACCTCGGCTCGTCGGTCGGGATCAGCGGACCGGCGGTCTACCGGCACTTCCCCAGCAAGCAGGCGGTGCTCGCCTCGCTCCTGGTCGGCGTGAGCGAGGGGTTGCTCGCCGGCGGCCGCGCCGTGGTCGAGCGGGCGCCCGACGATGCCGACGCGCTGCGCTCCCTCGTCCGCTTCCACGCCGACTTCGCCCTGCGCGACCCTGACGTCATCCGCGTGCAGGACCGCGACCTGAACGCCCTGTCCCCCGCGGACCGCGAGTCGGTCCGCGACCTGCAGCGGCGCTACATCACCCTGTGGGTCGACGTGCTGGCCCGGCTCAGCCCGTCGACCGACCGCGCCGAGCTCCGCCTGCGCGCGCAGGCGACGTTCGGCCTGCTCAACTCGACCCCGCACAGCGCCCGGTCGGTCACGGCCGCCCGCACCCGGGCCCTGCTGGAGCAGATGGCGCTGGCCGCCCTGGGGCAGCCGGACGCGTGAACCTCCACGACGCGGAGACCGGAGGAGCGGGCCGGCGTCGAGCGTAATATTCCTTGACGCGCATATTCGTTATCGAGAATACTCCCGTACATGGATGTACTCCTCACGGCCCTCGCGGACCCGGCGCGCTGGCGGCTGGTGACGCTGGTGGCCGAGCGGCCACGCTCGGTCGGTGTGCTCGCACAGCTCGCCGGCGCGCGCCAGCCCCAGACGACCAAGCACCTGCAGACCTTGGAACGTGCGGGCATCGTCACCTCTCAGCGCACTGGCCAGCGCCGGATCTACGCACTCGAACCGGGTCCGCTGCGAGAGCTGGCAGCAGCCCTCGGCGCCCTCGCCGACACCGCGACCGGCGCACGGGAGGCCTTCGACGCGTACGGGCTGCAGCTCGACGCCGAGCGGCTCGCAGCCCAGCAAGCGGGATGGGCCGACGAGCGGCTGTTCCACTTCCACCGGTCACTCGCCGAGTCCTCCGAGGCCGTCTGGCACCGACTGACCGATCCGGCCCTGCTCGCCCGCTGGTGGGCGCCCGAGGGGCTGCGCATCTCCGAGCTGGTCTTCGAGGCGCGGCCCGGCGGTCGAGTGGTCCTGGAGTACCGCGAGGCTGAGGACGCCGACGGCACCGCGTTGGTCGCCGGTCGCGCGGAGGGCGTCGTCGAGGACGTCCGAGCGCAGGAACGCATCGCCTACCGGCTGTCCCCGTTGTTGCCCGACGGCAGCGCCGCGTTCACGTCCCACCTCGACCTCTCGCTCCGGCCCACCGAGCAGGGCACCGAGCTGGACGTCGACTTCCGGATCAGCGACAGCACCGTCGACTCGGCGGACTTCATCGCCGGCATCCGGACGGGGTTCGGTCAGAGCCTCGACACGCTCGCGGCGACCCGCGCCCCGGGCTCGCACGACACCGACACGAGGAGCGCGACATGACCGAGCACGCAGCCGGCCGACGGGTCGTCACCAACATGAGCCTGTCTCTCGACGGGTACTACGCCCACCCGGACAACCCCGACGACATGAGCTGGGTGATGCCGTACGCGTTCACGGACGTCGCCCGCGACCACCTCACGGTCCTCTGGGAGCCGGCCACGACGGCGCTGCTCGGGCGGCGCAACGCCGAGGGGTTCCTCAGCTTCTGGCCCACGGTCATCGGCGCCGACGGTGTCGACGGGCGCGACGAGGCGTTCGCGCGCTGGCTCGTCGACGTGGAGAAGGTGGTGCTGTCCTCCACGCTGAGCGAGGCGCCGTGGGAGCGGACGACGATCGTCGACACGCCGACCGCTGAGGCGGTCGGGAACCTGCGTGCGGCCGACGGCGGGGACATCCTCGTGCTGTCCAGCGCGAGCGTGATCAAGGCGCTGCTGGCCGACGATCTGGTGGACCGGCTGGCGCTCACGATCTTCCCGGTCTTCCTCGGCGGCGGGCCGCGGCTCTTCGACGCCGGCCTGCCGACCGCGCAGTGGGCACTCGCGCGCCAGTCGGCCGGTGAGCACGGCACCCTGTCACTCGTCTACGACCGGCTGCGCTGACCGCGCGGGCGAGCCCGTCCGTCCGCGCCGAGCTCGTCAGCTGCAACGGACGAGCTCGGCCGGCAGTGACGAGTTCGGCGCCTGCCCCCGAGGACCGTGAGCAGCGCCGGTGCGCTGACCGCCCTGGGTGATCCGGGAACGCTGACGCGCCCGGCCTACTCGGCCGGTGACCCACTGAACCAGCCCGCGGCATCGTGGTGGGCGGGGGCGCGCACGCCGAGGTCGGCGAGCGCGTCCCCGAGCGCCTCCACCTGGTCGGCGCCGATCCGCTGCGCCCACCGGTCCCGGAGCTCGTCGAACACCTCCTGCCCCGTGCGCAGCAGCTCCTGGCCCCTCTCGGTGAGCGAGTAGAGCCGGCGCCGGCCGTCGCGCTCGTCGGCCGCGACGGTCACGTAGCCCTCCGCCTCGAGGAAGCCGACGGTCTTGATCACCGCCTGCTTCGAGATGCCGAGCTCGTGCGCGAGCTCGGCCGTCGTCTCGGCGCCGGCGACGATCGAGTGCAGGGCGAAGTCGTGGATCGGCCGGATCTTGTCGAAGCCGCGCTCGGCCAGCTCGGCGCTCCCCGCGTCGGCGAGGGCACGGAAGCCCCCCAGGAGCAGCAGCGCGAGGTCGGCACCTGATCGGGTCATGCCGCGATGTTACGACAACCAGGTTGACGTATCGACAACCAGGTTTCTACAGTTACGACAACCTGGTTGTCCAACCGCGAAGGAGCGACATGTCCACCACGACCCCCGCCTCGATCCCCGAGGTGACGCACCACCGCGCCACGCTCGACGGCACCGAGCTGCACTACGTCAGCGCCGGCGACACCGGGACACCCGTGCTCCTGGTCCACGGCTTTCCGGAGTCGTGGTGGGCGTTCCACAAGGTGATCCCGCTGCTCGCCGCCGAGCATCGCGTCATCGCGGTCGACCTGCCCGGGTTCGGCGACTCCGGCACCCGGCCCGGCGACTACACCAGCTCGACGTTCGCCGAGAGCCTGCGTCGGCTCATCACGCACCTCGACCTGGGTGCGGTCCACCTCACCGGCCAGGACATCGGCGGAACTCCCACGTTCCGCCTTGCCGCCCAGCACCCCGAGCTCCTGCGCAGCTACACGGCCATCGAGGCGGCGCTGCCCGGGTTCGGGCTGGAGCAGTTCGCGGACGTGGCGCGCGGCGGGTCGTGGCACGTCGGGTTCCTGGGTGCTCCGGGCATCCCCGAGCTGCTGCTCGTCGGCCGCGAGCGCGAGTTCCTCACCGGCTTCGCCCTCCCCGCGATGAACGGGACCCCGGGCGCCGTCACCGACGTGGACGTCGACGAGCTCACGCGGGTCTACTCGCGGCCCGACGGTCTGCGCGGGACGACCGGCATCTACGGCTCGATGCTCACGGAGGGCGATGAGATCGCGCGGCTCGCCGCGGAGCACCGCCTGACGATGCCGGTCCTCGCGGTCGACGCCGGCAGCGGCCCGTTCACCAGCCGGACGATGCACGCGGTCGCCACGGACGTCACCACCGCGACGATCGACGGCATCGGGCACCTCGTTGCGCTGGAGGCACCGGACGCTCTCGCCGAGACGCTGCTGGCCTTCTACCGCCGCCTCGACGCCTGACGGTCGCCGCGCGCACCCGTGACGCCGCGCCCACCTCGTCAGCCCGGGCCGACCTCGTCAGTTGCAACGGACGAGGTCGGCCCGGAGTGACGAGCTCGGCGCCGGGGACTAGACCATGCGCAGCACCGAGCCGGGTCGCGCGAGGATCGAGCCCACGTCGGCCAGGAACCGCGCGGCCTCGGCGCCGTCGACCAGCCGGTGGTCGAACGACAGGCTGAGCGTCAGCACGCTGCGCAGCGCGACCCGGTCCTGGAACTCCCACGGCTGACGCCGGATCGCGCCCATCGCCAGGATCGCGGCCTGCCCCGGCACCAGGATCGGCGTGCCGGTGTCGACGCCGAACACCCCGATGTTGGTGATCGTGATCGTGCCGCCGGCCAGGTCGCCGGGCGTCGTCGTCCCCGACCGCGCCGCTTCGGTGAGTGCCGCCACCGCATCGGCGAGCTCGGGCAGCCGCATGCGGTCCGCATCCTTGACCGTCGGCACCAGCAGCCCGCGGGGCGTCGCCACGGCGACGCCCAGGTGCACGTAGTCGTACTGGACGATCTCCCCCGCCAGCTCGTCCCAGTGCGCGTTGAGCGCCGGGTGGACCCGGAGCGCGAGCGTCACGGCCTTGGCGACGACGGTGAGGATGGTCAACCGATGACCCTCCAGCGACGGGTCCCGCCGGAGCTCCGTCAGCAGCTCGAGGGTCGGGGTGACGTCGACCGTCAGCGACGTGGACGCATGCGGAGCCGTGAACGCGCTGGCCACCATCGCGGCGGCGGTCTGCTTGCGGACGCCCGCGACGGGCGTGCGCGTCTCGCGCTGGCCAGGCGGGCTCTCGGCCGGTCGGCCTGCGGGCCCCGCGAGACCGGGCCGGTGCGCCGCCGACAGCGCGTCGGGCCGTCGGGCGTCGGGTGCGACCGGTGCGCTCGAGACGGCACGCAGCACGTCCTCGCGGGTGATCATGCCGTCGGTCCCCGACCACTCCACCTTGTTGAGGTCGACGCCGAGGTCGTGCGCCAGCTTGCGCACCGGCGGCAGCACCTTCGGCCCGATCGGTCGCCCCGCCAGCGCGAGCCGCGCCTCCTGCGCACCCGCGTGCGCCGCCGCCCACTGCGCCGACCGCGCGCGCCGCAAGGGTCGCGCCGAGGAGCCGACCAGCGGCCCGTACCCGACGAGCACGGCGGTGCGCTCGGGTGCGGCGGCGCCCGGTTCCGGTGCGGCGGTGCCCTCGGGTGCGGCGGGCTGCGCGTCCTCGGCGACCGCGGGTTCCTCCACCGCGATCGTGAGCAGTGCCGTGCCCACGGGCACGGTCACGCCCGGCTCGACGAGCAGCTCGGCGACCACCCCGGCGTACGGCGACGGGAGCTGCACCAACGCCTTGACGGTCTCCACCTCAGCGACCACCTGGTTGAGCGCGACGGTGTCCCCCACCGCGACGACCCACTCCACGAGGTCGGACTCCGTGAGTCCCTCTCCCAGGTCCGGCAGCGTCACCGTCTCGATCGTGGTCATGACGCCCTCCATCCGGTCAGCGAGTGCGCCCTGCCCATCACGCGGTCGACCGCGTCGAGCACCCGGTCCAGGTCGGGCAGGAAGTGCTCCTCCACCTTGGCCGCCGGGTACGGGGTGTCGAAGCCGGTCACCCGCACCGGCGCCGCCTTCAGCGCGTCGAAGCAGCGGTCGACCAGGCTCGCGACGATCTCCGCGCCGAGTCCGCCGCTGCCCTGGGCCTCGTGCGTGACGACGAGCCGGCCGGTCCGGCGCACGGACGCCTCGACGGTGTCCACGTCGATCGGCGACAGCGAGCGCAGGTCGACCACCTCCACCGAGAGCCCGTCGTCCTGCGCCGCCAGCGCCGCGTCGCGTGCCGTGACGACCAGCGGGCCGTACGCGACGAGCGTGACGTCGGTGCCCTCGACCACCACCCGCGCGCGGTCCAGCGGTGCGGCGTCGTCGAGGGACTCGTCGACCTCGCCCTTGACCCAGTAGCGCCGCTTCGGCTCGAAGAACACCACGGGGTCGTCGCACGCGATCGCCTGCCGCAGCATCGTGTGGCCGTCCTGGGGGCCGGCGGGCGTCACCACGCGAAGGCCGGGCGTGTGGGCGACGTAGGCCTCGGGCGACTCGGAGTGGTGCTCGACCGCGCCGATGCCGCCGCCGTACGGGATCCGCACCGTGATCGGCATGCGCACCGCGCCGCCGGTCCGGTAGTGGATCCTCGCCACCTGCGTGATCAGCTGGTCCAGCGCCGGGAAGACGAACCCGTCGAACTGGATCTCCACGACCGGCCGGTACCCGCGGTACGCGAGGCCGACGGCGACCCCCATGATCCCGGCCTCGGCCAGCGGGGTGTCCATGACGCGGTCGGCGCCGAAGTCGCGCTGGAGCCCGTCGGTCACGCGGAACACCCCGCCGAGCGTCCCGATGTCCTCGCCGAGCAGGACCACGGTGGGGTCGTCGTCGAGGGCGTGCCGCAACCCCGAGCCCAGGGCAGCGGCGAGCGTCATGGTCGTCATCACGCCTCCCCGTCGAACATCGCGAGGTAGGCGGCGTACTGGCTGCGCTGCCGGTCGAGCTCGGCGGTCGGCTCCACGAGCACGTGGTCGAACACGCTCAGCGGCTCGGGGTCCGGCAGCCCGTAGCAGCCCTCCCGCATCCGCGCGGCGAACGCGTCGGCCGTCCGGGCGATCTCGGCGGAGCGCTCGTCGGACAGCGCACCGCGGGCCCTCAGCAGCCGCTCGATCCGCACGATCGGGTCCTTGGTCGCCCACTCGGACGTCACCGCCGGGTCGACGTAGCGCGTCGGATCGTCGGACGTGGTGTGCGGGCCCATCCGGTAGGTCACGGCCTCGACGAACGTGGGCCCGTCGCCGCGGCGCGCCCGGTCGAGGGCCACGCGCGTTGCCGCCAGCACCGCGAGCACATCGTTGCCGTCCACCCGGACGGCCGGGATGCCGTACCCGGCGGCGCGCTCGGCGATGGGGCGCTGCGCCTGCAGCGCGACCGGCTCGGAGATCGCCCACTGGTTGTTCTGGCAGAAGAACACGACCGGAGCGGCGAACGTCGCGGCGAAGACCATCGCCTCGTGCACGTCCCCCTCGCTGGTCGCGCCGTCCCCGAAGTAGGCGACGACCGCCGAGTCGACGCCGTCCTTGACGCAGCCGAGCGCGTAGCCGGTGGCGTGCAGGGTCTGCGCCCCGATCATCACCTGCGGCGTCGCCATGCCGATGCTCTGCGGGTCCCACCCCGCCAGCGCGGTCCCGCGCCACACCCGCACGAGGTCGACCGGCCGTGCGCCCCGGCAGTACGCGACACCGTTCTCGCGGTAGCTGCTGAACACGAAGTCGTCGCTGCGCAGCGCGCGGGCGGAGCCGATCTGCGCGGCCTCCTGGCCGAGCAGCGGCGGCCAGAGCCCGAGCTGCCCCTGACGCTGGAGCGCGACGGCCTCGGTGTCGAACCGGCGGACGACGACCATGTCCTCGTAGAGCCCGAGCAGCCGGTCGTCGTCGACGTCGTCGACCCACGGGTCGTGCTCGGGGTCGGGGCGACGGACACCGTCGGGACTCACCAGCTGCAGCGCTTCGGCCTGCAGCGGGATGGGCAGGGCACGGCTGGGGGACACATCTGCACGCAACATGTTTCGCTCCGTCTGGTGGCGGAGCCGTCGCTCTTGTGAAGCTAGGCCCCATTGCCTGATGTCCCGCCAGGGTAGGTCCGCAAGGGACCTTGTGCCCAGGGCTGGCGCGGGTGTCGACCCATCGGCGCACAATGACCTCGTCGACAGGAGGCAACGATGGACAAGGTCGTCCAGTCCGCCGTCGAGGCGGTAGCCGACATCCCCGACGGGGCGACCCTCGCGGTCGGTGGGTTCGGCTTGTGCGGTATCCCGAGCGTGCTGATCCACGCTCTGCTCGACTCCGGCGTCCGGGACCTGGAGGTGGTGAGCAACAACTGCGGCGTGGACGACTGGGGGCTCGGCCTGCTGCTGCAGGCCGGTCGCATCCGGCGGATCGTCGCCTCGTACGTGGGCGAGAACAAGGAGTTCGCGCGGCAGTACCTGGCCGGGGAGCTCGAGGTGGAGCTCACCCCCCAGGGCACCCTCGCCGAACGTCTCCGTGCAGGTGGCAGCGGGATCGCGGCGTTCTACACGCGCACCGGCGTCGGCACGCTGGTTGCCTCCGGCGGGCTGCCGTGGCGGTACTCGCCGGACGGGTCCGTCCTCGTCGAGTCGCCCCCCAAGCCCGTCGAGACGTTCACCGTGCGAGGCGTCGAGCACGAGTTCGTCCGCGAGCAGGCGATCACGGCGGACGTCGCGCTGGTGCGGGCGCTGCGTGGCGACCGCCTCGGGAACCTCGTGTTCCACGCGTCCGCGCGGAACTTCAACCCGCTGTGCGCGGCAGCGGGCGCGGTGACCATCGCGGAGGTCGAGGAGCTGGTCCCGGTCGGGTCGCTGGATCCCGACGCGATCCACCTCCCGGGCATCTTCGTCGACCGGGTCGTGGAGCTCTCGCCGGACGAGGCCGCGGACAAGCGGATCGAGCGGAGGACGGTCTCATGAGCCTCACGCGCGAGCAGATGGCGGCACGGGCCGCGCGCGAGCTCACCGACGGCAGCTACGTGAACCTCGGGATCGGGCTGCCGACCCTGGTGCCGGGGTTCGTCCCCCCGGGCGTCGAGGTGGTCCTGCAGTCGGAGAACGGCGTGCTCGGCGTGGGGCCGTACCCGTCGTCCGATGACGTCGACCCCGACCTCATCAACGCCGGCAAGGAGACCATCACGGTCGCGCCCGGGGCGTCCTACTTCGACTCCGCGACGAGCTTCGCGATGATCCGCGGCGGCAAGGTCGACGTCGCCATCCTGGGCGCGATGCAGGTCTCCGAGACCGGGGACATCGCCAACTGGATGATCCCCGGGAAGATGGTCAAGGGCATGGGTGGCGCGATGGACCTGGTGCACGGGGCGCGGCGGATCGTGGTGCTCATGGAGCACGTGGCGCGCGACGGCTCGGCCAAGATCCTGCCGGAGTGCACGCTGCCGCTGACCGGCGTCGGGGTGGTGGACAGGATCATCACGGACCTGGCGGTGCTCGACGTCACCGCCGAGGGCCTGGTGCTGCGGGAGTGCGCCCCCGGGGTGTCGGTCGACGACGTCGTCGCCGCCACTCCCCTGGTGCCGTTGCGCATGGAGGAGGACGTGGTGCTCTCATGAGTGCTGACCGCGAGGTCGTGATCGTCTCGTTCGCGCGGACGCCGATGGCGCGTCTGAACGGCGGGTTGTCGTCGCTGTCCGCGGCGTCGCTGGGGGCCGTGGCCATCGGCGGTGCGCTCGCGCGAGCGGGCATGGACCCCACCGAGGTGGACCACGTCCTGATGGGCCAGGTCGTGCAGGCCGGCGCCGGGCAGAACCCGGCCCGTCAGGCGGCCGTCACGGCGGGCATCCCGTGGACGGTCCCCGCGATGACGCTCAACAAGGTCTGCCTCAGCGGGTTGAGCGCGGTCATCGACGCCGCACGGATGATCCGGCTGGGCGAGGCGTCCGTCGTGGTCGCGGGCGGCCAGGAGTCGATGAGCCAGGCGCCGCACCTGCTGCCGGGCTCCCGCCGGGGCTGGACCTACGGCGACCTCCAGGCCGTCGACTCGCTCGCCTTCGACGGGCTCACGGACGCGTTCGACCGCGAGTCGATGGGCTCGTCCACCGAGCGCGGCAACAAGGCCCTGTCCCTGTCCCGGGAGGACCAGGACGCCGTGGCCGTCGCGAGCCACCGTCGCGCGGCCGACGCCGTCTCCTCCGGGGTCTTCGCCGCGGAGATCGAGCCGGTGCACGTGCCGCAGCGCCGGGGCGACCCGCTCGTGGTCGCCGCCGACGAGGGCATCCGGCCCCAGACCTCGCCGGAGTCCCTGGCCGCGCTGCGGCCCGCGTTCTCCGCCGACGGGACGATCACGGCCGGCAACGCGTCCCCGCTGACCGACGGCGCGGCGGCCCTCGTGGTCGCCGCCCGGGAGGTCGCCGAGGACCGCGGCTGGACGTGGCTCGCGTCCGTCGGGTCGTCCGGGCAGGTGGCGGGGCCGGACAACTCCCTGCACTCCCAGCCGTCCGCGGCGATCTCGGCGGCCCTCGCGCGCGCCGGGTGGGACCTGTCGAGCGTCGACCTCCTCGAGATCAACGAGGCCTTCGGTTCCGTCGTCGTGCAGTCGCTGCTGGACCTCGGCTACCCCCTCGACCGGACGAACGTGCACGGCGGCGCCATCGCCCTCGGGCACCCGATCGGCGCCTCCGGTGCCCGGCTCGCCGGCCACGCCGCCATGGAGCTGGGGCGTCGCGGACGAGGACGGGCGGCCGTCGCACTGTGCGGGGGCGGGGGGCAGGGGGAAGCGCTGCTCCTGGCACGCGAGGGGTGAGCCACCGGCCCGGACCGGGCGCGATCCGCGCGGACACCCTGTCGGCAAAATGTAGGCTGACCACCGGTCACGGCGGGCGTCGTCGCAGCTTCGCCGCCCCACGCGTGACGAAGGATGGACGCCATGCCCCGGATCGACGCCCCCACGGTGGCCGAGCACCGCGCCGAGCGGGAGCGCGCGCTGATCGACGCCGCGCGCAGCCTGCTGACGGCCGAGCCCGACCGCGTGCCCACGCTCGCCGAGGTCGGCGAGCTCACCGGACTGTCCCGGTCGAGCGTGTACCAGTACTACGCCTCCCGCGAGGACCTGCTGTCCGCCGTCGTCAGCGACTCCTTCCCCCGCTGGCAGGAGCGCCTCGACGCCGCGATCTCCGCGGCGCACGACCCGCGGGGCCGGATCCTCGCGTTCGTCCGGGCCAACCTCGAGCTGGTGGCGGACGGCGAGCACGCTCTCGCGCGCACGCTGTCGGCGGTGGCCCCGTCGGAGGACCTCGCCCGCAAGTCGCGCGCGTTCCACGACCGGCTCCTGGTCCCGGTGGTCGACGCCCTCACCGAGCTCGGCGTGCCGGACCCGGAGACCACGACGGATCTGATCACGGCACTGGTGCACGCCGCCTCACGCCGCGTCGAGCAGACCGGTGACCTCGAGCGCGCCTACGCCGCCACGAAGGCGCTGCTCGAGCCGTACCTGCAGGGCTAGGTCAGAGCGCGCGGAGCGCGCCGTCCACCATCTCGAGGACACGGTCGCAGTGCTCCAGCACGTCGTGGTCGTGCGTGACCATGACGCTGGCCACCGAGAACTCGTGCGTCTGCCGGGCCAGCAGCTCGACGATCTCGTGGCTGCGCCGGCGGTCGAGCGCCGCGGTGGGCTCGTCGACCAGGAGCACCGACGGCGAGGCGACGAGCGCCCGCGCGATGCCGACGCGCTGCCGCTCTCCCCCGGACAGCCGCCCGGGCCGCCGGTCGGCGTGCGCCGCCATCCCGACCGCGTCGAGCAGCGCCTCGGGGGGCGTGGCCGCCCGCCGGCCGGTGATCTTCTCGACGAGGCGCAGCTGGTCGATCGCCGTGAGCGCGGGGACCAGGTTGCCCGACTGGAACACGAAGCCCACGTGCTCGCGGCGGAACGTGGCCAGCGCGCGTGACGACAGCTCCGTCAGCTCGATCCCGTCGACCACGACCGAGCCGGTCGTGGGCTTGGTGAGTCCGCCCGCCACGGCGAGCAGGCTCGACTTGCCGGCGCCCGAGGGGCCGACGATCGCGACGAGCTCGCCGGGCGACACGGCCAGGTCGACGCGGTCCAGGGCGGCGACCTGGTCGTCACCGTCGCCGAAGGTCAGGGTGACGCCGGACAGGCTCAGGCCGGTACCGACCCGGGTGGTGGAGGTGGTGGTGGTCATCGGTTCTCTCCCAGCGCGGTCACGGGGTCGACGGAGGCGATACGGGCGGTGGCGACGGCGGCGCCGATCAGGCCGAGGCCGAGCAGCAGCCCCGCTCCGCCGAGGATGGGACCGAGCTCCAGGGCGAACGGCATCCCGGTGCCCTCGAGCAGCACCCCGAAGCCGAGACCGATGCCGACGCCCACGGCCACGGAGCCGACGAGCATGATCGCGGCCTGGAGCACGCCGTCGGTGAGCAGGAACCGGGTCGAGGCGCCGATGGCCCGCATGACGGCGAGCTCACGGGTGCGCTGGACGGTCCACAGCGTGAAGAACGCGCCGACGACCAGCGCCGAGATGGCGTACAGGAAGGCCTGGATCAGCTGCATGGTCATGAGCTCGGCGGTGTAGCCCGGCGAGGAGTCGAACGCGGCCTCGATGGTGCGTGCCGACGTGCCCTCGACCGACTGAGCGAGCGGCGCACCGTCGACGCCACGCAGCGCGACGACGCTCGCGACGTCGTAGGCGTCGGCGTCGGGGGCCTCGCCCGCCATGACGCCCGCGTGCACCTCCTGCCACGTGGTCAACGGCAGGAACGCGATGTCGACGTGCCCGAACGTGCGCTGGTCCACGGTGAACCCGACCACCTCGAGCCGAGTGCCGAGCCGGTCGAGCGTGATGACGTCACCGAGCTCGATGCCCTCGTCCTTGGCGGAGGCGCTGACCACGATCTCGCCCTCGCCCTCGAGCTGCCGGCCCTCGCCCGCCTCGGGTTCCACGAACCCGCCCGGCTGGACGCCGAACAGGGTCAGGTCGACGGCGGTGCCGTCCTCGTTCTTGGCGTTGACGATCGCCGTGCCGAGCAGCTCCGCGTCCGCGACGTCGCCCCGGGCGGCCCACGCGTCACGCTGCGCGGTCGTCACCTCGGAACGGGTGAAGGCGGAGTCGGTCTTGACGCCGTCGGCGAAGGCGACGGACTGGATGGGGCTGCGCATGAGACCGGAGACGCCGTCGACGACGAGGCCGGACGACAGGCCGGACAGCATGACCATCAGCACCGAGATGAGCGCGACGACCGCGGCCATCAGGCCGAACCGGACGCGCGCGAACGCGAGCTCACGCAGGGCAAGGAACACAGTGGACCTCCGACAGGGTGCCGCGCACTTCTTACCGACGCGGTGTTGCTATCTTATCAACACTGCGTCGGGAAGATGGAACATCGCGAACACCGACTCCCGGAGGTCTCGCGTGCGGACCAGCTCGTCGGTGGCGGCATCCGGCGCGGCTGCTGCGCGGGCCAGGAGCGCGTCCGCCTCGTCGGTGGCCAGCCCACCGGCCCGCACGACCCGGTCGACGACGTCGGCATAGCTCCGGAGGTGATCCTCGGGACCGCGAGGACGCGCCCGTCCACGGAGTTCGCGATGTCCAGGCACACCGCCCCGCCGACCAGCTCAGGCACCGATCGCTCCATCCGCGAGACTTCTCAGCTGCGGGCGCACTCCGACCGTGCACCGCTCTTCCGGTTGCGACGGGTCCCGGGCAGCAGTCCAATCGACGCAGGGGGTCCGAGTCCCAGGAGGAAGTCATGGACACGCAGACCGTCTGGATCATCGTCGCCGTCGTCGTGGTCGTGCTGCTGATCATCGCGGCCGTCGTCATGAGCCGGCGCCGCGGAGAGCGCCGGGTGGACGCCGAACGCGCCCGCGCCAAGGAGATCCGCGAGAAGGCCGCCGCCGACCAGGTGGAGGTCCAGCGCCGCGAGGCCGAGGCGGCCCGGCTGGACGCTCAGGCGCGCCTGGCGCAGGCCGAGGCCGACGCTCGGGCGGCCGACGCCGCCGCGCTGCAGAACGAGGCCCGCGCCCGCGGCACCGAGGCGAGCGGCGCACGGTCCGAGCTCGACGAGCGGCTCAGCACCGCGGACCGCATCGATCCCGACGTGACCGTCCAGGAGAAGCGCACCGACCCGCAGACCTGAGCGGGCGCGAGGCCGCCCGTCGCGGCAGGGCGGGTCGACGCGGCTTCGTCATCCGCTGCGGCACGACGCCCTCACCCGCCCCGGCGCGGCGGGCGAACGCGTCTGCGCTCAGTCGCAGTCGGCCGGTGTCGGGGTGTCGGTGCACAGGCCGGAGACCAGGTGGGAGCGGCGTTCCTCGACGCTGAACGGCGCGCTGGTCGACGAGGTCTCCGCCGTGCCGACCACGTCGCGCCACTGGGTCGTGCCGTCCACCCGGTACCGACCCGTCCACGTCGTGGTCAGCGTGATCTGCACCGTGCCCACCTCGTCATACACGTGGAACGTGTCGTGATCCGGATAGGGACGACCCGCGCTGCGCGTCACCAGATCCCGCGATCCGTCACCGAAGTCGTACGTGAACGTCTCCGGGGTCGCGATCACATCGATCCCCCGACCCAGCAGCTCCGTGCGGAACGTCTGCTCGACCCGCTCGGTGGACACGATCGTCTCCTTGTTCACCAACACCCACCCCCGGTCCGGCTGCACCCGCAACACCGGCGACGCCAACGGCAGGCGACGGAAGTCCTCCCCCGTGAACACCGGCAACAGATCCGCCGGACACCCACCCGCATCGACCTGGAACCACGGGCCCCAGTCCTGCGTGGCCACGCTGGCACGCTCGCGAGCCCACATCGGCTGCAACGGGGTATCACCCTCGCAGTCGTTCACCCCCGCCTCCCCCTGCGCCTCCGGACACGGACCGTTCAACGGCGTCGTCGCCCGCCCAGAGGACGTGTTGCACATCGGCGCACGGCGATACTCGATCACCCGCTCGACGGCCGGCAAGGCCATGGCAGTTGCGGACTCGGACTCCGCCATTGCGAAGTTGAGCAGAAACGCGGCCCGCTCAGCCGACGCGCTCGCTCGAGTTCCCCATTCCCCGCCCTGACCTCGAGAGCCAGATGGAATCGCAAGCATGAGGGCGCCCGCGATCACGATCGACGCGATCACGGGGCAGCAGTCTCGTCGAGCGTCGTCGTGTCGATCTGGCGGACGAACCATCCGTCCCGCCAAGCCAGAGCAAAGAGCAACTCGTAGCTCCGCGCGACGCCGGTCGTGACGACGTTGCCATCTCTGTCGTACCGCGTCGAGGCACCTTGGTGCATATGAACAGTGGCCGAATAGAAGGCGCCCGGTTCGATGGGCGTGCCGACCGCACTCGTGACCACGATCGGTGCGCTCGTCTCTGATCCCCTCTCCAAGATCATGGAGTTGATGTCCTCGGTGACGCTGTTGCAGAACTGGCAGTCCGGCTCCGACATCGCCTTCCACGCCGTCAGGTCCGCGGTCGCGTACGCGTAGGCGTACAGCTGCGTGAAGTACGTCGCCGCCGCAGCCGCCCCGTCCCCGCTCGGCGTGCTCATCGCCTCGGGCGGCACCGGCGGCACCGTCAGGTCCGGCGTCGGCGAGGGCGTCGGGCTTGGAGTTGTCGTCGGCGCGCTCGACTCGGAAGCAGTACCGGGCGGCGGTTCCGGAGCCGATCCCGTGCAGGCGCCCAGGCACAACGCCGAGGCCACCGCACCAACCGCGACCCGCGTGATCAAGCGCCTGCGGAGGGTCCGGTCGCCTGGGTGCATGGCCGGAAACCTACCGAAACCGGACGCGGCCAGGGCCGGTTTGCCGCGGCTGTGGACAACGGGGCCGACACCGGCGCCAACCGGCGACGAGCGCCCATCCGTGGCTAGAGTGCCCGAGGTGACCCCGGCCCCGTCGACGACGACCCCCTCGGGTCTGCGCGTCCACGTCGCCGAGCGCACGGACGTCCTGGTCGCGGCGCTGGCCGACCTCCTCGCGGTCGCACCCGCCGACCCGTTCACCCCCGACGTCGTCGCCGTCCCCACGCGAGGCGTCGAACGCTGGGTCGCGCAGCGCCTGTCGCACCGCCTCGGGAGCGAGGGCGGCGACGGCATCTGCGCGAACGTCCTCTTCCCGCCCCCGCGCCGGCTGGTGAGCGACGCGCTGGCACGGTCCGCCGACGACGACCCGTGGGACGCCGACCACCTCCCCTGGAACGTCCTCGCCGCCCTCGACGCCCATCTCGGCGCACCCTGGCTCCGCACGGTCAGCCGCTACCTCGGCGACGACGACACCGACGACGTCCGCCGCGCCCGCCGGTTCCGGCTGGCTCAGCGCGTGGCCCGGCTGTTCCGCGCGTACGACGTCCAGCGGCCCGCGATGCTCCGGGCGTGGGCCCGGGGCCTCGACGAGGACGGCCTCGGGACGCCCCTTCCGGACGACCTGCGCTGGCAGCCGCACCTGTGGCGGGAGGTCCGCGACGCCGAGGGCGGGCCCGCGCCGGCGGAGCGACTGGACGAGGCCGTCGCGCGCCTGCGGGCCGACCCGGGCGCCGTCGACCTGCCCCCGCGCCTCTCCGTCTTCGGCGCGACCGCCCTCCCCGACGGTCACCTGCGCGTGCTGGACGCCCTCGCCGAGCACCGCGAGATCCACCTCTGGCTGCCGCAGCCGTCGCTCGCCCTCTGGCACCGCATCGCGCCGAGGGGCTCGACCCGCCGGGCGGAGGCGCCGAACCCGGCGCGGCACCCCCTGCTCGCCTCGATGGCGGCCGACGCGACCGAGCTGGCCACCCGGATCCTGCGGCTCGACCCCGCCGTCACGGTCCTCGCCCCGACCGCTCACCCGGACACCGCCCTCGGTGCTCTGCAGGACCGGATCGCGGCGGACCGCACCGACGGGCCGACGCACGTCGCGACGACCCACGACCGGTCCGTCCAGATCCACGCCTGCCACGGCCGCTCCCGTCAGGTCGAGGTGCTCCGTGAGGTCGTCGTGGGCCTGCTCGCCGACGACGACACCCTCGAACCGCGCGACATCATCGTCATGTGCCCGGACGTCGAGACGTTCGCGCCGCTGGTCGAGGCCGCGTTCGGTCCGGCGGCGACCACCGACCACACCGAGGAGCACCCCGGGCGCACGTTGCGCGTCCGGATCGCCGACCGCGCACCCCGCAGCGCCAACCCGGTGCTCGCCGTCGTCGCGTCCCTGCTGGAGCTCGCGGACTCGCGCGTCGGGGCATCGGCGGTGGTCGACCTGGCCGGCCAGGCGCCGGTCCGCCGGCGGTTCGGGTTCGACGACGAGGAGCTCGACCGCATCCGCGCCTGGGCGCTCGAGTCGGGGGTGCGCTGGGGCGAGGACGGCTCGCGGCGCGCGCGCTACCAGCTGGGGTCGGTGCCGCAGGGCACCTGGGCGACGGCGCTCGACCGGTTGCTGCTCGGTGTCGCGATGGCCGAGGAGGACCAGCGCTTCGTCGGCACGGTCCTGCCCGTCGACGACGTCGGCTCGACCGACGTGGACCTGGTCGGTCGGCTGGCGGAGTTCGTCGACCGGCTCACGGGCACGCTGCACGAGCTGGCCGGCGCGCGGCCCGCGGCGGCGTGGTTCGAGGCGCTCGACCGGGCCGTGCTCCTGCTCACCGACGTGTCGCCCGCGGACCGCTGGCAGCAGACCGAGGCTGCCCGCGCCCTGGCGCACGCGCAGACGGGAGCCGACGCGACACTGCGGCTCGCGGACGTCGTCGCGCTGCTGGAACCGCACCTGGCCGGACGCCCGACGCGCTCCGGCTTCCGCACCGGCGCGCTGACGGTGTGCTCGCTGGCGCCCATGCGCGCGGTACCGCACCGGGTGGTCGCGCTGCTCGGGATGGACGACGGCGCCTTCCCCCGCGGGTCAGGTCGCGACGGTGACGACGTCCTGGCGCGCGATCCGCTGATCGGTGAGCGGGACGCCCGCCAGGAGGACCGCCAGCTCTTCCTCGATGCGGTGACCAGCGCTCAGCAGCACCTCGTGGTCGTCTACTCGGGTGCCGACGAGCGCACGGGTGCCGCCCGGCCACCGGCCGTGCCGGTCGGCGAGCTGCTCGACGCCCTCGACACCGCCGTGACCTTCCCCGGCTCGTCCGCGCGCGGCCAGGTGGTCCACCACCCGCTCCAGACGGTCGACGAGCGCAACTTCGTCCCGGGTGTGCTCGGGCGCAGCGGACCGTTCAGCTTCGACGTGCTCGACCTCGCCGCGGCGCGCACGAGGCGGGCGGGGCGCCCGCCCGCGGCCCCGGCGGCGATCCCCCCGCCCGACACCGACGCGCTCGACCTCGAGGACCTGGCGTCCACCCTGGAGCACCCAGTCCGCGCGTTCGTCCGGCGCAGGCTGGGCGCCACGCTGCCGGGCGACGAGCCACAGCTCGACGACCGGCTGCCCCTCGAGCTGGACGGGCTGGAGCGCTGGGCCATCGGCGACCGTCTGCTGCAGGCCGTGCTCGACGGTGTGCCGCTCGACGCCGCCGCCGCGGCCGAGCGCCGCCGGGGCCACATGCCCCCGGCCACCCTGGGCGGAGCGGCGCTCCAGCAGATCCGGCACCAGGTCGAACCGCTCCTCGCGGCGTCGGCCAGGTACCTGGTCGAGCCGGCGGAGAGCATCGACGTCACGATCCCGCTGGGCGACGCGCGCGTGCTCACGGGCACCGTCAACGGCGTGCGCGGCGACGTCCTGGTCCGCACGGTGTTCTCCCGGCTGGGCGCCAAGCACCGCCTGCGTGCGTGGGTCCAGCTGCTCGCGCTCGCGGCCGCGGTCCCGGACCGCCCCTTCACCGCCGTGACCGTCGGCCGGGGACAGGTCAGCCCGGCACGCACCGCCCGGCTCACGGCTCCTGCCAACGCCGTGGAGGTCCTGCACCGGCTCGTCGCGCTCCACGACGACGCCATGCGCGGCCCGCTCCCCCTGCCGCTGGCCACCAGCCTCGCGTACGCCCATCCCCGCACCGGCGGTGGCGACGAACCTGACGCACTGGCCAGCGCCCGCAAGGAGCTGGGGACCGCGGACGACGCCGCGAACGGTCGCGGCGGGTTCGAGTCCGTCGACGCCTACCACCTGCTCGCGTTCGGCGACCCGGTGACCTTCGACCGCCTGCTCGTGGAGAAGGTCGCAGGCAGCGAGTCCACCCGGTTCGGTGCGCTGTCGATGGCGCTCTGGGCCGACCTCCTCGCGCACGAGGAGGTCGGATGACCGCGCCCTTCGACGTCTGCGGACCGCTGCCGCAGGGCACGGTCGTGCTCGAGGCGAGCGCGGGCACCGGCAAGACGACGACGATCGCGTCGCTGGCCGTCCGGTACGTCGCCGAGGGCATCGTCCGACTGCCCGAGCTCATGCTGGTGACCTTCGGCCGCCTGGCCACCTCCGAGCTGCGCGAGCGCGTCCGCGAGCGCTTCGTCGTCGTCGAGCGCGCGCTGCGTGACCCCACCGTCACGTCCACCGACCCGGTCGTCGCGCTGCTGGCCGGCCGCGACCGCGCCGCCCGCGCACAGCGCCTCACGGTCGCGCTGGCCGAGTTCGACGCCGCCACCATCACCACCACGCACGGGTTGTGCCAGCAGATGCTCACCTCGCTGGGCACGCTCGGCGACGTCGAGCCGGACGCCCGGCTGGTCCCCGACATCGCCTCGCTCGAGGCCGAGGTGGTCGACGACCTGTACCTGCGCAAGTACGCGTCGGCGCCGGACCCGACGCTCTCCGTGCGGGACGCCCGCGCGATCGCGCACGAGGCGATCAGCGACGCCGCCGCGACGCTCGAGCCGGCCGACGCCGACTCCGCGCGGGCACGCGACTCCTACGGCCTGGCCACCGCGGCGCGTCGCGAGCTCGAGCGCCGCAAGCGCGCGCTGCGGGTGCTCGACTACGACGACCTGCTGGTGCTGCTGCGGGACGCGCTCGTGGACCGGCAGACCGGCGACGCCGCCGCCGAGCGCGTCCGTGCCCGGTACCGCATCGTCATGGTCGACGAGTTCCAGGACACCGACCCCATCCAGTGGGACATCCTGCGGACCGCGTTCCACGGGCATCGCACGCTCGTGCTCATCGGTGACCCGAAGCAGGCCATCTACCGGTTCCGGGGCGCCGACGTCGCCACCTACCTGCGCGCCCGGGCGGTCGCGTCGACGCAGACCCTGCACCGCAACTGGCGGGCGGACCCCGCGGTGCTCGACGGCCTGGCGCCGATCCTGTCCGGCACCGCGCTGGGCGATCCCCGGATCGTCGTCCACCCGATCGAGCCCGCGCGCACGGGTCGGCGCCTGCGCGGCGGTCCGGCGGTCCGCCTCCGCCAGGTGACCCGCGCGGCGGTCGGCGCACCGGACGACGCGACCGCACCGCCCGTCGGCAAGGTCCGCGAGCTCGTCTACGCGGACGTCGCGGCGCAGGTGCTGCGGACGCTGGGCGAGGAGCAGATCGCCGACGGCGACGGGTGGCGGCCGGTCGCGCCCGGCGACATCGCCGTGCTCACCCGCGTGAACCGCGACGCGGTCGCGGTGCAGCGCGCGCTGACGTCGGCGGGCGTCCCCGCGGTCATCTCGATGCTGTCGAGCGTGTTCGCGACGCCGTCGGCCCGGGACTGGCTCGTCCTGCTCTCGGCGCTCGCCCGCCCGGGCGTCGGCGGGTTCGTGGCGGCCGCCGCGCTCACGCCGTTCGTCGGCTGGACCGCGGCCGAGCTCGCGGGGGCGTCCGACGAGCGCCGCGACGAGCTCGCCGACCTGCTGCGCACCTGGTCGCGGGTGCTCGACGACCACGGCGTCGCCTCGCTGCTGGAGGCGACCGCCGCCGCCGGCCTGCGCGAGCGGCTGGTCCGGCTGCCCGACGGTGAGCGCCGCCTGACCGACGTCCGGCACGTCGGTGAGGCGCTGCACGCGGCCGCCACCGAGGACGGGCTCGGCGCCGCCGCGCTCCTGGAGTGGCTGCGCGCCCGCGTCGAGGAGGCCGGCCAGGACTACACCGAGGAACGCAGCCGACGCCTCGAGACCGACACCGCCGCCGTGCAGGTGATCACCGTGCACGCGAGCAAGGGCCTGCAGTTCCCGGTGGTGCTCGTCCCGTTCCTCTGGGACAGGTTCACCTGGGACGTGCCGACCACCATCGGCTACGACCGCGACGACACGCGCCTGCTGCACGTCGGCGGCAAGGGCAGCCCGGGGTACGACGAGGCGCGCGCGGCGGGGGCGGCCGCCGACGACGGTGAGGGACTGCGCCTCGCGTACGTCGCCCTGACCCGCGCGACGAGCCAGGTGGTCCTGTGGTGGGCGCCGTCGAAGAACTCGGTGCGGGCCTCGCTCACCCGGCTCCTGCTCGGGCCGCGCGACGCCGAGGGCAACCCGGCCGAGCTGGTCAGGACGACCACCGACGCCAGGACGTCGGACGCGCTGCGGACGCTCACCGTCGGCGGCGCGCTCGAGCTCGAGGTCGTGACCGCGGTGTCCCCCGCCGCGCCGTGGGCGCCGCCGACCACCCCGGCCGCGGAACTGAGCGCGGCCCGGCTCGGCCGGAGGCCCGACGTCGCCTGGCGCCGGACCTCGTACTCGGCGCTGACCGCGGCGGCGCACGACGCCACGGTCGAGCGCCGGCGCGTCGGCTCCGAGCCCGAGTCCCCCGGGATCCAGGACGAGCCGGACGTGGTCCCGGCGGCCGTCGACGCGACCGCCCCGGCCCACGACCCCTCCCCCATGGCCGACCTGCCGTCCGGCACCGCGTTCGGGACGTTCGCCCACCGCGTCCTGGAGCTGGTCGACACGAGCGCCCCGGACCTCGCCGCCGAGCTCGCCGCCCGCTGCGCCGAGGCCGGGTCGGGCGTGCTCCTCGCGACGGACGCGGCCACGACCGCCGACGCGCTGCTGCCGTCGCTGCGCACGCCGCTCGGCCCGCTGGCCGGTGGCCTGTCCCTGGCCGAGATCGCACCGCGCGACCGCCTCGCCGAGCTCGAGTTCGAGCTGCCGCTGGCCGGTGGCGACCTGGGCCCCCGCGACGCCCGGACCGTCCGCGACGTCGCGCGCCTGCTGCGCACCCACCTGCGCGCGGACGACCCGTTCGCGCCCTACGCCGACCACCTCGACGACCCGGCGCTGGCCGCCGACCGCCTGCGGGGCTACCTGACCGGGTCGATCGACGCGGTCCTGCGCGTGCCCGCCGACGTCCCGGGCGGGCACCGCTACCTCGTCGTGGACTACAAGACGAACCGCCTCGGCGCCTTCGACGAGCCGCTCTCGCTGTGGCACTACCGCCCCGAGGCCACGCGCGCCGCGATGATGGACGCGCACTACCCGCTGCAGCTCCTGCTCTACTCGGCGGCGCTGCACCGCTACCTGCGCTGGCGGCTGCCGGCGTACGACCCGGCCGCGCACCTGGGCGGTGGCCTGTACCTGTTCCTGCGCGGCATGGCCGGTCCGACGACGCCGGTGCACGACGGCGTCCCGTTCGGCGTCGTCTCCTGGCGACCGCCGGCGGCCCTCGTCGTCGCGCTCTCCGACCTGCTGGCCGGCTCATGACCGTCGCCGACGACCCGTACGCCGCGAGCGTCCCGTGGCGCGTGACCGGCCTGCTCGCCGACGCCGACCTCACGGCCGCCGACGTGCACGTCGCCCGCCGGCTCGGCGCGATCGGCGGCGACGACGACGAGCGGGTGCTGCTCGCCGCCGCGCTCGCCGTGCAGGCGCTGCGTGCGGGGTCGGTCTGCGTGGTGCTCGACGAGACCTCCGTCCCGCAGCCCGACGGCTGGCACGACGCGATCCGGCGCAGCCCGCTGGTCGCCGACGGACCCGACGGACCCGCGGACCGACCGCTGCGATGGGTCGACGGTCGGCTGTACCTCGACCGCTACTGGCGCGACGAGCAGACGGTCCGCGAGGCGATGCACGACCGCCTCGCCCGCACCGCGGCGGCCGACCCGGTCGCGCTGACCTCGGCGGTCGACCGCCTCTACCCGTCGGCCACCGACGCCGCCCAGCGCGAGGCGCTGCGGACCGCCGCGACCTCGCACCTCATGGTCCTCACCGGCGGCCCCGGCACGGGCAAGACGACGACCGTCGCGCGCCTCGTCGCCGCCCTGCAGGCCGCGGCCGGTCCCGGGTTGCGGGTCGCACTGGCTGCCCCGACCGGGAAGGCCGCCGCACGCCTGCAGGAGTCGGTCAACGCGGAGGTCGCGCTGCTCGGTCCGGCCGACGTCGACGCCGTCGGCTCGCTGCGGGCCACGACCCTGCACCGCCTGCTCGGCTGGCGCCCCGGCACGACGACCCGGTTCCGGCACGACCGGCTGCGCCGCCTCCCGCACGACGTCGTCGTGGTCGACGAGTCCTCGATGGTGTCGTTGCCGCTGATGGCGCGCCTGGTCGAGGCGCTGCGACCGACCGCGCGGCTCGTGCTCGTCGGCGACCCCGACCAGCTGGCGAGCGTCGAGGCCGGTGCCGTGCTCGGCGACCTCGTGGCCGCCCTGCCCCGAGGGGTCGTCCGGCTCACCCAGGCGCACCGCTACGGCCCGGCGCTCGGCGCCCTCGCCGAGGCGATCCGGTTGGGCGACGCCGAGACCGCGGTCGCGCTGCTGCGCTCGGGCGACGCGCACCGGTCGTGGGTCGAGCCTGCCGCCGAGCGCCTCTCACCGCAGGACGTCGCCGGGCTGCGGGCGGACGTCGAGGCCGGCGCCGACGCGCTCGTCGCAGCGGCCCGGGCCGGTGACGCCCCGGCGGCGCTGCGGGCGCTGGGCAGCCACCGCCTGCTGCTCGCCCACCGCGAGGGCCCGTTCGGCGTCGCGCACTGGGCGGCCACCGCGGAGTCGTGGATCGGCACCGGTGCCGGGCAGTGGCCGCTGGGCCGCCCCCTCCTGGTGACCCAGAACGACCGCGCGAGCGGCCTGTACAACGGCGACACCGGCGTGGTGGTCGCCGACGGCACCGGCGGGGTCGCGGTCGCGTTCGGCGAGCCCGACGACCCGCGCCTGGTCCGCCCCTACCGGCTGCCCGCGGTCCAGCCGGTCCACGCGATGACCGTGCACCGGGGCCAGGGCAGCCAGTTCGCGCGCGTGACGCTCCTGCTCCCGCCCGCCACGTCGCCGCTGCTGAGCCGTGAGCTGCTGTACACGGCGGTCACCCGCGCGCGCGAGCACGTCCGCGTGATCGGGACCGAGGATGCGATTCGCGCCGCGATCGAGCGTCCCGTGCGCCGGGCCAGCGGCCTGCGGGAGGCGCGCTGACCCGGTGGTCGGCTCAGCCGAGTGAGCCGGCCGGCTCCTCGCTTCGGTCATCGCTCGACCTCTCGCCTGACTCGGGCCAGCACCGGTCCCGTCACGGTTCGCCCCCGCTGGGCGGCGGTCAGCTCCTCGACCGCGTCCCAGTCGGCGGTCCGCCCCAGCGCCAGCATCGTGGCGTGCCGGTCGGCGTCGTTGATCGTCCGGTCGCGGGCGAGGTCGACGAGCGTCTGCTCGGGGGTGGTGACCAGGGTGACTCCGAGCTCCGTCGCGATGGGCCGGACGTCGAGGGCATCGAGGTCGCGCGGGACGAAGTGGATCACCGCATCGCGACGGTCGGTCAACGGCACGTCGCGATGCCGTCGCGGGGCGGCGACCGTGGCGTGGCCGTACGCGCGGGGCGCGGCGCCGAGCAGCCGGGCTGCGGTCATACCCATCAGCGCCGTTGCCCGATCACCGAAGATCGCCGTGGCCACGGCCGCCGCGGCCGCCTCGAGACCGGGCCTCCATCGCGCCTGGTCGTGCGCGTCGTCCGGCACGGCGATGTACGTGCCGTACGCGACCCTGTGGAGCTCACCCTTGGCGGCGCGGTCCCGCAGGACCGCCCGTGGATTGACGAAGAGGTCGTCGAGATCCGCGGGCCTGACGGTCCGCATCGGACGCACGGCAAGTCGCGTCTCGCCCTGCCGCGCCTCGTCCACGTCAACCTCCCGCTGGAACACGTACGAAGTGTAGCCCTCCGAACTACACTTCGTGCGTTCTTAGCGTCCGCAGCTCACGGCACGTTCGCCCCGCCGTTGACGTTGATGACCTCCCCCACCACGAAGCTGGACTCCGGCGACGCGAGGAACACGTAGGCGGGCGCCTGCTCGACCGGCTGGCTCGTTCGGCCCAGCCAGGACGACTCCCCGAAGCCGTTCAGCTTGTCGGTGGGCTGCCCGTCGGAGACCTGCAACGGCGTCCACACCGGGCCGGGCGCGACGGCGTTGACGCGGATGCCACGCGGCGCCAGGTCGGCGGCCAGCGCCTTGGTGAACCCGATGATGCCGAACTTGGTCGAGGCGTAGTTGATGATCATCGGCGACGGGTTGTACCCCTGGACCGACGTGCTGTTGATGATCGTCGACCCCGGGCCGAGGTGCGGCAGGGCGTCGCGGGTGATCCAGAACATCGCGTACATGTTGGTCTGGATGGTGCGGTCCAGGTCCGCCTCGTCCAGCTCGTCGAAGCTCTGGTGGTACACCTGGTGCGCCGCGTTGTTGACCAGGATGTCGAGCCCGCCGAGGCCCTCGACCGCGTCGGCGACCAGGGTGCGGCAGAACTCGCGGTCCCGGATGTCGCCGGGAAGCAGGATCGCCGTGCGACCCGCGGCGCGCACGTGCTCCGCGATGGCCTCGGCGTCCACCTGCTCCTCGGGCAGGTAGCTCAGCGCCACGTCCGCGCCCTCGCGCGCGAACGCGATGGCCACGGCCGCACCGATGCCCGAGTCGCCGCCGGTGATGAGCGCCTTGCGACCGGGAAGACGGCCGAGGCCGCGGTAGCTGGTCTCGCCGTGGTCGGCCTTCGGGTCGAGCTCGGCGTCCAGGCCCGGCAGCGGCTGCCACGACGCGTGCGGCTTGATGTGGGCGTGCCGCTCGACGGGGTTGTCGAACGTGAGCTGGTCGGACATCGCGATCTCCTTCGTGGAAGCCGAGGACGCCGATGGCCTCGAGAGTGCTGCCCGTGACCATAACTGCCCATCTGCTCGCGCGCCGCCCGCTTAGGCTCCACGCATGGCCACAGTCCTCCTCGTCCGGCACGGCCGCAGCACGGCGAACGTCGCGGGGGTCCTGAGCGGGCGCACCGCCGGGGTCGACCTCGACGCGGTCGGTCGCAGCCAAGCCACCCGCACGGCGGAGCGCCTCGCCGTGGTGCCGCTGGTCGCGGTCATCTCGAGCCCGCTCGAGCGCTGCCGGCAGACTGCGCAGGTCATCGCGGAGCACCAGGGCGACGCCCCGGTGCAGCTCGAGCCGGGCATCGTGGAGTGCGACTACGGGCAGTGGCAGGGACGCCCCCTGACGGAGCTCGCCAAGGAGCCGCTGTGGAAGGTGGTGCAGACGCAGCCGTCCAAGGCCGTGTTCCCGGGCGGCGAGTCGATGGCGGCGATGCAGGCGCGGTCGGTCGAGGCGATCCGCCGGATCGACGCGGCGCTGGAAGCCGAGCACGGCACCGGGGCGGTGTGGGTGGCGGTCACGCACGGCGACATCATCATCTCCGTCCTGGCGGACGCCCTCGGCATGGATCTCGACCTCGTCCAGCGCCTCGCCGTCAACCCCGGGTCCGTCTCGATCGTCCGGTACGGGACCGCGCGCCCGGCGGTCCTCGCGACGAACACCGACGCCGGCGACCTGGCGTGGCTGCGTGACCTGACCGCGGCCGGCGACGCGCCCGTCGGCGGCGGAGCGGGTCCCGCGACCGCCGACCGGGCCCCCTCGTAAACTGGGCGACATGCCCGCACTTGTCCACCAGTTCGACTGGCCCGACCGGGTCGTCGTCGGCACCGTCGGCCGCCCGGGATCCCGCACCTTCTACCTGCAGGTTCGCGACGGCGCCCGGCGCACGAGCGTCGCGCTGGAGAAGGAGCAGAGCGCCGTCCTCGCCGAGAAGATCGACGAGATCCTCGACGCGCTCATGGCCGACGGCGAGAACCGGTTCAGCGTGCCGGCCGAGGCGCCCGCCGAGCTCATCGACAACGAGCCGCTGGACCAGCCCGTCGAGGAGGAGTTCCGCGCCGGCGTGATGCGGCTGGGCTGGGACCCCTCCACCGCGCAGGTCGTCGTCGAGGCGTTCCCGTTCGACGAGACCGACGACTCCGACGACCTCGAGATCGCGGCGGAACCCAGCGAGGTGCTGGTGGTCCGCATGCCGGTGGGCACCGCGCGGGCGTTCGTGCAGCGCACCCGGCAGGTCGTGCGGTCGGGTCGGCCGCCGTGCCCGCTGTGCGGCCAACCGGTGGACGACGATGGGCACGTCTGCGGCGCGCCCGAGGAGCCGTGACCGCCGCCGACGTCGACCTCGTCACCGGCGAGCTCGAGCTCGTGGGGCGGATCACGATCGCGTCGAACGCGACGTTCCTCGCCACGATCGGCGGCGTCAGCGTCGTCTACAAGCCCGTCGCCGGGGAGCGCCCCCTGTGGGACTTCCCGGACGGCACCCTGGCGCACCGCGAGGTGGCGGCCCACCTGGTCTCGGAGGCGTTCGGCTGGGACATCGTCCCGGTCACGTTCCTGCGCGACGGCCCGCTGGGTCCCGGCATGGTGCAGCTCTGGCAGGAGCCCGACGCCGAGCAGGACCCGGTCGACCTCGTCGCGGCCCACGCGGTGCCGGACGGCTGGCGACCGGTGTTCCACGGCAGCGACGAGCACGACCGCGCGGTGACCCTGGTCCACGAGGACTCCCCCGCGCTGCGCCGGATGGCCGTGTTCGACGTCGTCGTGAACAACGCCGACCGCAAGGCCGGTCACATCCTGCCGACGGACCGCGGGCACCGCTACGGCGTCGACCACGGCGTGACCTTCCACACCGAGCACAAGCTGCGGACGGTGCTGTGGGGCTGGCGGGGCGAGCCGCTCGACGACGCCGAGGTCGCGGGCGTCGAGCGCGTGCGCACGCAGCTGGACGGCGACCTCGGTCGGTACCTGGCTGAGCTGCTCAGCGACGACGAGCTGGCGGCCCTCGCCGCCCGGTGCGAGCGGCTGCTGCGGACGGGCGCCTTCCCCGGTCCGCAGGGCGACATGCCCGCCTTCCCGTGGCCGTTCTTCTAGATGTCCTGACCAGGACCTGGGCTGGGTGCGGGAGCGGACGGGGTGGTCTCGGTCTGCGCGACGATCGCCTGCAACGCCGCGACGTGACCGTGGTAGGCGGCGCTGCCGGCCTTCGTCAGCGAGAGCCAGACCTTGCGGGAGTCGGGGCCGGACCGGTCCTGGCGCACGTACCCGGCGTCGATGAGCGCCGCCACCTGCTTGCTCAACGCGGAGGCGCTGAGACCGAGCTGGTGCTTGATGACGGACGTCTCCAGGGTCGTGGCGGCGTCGAGCATCGCGCAGACCTGCAGGCGGTGCACGGGGTGGATGACCGGGTCGAGGGCGCTCGTCATCGGTGGGTGCTCCGGTAATGGACGACGGACCCGACCGCGTAGGTCGTCGTCGCTGCGACCGCCAGGGCGACGACCGGGAGTGCGTTGCCGGTGACGTCGGCCGTGACGAGCGCGAGGACGACGCACAGCGCCGACAGGACGACCGCCGTCAGGAAGCCGCGGCTCGTCGGGAGAGCGAAGGGTGCCCCGTTGTGCCACCCCGCCGCGAGGTTCGCGACGATGACGGCGATCGCGGTGGCGATCAGCGCTGGCGACCCGGAGGTCTCCGTGAGCGGCGTGAGGGCCATCGCACCGAGCAGCACGGCGTTGACGGGGTAGATCCACACGGGCCAGGGCGTGTCTCGGACGGCCTTCTGCGAGCTGGTGATGGCTGCGAGCGCGGCAGCCGCTTCGGCACCGCCGGGCGAGGGCTGATTCATTTCCATGTAGGAAACGATATGGGATCATTTCCTACATGGCAACTATCGGGCGCGCGCAGCTGCTCCGTTCACCACGGGTCGTCGCGGCCCCAGCCGCCGAACGCCCCGTTGCGCCGCGAGCTGAGGTACGAGCCGATGACCGCGGCCCCCAGGTCGTCGGTCTCGGGCGCGACGACGGTCCCGCCCGCGCGCCGCGCCATGGCGTCGACGAAGCGCGCCAGACCCGGGTCGTCGCCGAGCCGGAAGAAGGTGGTGCGCGCGCCGAGGCGCGCCGAGCCGTCGAGCTCGCGGACCGCGAGCGCGATCGTCACCGGGTGCGGCGGGTAGTCGAAGAACACCTCGCCGCCGGACTCCAGGTGGGAGGTCGGCTCGCCGTCGGTGACGATCAGGAGCACGGGCTGCGCCTGCGGGTGCTTGCGGAAGTGGCGGTTGGCCAGCAGGAGCGCGTGGTGCAGGTTGGTGCCCTTCTCCCACTTCTCCTCGAGCCCGACCAGCTCCTCGATCTGCATGACGCCGGCGGTGCGCCCGAAGCCGATGAGCTGCAGGTCGTCCCCCCGGAACCGGCTGGTGACCAGGGTGTGCAGGGCCAGCGCGGTGCGCTTCACCGGCACCCAGCGCCCCTCCATCGCCATCGAGAACGACGTGTCGACGAGCAGCGCCACGCACGCCTGTGTCCGCGCCTCCGTCTCCTGGACCTCGATGTCGTCGACCTGGAGGGTGCGCGACCCGCGGGCGAGTGCGTTGGTGATCGTGCGGCTCACGTCCCACGGCTCGGTGTCGCCGAAGGCCCACTGGCGGGTCGACCCCGACGGCTCCCCCGCGGCGCCCGAGCGGCGGACGTCGTGGCCGCCCGTGCGGCCCGACATCGTCTCGGCGACGGCGCGCAGCACCGCCTGGCCCAGCTGGCGCATGGCCTTGGGCGTCAGCGCGAGCTGGCCGTCGGACCCTCGCCGCAGGGTGCCGGACTCGCGCACGGCCTTCTCCAACCGCTGCAGAGTGCGGGCATCGACCACCGCGTCGGAGCCGAGCTGGCGCGCGAGCTTGTCCAGGTCGAGGTCGTCCAGCTGGGAGCCCTCGTAGGACTGCGCGAGCTGCTCGGCCAGCGCGTCGAGGTCGGCCAGGTCCTGGAAGACGCCCGTGCCGTCGCCGAGGCCGAGGCCGTTGTCGCCGTCCAGGCGCTCCGCGCTGCCCCAGTCCTCCCCCGGGCGCAGGGAGCGCAGGCTGTCGTCCAGCCGGCCCAGCTCGTCCATCAGGTCCGACGAGCCGAAGGCCTGCTGCGCGAGGGCGTCGAGCTCGTCGCGCTGCTCCTGCGTCATCGAGTTGCGCATGCGCTGCGCGGCGGCGGAGCGCTCGGCCAGGGTGTCCAGGAGCTCGTCGAGCGTGCGGGGCTGCTCGGGGAAGTAGCCGCCGTGCTCGGCCATGAAGTCGTCGAACTGCTCCTGGGTGTCCGCGCCACGCGCGCGGGCGTCGAGCAGCCCGTTGAGGTCCGCCAGCATCTCGCGCAGCGCGGCCCGGTCGGCGTCGCTCGCGTTCTCGAGCGCCTGCTTCATCCCCGCGAAGCGCTGGTCGAGGGCCTCGCGGCCGAGCAGGTCCTTGATCTTCTCGAACTCCTGACGCGCCTCGCTGCTGCGCCAGTCGTAGCCGTTGAGCTCGTCGACGGCGGCCGCGGGCGAGGACGGGAGGTTGTCGAGCTGCATCTGCGCCAGGGCGCGGTCGCCCTCGTCCATGTCGACGTCGCGCGCCAGCTGCTTGCGCTCGGCCAGCACCGCCCGGTCCAGCAGCTCCTTGACCTCCTGCAGGGTGCCGTCGAGGTTGTGCTCCCGGGTCAGCGCCCTGCGCCGCTCGGCGACCCGACGCGCCAGCTCGTCCAGCCCCGTCTGGCTGCGGCCGCCGCGCCGGAGGAACTCGCGCATCGCGCGCTCCGGCGAGTAGCCGGCCATGACGTCCTCGCCGATCGCGTCGAGCGCCTCGGCCAGGTCGACCGGCGGGGCGAGCGGGTCCGGCCCGTCGACGTAGGGCGTGTACCGCGCGAGCCGACGGTTCTGCCTAGCCATAGATCGTCTCGCCGCCCCCCGACTCCTTGCTGATCCGGCGGGCCAGGTACAGGCCCTCCAGGGCGAGCTCGATCGCGGCGGCCCGCTCGCCGTCGTTCGTCGCGCCCAGGCGGGCGCAGATCTCGTCGTAGAGCTCCGACTCGCCGAGCGCAGGCAGGCCGGTCAGCACGTCGCGGGCCGTGACCTGCTCGCCGGTGGTCACCATGGCACCACCCTGGATCGCGTCGACCAGCAGGCCGAAGTCGATGCCGCGCAGGTGCGCCCGCACGGTCTCCGCGGTCGCCGTGCGCAGCAGGTGGTCGAGGATCTCGTCCTCGCGACCCTCCTCGCCGGACTCGAACTCGATCTTTCCGGCCAGGACGTCCACCGCGGTCTCCAGGTCCACCGGCCGGGCCACCGCGACCTGTTCGCCCTGGCGCGCGGCCCGGTGCAGCGCCGAGGCGGCGACCGTCTCCGCGCCCGCGATGGCGAACCGGGCGCTCACCCCGCTGCGCTGGTCGACCGCGCTGGACTCCCGCAGCGCGCGCGTGAACCGGGCCAGGATCTCGACCAGGTGGTCGGGGACCTCCGCCTGCAGCAGCGCCTCCTGCCGGATGACCGCCACCTCGTCGGCCAGCTCCGCCGGGTAGTGCGTGCGGATCTCCGCACCGAACCGGTCCTTCAGCGGGGTGATGATCCGCCCGCGGTTGGTGTAGTCCTCGGGGTTCGCGGTGGCGACGACCAGCACGTCGAGCGGCAGGCGCAGCACGTAGCCGCGGATCTGGATGTCCCGCTCCTCCATGACGTTGAGCATCGCCACCTGGATGCGCTCCGCGAGGTCGGGCAGCTCGTTGATGGCGACGATCCCCCGGTGGCCGCGCGGGACCAGGCCGAAGTGGATCGTCTCGGGGTCCCCGAGGGCGCGCCCCTCGGCGACCTTCATGGGGTCCACGTCGCCGATGAGGTCGGCCACGCTCGTGTCCGGCGTCGCGAGCTTCTCGACGTACCGCTCGTCGCGGTGCCGCCACACGATCGGCAGCGCGTCGCCCAGCTCCGCCGCGCGTCGTCGGCTCGCCGCAGTGATCGGCTCGTACGGGTGCTCCCCGATCTCCGACCCCTCGATCACCGGGGACCACTCGTCGAGCAGCCCGGCCAGCGTGCGCAGGATCCGGGTCTTGCCCTGCCCACGCTCGCCGAGCAGGACGACGTCGTGCCCGGCGATCAATGCGCGCTCGAGCTGCGGGATCACGGTGTCGTCGAACCCGTGGATGCCCGGCCACGGGTCCCGGCCCTCGCCGAGGGCCGACAGGAGGTTGGCGCGGAGCTCCTCGCGGACCGACGTGTGCACGTGGCCCGATGCCCGGAGCTCGCCGACGGTGGTCGCGGTGGGGAGCATCATTCGATCGAGCGTACGTCCGGGTTCCGGGAGCGGACACCCGGGATTCGCGGTCAGTGCGCGGTCGCCTCCGTCGGGAGCGGCCCGACGTGACGTCCGGACCGCAGGTCGAACAGCGCGTACCCGGCCACGGCCGCCAGGCACACGGCGGGGATGATGAAGCCGGCCGCCGTGCCGGAGGAGTCCATGATCAGGCCCATCACCGGCGGGGCGAGCGCGCCACCAAGGATCGCCATCACCAGACCGGCCGCGCCGAACTTGGTGTCCGCGCCCAGGCCCTGCAGCGCGACCCCGTAGATCGTGGGGAACATCAGCGACAGCGAGACCGAGATGGCGACCACCGCGATGAGGCCCACCATGTTCGGCACGAGCGCGGCGATGAGCGCCAGCACCACCCCGAGCACCCCCATGGCGAACAACAGCTTGGTGGGCCGCATGATGCCGAGCAGGTAGGTCATCACGAAGCGGGAGAGCAGGAACAGGATCAGGCTCGCCTGCAGGTACCACCCGGCCTGCGAGGCGGGCACGCCCACCACGTCCTGGGCGTACTGGATGGTGAAGCTCCACACGCACACCTGAGCGGCCACGTTGAGGAACTGGGCGACCACGCCGTAGCGGTAGTGCCGGTTGCGCCACAGTCGCGCGAACGCTCCCCCGGACGTCTCCTCCAGCCCGAAGTGGACGTGGTCGTCGTCGGGGACGGTGATCTTCCGGAACGCGATGAGCAGCCAGATCACCAGCAGGGCGGTCGCGATCCCGGTGTACGGCCCGAGCACCAGGGACAGGTCGGTCTCCTGCGCCTGCTCGAGCTGCTGCGCCGACATCTCGGCCTTCTGCTCCTCCGGCGTGATGTTGGGCAGGATCAGCACCGCCCCCAGCAGGACGCCGATGTTGGCGCCGACCGGGTTGAACGCCTGGGCCAGGTTCAGCCGCTGCGTCGCGGTCGCCTCCGGGCCCATGGAGATGACGAACGGGTTCGCCGAGGTCTCGAGGATCGACAGGCCCGCCGCCAGCACGAACAGGGCGATGAGGAAGAACCCGTACTCGAGCAGCATCCCGGCGGGGATGAACAGGAACCCGCCGACCGTCGCCAACCCCAGCCCTGTCAGGACCCCGGCCTTGTACCCGAACCGCTTGTTGATCAGCGCGGCCGGGATGGCCAGGGCGAAGTACGCGCCGTAGTACGCGAACTGCACGAGCGCCGACTGGAAGTTCGACATCAGGAAGATGTGCCGGAACACGCCCACCAGGACATCGGTGAGGTTCGCGGCCGACCCCCAGGCGGCGAAGCACAGGACCAGGAGGATGAACGGGATGCTCAGGCCCGGATAGACCAGGCTCTTCTTGCGCGGACTACCCAGCTCCGGTCCTGGCTTGATGACGGTTGGTCGCTCCATCGCGGGCCCCCCTCGCTCACGTCGACGCTAGCCCCGTGCCGAGGCGCCCACCACCGGGGGCCGCTACCGCTCGTCGAACAGGCGCAGCTCCGACGGCTCGCGCAGCAGGTCCTCGAGGATCGCGTTGCCCTCCGTGTTGTACGGCTGCCGCATGTGCTCGTCCCAGGCCGCCCGGGACCGGAACATCTCCAGCATCACCCACGAGTCCGGGTCGTCCTGCGGCTGCACCAGGTGCATGAACACGCACCCCGGCTCGGTCAGCGTCTGCTGGCGCATGTACTGCAGCTGCGCCTCGGCCTCCGCGAGCCGGTCCTCGCGAGGCTTGATCGTCACGACGAGGAACAGCGGGCGGTCCGGTTCATCCTTTTCGCTCATGCTCCCGTCCTACACCCGTTACGTGCTAGAACGGAGGGCATCGGTGACCGGAGGCCCTCATGCGGCGCTATGCGATCGTGGCGAACCAGACCCTCGACAGCGACGAGCTGCTGGGCGTGGTCCGAGACCGGGCGGCGCAGGGACCCGCCGAGTTCTGGCTCGTCGTGCCGGCCACGCCGGTCAAGGACCTGGCCACCAAGGCCGTCGCCATCCCGATGCCGGTGATGGGCGGCACCCTGTCGCTCCCCCACCCGCCCGCGGAGGCGCGGAAGCGAGCCCAAGCCAAGCTCGACGCCGCACTCACCAAGCTGGCCGCGGCCGGGGTGACGGCCGACGGAGCAGTCGCCGACCCCGACCCGGTGCGAGCGGTCGCCGAGGCCGTGGAGGCGCGGACGTTCGACGAGATCGTCATCGTGACGCTCCCGACCCGCACCTCCCGCTGGATCCACCAGGACGTGCCTGACCGACTGGTCCAGCACTTCCAGGTGCCGGTCACCACCGTGGCGGCGGACGACGTCTGATCTGTCCGGCCCGTCAGCAGTCCGCTGGCTTTGGGGTGTCGGTGCACAGGCCCGAGACCAGGCGCGAACGGCGTTCCTCGACGCTGAACGGGGCGCTGGTCGACGAGGTCTCCGCCGTGCCGACCACGTCGCGCCACTGGGTCGTGCCGTCCACGCGGTACCGGCCCGTCCACGTCGTGGTCAGCGTGATCTGCACCGTGCCCACGTCGTCATACACGTGGAACGTGCCGTGATCCGGATAGGGACGCCCCGCGCTGCCGGCGGCATCTTCCGGCCGCGCAAGTTCATGCTGTTCGTCGGCTCGCGGGACTGCACCAAGCGGTCGAGGGTGCGCACAAGCAGGTCACGCTCGTACGCAGCGCGCTGGATGCCGCGGGGCTGTCGGAGGTTCCGGTGCGCGGGATGCTCTGCTTCGTCGACGCCGACTGGCCGCTCTTCGGTGGCTCGTTCGTCATCGATGGCGTCGACGTCCTCTCGCCGAAGAAGGCCGCGGAGCAGCTCCTCGCTCCCGGACTCCTCGATCAACCCACGGTGGACAGCATCCATCGCTCCTTGGCGCTGGCCTTCCTCGTGGCGTAGACATCGGCAGCCTCTGGGAGCTGGAGCAGCACGACTGTCGCGCCCGCGACCAGCTGAGGCGCGAGCCCGCGCTGGGTGGACCCGCCGAGCCGCAGCCGCAGGTCAGCCGAACGTGAGGGCGAAGGCGCGGCGCGCGTTGTCGTGACAGACGGCGTCCAGATCCCCCGCCGAGTACCCGATGTTGCGGATCCGCGCCGCCTCGAACGGCTGCTCGTAGTACGGCGCGAAGGACGCGAACAGCAGCCGCTCGGCACCGAGCTCCCGCGGGATCCTCTCGAGGAAGTCCTGGCGGTACTCCCCGTTGGAGAGCACGGAGATGTTCGGGGCGGCCGTCAGAGCCGCCCAGGCGTCCACCATGCTGAGCCCCGCGATGTTGATCTGCCCGCCCGAGGTCAGGATCAGGCGCGCCTCGGGGACCCGGGCTGCCAGGTCGAGGATCTGCAACGGCTCGGAACGGTGAGGGACTCCCGCGACCACGACGACGGGAACGCCGGCGTCAGCGGCGACGCGGACCACCGCCTCGGCGTCCTGGACGGCGAAGACCTCCTCGTCGGGGTTGAGGAAGACGCCCGAGCAGTGCAGCTCATCCAGGCAGCGGCGCAGCTCGCTGAGCGCCGCCGTTCCCTGCAGGGGGTCCACCCGGGCCAGCCGGGCCACCCCGGGCATGCCGTCGGCGTCGGCCGCGAGTCGGTCGTTGGCCGCCGGCAGGACATAGTCGCGGCCCCGGGCGGGAGCGGCGACGACGCCCTCGATGCCCAGCTGCGCCGAGGTGAGCAGGCAGTCGCTGACACTCAGGCTCGGGCCGAACAGGTTCTCACCGAGCACCACGAGGGAGTCGATCATGCGGCCGACACCTCCATCAGTCGTGCGGCGTTGCCGCCGAGGATCGCCTGCTCGTCCGCGGCCGGGAGGCCGAGCGAGGTGATCTTGGCGAGCTCGAGGCGCGGGTTGCAGCCCGGACCGTCGCTGCCGAAGATCACGCGGTGCGCGCCCAGCTCGCCGACCGCCGTGCGGATCATCTCCGGGCGGGGCATCGCCGAGGTCTCCAGGTAGACGTTCGGCAGACGCAGCGCGGTGTCGATGGCGTCCCGGACGTGGAAGTACCCGCCCATGTGCCCGAACACGATGGCGCACTCCGGAACCGCCTGCGCCGCCAGACCCAACGTCTGCGGCGTGGTGTACGGGTCGTCGCCGCAGTGGAACAGCACCGGGAGCCCGGCCTGCGCCGACGCGCGAAGCACCGCCACCGTCGCGTCGCCGGCAGGGTGGGCCAGCGTGGTCGTGGGGTGCAGCTTCACCCCGCGAACCCCCAGCTCCACCGCCCGCTCGACGAGCTCCGTCATCGCGGCGGTGTAGTTGGGGTTGAGCCGGACGAACGGGACCAGCCGGTCGGGGAACTGCGCCGCAGCGTCGACGATGTACTCGAGCGCACCGGGGTTGGTGCCGGGCAGATCGGTGTAGGTCATGATGACCGCCTTGTCGATGCCCGCCTCGTCGAGCAGGCCGACGATCTTCTCCGGCGGGTCGATCCACCCGAACGCCTCGGCCTCGTCCACGTGGGTGTGGAAGTCGATGATCACCTGTGCTCCTGCCGGATGGTGTGCGCCGTCATGGCGAGGTCGTAGTAGATGCGGACAGCAGTGTCGACGTCATCGAGCTCGATCCACTCGACGCTGCCGTGCGCCTCGTCGATCGAGCCCGGGCCCAGCACGACCGAGGGCAGGTCGGGCCGGTCGTAGAAGCAGCACGCGTCGGTCGAGAAGGTGACACCCCCGGCGCTGACGTCGCGGCCGAGCGCGCGTGACGCCGCCGCCTCGGCCGCGACCACGGCGACCGCGTCGGGCGGCGTCTCCAGCGCACCGAGGCTGACGAGAGGCTCGGGCAGCTCCACCGTGATCGACTCCCTCTCGCAGATCTGTGCGATCGCCTCGTACGCCTCCGCGAGTGCTTCCTCCGGACGCTCGCCCGGGGCGACCCGGCGGTCGAACAGGACGCTGCACCGGTCCGGGATGACGTTCGGTGCGATGCCGCCGTCCACCATGGTGGCCGAGAGGAGCGCGTGCCCCGCCAGGGGGTGCGGGCTGGCCCGCCGACGCTCGCCGACCGTCGCGTCCAGCGCGAGGACGAGCCGCGCCGCCTGGTTGATGGCGTTGACGCCGAGCGCGGCCCGGGAACTGTGCGCGGAGCGGCCGAGCACCTCCACGCGGAACCGCAGGAAGCCGTTGTGCGCCCGGGCCGGGACCAACGAGGTCGGCTCGCCGACGACGACCACATCCGCGGACGGCAGCTCGGTGGCGAGCTGGCCGGCCCCGCGCATGAGGTACTCCTCGTCCACGGCACAGGCGAGCAGCACGGTCGGCCTCGGCCCCGCGGTCCGCGAGAGCCGGTCGATCGCCGCGATCATCGCCGCCAGGGAACCCTTGGTGTCGCACGTCCCCCTGCCGTACAGGCGGCGCCCCTCACGCCGGACCTCGCGCGTCCCCGCGTCCGCCGGCACGGTGTCGAGGTGTGCCTCGAAGATCACCGTCGCGTCGCTGTCGACCCCGGGGAGCACGGCGACGAGGTTCGGCCGATCGTCGAGGACCGGGATCAGGCGGACGTCCATGCCCAGACCGGCCACGATCTGGGCGACGCGTTCTGCGAGCGCCCGCTCCCCCGCACTGTCGGGCGACAGGTCCGGGTTGCGGGAGTCGATGCGGGCCAGCTCCTCGAGGAGCACCGCGGCGTCGATGGGCTCCCGCGTCATCGGACGGTGTACCCCCCGTCGATCATCAGGGCGGAGCCGGTGACGTAGCCCGACTCGTCGCTGGCCAGGTACACGGCACCGGACGCGATCTCGTCGGGCTGCCCGAGGCGGCCGAGCAGCGTGGCGTCCTGCCAGGTCCGCAGCAGGGCCGCGGGGTCGGGTGCTGCATCCAGCTGGCGCTGGATCATCGGGGTGTCCGTGGGACCGGGGCAGACGGCGTTGACGCGGATCCCGTACTGCGCGTAGTCGATGGCCAGCACGCGGACCAGGCCGATCAGCCCGCGCTTGGCCGGGGCGTACGCCGTGTAGCCGGTGATCCCCGCGAACGCGACCTGCGAGCTGAGCGCGATCAGCGAACCGCCCCGGCCGGCCTCCACCATCGCGGGCAGCGCCGCCCGGAAGGTCACGAACGGCCCCCGCAGCATGACCGCCATCTGGTGGTCCCACTGCTCGACGGTCAGGTCACCCGCCTTCGCGACGAGCTCGTAGCCCGCCCCTGCCACGACGACGTCGACGCCGCCCAGGGCCGTGATCTCACGCTGCACCCAGCCCTCGACCGCGGCGACGTCGGCGACATCGACCACGTCGAACCGCGCCCCCAGGCTCTCGACCTGGGTGCGGGACTCGGGGTTGAGGTCGCAGACGGAGACGGTTGCTCCCTCGTCGATGAACCTGCGGACGATGGCCAGACAGATCCCGGACCCGCCGCCTGTGACCAGGACTCGCTTCGTAGCCAGACGTTCAGACATGTGCTCGCTCTCTCGATGTGCGTGTGGTCGGTCGACCTGCCCTCACCCGAGCCGTGCCGGGCGGCGGACAGGTCGCGCGCTCACCAGGCTGTGAAGCCGCCGTCGATCATCAACGACGACCCGGTCACGAAGCTCGACTCGTCGCTCGCCAGGAAGACGGCGCCTGCCGCGATCTCCTCGGGCGTGCCGAGCCGGTTGAGCACCATGTCGCTGTTCCACTGCGCCAGCTTGGCCGCCGGGTCGGCCGCCTCCTCGAGCTGGCGACGGATCAACGGGGTGTCGGTCGGTCCGGGGCACAGGGCGTTGACCCGCACCCCGTCCTGCGCGTAGTCGACCGCCAGGACCTGGACCAGACCGATGACCCCGTGCTTCGCGGCGGTGTAGCTGGTGGTCTTCGTCATTCCCGCGAACGAGAGGTTGGAGCCGATCACGATGAGCGATCCTCCGCCTCCCTCGATGACGTACGGCAGGACCGACTTGAACAGCACGAAGGGTCCCCGCAGCATGACGGCCATCTGGTGGTCCCACTGCTCGACTGTCAGGTCGGTCGCCATGGCGACCAGCTGGTAGCCGGCACCCGCGACGGCGACGTCGATCCCCCCGAGCGCCGCGGCCTCCTGGTCCACCCACGCCACCACCGCGTCGGCGTCGGCGACGTCGACAGCGGCGAACCGCGCGCCGAGGCTCTCGACCGCCGGGGCGGCCGCCGGGTTCAGGTCCGCGACCGAGACGATCGCGCCCTCCTCGACATACCGCTGCACGATCGCGAGCCCGATCCCCGAGCCGCCGCCGGTGAGCAGGACCCGCAGGCCGTCGAGGCGTCCGTTGCCCGCCATCAGCCGACCTCACGCCAGACGGTCTCCTTGTTGAACGTCCGGTCGAAGCCGCCGCCGTTCCAGCTGGTCATGCGCAGGGGCCGGACGTAGAACGGGACACGCGGGAAGACCATGGTGCTCTCGGCGTAGGCCATGCCCTCTTCGCCGAGGTAACGCAGCACCATCTGGCGCATGGGGGTCTCGTAGTCGAAGTCGGGGCCGAGGAACTCCACGGCACCCTGCACGCTGACGCGCTTGTAGGGCAGCTCCACGTTGTCCACCAGCAGGCCGCAGCGGGGGTCGCGTCGCAGGTTCTTGACCATGCCGGTGCGTTCCTTGCTCACGACGAGGAACGCCTCGCCGTCCCAGGCGTACCAGACGGGGCTGATCTGCGGGATCCCGTCCTCGTTGACCGTGGCGATCTTCGCGAACAGCTTGCCGGCGGTGAGGAACTCGTCGAGCTCGTCCGGCGTCATTCCTCGGCCGGAGTCGGATGTCATGGCCATGGTCAGCTGTACTTCCTTTCGTTGTGACGTGCGGTGGTGGGCGCCGGGTTGCCCGCGGCCGGCCTCACGCCGGTCGAGCCGCGCGCGGGCGCCGTCGGACGATGGTCCGTGCGCCGCCGGCGAACATGGCGGCCGCGACCAGGATCACCAGGCCGCGCAGCAGCTCCTGGTACCAGACGTCGATGCGCAGCATGTTGAAGATGTTGCCGATGAGTGCGAACAGGACCACGCCACCCAGCAGCCCGAGGAGCTTGCCGCGCCCACCGTCGAGGCTGGCTCCGCCGATGACCACCGTGGCCAGCGCGGTGAACTCCAGACCGGCTGCCGCGTTCGCATCGCCGAGCCCCGCGCTGGCGAGCACGAAGAGCCCCGCCAGGCCGCCCAGCAGCCCGCTGGCCAGGAAGCCGGAGACCTGGATCTTGGTGACGGCGATCCCGCTCATCTCGGCGACGTGGCTGTCCGCGCCGACCGCGAACACGTGCCGCCCGGGCACCGTGCGGCGCAGGACGAACCAGGTCGCGATCCACAGCAGCGCGATGACCAGGACCACGACGTACAGGCCGCCCACGCGCTGCTGGTAGAACGCCGACAGGCTCGGCGCCGCCTTGCCCACCGGAGTGGGCGCGACGAACACGGCCAACCCGGTGAGGATCGTGCCCGTGCCCAGCGTCGCGATGAAGGACTCCACCTTCAGCCGCACCACCAGGATCGCGTTGACCACCCCGATCAGCAGACCCACGCCGAGACCCACGGCGACACCGACCGCCAGGTTGGCGTCGAGCCCGTTCATGGTCAACGCCGCACAGATGGACGACACCTTGGCGTTGGCCGCGATCGAGACGTCGTAGTGCCCGAGCAGGACGACGACGAACACCCCGAGAGCGACGATCGCGAGCAGCGACCCCTGCCGGCTGACGTTGCTCAGGTTGGCGAAGGTGCCGAAACCGCTCGACTGGATGCTCGCGAACAGGGCGAGCACCAGAACGATCAGCCAGACGACCGCTCCGCTCTCGGCAGCCCGCGCCACCTTGGCCTTCAGCCGCCCGCTCATGCCGACACCGCCGGCGTCTCGGGGCGGTGCGAGACGATCAGATCCATGATCTTCTCCTCAGTCGCGGTGTCGCCGGGCAGCTCGCCGACGACGTCTCCGTCGACCATCACCAGGATCCGGTCGGACATGCCGAGGACCTCGATCAGCTCGGAGGAGATGAGAATGACGGCCTTGCCCGCGTCGGCGAGGTCCCGCAGGATCGTGTAGATCTGCTCCTTGGCCCCGACGTCGATGCCGCGCGTCGGCTCGTCGAAGATGACGACGTCCGGGAGCAGCTCGAGCCACTTGGCGATGACGACCTTCTGCTGGTTGCCCCCGGACAGGGTGCCGACCGGCGCGGAGCCGGACTCGCTCGTCCTGATGGACAGCTTGCGCACGGCCCCGGCGACCAGGGCCCGTTCCTTCGCCCGTCCGATGAGGCCGCCGGCCGACCGCAACCGTCGCCACGACAGCATCGACACGTTGGTGGCCACCGACTTGCCGAGAGCCAGGCCCATGCCCTTGCGGTCCTCCGGCAGGTAGGCGATCCCGGACGCCATGGCCTGCGCCGGCCCCCCGAGCCGCGCCGGCTTGCCACCCAGCCGGAGCTCGCCACCGATGACCGGCACGTCCCCGAACAGGCCGCGTGCCAGGCGCGTGCGCCCTGAGCCCTGCAGCCCGGCGATGCCCACCACCTCACCGGCGCGCACGTCGAGGTCGAGCGGCGCGAGACCGGCCACCTCGAAGGCCCGTGCCTGCAGCACGACCTCCCCGGGCCGCAGGGCGGAGGGCGGGAACATCTGGGACACGTTGCGTCCCACCATCGAGGCGATGAGTGCGGTCGCGTCGGTCTCGGCGATCGACCCGGTCCCACTGTTCTGCCCGTCCTTGAGCACGGTGTACCGCTCGCAGAGCGTGAACACCTCGTCCATCCGGTGGCTCACGTAGAGGACGGCCACGCCGCTCGCGGCGAGCCCCGCGACGACGTCGAAGAGCTTGTCCAGCTCATCGCCGGACAGGACAGCCGACGGCTCGTCCAGCGCGATGACCTTGACGTCACCCGCCAGGGCCTTGGCGATCTCGACGAGCTGCGCCTGGGCCAGGCTCAGGTCGCCGACGAGGGTCTTGCTCGAGATCCCGGCATCCAGCCGACCGAGCAGCCTGCTCGCCTCGGTTGCCATCGCCGCGTCGCGCATCACGCCGCGGCTGGCCAGCTCGGAGCCCAGGAAGATGTTCTCCGCGACCGTCAGCGACGGGATGAGCGAGAACTCCTGGTGCACGATCGCCACGCCGGCGTCCCGGGCTGCCCGCGCCGTGAACCTGCTGAGGTTGACGTCGGACCCGAAGAGTCGCAGCGTGCCGGAGTCCGCCTTCGTGACCCCGCTGAGGACCTTCAGGAGCGTCGACTTCCCGGCGCCGTTCTCGCCCATGAGGGCGTGCACCTCGCCGGCGCGCACGGACAGCGAGACGCCGTCGAGCGCCCGCACGGGCCCGTACTGCTTGGTGATTCCGACCAGCTCGAGCGCTGGGACGTCGGCCATGGCTGCCTTCTTCTGTCGGGTCGGAGCGCGGTGGGGCCGCCGCCGGGGCGGCCCCACCGGCCTCAGGACTGCTCTACTTGCCGAACCCGGCGTCGAGGTAGGCCTTGTCGTCGAGCACCTTCGGGCCGTTGAAGTCGTCGTTGAACGCCGCCTCGAACCACGTGGACGCCTCGTCCTTGCCGTACGGGGCTGCACCCTCGAGCACGTCGGCCACGTTGGTGAACTTCGGCACCGGCTGGCCGTCGAGGACCTTGAGCATCGTGTTCACGCACTCCTGCGGCGCGGCGGGTGTGAACGGCGCGACGTAGAAGTCGAGGTCGTTCTCGATCGCCAGGCGAAGGAACCCGTTGGTCGGGTTGGTCCCGCCGACGAGGGGAAGCTCGGCGCCGCCCTCCTTGTAGGCCTGGATCACCGACGGGCCCATCTCGAGGCCACCCACCCACACCGCGTCCACGTCCGGGTACTGCGCGACGACGGTCCGCATGACGTCCATGGCCTTGGCTGCCGACCAGTCGGCGTACTGCTCGGTCACGATCTCGATCTCGGGGTACTGCGAGAACGCCGCGTTGGCGCCTGAGCGCCAGAACTCCGCCGAGTCGACCCCCGCGGTGCCGTTCAGCATGACGACCTGCCCCTTGCCGTCGAGCTTCTTGCTGATCTCGTCGGCGGTCTGGAAGCCCTGCAGCGGGATGTCTGCGTTGACCTCGGCGGTGTACGCGTCCGTCTCGGCACCACCCATGCAGGTGATCACGGGGATACCGGCAGCGGCGGCGCGCTCGATCGACGAGACGAGCCCGGCGCGGGACATCGACAGCAGCACGATCGCGTCCACGTCGGCCGCGATCGCGTCCTCCATGCCCTTGACCTGGTTCTCGGTGACCCCGTCCCAGGGGACGTACATCACGTCGCCGACCTTGCCGGACTTGGCCAGGCTGTCCTTCATGACCAGGTCGAACGTGGTGGCCCAGCCGTTGACCGGCCCCTGCGTGATGGTCGCGACGTTGTAGGGCGGCTCGGCCTTGAAGGCGGAGGTGTCAACCGTCACCCCGTTGGCAGCCTGGACCGCCTTGGAGAACGAGTCGTCGAGCACCGGGCGGCCAGACTCGTCGAACGTCAGCTCCGCAGCCTTCGTCGAGCTGGGCGCGGCGCCCTCGGTGTCGGCGGAGGAGCAGGCGGTCAGGGTCAGCGCCAGCGTGCCGATCACGCCGACCGCAGCGGTCCGAACAGTCGTTCTCATGGTTCTCCTCAGGGGATGGGTGTCGATGCTGCTTCGGGGGGTGGTGCGGACCCACCACCGGTCATCGCCGGTCGGGCCAGTGCAGGGTCAGGGCGAGGATGAGGACGACGCCCTTGATGACGTCCTGGAGCTCGGGTCGAAGGCCCAGGACCACGATCAGCGTGTCGAGCGCGGCCAGGACCAGCACGCCACCCATCGCCCCGACGAAGGAGCCCTCGCCGCCCTTGAACCGCGCCCCGCCCAGGAGTGCGGCGGTGATCGAGTCCAGCTCGTAACCGGTGCCGATGGAGCGGTCGACGTACCCCGAGAAGCCGGTGAGCAGCGCGCCGGCGAGGACCGCCAGCACGGCGGAGCCGGTGAAGGCCAGCCACTGGATCTTCCCGACGTTGATGCCCGAGAGACGGGCCATCGTCGGGTTGGCGCCTGCCACCACGACGTTGCGGCCCGACCGGGTCGAGCTGATCCAGACGGACAGCGCGATCGTGACGAGCAGCCACAGCAGGAACGGCGTCGGCACCGGGCCGACCGACCCGCGAGCGAGGTCGACCAGCGCGGCCGGGGACTCGCCGCTGGTCGAGCCCTGCGTCCAGATCAGCTTGCCGCCCTGCAGGACCATGACCATGCCGAACGTCGCGACGAAGGCCGGCACACCGCGCCGGACGACCAGCCAGGTGTTCGCGGCTCCGACGACCACTGCGAGCAGCAGCGCCATGACCAGCCCGGTCGCTGTGGTGTGCGCCGTGGAGAGCAGCACCGCGGTGATGCCGATCATCGCGGCGACCGAGAGGTCGACGTTGCGGACCATGAGCACGACCAGCTGACCGATGGTCACCAGGCCCAGGATGGACGCCCGCCGCAGCGTGTTGCTGACGTTGACCTGCGCGTAGAAGTTCGGCGCGACGATGGCAGCGACGACCAGGACCACCGCCAGCGCGATGAAGATGCCCTTGCCGGACAGGACAGCGCCGATCCGGTCGCGGACCCGGGCGATCCCGGTGTCCAGCGCGAGGGCGGTCATCGTGCGCCCACCTGGTCCCAGAGCCGTGCGTCCGCGGCGCCGAGCCGGAACGCGCCGCCTGCGTGCCGGACCACGACCGGGAAGCTGGCGCCGTTGTGGATGGTGGCGACCTTCCGCTCGTCCAGGTCGATGGCGACGATGGCCCCGATCGTCCCGGGTGTCCGGGCCGCCTCGGTCAGCGTGTCGGTCAGCGCCGCGAGCAGGCCCGAGTGCCCGGCGCGACGGGCGACCTCGCTGGCGAGCTGGCGACGCAGCGCGGCCTCTCCCGAGCCGGAGCACAGGACGCCGAACCGGCGGTCGGTCCAGAAGCCCGCGCCGGGGATGCACGCGTCGCCGATCCGGCCGGATGGCTTGCCCATCAGCCCGCCGGTGCTCGACACGCTGGCGATCCGTCCGTCGGCAGTGATCGTGATGCAGCCGACCGTCTCGCTGGGGACCCTGCGGCCGGTGAAGGCGCTCTGCTGGTCACCGGGCTGCATCCGCGCCAGTGCCTGGACCTGCTCCTCGACGACCAGGTCCTCCGGAGAGTGGCCGATCGTCCGCGCGTAGTCGGCAGCGGCCGGCCCGGCCAGCAGGACCGTGTCGCGGCCCTGAAGAACCCCGTAGGCCACAGCGGCGGGATGACGGACGCCCGGGACGGCGCCGACTCCCGCGGACCTGCCCGTGAAGCCGTCGGAGACGGCGCCGTCGGTCTCCACCTGCCCCGTGCGGGTGAGCACTGATCCGTAGCCGGCGTTGAACGCGGGGTCGTCTTCCAGGACTGCGACCGCGCCGAGCGCTGCCTCGATCCCCGGTCGTCCGTCGGCGAGCAGCGCGAAGGCGACGCCGGTCGACTGCTCCAGGGTGGCGAAGGTGGCGGGGGTCGGCTCCATGTCGACCCCGCCGTGCGCCACGGCGACGGGCAACTCCCCCGGAAGGTCGAACTCCTGGGTCATGAAAAGTGTGCGTTCGCTGGCCATTGTCGGCTGATCTGCCTTTCGGGGTGAGGCGTTTCAGCAACGGACGCTAAGTGGTTGTCAGACATCATGCAAGCAGCGAGGCAGAGAGTTAACCTGCCCGCAACATGCCCGCTGACCGGCCGAAACACAAGATCGGAGAAGCGCCTCCCGCGGCTGTCAGCGACCCTGCTACCGTGACCCGAGTGATGCTTAAGGTGGAGCAGCGGGACAGGCGCGCACTACCCGACATCGTCGTCGAGCGATTCCTGACTGCCATGAAGAGCGGTGAGCTCAAACCCGGCGAGCAGCTGCCCACCGAGACCGAGCTGGCCCGCGACCTCGGCATCGGCCGCACGTCGCTGCGCGAGGCGATCCAGCGCCTCCGGACCATGGGGGCGGTCGAGGTACGGGCCGGTCTGGGCACCTTCGTCGTCGACCGCACCCGGATGGAACCGGTGCACTCGTTCGTCCAGTGGAGCGCCGACAACGACTTCGAGGTCACCGAGCTGTTCGAGGCCCGGATGTCGCTCGAGGTCACCGCTGCCGGCCTCGCTGCGGAGCGGGCCACCACACGGGAGCTGGCGCTGCTCGACCGCGCTGCCCGCAAGCACCGCGCCGCCGAGCACCTCGAGTCGCGCATCGACAGTGACGAGGGGTTCCACGAGGTCCTGGTCGCCTGCGCGCACAGTGCGCTGCTGTCCAAGCTCTACGCCATCCTGGTGCCGGGCCTGCGGGAGTTCCGAAGCATGTCCCTGGCCATCCCGGCCTCGGCCACCACCTCCGCCGACACCCACGACGCGATCGTCGCGGCCATCGTCGCCGGCGACCCCACCGCCGCGCGTGAGGCAACGGTCGAGCACCTGTGGGGCCTCTACTCCATGATCACGAGCGCCGCCAACGCCAACTCCCCGGACGGCACACCCCGACGTCAGATCGCGGACAAGGCGGTCTGGTGCGGCTGAGCCGCGTCCCGCACCACAGTCGCCGCGAGCTCGTCCGGCCCCTTCCGCCAGTCAGGCCTGGGCGCGCGTGGAGGCCGTGACGGTGAACTTCGGGTCGCGGCTGACCTGCCGGGTCGGCCCGACCACGCGCTCCAGCGTCGACCGGTAGCGCAGGTGCGAGTTCCACACCGCCCACAGCTCACCGCCGGGACGCAGCACGCGCGCGGCGTCTTCGAACAGCGCGCGCGCTACGCCCGCATGCACGGCCGTGCCGACGTGGAAGGGCGGGTTGAGCAGCACGAGGTCGGCGCTCTCGTCGGGCAATCCGTCGGCTCCGTCCGCGCGCAGGACGACGACGCGTCCCTCCAGGCCGTTCGCTGCGACCGTCGCGCGTGCGGAGTCCACCGCGGCCGCCGACTCGTCGGTCGCCGTGACGACCGCATCCGGGCGCGCCCGCGCGAGCGCGACGGCGAGCACACCCGTGCCGCAGCCGAGGTCGACGGCCGACGCGACGTCCGTCGGCACGGCGTCGAGGTGCGCGAGCAGGGCGCGCGTGCCGATGTCGATCGCCGTCCCGGCGAACACCCCGCCGTGCGCGCACACTGTGATGCCCAAATCCGGGTGCTCCTGGAACTCCGGCCAGCGTGGTGCCGGCCGCTCGGCCGCCGGGCGGGGGGCCGACGCGACGAGCACGCGCGACTTCTGCCGCGCCAGGTGCGCCTGCACGTCGGCGAAGTGGCGACGCAGGACGTCGTTCATCGCGGTCGTCATGTGCTTGACCCGGCCACCCGCGAAGACCACCACCTCGGGGGCCGCGTTCTCCGCGACCAGGCCCGCAATCTCGTCGAGTGCATCGAGCGACCGCGGGAGCTGGAGCAGCACGACCTTCGCGCCGGCGACCAGCTCCGGCGTGAGTGCGAGCGACGTGAACCCGCCGAGGCCCAGCCGCTCCGCGTTGGCCGCGAGCGCCCGCTCGCCGAGCAACCGGTCCTGGTGCGTGCGGACGCCGGATAGCCCGTGCCGCGCGATCGCGCCGAGCGTCAGCGCGCCGTGGTGGTCGCCGATCACGACCACGTCGTCACCCGCAACCGCCGCGAGCGCGGAGGCCGCCTCGTCGAGGATCAGCCGGTCGCTCGCGTCGACCGCATGCAGGTTCGGCGCCTCGAGGTCGGGGTAGCGCCGGAGATCGGCGAGCACGTCGGTCTCGTCATGCCTTGGCGCCGCATCCACGCCACGAGGCTAGCTGTCGGTGCTCGACCCCGATGAACCGCCGGGCCTCGCACGTCAGCGCCGTCCTCGACCGACGCCGCGGCCAGTCCACGATCCGGCGTCCGTTTGGATGAGCGACGACGCTCGTCGCGAGCAATCCCTACCGTGCTGCCCGCGCCGCACCCGACGCCGCCACCTCTCCCGGGAGATCCCGTGAACCGTGCCTCGCACATCGCCCTTGCGTGGGTGGTGCCGGGCTTCGCCAACTACGGCCTCGACATCCCCGGCTCCGAGGTTGCGGCCGCCGAGACCCGGTCGGGGTCGTCCGGGGTTGACGCCTCGAGCTCAGCTCCCCCACTACAGATCGAGTGAGCCTCGCAGCCCGCGGTCGATCTCCCTCATCAGTGCGAGAGGGGTATGCCCAGTCTGCTCGGCAAGGTCAGTCTTGTTCAGCGTCACCACGGCGGTCACGTTCGCTACCGAGTCACGCGGAAGCCCCGTCGCTGCGGCTGGGAGGAACACGTTGCCAGGCATGGTCGCGAGGTCCGTGTTGGAGGTGAGCACGAGGGCGACGACCGTCGCGAGTCGGCTCTGGTTGTAGGTGTCGGCCGAGATCACCATCACCGGTCGCCGTTTCGCCGGACGGGATCCGACCGGTGCCCCGAGGTCGGCCCAGTAGAGCCCTCCTCGCTCAATCACCAGTCGTCAGCTTCGGCGTCGAGCAGGCGGCGTCCGGCAGCGACGGCGTCAGCCGCCGAGTCATCGACGCCGAGCGCGTCCACGGCGGCGTCGATCTGGCGCGTCACGGACTCGGCGTCGAGCTCGTCGAGATAGTGCGCTGCCGCGCGAGTAAAGAACTCCGATCGGCTCATCCCGAGGTCGTGCGCGCGCCGGGATGCCTTTTCGAAGGTCTCGTCGGGGATGGAAATCGCGGTCTTCACACGGGAAGTATAACCCGGTATTACCGGCAGTCCACGGTTACGGCCTCGCACCGGCGGCGTCCGGCGCGCTCAAGGCGCGCGCGACAGCTGCCGATGGGGTCGGGTGAGGACGTTCTGATGCCCGCAGGAGACTCAGCCGGCGCCGAGGCCCGGCGCCAGATCGCGCTGGCCGACGCGCACACGGCCGCCGCCGCGGAAGCTCGCGCCACGGCGGCGCGGTACGGCATCGCCGACGTAACGGAGAAGGCCACCGCGCGTGCGTTGGCGCCGCTGGCGGCCGTCGGACATCACCTGCTCGCCGACCGCCGATGGCCCGGCAGCCGTCGGGCCCAGGTCGACCTGGTCGTCGTCGGGCCGGGCGGCGTGTTCGTCGTCGACACGAAGGCCTGGCGCGACGTCAGCATCGGGGACGGTCGGATCTACCGCGGCCAGGAGGACGCGACAGACGACCTCATGAACCTCGCCGATCTCGGCTACACGATCGAGGGTGCACTGGCGGACGTCGGTCTGGCCCCAGGTGAGGTCCACGTCGTGGCAGTCCTCGCCGGGCGAGCCTCGGTGAACGAGTCGGTCGGACCGGTGCGCGTCGTCGGCGAGAAGGACGTGCTGCGCCACATCGCGTCCTTCGGTGCGCGGCTGACACCGTCGCAGGTCGACGCCGTGCTAGCCGCCACCCTCACCCTGCTTCCCGAGGTCAACGCGCCAGCGCCGATCAGTGTCACCGTGCCCCAACCTGCTCTCCCCCGCGACACCCACCCGATCCAGGACGCGCTCCTCAGTGACGACGAGGTGCAGTCCGCGCTGCTCGACGGCATGCTCGCCGCTCCCATCGAGGAGTGGATGAGCTTCCTGCATCCGGCGCAGGCTCGGCTCGTCCGCCGGACGTTCAAGGGTCCCGCGCGTATTCGAGGCGCAGCCGGAACGGGCAAGACCGTCGTCGCCCTCCATCGCGCGGCATACCTGGCGCGTTCACGACCCGGCCGCATCCTGGTAACCACCTACATCCGCACCCTCCCGGATGTGCTGCGCAGCACGCTGGAACGTATGGCTCCCGACGCCGTCGACCGGGTCGACTTCATGGGTGTCCACGAGTTCGCCAGCAGGCTTCTCGACGAGCGGGGCGTGCGGATCCGGCTCGACGGCACGCGGATCAATGAGGCGTTTCACTCCGCGTGGCGCGACATCGGCGCACCCGGCGTCCTCGGTGCGAGCTCACGGGACTCGCACTACTGGAAAGACGAGATCGCGCACATCATCAAAGGCCGCGGGCTGACGACCTTCGAGGAGTACGCCGCCCTCACGCGCGCGGGCCGTCGTTACCCCCTCACGGTTGAACAGCGACGGGCCGTCTGGGATTTGCGCGTCGCGTACGACGAGCGGCTCCGTACGGCAGGAGTCCTCGACTGGGCCGACCAGATTCTTCTCGCGGAGCACGAGCTGGACCGCAAGCCGATGACCGACCGCTACACCGCCGTCGTGGTCGATGAGGCGCAGGACCTGTCGTCGGCCATGGTGCGCATGCTCTACCGCCTGGTCGGCGATCGTGACGACGCCTTCCTGCTCGTCGGCGACGGCCAGCAGACGATCTACCCCGGCGGCTACACCCTCGCCGAGATCGGCGTCGACATCGCGGGTCGCGGCGTCGTGCTCGACGCCAACTACCGCAACACGCAGCAGATCCTCGACTTCGCGTCGCGACTCGTTGCGGGTGACGAGTACGCCGAGATCGACGGCGTCATCGGCCGGGGTGAGCGACCGGCGCGGGTCGAGCGAGAGGGGCCGCAGCCGACGCTCGTGCGCTGCGGCTCGTGGGCTCAGCGCGAAAAACACCTCATCGCGCACGTACAAACGGTGCTCCGGACCGTCGGCACCGGTCCCGGTGACATCGGCGTGCTCTGCCTGAGTCGGCACGCCGTGCGCGCCTCGGCGGCTGCGCTCCGCAAGGCCGGCATCCCGGTGACTGAGCTGACCGCATATGACGGCCGCCCGACCGACGGCGTCAAGGTCGGCACGATCAAGCGCGCGAAGGGGCTGGAGTTCAAGCAGGTTCTGCTCCCCGACGTTCGCCAGGACGACGTGAGCACCACCCCGCCGGCGGGACGGCACCGAGCGCGAGCGGTGGACCCTGCGGCGGCGCGAGGTGTACGTCGGGATGACTCGGGCGAGAGACGGGTTGTGGGTGGCTCTGGACTGAGCGACGGACGCCGTCGATTTACCCGAAGCCGGCTGAACGCTGGGTGCGATAGATGGGTGATCCCTGCCGCCGCCGGCGTGCCGCGCATGCGGATGAAGATCGCCATCGAGGCACGATGCGCCACCACCGGTATCCCGGTGAAGGAAGTGCTCGACGCGGCCCATGTCATCCCGGTTGCCGACTGCGGCCCGACGATGGGCGCAACGGCATCCTGCTGACAGCGACTCTGCACAGAGCCTTCGACGCCGGCCTCTGGGCGCTCAATCCAGGGTCCGGAAGCATCGAGCTTGACCCCCGCATCAAACCGGACGATCTGCGACTGACGGCTCTTCAGCTACGCGCGGGAGTGCCGTACCCGCATGCAGATGCGATGTCGTGGCGGTACGCAAGGTTTCGGCACCGCGCGCAGAGTGAGGCGTAACGGCAGCAGGGTTCGCTCCCGCGAGGGCTCAGACCAAACCCAGTACCCGTTCCAGCTCTTCTTGGGTCACTTCCTGCGGCACGACGACGGCGTCCCGCAGCGCTACCTTCCGCTCGAGGAGCTCATCGAGGTTCTCGTCGAATGATCGGACGCCGGGGTGCAGTGCGATCGGGTAATGGACGTGAACCTCGCGCCGCTGCCCGATGCGGTGAATACGGTCGGTCGCCTGCGCCTCCTTGGCGGGGTTCCAATGCCGTTCGAGATGGATGGCGTGGTTGGCGCCAACGACGGTGAGCCCCACCCCGACGGCGAGCGGCGACATGATGATCACGTTGAAGCCCTCGCGGGCCTCGAACTGGCGGATCTTGTGCATCCGCGTCTCACCGAGGCCGGTCGCCGCGGTGTCGCCGTTGACCACCTCAATGGGCAGGCCGTAGAGCTGCCCCAGCCACAGGCGCAGGGCGCGCTGCAGCTCCTTGCGCTTGGCGAAGATGATCGCCTTCTCGCCTGAGTCACGGACACCGTCGAGAACGTCACGCACAGTGACGAGCGTGCGAGCGGAGTGACGCACAAGAGCCGGGTCCGCATCGAGGGCGCCGAAGCGCAGCCCTGGGTGGAGGGAGACGTCGGAGAGTGCGTGCAGGGTCCGCAGGGCCGCGCCTGCGCCGCCCTTTTCCGCACGGTAGTCCGTGAGGACCTCGTCGTAAGCGTCGACCTGGATCGACGGCATGAGCTGCGGGTAGCGGTGGATGTGCTTCGGCGGCAGGTCGGTGAGGTGGTCCTCCTTGATCCGACGAAGCATGAAGTCGCCGACCGCGTCGCGCAGGGCTCGTCCCAGTCGTTGGTGCTCTTCTCCAGTTGCGCCCTGCATCGGAGTGACCCAGTCCTCTTCGAACTGCGCCCAGGCCCCTAGCAACCCCGGTTGGGCGGTGTCGACCAGCGACCAGAAGTCACGCAGGGAGTTTTCGACAGGGGTGCCAGTTGCCAGCAACTTGAACCGTGCCTTGAGTGCCTTGGCGGCGCGTGTCGCAAGGATCTCCGGGTTCTTGGTCGCCTGGGCCTCGTCGAGGATGACGACACCCCAGTCAACGAGACCGAGCGACACCTGGTACCGGCGCAAGGTCTCGTAGGTAGTCAGAACCAGGACGCCGGGTCGGTCGAGCCGGGCCTCGCCCCATTCGGCGCCGACCCGCAGCGACGCGTGGATCCGATCCGCCCGCACCATGCCGTGCTCGTCAAGGTCGTCCAGACTCGCTGCCGTCTCGCGCGTCGCGCCGCGCAGTCGGTAGTCCGCAAGGCCAGAACCTTGAAGCACGACGATGTCGGCGAATGGGCCGTTCCTCGTGCCGAAGGTGGCCTCGATCTCCTGGAGCCAGTTCTCCAGCAGGGCGACAGGCATGACGCCGAGGACGGGCTGCGGTTGCTGGCCGGACGCGGTCTGCGCCCGCTGCGAATCTGCGAGTGCCACGAGCACCATGAAGGTTTTCCCGAGTCCCATGTCGTCCGCGAGGAGCGCTCCTTGGATGGTCCCCGGATCTCCTGCCGGCGATCCGTGTGCCGCCTGCATGAGGCCCGCCATCCATTCGATGCCAGCAATCTGATGTGCGTACGGCCGGCGTCGCAGGGAGGCGAGGTCGACGGGAACGCGCGGGCGGGCTTCGCGTGCCTGCGCCCGCAGCCGGTCCGCCACGTTCCCGGCATCACGGATGTGCATTCCGACGGTGACCTGCCGGTCGGACGGCACTGGCTCCTGCAACGGGTCGCCGGCCTCATCGTCGACTGTCAGAGCCTCGATCCTGCGACGTGACTCGGTCAGCGCCTCCTGCACGCGGCTGCGATCGGCAATATCGACGACCTGCTCACCCACGGTGAGCACGGCCTCCCCGCGATCCCAGGCATGGGTGACGTCCTGCTCGACTCGCGTCTGTTCCCTCGGCGTCTGTGCGACGCCCGCGAGCGCCTCAGGTGGCGAGACGGCGCCGATCTCTCCGAACCAGGCGAGGCCACTGGTCTGGGCCTCCGTGAAGGTGACGGGAGCGATCACGCCGAGTCCTGCGACCCGGACGCCGAATCGGATGTCGACGTCGACCGTGCCCGGGTCGTAGTACGAGCCGGGCGCCTCCAGGAACTGTCGAACCTCGCCGGCAGGGATGTGTGGGCGGCTCCTGACTTCGCGGATGCCATCGATAACGTGCGGTTCGAGCAGCACAAGATCGTGCTCCGCGCGGAGCACGGCAGAGTCTGGGCCATCCCCGCCCGTCTGGGCGCTCCCGGCCGATGTGTCGAGCTGCTGCCAGCGCTTACGGATGAGCTCGCGGTCGACGTCCGGCCCAAGGTCAGGCTCGACGTGCAGGGAACCGTCCGGCTGGGGCTCCACCAGGAGGCCGACCGAGGTCGGCGTGACCGTGCGGAAGCTGTCGAGACCACCGAGCCGGAGGCGGAAGTCGCCGTCCCGCACCTCTGGGTCATCGGAGGCAGCGAGCTGCTGCGCCGTCTGGAGCTCGGCGACCAGCCCCACGTTCCGAGCCTCGGTCCTCGCGTCGGCTGGCAACGCCGCGTGCGTCTCGAGGGCGTGCAAGGTGCGGAGCAGCGGCACGCTGGCGCGGTAGACCTGGGCGCCTACGCGAACGGCCGGTCCCCTGCGCTGCACGGGCGCCGGGTAGGCCCCCGCGTACAGCTCGACCTCGACCCGGAAGCCCTTCGACGCTGTCCAGTGGTGGACCGTTGTCGAGATCTTGCCCGTATAGCGAGGTGGGAGATTCAGGACAGCAGCATCCGATGTGTCCAGCCGACAGATCTCCTCGGCCGACAGGGTGAAGCCATCGGCGTGCGCGGTGCCGCGGCCGTCATCTGCGAGCGCGTCGAGCACGTAGTACTGCTCCTGTGCGGTGCGCTGCGCGCGGCCCGCCCGCATGAGCGTCAGGGCCTCGACGTCGGCGATGAATCGGGTCTCCTCGCCAAAGTCGACGCGGAAGCCCGGCATGGGCGAGAAGTCGTCGTCAGGGGCGGCCGACTTGTTGCGGCGGATCCGGTCGATGAAGCCCACGTCAGAAGATCCGGGCTCGGCGGATCGCCAACTCGGTGTAGTCGGGGGCCGTCATCAGGGCCCTTTCGTCGAGGCGGACGCCACGGCTGCGCAAGAAGTCCAAGGCCTTCCTCAGCCACGCGCCGGCGATGTCGTGTGCGAACGCGTCGAAGTTGGCTTCGCCGTGCGTCCGCTGGAATCGGTTCGGAATCGCAATGCGGAGTTCACCGGCGCTGAACGAGGTCGTCCGACGGTCGCTGAGTTCCGGTAGCTGACCGCCCGCGTACACGTGCAGCTTGAAGTTGTGGGATCCCTCCACGAGGGAGAAGGTGTCGCACTCCACGTAGATGACCGCCGTTTCCTGTCTATCCGTGTCACTGAGGCGGCTGATGTCACCCTGGGCCGCGGCAGGAACGTTGCGTCGGATCCAAGTCCGGATGTCGTCTCCGAGGATCAGCCGCACGTCATCAATGCGGTCCTGCTCATAGAGCCCGGTGAGGAAGCGGCGGCGGCGCTCGAGCATGCGCTGCATGTCACTGTTGTAGGTGTTCCTCGCGTACGCCTCGACTCCGTCGAGGAAGGCCGTCAGATTGACGCCCTGCATCCAGCGCGTTGCTCGCGTCAAGCCGGACGAAGAAACGCCGGGCCACCACCTCTGCCACTCATCGGTTTCGCGCATGCGGGGGTCCCCGCCGATCGCGAGCACCGCCTCAAGCCACGACGCACTCGGATGGCGCGTCTGCTTCGCGGTCAGCGCCTCCAGCACGTGGTGTCCGAAGTACCGGCCGTCAGCATCGGTTGTCTCGCTGCGCTGCCGGGCGACGACCTCAGAGGTGATATGTCTGAGATATCGGTGCTCGCCACGCTCGGCGTCGACCGCGGCGATCCACGCGAGGTAGAACGCATCCCTGATCACGCGGCCCAGGCGGCTGTCGGCGTAGGAGCCCAGGTGGTTCTCCTTGAACCACAAGACGGGCTCGGACCTGACCGTCACCAGATGATCCGCCAGCCGTCGCGGCCCTTCACGTTCGAGAAGGAGAGCATCGCAGGACCGCAGCACCTCCACGAGATCGCTCGTCCGACGCACCGTCTGCGTGGCGACGGCATCCCGGACGAAGGTGCAGAGGGCATCGAACAGCCCGTGATGCCACTCGTCGAGGGTGTCGAAGTGTTCGAACAGAAGCACCGCCGCCGTGATGGTCGTGAGCCGGGAGTACCCACCGCTCGGGCGCATCGCCCCCAACAGCGACGGCACCATCGTCCGCCGCGCGAGGTCGGCGTCGTCGTTCCAGACCGTGAGCACGGCTCGCAGGAACCGTCGGTCTCCGGCTCGCCCCACGATCCGATCAGTATCGCCGGCCTCGAGCAGCGACCTCGCCTCCGAAAGCAACACTTCGAAATGCCGCCCAGTGCCCGCGCCCCGGCTTAGCGCGGACGCTCGTTCGGCCCGCCGCGACCACGTGGTGTGCACTGCACGACTCCAAGGCGGCAGGGTCAGGCTCGGAGCCGGAAGATCGAGCAGTGTGGTCCTCATGCGCCGCCCGTACCCTCCCGGATCGCCGCAAGCTCCTGCTCGGAGAACCTGTGCTCGGTGAAACGGATGTCGATACGCCGGTTCGCTGCGCGCTCCTCGTCGGTGGTCTGCACCACGTTGATCGGGCGCGTCTCGGCGTAACCGGAGACGGAGAAGAGCCGTTCACCGGAGTGCCCTACGAGGCCACCCAGTCCAGTGGGCAGCCGGTCTTCCCACAGCCGCCACAGCGAGATCGCACGGTTAGCCGACAGGCCCCAGTTGCCGCCGTGCAGACTGTCCATGCGGACGTCGTCCGTGTGGCCCTCGACGAACACGGTGTCGAGCTCGCCGTAGCGCCCGTCCTTGACAAGGACTTCCGCAATCACGTTCCCGATCGTGATCGCACTTCCCTCGTGCTGCGGCTGGATCTCCGACGAGCCGCTCTCGAAGCCGAGGAGTTCCACGGGCACGCGGATGACGGTGTGAGCAGCATCCACCTCGACTGCGATGCCCTGCGCGGCGAGGGCATCGCGGATCTCCGCGACCATCGCCGCACGGACGTGTTCACTCGTGCTCAGGCTGCCGAGCATGGCGTCGAACCGATCGCCCCGCTCCTGTGCCGCCTGCGCATCGGCCTTTGCCTGCTCTGCCTCCGCACGCACCTCCTCGAGAGCGGACTGCTCCTGGGTGAGCGTGAAGACGAGGGCGACGGCCGCCAGCATGAAGACCGTGAGCAGTGCCGTCATCAGGTCGGAGAAGGAGATCCAAACGGTCTCTTCTGCGCTCTCCTGCGGGCGTCTGCGTCGGAGCATGCGCGAACTCATGCTGAGGTGCCTTGCTCCACCGCGCGCGGGGTTCCGAGCTCGTCGATGGCGTCCGAGAGGGCCGACGTGGCCTGGAGCATGTGGTTGGTGAACGCCTCGGTGTGGGCATTCCACTCGCTCATTCGGTGCGCGGTCTGCTGGTTGACCTGCGCTCCGTACGTGGCGAGCCACCCCGACATGGCCGCGGAGTGCTTCGTCAGCTGCTGCTGGAGGTCCTCCAGGAACGCCTGCTGGGCCGAGCGCATCCCGACGAAGCCGCCGTTGAGCGTCTCGGACGCCTCGGTCAGGTGCCGGGCGGCAATGACGGACCGTTCAGTGAGCTCCCCAACGGCACCCCGCTGGTCGTCGAGGGCACGCGCCGCCTCCAAGGTCTTGCTGCTCAGCTCGGTCATTGTGCCGATGGCGGAGGCGAGCATCGATCCCAGCCCGGTGCTGACGTTGCCGAGGTCCGACGCGACCGCACGAAGGTTCTCCGTCGCGGCGTCCATACCGGTCATCACGTCGCCGACGAGCGACGAGGCGCGCTCAAGACCGCTGACCACCGGCGGCAGGGATCGGTCGAGGAGCTCCACCTGCCGTGACGTCGCCGCGGTCATCGCCGTGATCTGCTCCGTCGTCGTCCGCCGCAGCTCTGTCATGTGGGCGAGGTGTTGGTCGGCCTGTCGGGCGAGCTGTTCGCCCATGTATTCAAGCGTGCCGCGCATCGAGTCGGAGGACGCCTTGAGCTCGCCAGCCAGCGATGTGCCAATCTCGCTGAACGACTTGGTGAGCTGAACGGAGATCTCCTTGAAGACGTCGGCCGACTGGTCAGCCGCGCTCTTGGCAAGGTCCGACATGACCGGCGCCAGCGCCTCTTGGATCGCCAGAGTCACCGCACGGCCCGTCTCTTCACCGACGCCCTTGACGGACTCTTGCAGGGCCGAGCCAATCTTCTCGTGGAGCACCTGCAGAGCCGTGTTCGAGTCCTTCGAGGAGGCTGCGATGTCCGAGAGGGACTGTTCCGGCGAACGCATCCGGAACAGGTGATCGATCTGTGACTGCAGGTCCTGAGCCCGCTTCACGACGCGGCGTTCCTGCCACCGCTCAAAGACGTTGGTAAGCAGGCTCATCGCTACGCCCCACAGAGAGGCGGTGAACCCGAGCGATGCGCCGTGTACGAGCGTCTGGATACCGCCACGAAGCTCGTCGGCTGACGATCCCAGGTCGAGACCCCGAAGACCGACCGTGAGCCCGATGAACGTCCCGAGCAGACCGAGCATCGTCAGGACTGTCGGGGCTGCCTGTAGCAGCCGGTTGCCGACAAGCCGCGGGGCAAAGCGGTGCTCGTTAAAGAACTCCGCCGCCTCCACTGTGTTGAACAGCGCCCGACCGTCGCTCACCAGCGTCTCGTTGAACTCGCGCCACGTGTCGGCCACTGGTGGGGAGCACGCCTTGGCCTTCTCGACGATCTCCGTGCGGCGTGCCCACAGGTCTTCCTGCGTCACCCCGTCGACGGGGCCGGCCGATTCGGTCAGGAGGCGGATGGCCCGTTGCGCCTCACGCCACGCGAAGCCCCCGACTCCGACGGCGAGCCCGCCGATGATCAGCACGAGGACCGGAGTGACTGCCTCCACGCCGCCGCCGAACAGCGCCCCAAAGTCCGGCAGGATCAGAACCAGGATGCCGCCGAGGCCGGGCTCGTCGTTCATATGTCACGTCACTTCCGTCGCAGATCACCGTTGGAGCCGCACGCACGACCGCGCGGTAGCCCTCGGTGCTATCGGCCGAACGGGGGACCCCCTTGAGTGCGGTCTGGGTGACGGGCGCCACGCTCGAAGGCGAAGACCAGGAGGCGGGGACTGGCGATGGCCACTCAGAACAACGCTTGCGAACCCGTTGCACTAGTCGCACCTTCTGACGTGCGGAAGTGCTGCTGTCGATGAGTTATCGACCGCAGCGGCGCGCACAACAGTCTGGCGGTCGCCATTGCGACAATCCGGGACTGCGACGCGAGTCCATACCCGGGATTCGACTGCCGTGGCCGAGTACCGTCGGGCGCAAATCACACGACTCGCGTGCACAGGCGCTCGCGGAAGAAGGAGCAGTGATGGGCAGCGAGATCGAGCTCGTGAGCGACGGCGACGGCATTGCGATCATCGGCAGTTCGACCGACATCGAGCGGTTCTTCCTCTCGGCCGGGCTGGACCGGGTGCCATCGAAGGAGCTCGACATGCACCGCTTGCGGTCGTTCACGTCGAATGCCGCGACCGCTGGACAGGTCGGTGCGGACCTCGCAGCCAACTCTGGACGCTGGGTGAAGCTCACCGCGGAGTCCGCCGAGGCCGTCAGGAAGTACGGACTCATGGCGACGAAGAACCCGGGTGTCAGCCACGCCATGGTCGGGCAACGCGGCGACATCAAGCAGTGGCTCCAGATCTCGCAAGCTCCGACCGCACTGCTGACCGGACCATTCGCTCTTTCCGCGCTGTCGACGATGATGCAGCAGCGCGCTATGCAGGAGCAGATGGACGAGATCGTCGAATACCTCCAGGAGATCAATGAGAAGGTCGACGACATCTTGCGCGGCCAGAAGGTCGCCGTGCTGGCGGACATGATCGGCGTCGACCTGATCATCGAGGAGGCCCTCATCGTCCGCGGTCAGGTCGGGCGGGTCTCCGAAGTCACGTGGTCGAAGGTGCAGGCGACCGGGATGACGATCGCACGCACGCAGGGCTATGCGATCCACCAGCTCGACGGGATCGCGGAGAAGCTTGAGAGGAAGGCGGACCTTGGAGACATCGCCAAGGAGACCAAGAAGGCCGAGCCGAAAGTCCTCGAGTGGCTCGCTGTCCTCGCGCGTACGTTCCAGCTTCAGGATGCAGTCGCCGTGCTCGAGCTCGACCGTGTGCTCGACGCGTCGCCCGACGAACTTGAGAGCCATCGAGCCGGACTGCAGGCAGCCCGCCAGAACCGGCTCGCGCTCATCGGTGGCTGTACGGCCCGCCTTCTCGAGCAGATGCGCGTGACCGTCGACAGAGCGAACTCCAAAGTCCTGCTCAACCCGTTCGACGCGCCGGCCGTCGTCCGATCGAGTAACCGGGTGGCCATCGGCGTCGCCGACTTCCGCGGGCGACTTGGCATCGACTCAGGCCTTGAATCATCTGACGCCAAGCGCTGGAGCCACGCCGCCCTCGAGATGCGGGACAAGGCGGTCGCCTCAGCGTCGGTCAGCGTCACGGCCGCCGGTCGCTTGGGGGCCGAGACCGTCGGCCGGGCTACCGATGTCTTCCGAGCCGTGGACGTCGACGGCGACGGAATCTCGGACGCGCCGCGCGCGAAGGTCGCCGCCGATGATGCGGCACGGGCCGTTCGCGGCGCCGCGGCCGACGTGATCGGCGCACGGTTCAAGCGCAAGAGGGAGCATCGAGATGCTCGCGCTGGTGATGATGCCGAAACGGTCGCGCGGGAGCCCTAAGCCGCTACTCCGCAGGAAGAGCGCGCGTTCTCCCGGTTCGCCACGCCTGGTCTCCTGGCTCTTGTTACGGGTGCCAGCAAGCCGCCGGACCCGCCGTACCGATTCCGGGTCAGCGCGAACGCCTCAAGGGCGGAACGCGACGGCACACACCATTGACCATCGCGTTCAAACGAGCGGCCGGGCACTCTCCACGTACCCAGGAAAGACCGCTGCGAAGGTCTCGGCGGTGGTGACGAGCCACTGTGCGAGTCCCGGTGCGAGAGCCTCCTCGCGCCAGTCTCCGTCACGCCGGAGGATCGCTTGGCTTGACTTATTCTCGGGGTTGTCTCGCCATTCGAGGCTGGCGCCGAGGGCGTCCTCGATTTCGTGGCGGCGACTGTGCAGGTGGGAGAACAGGGCCTTGTCGTTCCGGATGTAGAACGAGCAGTAGACGGCGGCGGGCTCACGACTGGCAAGTGAGAGCACGACGGCGCAACCGGGCACACCGACATTCACGTCGACGGCATCCTGCGGCGTGGCCTTTGGCCATGAACTGATGAGCGTCCCAGTGGCTCCGCCGAGGTCGTGGACGGTCTGGAAGAACGCTTGGCGCTGTGCCAGCAGCGGCCTGGAGCCCGCCGCCCGCCAGGCCGGAGATTCGTCGCCGACCTCGAGCCCGGCGAGAGCCGCGAGCTCCCGGGCATCGATGAACTGCTCGGTGGCGGCGTGCCCGTCGTCGCCAAACTTCAGGCCTTCCGACTCCAGGTAGGCGCGCGGGTCCTCGGAGCGCTCGGGGTCGAGCCAGCGGAAGCCCGGAGAGATCGTCCCGCCGGTCTGCAGCACCCGCCAGGCACCTTGCATGAGATAGGTGGTGATGATCGCCGCGATGGGCTGGGGGTACGAGCCCGCGACGAGCGCGACCTCGCCGTAGGAGGTCCAGCGGCCTGCGGGGATCTCGGCGACGATCGAAGCGACCAGCCGGCGGGTGCCCGACGGCTGGTCGTCGCTGGCGCCGGTAAGCGCCTCGTTCGGTCCGGGCCACAGAGCGATGATCTTTTCAGCCAGGTCTGCCCCGCGTCCGTTGATGTCCTCCGTGCCCCATGCCTCGTGGGCGGCAATCTCCTGGTTCATGCGGAGCCCGGACTCGGCGAGCATCGCCCGCTTGGCGGCGAACGGGCGGTTGCTGAGCTCGCTGTTGTAGCCGGTGAGGGTGAGGTTGCCAATCGTGTGCACGATGCGCTCGTGCTCAGCTGCCACGTCCGCGTGGTCGGGGAGCCCGGCCGCGAAGTCCTGCCGGACCGCGTCGGTCAGGGTCTGGGGCAGTACGTGCTCGATCGTGAGGTTCCTGGGGTCCACAACTTCCTTGGCCCCGTAGGACTCCTCCAGCCACTGCAGGATCAGCTTCTTCTGGGCGGCGCGGCCCTGCCAGTAGAAGGGCACGACTCCGACGGCCTGGCGGACCTGCTTGTCTGTGGCGAAGTGCCTACGCCCCTGTGACAGGTAGTCGCGCAGGGAGAGGTCGACGGCTTCGGCATCCGTCACGGTGCTCACCGCCTGGAGCAGGCTGCGGTTGAGGCCGGCGGTAGCGCGCCCGACAACAATGCGGCGCACGAAGTACGACTCCAGCGTCAATAGCGCGTCAGCGACCTGAGCGGATGTCGCAGTACCCGCGGCCCGCCGAGCGAGGATTGTCATGACGACCGGGTACGCAGTGGTCGAGCCCCACGCCCTGATGCGTTCGAGCCGACGCCGGATCGCCGGGTCACTCTCTCGCGACGGGTCGAGAATCGTCGCCAGGACGTCGCCCAAGGCCGCGATGCGCCGCACCTCGGACTCGATCTGGTCGGGAGTGGTGAGCTTCTCGAGTCGCTTCTGCTGGCCGGCATAGGTGTCCGACTGCTTGGCGCGCTCGTCGCGCTGGGCCAGGTCCAGCCAGAACAGCAGCTCGAGAGACCCGGAGGACAACTTCTTCTCCAACGGAAGCCAGACGGCGTCGTACACGTCATCTGCCCGCTCGCCGAGCCGCATGAAGAGGTAGTTCTTGAGCAGGTCGGACTGGTTGAGCTGGAGACCGGTGTTGTTGAGCGACTCGAAGATGCGGTGCGCGTTGTCCCCGGCCTCCGCCGTCACGACAACGACGGCAAGCCCGTGGATGACGGCGTTCTCGAGCTCCTCCAGGTCGTGCGGGTCGTCGGGGTCGTCCGCTGCAGCGATCTTGGCCCGGAAGTGGTTGTAGGCGTTGCCGATCGCATCGGACCCGCCGGCCTCGGGCGATGACGTCAGCACCGCCTTGTACGCCTCGCGGTCGGCTTGGGTGGGCAGCACCTTGGTGGGCTTGCCCTTGTCGTAGACATTCACCAGGTATTGGGCGTGGATGGCGTCCGCGCTCGCGGTGTCGCCGGTCTCGGCAAGGTGGTCGCGGAGAGCCGCGAGCAGCAGTGTGAGCGTGGTCAGGCGCTGCTGCCCGTCGACGACGAGCATCTTGGAGACGCCGACGGCGTTGAAGTCAGGGCTCGTCGCGAGGACGAGCGAGCCGATGAAGTGACTCGCCCCCGGCTCGTCGCGTCGGGTCGCAGCCAGCTCGATGATGTCGTCCCAGAGCTGGTCGAGCTGCTTCTTACCCCACGAGTACACACGCTGGTACAGCGGCACCTGGTACTGCTTCTTGCCTTCCAGCACCCCGGCGAAGCTCGTCTCCATTGCCTTGACCACACGCGCCTCCGGGCTCTCACCTGCGAATCAGCTCGCGACACCGTAGCGCTCCGAGTGGCGCGTCCGCTGGCGTGTCGGCCCGACGTTAGGGTCAGCCCATGAACCGTGAGACCCAGAGGGCAGAGCTGCACAAGACCATCTGGAGGATCGCGAACGACCTGCGCGGCAGCGTCGACGGCTGGGACTTCAAGCAGTACGTGCTCGGGTTCCTGTTCTACCGGTACATCTCGGAGAACCTCACGGACTACCTGAACTCTCACGAGCACGCGTCGGGCAATCCGGACTTTGACTACGTCAAGGTCCCGAACCGTGAGGTCGACGACCCCGACCTCGTCCGTGAGATTGTGGCGGAGAAGGGATTCTTCATCCGCCCCTCGGAACTCTTCGCGAACGTCCGTACACGGGCGCCGCGTGACCAGAACCTCAACGAGACCCTGGAACGGGCCTTCCGCAACATCGAGGCGTCCGCTATCGGCACGGTCGCCGAGAACGACCTCAAGGGCCTGTTCGACGACATGGACGTCAACTCGAACAAGCTCGGGCCCACGGTGTCCAAGCGCAACGAGCGGCTCGTCAAGCTGCTCGACGCGATCGGGGACCTGAACCTCGGCGACGGGTCGTTCACCGAGAACAAGATCGATGCCTTCGGTGACGCGTACGAGTTCCTGATGCAGATGTACGCCTCCTCGGCCGGCAAGTCTGGGGGTGAGTACTACACGCCCCAGGAGGTCTCCGAGCTGCTCGCCCGCATCACCGTGGTCGGCAAGACAAGCGTGAACAAGGTGTACGACCCGGCCTGTGGGTCCGGGTCGCTCCTGCTGAAGTACCGCAAGGTGCTCGGCAAGGACGGCGTCCGGCAGGGGTACTTCGGCCAGGAGATCAACCTCACGACCTACAACCTGTGCCGGATCAACATGTTCCTGCACGACGTGAACTACGAGCACTTCGACATCGCGCACGGTGACACCCTGATCGACCCGGCCCACTGGGACGACGAGCCATTCGAGGCGATCGTGTCCAATCCGCCCTACTCGATCAAGTGGGAGGGTGACGCCAACCCGCTGCTGATCAACGACCCGCGTTTCGCGCCAGCCGGTGTGCTCGCCCCGAAGTCCAAGGCGGACCTGGCCTTCACGATGCACATGCTGTCGTGGCTCGCCGTCAACGGGACGGCCGCGATCGTCGAGTTCCCCGGTGTGCTCTACCGCGGTGGTGCGGAGCAGAAGATCCGCAAGTACCTCATCGACAACAACTACGTGGATGCAGTGATCCAGCTACCGCCGGACCTGTTCTTCGGCACCACGATCGCGACCTGCATCATCGTGCTCAAGAAGTCGAAGAACGACAACGCCGTGCTGTTCATCGACGCGTCCGCCGAGTTCGTGCGCGGCGGGAACACGAACAAGCTCACGGACGCGAACCGGGCCAGGATCCTGGAGGCGTTCACGGCCCGCGAGGATGTCGCGCACTTCGCCCGGCTCGTGGCGAACGAGGCGATCGGCGAGAACGGCTACAACATCTCCGTGTCGTCGTGGGTGGAGGCCGAGGACACTCGCGAGCTCGTCGACATCACCGAGCTCAACGCCCGCATCGCCGGCATCGTCGAGCGCCAGGCGGCGCTCCGCGAGCAGATCGACGCCATCGTCGCCGATCTCGAAGGTGTGGACGCGTGAGCCGCATCGACGACTTAATCAAGGAATACGCACCCGACGGCGTCAAGTACAACGCGCTCGGGGATATGGCTGAGATTGCCAGCGAGCGTGTCGATGGGGCCGCACTCGCTAGCACCAACTACGTCGGTGTAGATAACCTGCTGCCCAACTTCGGAGGGCGCAAGGATGCCGATTACAGCGCGAACTCCAGTGGTGCGATCCGATTTCGCGAGGGTGACGTGCTGCTCGGGAATATTCGGCCATACCTCAAGAAGGTTTGGTTTGCGGATCGCGATGGCGGCGCCAGCCCAGACGTCTTGACCATTACTCTCCGCGCCGCGGGGCAGAAATTGTTGGTTCCGCGATTCCTGTACTACTTGCTGGCATCCGATCCGTTCATCACCTACTCGATGCAGCACGCCAGGGGTGCAAAGATGCCGCGCGGCGACAAGGCTGCGACCTTGAGGTACCGGGTGCCGGTGCCTCCTCTCGAGATACAGCGGGAGGTCGTGAGGGTCTTGGATGCCTTCACGGAGCTGGAGGCGGAGCTGGAGGCGGAGCTGGAGGCCCGCAAGCGCCAGTACAGTCACTATCGAGACCATCTCCTGGCATTCCCTCCAGGCGGTACGCGCTGGTGCCGGTTGGGCGATGTGGTCAAAATTGCCCGAGGGGCATCCCCGCGTCCGATTCAGCGATTCCTGACAGACTCCAGCGACGGGGTTCCTTGGATCAAGATCGGAGACGTTCTCGCCGAGGGAAAGTTCATCACAGCGACAGCTCAGCGGGTCACGCCCGCGGGTGCAGCCAAGTCGCGACGAATCTTTCCCGGCGACTTTGTGTTGTCGAACTCCATGAGCTTTGGGCGACCATACATTTCAAAAATCGAGGGTTGCATCCATGACGGGTGGCTGGCGATTCGCCCGGACGATGGTGCTTACGTTCCCGATTTCCTCTTCCATCTCCTCCGTTCCGCACCGATCCAGGCGGAGTTTGCACGAAAGGCGGGGAATGGGGGTGCCGTTTCGAACTTGAACTCCGCGATCGTTGCGTCCGTTATGGTGCCCGTTCCGCCGCTTGATGAGCAGCGCCGAATAGCTAAGATCCTAGATAATTTTGACACTTTTCTTAACGATTTGTCGTCGGGTCTGCCTGCTGAGATTGAGGCGCGTCGTCAGCAGTACGCGTACTACCGGGATCGGCTGTTGTCGTTTGAGGAGGCTGTTGCGTGAGTGATGGTGCGGTGGCGCGTTTCGAGCCGATCGCGGTGTCGTCGGAGTCGACGGTCGTCGCGGAGTTCGAAGCCGATCCGGCGGAGGCGACGCGGTACCAGTCGGAGGCTGAGCTCGAGGCCGAGCTCGTTCGGCTGCTGCGGGAGCAGGCGTACGACTACCTGCCGATCACGACCGAGGCTGACCTGGTCGCGAACCTCCGCACCCAGCTCGAGGCGCTCAACCGCATCACGTTCACGAACAGCGAGTGGCAGCGGTTCTTCGCCGAGAAGATCGCGGGCGAGCGGGACGGCATCGTCGAGAAGACGGTCCGCATCCAGGAGGACCACGTCCAGCTGCTCAAGCGGGACGACGGCTCGTCGAAGAACATCACGCTGCTGGACAAGACACACATCCACAACAACCGGCTGCAGGTGATCAACCAGTACGAGGTGCCCGGAGCAGCCGCGGGTCTAGACGTCCCGGCGCAGCGAGCGAACCGCTACGACGTGACGATCCTCGTCAACGGCCTCCCGCTGGTGCACGTCGAGCTCAAGCGGCGGGGCGTCGACATCCGCGAGGCGTTCAACCAGATCAACCGCTACCAGCGCGACTCGTTCTGGTCAGGATCCGGGCTCTTCGAGTACGTCCAGCTCTTCGTTATCTCCAACGGGACGCTGACCAAGTACTACTCGAACACGACCCGCGCGCAGCACCTCGACGAGCAGAGCAAGGGCAAGCGGGGCCGCAAGACGTCGAACTCCTTCGAGTTCACGTCCTGGTGGGCGGACGCCACCAACAAGCCGATCACTGACCTCGTCGGATTCACACGGACCTTCCTCGCCAAGCACTCGCTGCTCAACGTGCTGACGCGGTATTGCGTGCTCACCGACGACCGGATGCTGCTCGTGATGCGCCCGTACCAGATCGCGGCGACGGAGCGGATCCTCAACCGCATCGAGACGTCCACGAACCTCAAGCAGCTCGGCACCCCTGCTGCCGGAGGGTACGTCTGGCACACGACCGGGTCGGGCAAGACGCTGACGTCCTTCAAGGCGGCGCAGCTCGCGTCCAGGCTCGGTGGCGTCGACAAGGTGCTGTTCGTCGTCGACCGCAAGGACCTGGACTACCAGACCAAGCGCGAGTACGAGCGGTTCCAGAAGGGCGCGGTCAACTCCAACACGTCGACGGCAGTCCTCAAGCAGCAGCTCGAGAACCCCTCAGCGCGGATCATCATCACCACGATCCAGAAGCTGTCGACCTTCATCGCCAAGAACAAGGGCCACACCGTCTACGACGGGCACGTCGTCATCATCTTCGACGAGTGCCACCGCTCGCAGTTCGGTGACATGCACACCGCCATCACCAAGGCGTTCAAGCGGTACCACCTGTTCGGATTCACCGGGACGCCGATCTTCGCCGGCAACGCCGGCACGGGCGGGAACCCGGCGTTGCGGACCACGGCCCAGGCGTTCGGCGACAAGCTGCACACGTACACGATCGTCGACGCGATCAGCGACAAGAACGTCCTGCCCTTCCGCATCGACTACGTCAACACCGTCAAGGTCGGCGCGGTCGTCGACAAGCAGGTCTCTGCGATCGACACCGAGCGTGCGCTGCTCGACACCTCCCGCGTGCGGCAGGTCACGCAGTACGTGATCGACCACTTCGACCAGAAGACCAAGCGCAACCAGACCTACGCCCTCAAGGACCGTCGCGTTGCCGGCTTCAACGCCCTCTTCGCGACGGCGTCCATCGAGGCAGCGAAGATCTACTACAACATGTTCGGCCGCCTCCAGGCCGACCTGCCGGAGGCGAAGCGGCTCAAGGTCGCGCTCATCTACTCCTACGCACCCAACGAGGCCGAGGACGAGACTGGCGCAGGGCTGCTCGGCGAGGAGGAGTTCGAGACCGATCTCCTGGACCGCTCGTCGCGCGACTTCCTCGAGGACGCCATCCAGGACTACAACGACATGTTCGGCACCTCGTACGACACGAGCGCGGACGGCTTCCAGAACTACTATCAGGATTTGTCGCTGCGGATGAAGAACCGTGAGGTCGACCTGGTCATCGTCGTCAACATGTTCCTCACCGGGTTCGACGCCACCACGCTGAACACGCTGTGGGTGGACAAGAACCTGCGCGCCCACGGCCTGATCCAGGCCTACTCGCGGACCAACCGCATCCTCAACTCGGTCAAGACCTACGGCAACATCGTCTCGTTCCGGGACCTGGAGACCGAGACGAACGACGCGATTGCGCTGTTCGGCAACAAGGACGCTGCCGGCATCGTGCTGCTCAAGCCCTACGGGGAGTACTTCGACGAGTACGCCGAGAAGGTCACCGAGCTGCGCGAGCGGTTCCCGCTCGGACAGCAGATCATCGGGGAGCAGGCGCAGAAGGACTTCATCGCGCTGTTCGGGGCCCTGCTGCGGCTGCGCAACATCCTGGTGTCGTTCGACGACTTCGCCGGCAGCCAGATCCTGTCGGACCGTGACCTGCAGGACTACCAGTCGATCTACCTGGACCTCTACCAGGCCTTCCGCCGCACGGATGGCGCCGATCGGGAGTCGATCAACGACGACGTCGTCTTCGAGATCGAGTTGATCAAGCAGGTCGAGATCAACGTCGACTACATCCTCATGCTCGTCGAGCAGTACCGGGCCGCCAAGGGTGACGGGGATGACAAGGAGATCAAGGCGGCCATCGACCGCGCCGTCGACTCCAGCCCGTCGCTGCGCAACAAGAAGGACCTCATCGAGGAGTTCGTCGACCGGGTGTCCATCGACGAGGACGTGGCCGAGGAGTGGCGCGCCTACGTCGCAGCCAAGCGCGAGGCCGAGCTCGCACGGATCATCACCGAGGAGAACCTCCGGCCCGAGCAGACCCGCGCCTTCGTCGACACCGCCTTCCGCGACGGGCAGGTACGTGGCACGGGCACCGCCATCACGCAGATCCTGCCTCCAATCTCCCGGTTCGCGAAGGGCTCTAGCCACGGAGCCAAAAAACAGGCGGTCATCGACCGGTTGACCGCGTTCTTCGACCGGTTCTTCGATCTGGCGTGATGGCGCACCACAGACACAGAAGCAGCCACCCGCCTCAGCGGATGGCTGCTTCTGGTCAATACGAAACTGTGGAGGTGGCGGGAATCGAACCCGCGTCCGATGACGCAGTACCAGGACTTCTCCGGGTGCAGCCTGCTGTGATTTTCTCGGCCCCCACGGTCACACAGGCAAGCCGTGGACAGGCCCAGTCAGCTAAAAGTCCCGGCAACCCCACTGACGAGGATTACCAGCAGTGGCTCTCTAGATGACGCTGGTTACTGAGTCGAGAGCGTACTCAGGCCAACGGACTTCGGGACTCGCTCAGGCGGCGAGGGCGAAGTCGGTGCGGTTTGTATTGGCACCTATTGGTTTGCACGGAGCGTTGACGAGATAACCGTGCGTCCTCGACCCGCTTCTCCTGGTTCGACGATCACCGTCGAAACCGATCACCCCCATGTTCAGTTTTCAAGCACCGACCGAGCCGAAGCGCGGCCTGCACCACCAGCATAGCCGGACACGGGCGTTCAGCGCCGCGCCGCGAACTGCGAGATGTCGCTGTGCAGCGTCTCGGCCAGCTCGGACAGCCCCTGCGCTCCCCCGGCGGCCTGCGCGATGCCGCCCACCTGGTCGTTCATCTCGTGGATGGCGCCGGCGACGCGGCCGATGGCTTGCACGGCGAGGTCGGTGGCGGCGCGCGACGCGGCGACCTGGGCGGTGATGTCGTCGGACGAGCGGGCGGACTCGTCGGCGAGCGTCTTGACCTCGGCGGCGACCACGGCGAAGCCGCGGCCGAACTCCCCCGCCCGGGCGGCCTCGATGGTCGCGTTGAGCGCCAGGAGGCGGGTCTGCTTGGCGACGTTCTTGATCAGCTGCACCGCCTGCTGGATCTCCACGGCGGCCTGCTCGAGCGCCTCGACGGTGCTGAGCGCGGCGTTCGCCTCGTCGACCCCCGACTGCGCGGACTGCGCGAGCACCTGCGCGGAGGCGCCGAGCTCGGTCGACGCGGCGGCGACGTGCACGGACACCTCGACGACCTTGTCCACCATGAGCTGGCGGGTCAGGGACTGCTCCTCGAGCGCAAGAGCGGCGTCCTGCATGGTGGCGCGCGCGGTGTTGATGCGCTCCGCCCCGTCGCGGAAGGTGCCGGGCATGCCGCGGACCAGGAACTGGCGGTGGAAGCGCCCCTCGGCCGCCGCGGTGAGCGAGGCGCCGGACTCGCGGACGAAGGCGTCCATGACGTCGAGCCCGTGGTTGACGTCGTCGCGCAGCGCGGCGAGCTCCGGCGGGCCGGCCAGGGGCGCGACGCGGACCTCCAGGTCACCGGCGGCCACCCGCTCGAAGGCCTCCGAGAGTGCGGCGACCGCGCTGCGGTAGTGGGGCAGGTCGTCGGGAACGGTCGCCGAGCGCCTCATCGGCCGACGCTCCACACGAACTCGTCGTACGTCATGCCTCGCGCCGCGAGCTCGGCCGCCAGCAGCACGCCCGAGGCGGCCATCGCGTCGGCGGGCCGGGCGTGCTTGGCCTCCTCCGCGTGCAGGGCGCCGTACAGGCCGTCGATGGAGCGGACCGCGGCGCGGTCGGGGCTGCGCCGGTTGGAGTGGTAGCCGACGATCGACCCGGCGGGGTCGAAAGAAGGCGTGACGTGGGCGAACACCCAGTAGTAGGCGCCGTCGGCGGCGAGGTTGTTGATGTACGCGAAGATCTCCTGCCCTGCCTGGATGGTCTCCCACAGGATCTTGAAGATGATGCGGGGCATCTCGGGGTGCCGGATCACGCTGTGGGGCTGGCCGACGACGTCGGCCTCGGCGTACCCGGACACCCGCAGGAACACCGCGTTGGCGTAGGCGATCCGGCCCTTGGTGTCGGTCTTGGACACGATGATCTCGTCGTCACCGAAGGTGCGCTCGACTCCCGTGGGGACAACGCTCGGTGCGCGCACGCAGTGCTGCTTTCGCTCGGGTTCGACCAGCCGTCGCCCGACACATCGGCACGCCGTGGCCCGACCTGAGGAGTCAGCGGGTGGCGAGCACGTCCGACAGCGAGTACGACACCGGCTCCTCGAGCTGCGCGTAGGTGCACGACGACGGGTCCCGGTCCGGGCGCCACCGGCGGAACTGCGCGGTGTGCCGGAACCTGTCGCCCTCCATGTGGTCGTACGCAACCTCCACCACCCGCGTCGGCGCCAGCGGCACGAACGACAGGTCCTTGCCCGCGGACCAGCGGCTGCCCGCCGCCTCGCGCGGCGTGCGGCCGGAGGCCGAGTAGTCCCACGGGTGCCCTTCGAGGGGAACTACCAGGGGCGCAAGCTCGGTGACGAGCGAACGCCGCCGCGCCATCGGGAAGGACGCCGCGACCCCGACGGACGCGAGCACCCCGTCGTCGTCGTACAGCCCCAGCAGGAGCGACCCGACGGCGTCGTCGCCGGACTTGTGCGGCCGGTACCCGGCGACCACGCAGTCGGCGGTGCGCTCGTGCTTGATCTTCTGCATGGTCCGCTTGCCGGGCTCGTACAGCCCGGCAGGGTCCTTGGCGACGACGCCGTCGAGCCCCGCGCCCTCGAACTGCGAGAACCACTGCTCCGCGACGTCCAAGGAGTCGGTCTGCGCCGTGATCGAGATCGGTCCGCCGGGCTTCACCAATGACGCCAGAACCTCCCTGCGCGAGGAGAACGGCAGCCCCATCAGGTCGTCATCCCCGAGCGCCAGCACGTCGAACAGCACCAGCAGCGCGGGCGTCTCGACGGACAGCAGCCGCACGCGAGACTCCGCCGGGTGCACCCGCTGCAGGAGGGCGTCAAAATCGAGGCCGCCCGACGACGACGGCACGATGATCTCGCCGTCGACGACGCACCGGTCGGGCAGGTAAGCGAGGCACGCCTCGACGATCTCCGGGAAGTACCGCTGCATCGGCTTGGTGTTGCGCGAGCCGATCTCGACGGAGTCCCCGTCGCGGAACACGATCGCCCGGAACCCGTCCCACTTGGGCTCGTAGAGCTTGCCGGGCGGGATCGTCGCGGCTGACTTGGAGAGCATCGGGTCCACGGGCGGCATCACCGGCAGCGTCATGGACACAAGTCTTACCAGCCCCCGCCACCACCGCCGCCGACGCCACCGCCGGAGAACCCTCCGCCACCCATCCCGGAGCCGCCCGACGACCCGGGCGTGGGCGCGGAGATCGACTGCGTGGCAATCGTCGTGAACCGGTCCATCGACGAGGCGAACGAGGTCGCCCAGTAGAGGTTCGCGCCGTACAGGTAGCTGCCCACGTACCAGGACGGCTGCTCGAACGTGCGCCCCTGCGCGGCCAGCTCGGCGAACACGCGCGCCCAGCGGTCGGCCAGCCCGAAGACGATCGCGTACGGCAGGTACCGGCTGAAGATGTCCTCGCCCTCCTCGAACCGCAGCTGGTTCGCCTCGGCGGTGGCCAGGTAGCGGCGGAACCCGAGGGCCTGGGCCAGCACGGCGGTGCCGTCCTCGGTGCGCGCGGGTGCGGCCTTGCCCAGGACGATGACGACCACGCCGACGATGGCCACCGCGAGCGGCACCAGACCGAGCCCGGGCACCTGCACCCCGGCGGCGAACACCCCCACCGTCGCGAGGGCGCCCAGCACGGCGATCACGGTGCCGACGACGTACCAGGCGGTGCGCACCGACTTGGGGTTGGACCGGAACCAGCCGGACTCGGTGACGTGGTCGTAGAGCCCGTCCTGGACCTTGGCCATGGAGGCGGCGAAGGTCGTCTTCAGGTCCGACAGCGTGACCTCGAAGGACTTCTTCTTGAAGAGCTCGCGCATCAGCGTCTGCTCGTACGGCAGGAGGTCACCGTCGCCGCGCTTGACCTGCACGAGGGTCCAGTCGTCCGGCTTCTTCTTCGGGTCCTTGCGGGGCACCTCCTCGATGCGCAGGTACCCGCGCACCGCGAGGTCCACCAGGGTGGCGGTGACGTCGACGGGATCGGCCTTCTCGTCGACGAGCGTGCCGACCTCCCCGGGGCGCACGCCCTCTGGGGGCTGGAACTGCACCGAGACGACCTCGCGCCGGTCACGGAAGCCGGACGCGGCACCGGGCTGGTTCTCGGCCGGCCGCAGCCCCGGCGTCAGGCCGAGGTACGCGCGGTCGCGGCCCACGCGGCGCACCCGCACGACCGCCAGGGCGGCACCGCCGGCGAGCACCAGCAGGGCGACCCCGCCGAGCGCGGAGAGCGGCCGCACGGGGGCGAGCGGGTCGATCTTGTCGACGAGGATCGGCTCGACGCCGGGGAACGTGCCCGCGGGCCAGCCGGTCACGGTGGAGAACTGGTAGCCGAACGGAAGCAGGTCCTGCGTGAACGTCGCGGTGGAGCCGTCGAACGACGACGAGGTGCACGGCGCATCGGACCCGTACGAGCCGGCGAAGCAGGCGACACCCTCGACCGGGGCGGGACCCTCGACGGTCACCGACAGGTCGCCCAGCGGGATGTCCCAGCCGGAGCCGATGACGTTCCAGTACAGCTCGTCGCCGGAGTGCTGGGCGTTGGCCGGGTTGAGCAGTCCGTCCGCGGTGTACTCGACGCGGTACGTCTGCACGCCCTTGACGTCGTCGATGTCCTCGTCGCCGATGCGCAGCAGGAGCATGTCGTCTTCCGACTCCGTGTGCAGATCGGCGGGGGCGCCCGACGGGGAGGACACCGAGATGTCCGTGTACCGGAAGGCGCGGTCCAGCTCGTCGTCGTAGGAGACGCGCGTCGGCAGCGTCAGGTACGGGCCGTGCCCGTACTCGAAGCCGAAGTCGAAGTCGAAGTCGAGGGTCACCCGCATGGTGCCGTCCTCGGCCAGCACGGCCGTGACGTCGTAGCGGGTGATCTCGCGGCCCCCGGACTGGTCCGGGACGGCAGCGGCGGTCAGCGAGACGACCAGACCCAGTGCCAGCAGGAGTGCGCGAACGGCCCTCACAGGTCGCGCTTCTCGCGGATGGCTCGGGTGGCCTCCAAGTTGTCCTGCCTCTCGCGTAGCGCCTGGCGTTTGTCCCACTCGCGCTTGCCTCGGGCAAGCGCTATCTCTACCTTGGCCCGTCCGTCGAGGAAGTACAAGGACAGCGGGATGATCGTCTGCCCCTTCTCCCGCGTGCGGGACTCCAGGCGGTCGATCTCCTGGCGGTGCAGGAGCAGCTTGCGCTTGCGGCGGGGTGCGTGGTTGGTCCACGTGCCCTGCGAGTACTCGGGGATGTGCACGCCCTCGAGCCACAGCTCCCCGTTGGTCACCTCGCACCAGCCGTCCACCAGCGAGGCCCGGCCCATGCGCAGCGCCTTGACCTCGGTGCCGCTGAGCACCATGCCGGCCTCGAAGACGTCCTCGATGACGTAGTCGTGCCGGGCCTTGCGGTTCGACGCGACGACCTTGCGCCCGACGTCCTTGGCCACGGTGGTCGAACCTCGTTCCTGGCTGGAAAGGGAGTGTGCAGGTCGAGACTACCTGGCCCGGACCAGCGCTTTCAGAGTCCGAGCAGCGGACGGGGGTTCGTCGGCTGGCCGTTCAGGTAGACCTCGAGGTGCAGGTGGCAGGCCGCGGAGGTGCCGGTGTTGCCGGCGTACCCGATGAGCTGGCCGCGCTCGACGCTCTGGCCCGCGCCCACCGCGAAGCTGGTCATGTGGTTGTAGCTGGCCGACACGGCGTTGCCGTTGACGAACCCGCTGTCGATCATCACCTGGTTGCCGAAGCCGAACCGCGACTTGGCCCACGTGACCGTGCCGGCGCGGCCGGCGTACAGCGGCGTGCCGCAGTAGGTGCGCAGGTCGATGCCGGCGTGCAGCCGCACGTAGTTCAGCGTCGGGTGCAGCCGCATGCCGTAGTCGGAGGTCACGTACATCGGGCTGATGCTGGTGGGGTTGCCGAACAGCGCACCACCACCGCCGCCACCGCCACCCCCGCCGCCGCCGATCGGGCCGGGCTGGGGCTTCGGCCTGCCGGCCGCCGCGTCGCGGGCACGCGCCTCGGCGGCCGCCTGCTCGAGCTCCTTCTGCACCTGCGCGGCCTCGGCGTCGGCCTGGGCGAGCTGCGCCTCGAGCGAGGCCCGCGTGCTGTCGAGGGCCGCCTGCTGCGCCACCTGCTGGGCCAGGAGGGCGTCGAGCGCCTCCTTCGCCGCGGTGGCGGCGACCTTCGCGGCGTCCGCCTCGACGACCTTCTGGTCGGCTGCGGCCTTGAGCTCGGCGATCTTGTCCTTGACCGCGGCGAGCCGCGCCTCGGCGTTGCGGTTGCCGGCCTCCGCCGCCTTGAGCTCGTCGAGGATCTGGGCCTGCGTGCGCAGCGCGGTGGCCATGAGGCCGTAGCGCTGCACGAAGTCGTCGGTGCTCTGGGCGTCCAGGATGATGTCGACGCCGGAGACGCCGCCGCCACCCTTGTACGCCTCGCGGGCCATCTGCCCGATCGCGGCGCGCATCTGCGTCGCGCGCTCGGTGTCCTGCGCGATCGTCGTCGTGATCGTCGCCTGCTGGTCCTGTGCGTCCACCAGCCGCGCCGCGATCATCGCCGCCTCGCGCTGCGCCTGCTCGAGCTGCGCCTTCGCCGTGTCGAGCGCCGCCTGCGCGCCCGGGATCTTCGCCTGCGTGTCCGAGAGCTGCACGGCGAGCTCCTGGATGCTCGCGTCGACGCCCTCCATCGCGGCGTGCGTCTGCTCGCGCGCCTTGGCGATGGCCTCCTTCTGCGCCTGGGCCGCCCGGCGGCGGTCGTCGATGCTGTCGGCGGCGGCGGGCCCGGCCAGGAACGCCGAGAGCAGGACGACGACCGTGGTCAGGAACGCGGACACGCGCAGGCGGCTCATGGTCAGACCTTGGTGTAGCGGCTCAGGGTCACCAGCGAGGAGATCGCGGCGAGCAGGATCGCGACCCCGATCAGCACCGGTGCGATGGTCAGGACGTCGGCGGTGCTGACGTACGGGATCCAGCCCGCGGAGCCGCCGAGCCAGTCCTCGATCAGGTACGTCACGCCCAGCCAGAGCCCACCGACGGCGAGCAGGGCGCCGATCGTCGCGGCGATGGCCCCCTCGAGCATGAACGGCAGCTGGATGAACATGGTGGACGCCCCGACCAGCCGCATGATGCCGGTCTCCCGGCGGCGGCTCAGCGCGGACAGCCGGATCGTGGTCGTGATCAGCAGGACGGCGGCCAGCAGCATCACCAGCGCCAGCCCACCGGCCAGCAGGGTCGCGCTGTTGAGCACGGAGAAGAGCCGGTCGAACAGCCGCTGCTGGTCCTTGACCTCCTCCACCCCCGCCTTGCCGGAGATGACCTCCGAGACCACCGAGTACTTCTCGGGGTCCGTCAGCTTGATCCGGTACGACGAGTTCATGTCGTCGACGGTCGCCGCGGAGGCCCAGAACTGGTCCTTGAACTGCTCCTGGAACGCCTCGTAGGCCTGTTCCTTGGTCTCCGTGTAGACCTTCTCCACGAACGGGTCGACCTCGGGCGACGCGAGCGCCGCCTGGATCTGCGACTTCTGCTCGTCCGTGACCTCGCCGCTCGCGCACGTGGGCGCGGTCGAGTTCTGCGGGCACAGGAAGACGGAGACCTCGACCTTGTCGTACCAGTCGTCCTTCATCTTGCCGATCTGCGTCTGCAGCAGGACGGCGGAGCCGACGAAGGTCAGCGACACGAACGTCACCAGGATGACGGAGATCGTCATCGACAGGTTGCGGCGAAGGCCCTGGCCGATCTCGGAGAGGATGAACTGCAGGCGCATCAGCGGTCCGATCCGTACACGCCGCGCGACTGGTCACGGACCATCTCGCCCGTGGACAGCTCGACGACCCGCTTGCGCATCTGGTCGACGATCTCGTCGTCGTGCGTCGCCATGACGACGGTCGTGCCCGTGCGGTTGATCCGGTCGAGCAGGCGCATGATCCCCAGGGACGTCGTCGGGTCCAGGTTTCCCGTGGGCTCGTCGCACAGCAGGATGTTGGGCCGGTTGACGAACGCGCGGGCGATGGCGACGCGCTGCTGCTCACCGCCGGACAGCTCGTGCGGACGGCGCTTCTCCTTGCCGGCCAGGCCGACCATCTCGAGCGTGTCCGGCACGGTGGTCAGGATGTGGTGGCGCGGCTTGCCGATGACCTGCAGCGCGAACGCCACGTTCTCGAACACCGTCTTGTTGGGCAGCAGGCGGAAGTCCTGGAACACCGCGCCGATGTGGCGTCGCAGGGCCGGGACCTTCCACGACGACAGCGTGCCCAGCTCCTTGCCGGCGACGAAGACTCGGCCGGCCGACGCCCGCTCCTCGCGCAGCACGAGGCGCAGGAAGGTCGACTTGCCCGAGCCGGAGGCTCCGACGAGGAAGACGAACTCACCCCGTTCGACATCCAGGGACACGCGGTCCAGCGCCGGTCGGGCGCCGCGCGCGTAGACCTTGGTGACGTTCTCGAAACGGATCACGACATCGGTGGCCAGTGCTCGGGGACAAGGCGGGAACTACTACCGGCCTCGTCGAGACTAGGCAGCGCTGCGCCCCCGCCCGGGCGGTGACACGCCGCAGGCGCACCAGCGATCCGTCACACCACCCGGACAGGACGGACATACCACCCGTCAGTTCGCCATCCGGGCGTACATGCTCGCGGCCAGACCGATCGGCGTGGCCCCGGTGATCGCCGCGAGGAGCGCCTCGTGGCTGACCGTCGCGGCGTCGAACTCGCCGTTGGGGCGGCCGTGCCGGAGCACCAGGATCCGGTCGGACACCGCCCGGACGTCGTTCATGTTGTGGCTGATGATGACGACCCCGAGCCCCAGGTCGCGCAGCCGCTCGATGTGCGTGAGGACCTCGGCTGTCTGCGCCACCGACAGGGCGGCGGTCGGCTCGTCGAGGACCACGATGCGCGGGCTGCCGATGAGCGTGCGCGCGATCGCGACGGACTGGCGCTGCCCCTTGGACAGCGTCGACAGCGGCGAGCGCACCGACGTGATGCGGCTGTTCAGGTTCCGGAGGGTCTGCCGTGCGACCTGCTCCATGCGCTCGTCGTCGCGGCCCAGCCGGGTGCGCAGCTCGCGGCCGAGGAACAGGTTCGACGTGACGTCGAGGTTGTCGCACAGCGCGAGGTCCTGGAACACGGTCGCGATGCCGAGCGCGTGCGCGGCGATCGGCGTCGGGATGGTCACCACCTCGCCGTCGATCTCGATGAGACCCGTGTCCGGGGTCAGCACTCCCGAGATCATCTTGGCGAGCGTGGACTTCCCGGCACCGTTGTCGCCGACGAGCGCGACCACCTCGTGCGCGTGGACGTCGAGGTCGATGCCGACCAGCGCCTCCACCGCCCCGAAACGCTTGCTCACCCCGCGCAGCGACAGCAGGGGCACCTCGTTCGCGCCGCTCATCGCCATTCCCCGGCTCCTCGTTGGGCACGTGACACGTGCAGTGAATCCCCCGCCACCTCGTCAGTCAACAACGTCATGTCGCCGTTCCTGCCCCGACCGGCGCGTCGTCGTCCACCCGCAGCGGCACGGACGTGGACTGCACCGCCAGGACGAGGGCACCGATCACCTCGGCCCGGGACCCCAGCGACGCCGGCACCACCTCGAGCGGGGCGATGTGGTTGGGCAGCACCCGCCGACGCACCTCCTCGCGCAGGGGCCGCAGCAGGGTCTCCCCGGTCTCCGCGAGCTCGCCGCCCACGACCACCACCTGCGGGTTGACCGCCACCCCGAGGCCCGCGACGACCGTGCCGATCATGGCTCCCGCCGCGGCGACCGCGGCGCAGCACCGCTCGTCGCCGTCGATCGCGCGCTGCACCACGTCCCGCAGCGTGAGCGGCCCGCTGCTCTCGCGCAGCAGCCCGATCAGGGCAGCGGCCCCGACGACGGTGTCGAGGCATCCGCGGTTGCCGCAGCGGCACAGCTCGCCGGGGAACGCGACCGGCACGTGGCCGATCTCGCCGGCCGTGCCGGCCACACCGCGGTGGACCTGCCCGTTGATGACGATCCCGGCGCCCGTGCCGTACGACGCGCGCACGAAGACGCTGTCACCGTACGGGCGGGCCGCGCCGAGCGTGCTCTCCGCGATCGCGCCGAGGTTGGCGTCGTTGTCGACGTACACCGGCCGGCCCAGGCGCTTGGCCAGCACCTGGCCGATGTGCACCGTGTCCCAGCCGGCCATGATGCCCGGCACGGAGACCATGCCCGTGGACGCGTCGACCGGTGCGGGCAGTCCCACGCCCAGCCCGACGACGTCGTCGAGCGACGCACCGACGCGCTCCACCAGGTCCACCACCAGCAGCGCCACCCGGTCCAGGCTCGTGTCCACCCGGTGCTCCGCCGGCAGCGGCAGGGTCTGCTCGGCGATCACCTGGTGGCTGAAGTCACCGAGCACGATCCGCAGGTGCCGGGGGCCGATCTGCACCCCGGCCGCCAGACCGATGCGGCGGGCGAGCGTGACCATCTGGGCACGCCGCCCGCTGCGGGTGGTCGTGGCGGTGTCGACGACGCCGGCAGCCAGGAGCTCCCGGACGATCGTCGACACCGTCGCCTGCGACAGGCTGGTGGCGGCGGCGAGCTCGACCTGCGTGAGCCCGCCGAACCGCTTGACCGTCTCGACGACCAGGTTGCGGTTGGCCTCACGCAGGGACGACTGGGAGCCGGCTGCCGCTGCTCGCCTGCTCACCGGGCGAACCTAGCCGAACTCGTCGCCGCCCCCCGCCACCGCCTCGCTAGCTGGTCCCCGCGCGTCGCTTGTTGATCAGGTCGAACGCGACCGCGAGCAGCAGCACGAGGCCCTTGATCGCCTGCTGCCAGGACGGGTCGACCGACATGATCGACAGGCCCATGTTGAGCACGCCCATGATGAGCGCACCGACGATGGCGCCCGAGATCCTGCCGATGCCGCCCGTGACCGCCGCCCCACCGATGAAGCACGCGGCGATCGCGTCGAGCTCGAAGCTGGCACCGGCTCCCGCCGCGGCAGCCCCCGCGCGGGCCGTGGTGACGACGGCGGCCGCACCGGCGAGCAGGCCCATGTTCACGAAGATCCAGAAGTCGACCCTGCGCGTGTTGACGCCCGACAGGCTCGCCGCGAGGCGGTTGCCGCCGATCGCGTAGATGTGCCGGCCGAACACCGTGCGGCCCATCAGGAACGAGTACGCCACGACGAGCACCCCGATGATGACCAGCACGATCGGCGTGCCGCCCGCGGAGAACGACAGGATGACCGTGAGCACCCCGACGCCGATGGCGACCAGCGCGAGCTTGGTGACGAACAGGCCGGTCGGCTCGACGTACAGCTCGTGCTTGCGCAGCGAGCTGCGGGCACGCACCTGGTTGACCGCGATCGCCGCGATGGCCAGCGCCCCGATCAGCAGCGTGACCACGTCCATGTTGTTGGCGTAGCCCAGCACGTTGGGCAGCGAGCCCTTGGAGATCGCGATGAACTCCGACGGCAGGCCCGCGACCGTCTCCCCCACGACCACGAGCGCGAGCCCGCGGAACACGAGCATGCCCGCCAGCGTCACGATGAAGGCGGGGATGCCGACGTAGGCCACCCAGAAGCCTTGCCAGGCACCCACGACCGCGCCGACCGCGAGGCCGAGCAGGACCGCGAGCATCCAGGACAGGCCCAGGTCGCGCATGCTCACGGCGACGATGCCGCCGACGAACGCGACGACCGAGCCGACCGACAGGTCGATGTGCCCGGCGACGATGACCATGACCATGCCGATGGCCAGGATCATCACGTAGGCGTTCTGCTGGAACAGGGCGGCGACGTTGTTGGCGAGCAGCAGCTTGCCGTCGGTGAGCACCTGGAACAGCAGGACGATCACGACGAGCGCGCCGAAGATGCCGTACTGGCGCGCGTTGCCGCCGAGACCCGCCATCCGCTGCGAGAGCGGCACCCGGGGCTGGGCTCCCGGCGGCGCTGCCGGGGCGGTGTTGAGGTCGGTAGTCATCGTGCCGTCACGTCCTTCTCCATGGTCATGTACTGCATGAGTCGCTCCTGCGTGGCGTCGGCGCGGGCGACCTGGCCCGTGACGCGTCCCTGGCTGAGCGCGTAGATCCGGTCGCAGATCCCGATCAGCTCCGGCAGCTCCGAGGAGATGACGATGACGCCCTTCCCCGCATCCGCCAGCCGGTTGATGATCGTGTAGATCTCGTACTTGGCGCCCACGTCGATGCCGCGCGTGGGCTCGTCGAGGATCAGCACGTCAGGATCGGTGTAGATCCACTTGCTCAGCACGACCTTCTGCTGGTTGCCGCCCGACAGCTTGCCCACCAGGGCAGCGACCGTGGGCGTCTTGATGTTGAGGTCGCGCCGGTACTGCTCGGCGACCTTCTCCTCGTCCCTGCGGTTGACGACGCCCCAGCGGGCGAGCTTGCCCAGGGCGGACCCCGAGATGTTGTGCTGGATGGTGTCGATCAGGTTGAGGCCGAACCGCTTGCGGTCCTCCGTCGCGTACGCGATGCCGTGCCGGATGGCCGCGCCGACGTTGCGCAGGTCGACCTGCTTGCCGTCCTTGAACACCCGGCCGCTGATCCGCGCGCCGTAGCTGCGCCCGAAGACGCTCATGGCGAGCTCCGTGCGCCCCGCGCCCATGAGACCGGCGATGCCGACGATCTCGCCGCGGCGCACGTCCAGCGACGCACCGTCGACGACCTTGCGCGACTGGTCGATGGGGTGGTGCACGGTCCAGTCCTCGATCCGCAGCACCTCCTCGCCGATCGTGGGCGTGTGCTCCGGGAACCGGTTGTCCAGCGAGCGGCCGACCATCGCGCGGATGATCCGCTCCTCGCTCACGTCGCCACCGTGCATGTCGATGGTCTCGATGGTCTTGCCGTCGCGGATGATCGTCGTGGTGTCGGCGATCGCCTCGATCTCGTTGAGCTTGTGGCTGATGATGATCGACGTGATCCCGTGGGCCTTGAGGCTGCGGATCAGGCCCAGCAGGTGGGCGCTGTCCTCGTCGTTCAGGGCCGCCGTGGGCTCGTCGAGGATGAGCAGGCGCACCTCCTTGGAGAGCGCCTTCGCGATCTCCACGAGCTGCTGCTTGCCGACGCCGATGTCGACGATCTTGGTGTCGGGCCGCTCGTCGAGGCCCACGCGGGCGAGCAGCTTGGCGGCCTCGGCGTTGGTCTTGTTCCAGTCGACGACGCCGCGCTCCGCCTGCTCGTTGCCGAGGAAGATGTTCTCGGCGATCGACAGGAACGGGCTCAGCGCGAGCTCCTGGTGGATGATCACGACGCCGTGCCGCTCGGAGTCGCGGATGCCGCGGAACTCGACGGTCTCGCCGCCCAGGACGATGTCCCCCTCGTAGGTGCCGTGCGGGTAGACGCCCGACAGCACCTTCATGAGGGTCGACTTCCCGGCCCCGTTCTCCCCGCAGATCGCGTGGATCTCGCCCTGCCGGACCAGAAGGTTGACGTCCTGCAGCGCGATCACGCCGGGGAACCGCTTGGTGATGTCCCGCATCTCGAGGATGTGGTCAGTGCTCATGTGTCCTCACAGTGTCGTCAGGCGACGCCGCCGAGCGCCGACCCGTGCACGTCTGGCACGGGCCGGCGTTCGGCAGCACTCCGGAAGGGTCAGAGACCCAGGTCCGAGGCCTTGTAGAAGCCGGACTCGACGAGCACGGACTCGACGGTGTCGGGCGTGACGACCTGCGGGTCGAGCAGGTAGGTCGGGACGACCTTGACGCCGTTGTCGTACGTCTCCTCGTCGTTGACCTCGACGGTGTCGCCGTTGACGATGGAGTCGATCATGACGCTGACGCGGTCACCCAGCTCGCGGGTGTCCTTCCAGACGGACATGGACTGCTTGCCGGCCAGCATGTTGAGCACGTTCGCCTGGTCGGCGTCCTGCCCGGTCAGCACCGGGTAGCCGTCGCCCGGGGCGTAGCCGGCACCCGCGAGGGCCTGGGCGATGCCCAGCGCGAGCGAGTCGTTCGGGGACAGGACCACGTCGATCTTCTGGCCGCCGCCGTAGAACGAGTTGAGGCGGTTCTCCATCTCGGCCTGGGCGGTGTCGGAGCCCCAGCCCTGGATGCCGATGCTGGCCCAGTCGTCGTTGCTCGCGGGCGCCTTGCCCGACGGGACGACGAACTTGCCCTCGTCCACGTAGGGCTTGAGGACGTCCCACGCGCCGGAGAAGAAGAACTTGGCGTTGTTGTCGTCCGGCGAGCCGGCGAAGGGCTCGAGGTTGAACGGACCCGCCGCGTTCTCGAGGTCGAGCGCCTCGACGATGTACTCGCCCTGGAGCTGGCCGACCTTCTCGTTGTCGAACGTCGCGTAGTAGTCGACGTTCTCCGTGTCGTTGATCAGGCGGTCGTAGGCGATGACCGTGACGTCGTTCTCCGCGGCCTGGTCGAGGACGGGCGTGAGCGCCGTGCCGTCGATCGCCGCGATCACGAGGATGTTCGCGCCCTGGTTGATCATGTTCTCGAGCTGCGTGATCTGCTGGTCCACCTTGTTGTCGGCGTACTGCAGCGTCGTCTCGTAGCCCGACTCCTGGAGCAGGTCCTCGAGGTGCGCACCGTCACGGTTCCACCGCTCGAGGCTCTTGGTCGGCATCGCGATGCCGACCATGGTCTCCTCGACGGCGGCGTCGCCGGTGGGCTCGGCCTCTGCGTCCCGCTCCTGGCTGCAGGCGGAGAGCCCGACGACCAGGCCTGCCGTGGCGATGCCGACGGCCACCTTCTTCCATGCAAAAGACATCGTTGTCTGCTCCCTAGTTGAACCGTCCGGTCGTACGGCGCCGAGGGCGTCTGTGCCCCGGCGGCCCGGGTGGGACCCGTGAGGATCCGCACCGGTCCCGCACGCCCGGTCATGTCGGTTGAATTCAAGACCTGAAGACTAGGCGCACGCAAGTGTCGTTATCAACCCGTGTCCTGGGCGTTATGGGAGCGTTCCGGCGGGCATCGCTTCGATGCCCGAAGGCAACGTGTTTCAGGCGGAGGCGTTCTCCTGCGATCGGCGCCAGCGGATGCCTGCCTCGATGAAGTCGTCGATGTCGCCGTCGAACACCGCGGCCGGGTTGCCGACCTCGTGCTCCGTGCGCAGGTCCTTGACCATCTGGTACGGCTGCAGGACGTACGAGCGCATCTGGTCGCCCCAGCTCGCCTTGACGTCACCGGCCATGGCCTTCTTCTGGGCGTCCTCCTGGGCCTTGCGGACCAGCAGCAGGCGTGACTGCAGCACGCGCAGCGCGGCGGCACGGTTCTGGATCTGCGACTTCTCGTTCTGCATCGACACCACGATGCCGGTCGGGATGTGGGTCATCCGCACCGCGGAGTCGGTGGTGTTGACGGACTGGCCGCCGGGGCCCGACGAGCGGAAGACGTCGACCTTGATCTCCGACTCGGGGATGTCGATGGAGTCGTTCGACTCGATGAGCGGGATGACCTCGACGGCCGCGAAGCTCGTCTGGCGCCGGCCCTGGTTGTCGAACGGCGAGATGCGCACCAAGCGGTGCGTGCCGGCCTCGACGGACAGGTTCCCGTACGCGTACGGGACCTTCACCTCGAAGGTCGCCGACTTCAGGCCCGCCTCCTCCGCGTAGGACGTGTCGAGCACGGAGGTCGGGTAGCCGTGCCGCTCGGCCCAGCGCAGGTACATGCGCAGCAGCATCTCGGCGAAGTCCGCGGCGTCGACGCCACCGGCGCCCGCGCGGATGGTGACGACGGCCTCGCGCTGGTCGTACTCCCCCGCCAGCAGCGTGCGGACCTCGAGCTCGCCCAGGTCCTTCTTGATCTTCAGCAGGTCGGCCTCGGCCTCGGCGAGGGTGTCCTCGTCGTTCTCCTCGGTCGCCATCTCGACCAGCGTCTCGAGGTCGTCGATCCGGCTGTCCAGCGTGCTCATCCGGTCCAGCTCGGCCTGCGTCGCCGACAGCGCGCTGGTGATCTTCTGCGCGGCGTCCGGGTCGTCCCACAGGTCGGGGGCCGAGGCCTGCTCCGACAGCTGCGCCACCTTCGCCTGGAGCGCGCTGGGGTCGCTCACCGCCTGGATGGTGCCCAGGGTGGTGCGCAGATCACGGATCGCGGTGGGAAAGTCGGTGGTGGCCACAACCGACCAGGTTACCGGGTCCGTGCCGTCCGCTCGCCCCACGGCCCGGCTCGCCGATCCCCTCACCGGTCACGAACCGCGGGCGACCGACTCCGCCTGCAGCGCGATCCCGTCCGACCACGGCGCGAGCACCCAGCTCACCAGCACCGGCCGGACCACCGCACCCAGGTGCACCCGTGCGGACCGCCCATCGGGGCTCGACGCGTCCAGCACGGCCAGCTCGTCCCACGCGGTCGCCGCACCCGGGTTGTCCCGCAGGTAGCCGTCGACCCCCGCCCGGACCGAGGCATCGGTGAGCGGGACGCCCGTCGCGGTCCGGCCGGCACCGGGGACGAAGTACCGGTCCTCGGCCACCGCGTCGGCCGCCTCGAGCGCGAGCAGGTCCGCGAGCGCCAGCAGCCGCTTGCGCTCCAGGTGCACGCCCGCCGCCGACACGACGACCGTGAGCAGCAGCAGCGCGACGACGACGAACCCCAGGGTCAGGATCATCACCTGCCCGTCGTCCCCGCGGCCGCGGCTCATCGGGTCGTCCGGTAGGTGTCGACCGGCGCGACGCGCTCGGCGCTGACGGGCACCTCCAGCGGGACGACCGCGCGCACGAAGCTCGGCACGAACGGCAGCGGCACGCGCACCTCGATCCGCGCGGCGACGTCGCTGCCGGGGGCCAGGCACGGCTCCGCCGAGCAGGTCAGGGTCAGCGCGTCCGCGGGGTCGTCATCGAATCCCTGGTCGCGCAGGGCGATGCCGACAGCGGCGACCGCCCGCTGCGTCCCGGCGTCGGCACCCTCGGCCGCGACATACGTCCGCGCAGCCTCGCGCGCCGCGCCCTCGACGGCGAACGTCGCCGCCTCCAGGCGTCCGAGCGTGAGGACCAGGTACACCAGCGGAACGATCAGGACGACCGAGAGGCCCAGGAACTCGACGACCGAGCTGCCGTCGTCGCCCGCCGGCCGGGCCCGCCGCGCCGCCCAGCCGCTCGTCACGGCGCCTCGGCCAGGGCGTGCCCGCGGACGGTCAGCGTGCCCGCCGGGCCGATCAGCCCGACCAGCGGGAGCGGCGCCTGCACCTCGATCCGCACGACGTCGAGCCCGTCCAGCCTGGTCCGCTGCGCGCTCACGCCGCGGGCGTACGCCGCCGACAACGACTGCGTGATCAGCAGGCGCGACCGCTCGGCGCCGTCCGCGGGGTCGTGCCCGGACAGCGCGCCGTAGCGGGCACCCTCGGCGGCGGAGTCCACGAGCGTGTTCCGCACGTGCAGCACCAGGGTCAGTTGCAGCACCGCGACGAACAGGACGGTCACCAGGCCCCCGACCAGTGCGAAGTCGACGATCGCCGACCCCGCGTCGGCGGTCAGGTGCCGGTGACGCTGTTGATCGCGTCCAGGAACACCCGCCCGAGCGCGTCGCCGGCGATCACCCACAGCGCGGTCACCAGGCCGGCGGTCATCAGGGTCACCAGGACCCAGCCGGGCACGTCGCCGCGGTCGGGTCCGCCGCGTCCCACGTGACGCCGGACGCCCGCCCACGCCGTCGACCCCCACACCAGCGAGCCCCACAGCGCCGCCCGCACGCGTGACGTCGGGCGGTCGCTCGAACTCTCCTCGATCTCGGTCCCGTTCGTCATCGGTTCTCCCTTCGTCGGGCGCCACCGCGGCGCCGTGCCAGACCCCTGCGCGCGTCACAGTCCGACTCGCAGGACCACCATCGAGGGGAAGACCGCAAAGACGACCGTGATGGGCAGGATCAGGAAGACCACCGGGACCATCATCAGCACCTCCTTGCGCCCGCCCGTCTCCATGAGGGCGCGGCGCCCTTCCTCACGCACGTCCTGCGCCTGCGCCCGCAGCACGTCGGCCAGGGGCGTCCCGCGTTCCACCGCCACGGCGACGCCCTCCGCGAAGCGCGCGAGCGCCGCCAGCCCGGTCCGGTCGGCCAGGTTGTCGAGCGCGGCGGTCAGGGGCGCGCCGGCGCGCGTGTCGGCCAGGGTGCGCGCCAGCTCCGCGGTGAGCTCGCCGTGGGTGCTGCGGACCACGCGCTCGAGAGCACCGACGGCCCCCTCACCGGCCCCGACCGCCAGCGCGAGCAGCTCCGCGATGGTCGGCAGCTCGGTGAGCATCCGCGACTCGCGCGCCCGCAGCTGACGCGTGAGCGCCCAGTCCCGCGCCAGCACCCCGGTCAGGCCGCAGACGGCCACGAGCACGACGAGCGGGACGACGGCGCCGCCGCGCGCCGCGGCGAGCACCAGCGCGAGCGCGAGACCGGCGGCCAGCCCGAGCACGCCCCAGACCACCTGCCCGGCACGGAACTGCTCGACGGTCTCGGTGCGGCCTGCCCGGCCGAGGCGGCGCCGCAGGTCGGCGGTGGGCGACCCGAGGCGGGTCACCAGGCGGACCGCGTCCGACATCACGGGTGCCGCGAGTCGCTCCACCGTGGCGAACGGTCCTCGCACGCTCGGCGCCCGCAGCAGCCCCGAGGACGTCGCCTGCGGGCGCAGGTAGGGCGCGAGCCGCTGGTCGAGGCTGATCCGCCGGGAGCGCAGCCGCAGGACCACGACCGTCAGGCCGAGCCCGCCGAGGAGCCCCACCAGCGCCCCGAGGACGCCCGGGCTCACCGCAGGACCCGCGGGTCGTCGGGCAGCCGGGCGATGCGCAGCATCACCAGGTACGCCGCCACGGTGCAGGCGCCGCCGACCGCGAGCACGGCGAACCCCGCGGGAGTGTCGTAGGCGCTGGCGGCCTCCGGGCGGGTGGCCAGCAGCGCGAGCACGACCCACGGCGCCGCGACCGCGAGCCGCGCCGCGTACACGGTCCAGCTCTGCCGGGCCTCGAGCTCGCCGCGGGTGCGTACGTCCTCGCGCAGGAACGTGGCCAGCGTGCGCAGCAGCCGACCCAGGTCGGTGCCGCCCACGTCGCGGGTCAGGCGCAGCGCCTCGACGATCCGGTCGGCCACCGGGTCGGCGAGCCGGGCCTTGAGCGCGTCGAGGCAGTCCCCGAAGCGCCCGGTGGCGCGGTAGTCCTCGGCGAACGCCGTGAACGCCTCTCGCAGCTCGACCGGCCCACGCTCCCCGATCTGCGCGACAGCCTCGGGCAGCGCCAGCCCGGCGCGGATCCCGGACCCCAGGTGGTCGACCACCTCGGGCCAGAGCTGGCGCAGCCGGGACCGACGCCGGCGGGCGCGGCCCCGCACCACCGCCCACGGAGCCATCGTCGCGAAGAGCGCGAAGCACAGCGCGATGGACGGGATCCGCGTCAGTGCCGTGCCGAGCACCAGGACCACCAGCCCGAGCACGACGCTGGTCAGCACCAGTCCCCCGGGCGTCGCCCCGGCCATCCCCGCCTGCACCAGCGCGTCCTGGGTCCTGGCGTGCCAGCCGGTGGAGCTCCGTGAGCCGGGCCGGCGCGGCTCGGCCCAGAACGACCACCAGATGCACGCCAGCCCGGCACCGAGCAGCAACCCGACGACCACCCCCATCAGGTCCGCCCCCGCAGCAGCGCCGGCAGGTCGATCCCGGCGCGGGCGAAGCGTTCGGGGTGCGGCGGGTAGCCGTCGGCGCGGACCAGGTGGGCGTCGCGTGCGTGGAAGACGTCGGCGGTCTCCACGATGCCCTGCTCGACCCGGCCGGGCACCGCCACGACCTCACGCACCAGCCGACGTCCGTTGCCGTCGATGTCCAGGTGCACGACGAGGTCCACCGCGGAGGCGACCGTCGGCACGACGAACCGGTCCGACACGTTCTCCCCGGCGAGCAACGGCAGCGTGCACAGCTTGGTCAGCGCCTCCCGTGCGGAGTTCGCGTGGATGGTGCACATCGCCGGCACGCCCGCGTTCAGCGCGATCAGCAGGTCGAGCGCCTCCGCCTCGCGCACCTCGCCGACCAGCAGCCGGCTCGGCCGCATCCGCAGCGCCTCCTTGACCAGCCGGCGCAGCGGGATCTCCCCGGTGCCCTCCAGGCTGGGCTGGCGGCACTGCATGGCGACCCAGTCGCGCGCGACGAGCCGCAGCTCGAAGACCTCCTCGCACGTGATCACGCGCTCCCGCGCCGGGATGGCTCCCGCGAGGGCGTTGAGCATGGTGGTCTTGCCCGCCTGGGTGCCCCCGGAGACCAGCACGTTCAGGCCCGCGCGGACGGCCGCCGCCAGGAACGCGGCCGCGTGCGGGGACACCGTCCCCAGGGCGACGAGGTCGTCCAGCGAGGTCGCCGGCACCACGTACTTGCGGATGTTCACCGACCAGTGCCGCCGCGTGACGTCCGGGATCACCGCGTGCAGCCGCTCACCGCCGGGCAGGCTCGCGTCCACGAACGGGCTCGACAGGTCCAGCCGACGCCCCGAGACCTTGAGCATCTTCTCCACCAGGTCCCGCACCTGGCCGTCCGTGAGCATGGTCGTGGTGAGCTCGGCCTCGCCGCGGCGCGCGACGAACACCTGCGTGGGCGAGTTGATCCAGATCTCCTCGACCTCGGGGTCGTCGAGGTACTTCTGCAGCGGACCCAGCCCCGCGACCGCATCCACCACCGCCTTGTGCGCGGCGACCGCGTCGACCAGAGGCGGGACGGCGCCGACGACCGACCGCTCGTCGTAGTCGGCGATCGCGTCCGAGACCAGGGCGACCACGCCGGGGCGGTCCCGCACGGGGTCCAGACCGCGGCGGCGGATCAGCTCGCGCACCTCGGTCTCGAGGATCGCCACCCCGTCCACGGCGCCCCCTCGCTCTCGGTCCCAGGTCGATCACGCGCCCGTCACAGCGTCCGATACGTCCGTCATGTCCGGTCTGCACGCTGGCCGGAACCCTAGGGGACACGACGCGCGTCGCACACCCCGTTGTCCACAGACGGGACGGCGGGCAGATACCGTGTGAGCGTGTCCACGACCCTCACCACACCCCTGCCGACCGGCCGCCAGCACGTCCTCGAGCTCGGTGCGCAGCGCGCCGTCGTAACCGCCGTCGGCGCGAGCCTGCGCGAGTACGTCGTCGACGGCCGCGACGTCGTCCTGCCGTTCGACGAGACGGAGATCCCGCCGGCGTTCTCCGGGGCGGTCCTGGCACCGTGGCCCAACCGGCTGCGCGACGGGACGTACGGCTACGAGGGCACCACGTACGAGGTCCCGCTGACCGAGCCGTCGCGGCAGACCGCTCTGCACGGGCTGGTCGCCCACACGACCTTCGAGACGCTCAGCGCCGACGCCACGACGGTGGTGCTGGAGCACGTCGTCGTCCCGACCCACGGGTACCCGTGGCCGGTCCGCCTGCAGGTGACCTACGAGCTGACGGCGGGCGGCCTGCGCGTGACCGCCGAGGCGACCAACCTGGGCACGACGACTGCGCCGTACGGCATCGGGTTCCACCCGTGGTTGTCCCCGGGCGACGGCAGCGTGGACGACTGCACGCTGCAGGTGGACGCCGCGCGGCACGTGACGATCGACGACCGCATGCTGCCGACCGGCACGGAGCGGGTCTCGGGCGACTACGACCTGCGGTCCCCGCGCCCGCTGGCGGGGCTCGCCCTCGACGACGCGTGGATCGACCTCGACCGCGACGCCGACGGGCTGTCCTGGATCCGACTGGGCGGCTCCGACGGGCGCACCGTGGCCATGTGGGCGGACGGCGCAGCCCGTGCCTGGCAGGTCTGCACCGGCGACACCGTGGCGCTCATCCAGCGCCGGGGCGTGGCCGCGGAGCCGATGACGTGCATCGCCGACGCGTTCCGCACCGGCAACGACCTGGTGCAGCTGGCACCCGGCGCCACGCACGTGATCACCTGGGGCCTGACCCTCGTCTGAGGGTCAGGGCGGTGGCCCGACGAGCGTGGTCCGACGAGTCGGAGCCGACGGACCGGCGGCCTGACGAACAGCCTCAGCTGTCGTAGTACTCGCCGTCGGCCTGGACGCCCTTGGTGTACTCCCAGTGCCACCGCTCGAACGGGCCGCTGCCACCCGGCTGCGCCCACGCGGGGTTCTCCCAGCCGTAGGCCGGGCCGTTCTCGTTGATCCAGCGCCACTTCACGCCGGACGTCTGGTCCTGGCAGAGGTCGATCGCGAGGCCCCAGCCGTGGTTGCTCTTGCCGGGGGCCGCGGCGAGGCCGCCCTTCTGCGCCTTCACCGACCGCTGGGCCGCGAGCGTGCGATAGCCGCTGGACAGGCACAGGTCGCCGCCGAACCGCGCGGCGAACGCCTGGTTGAACTCGGCCAGGGAGACCGCCGCGTCGGCCCGCAGCTGCGTGTGGTTGTCCCACAGCGTGCACAGGTCCGCCGTCCGGAGCAGACCGTTCTGCCCGGCGGCACGCAGCGAGCCGTCGCAGCCGGGGAGCGCGGAACGCTCCTCCGCCCGGCTCGCGGCGGCCAGGCCGCGCGCCTGCAGGGCGCCGTCCGTGGAGGCCAGCGACGTGGGCGGCAGCGCGGACAGCGACGCGCCGGCGAGCGCCGAGACGGTGCTCGGGAGGCTGGAGTCGGCCAGCGCGTCGGAGCCGAAGGCCACCGGGCCGGCCACGAGGCCCTGGGTGACCGGGATGACGACCGTGATGCCGGCGAGGACGCCCAGCACGCCGAGCCGGGCGGCCGCGCGGGTGGGGCGGGGTGTGCGGCGGATGCTGCCGTGCGGGACGCCGGCGAGCTCGGGGACGTCCTCCACCCTGGGGTGGACCGGCCGGTCGGGCTTCGGTGCGGGCCGCGAGGCGGTGGGCGACGCGACGCGGGCGGCCGACGACTGGTCGGGCGCCGGGGCGACCTCGGCGCGGGCCGGCGCCTGCGGTGCGCTGGCCGGCGCCTGCTTCGCAGTGGCCGGCGCGGGCTGGGTGGCCGGCACCCGCGGAGAGGTGGACCACGCGGAGCGGGCGGGCGCGGCAGCGGTGACCTGCGGGACGGCCGTGAGGGCCTCGGTGGCCGGGGCGGGAGCCGGGCGCGAGACCGGGGCGGGTACGGGGCGCGGCACCGGGGCGGGAGCCGGGCTGTGCGCCGGGCGCGAGCTCGGGGCGACGGGACCGTGGTGCGCCCAGGACGGCACCTGGTGGGCGGTGGGGCCGCCCGGAGCGGATACCCCTGGGGGCGCGACCTGGGGCTGTGCGCCGCTCGTCGCGGACCGCCGCTCGGCCTCGCGCAGGCTGCGACGGGTCGGGGGCCTCGACACGGCGTCCTCGCTGTGCGAACCCACGACACCTCCAGATCTGTCCACGTATCGTCCGGTCGGGCGACGTCGTCCTGCGGAGCACCGCGGACGGCCCTGTCGGCTTACGGTCACGAAACAGTAACGTCTTGCGGTCGCGCTTCCAAACGTCTTGGACCGCCGTCCAGCCCGGGAGCGCGACACGCGGGCGACACGCCGAAAACGGCGCGTGAACCGCGCAGACGTACCGCGCCCTCAGAACATCTGGCCCCGCTGCATCGCGTCCCGGACCTCGCCGACGAGCTCCTCGAGGATGTCCTCCAGGAAGACCACGCCGACCGCTCGGCCGTCCTCGTCGACCCGCGCCAGGTGCGACCCGGAGCGCTGCATGGCCGCGAGCGCGTCCTCGACCTCGTCGTGCGGGCCGACCACCGCGAGCGCGCGGACGCGCCAGAGCGGCACGGGCACGCTGCGCGCGGCCTCGTCGGCGTAGAGCACGTCCTTCAGGTGCAGGTAGCCGGTGAGCGACCCGGCCTCGTCGACGACGGGGAACCTGCTGAACCCCGTCCGGGCGACCAGCCGCTCGACGTCCTCCGGCGTGCTGCCGAGGCCGACCGTGACCAGCGCCTCGGTCCGGATCATCACGTCCTGCGCGGTGCGGTCGGAGAACTCGAGCGCACCGGCGAGCAGGCCCTCCTCGTCCTCGATGAGCCCCTCCGCCTGGGAGCGCTCGACGATCGACTGCACCTCCTGCGCGGTGAACGCCGAGGCCACCTCGTCCTTGGGCTCGATCCCGAACAGCCGGAGCGCGTGGTTGGCGATCCAGTTGAGGGCCGTGATGATCGGGCGCACCAGGCGGGCGACCCAGACGAGCGGCGGGCCGAAGAGCAGCACCGCGCGGTCGGGGCCGGCCACGGCGAGGTTCTTGGGCACCATCTCGCCGAGGACGACGTGCAGGTAGACCACGACGGCGAGCGCGATGACGAAGGAGATCGGGTGCGTGAGGCTCTCGCTGATCCCGAGCGCGTGCAGCGGACCCTCGATGAGGTGCGCGATCGCCGGTTCGGCGACCACGCCGAGGCTCGTCGAGCACACGGTGATGCCCAGCTGGGCGCACGCGAGCATGAGGGAGACGTGCTCCATCGCCCACAGCACCGTCTTGGCGCGCCGGTCACCCTCGCGGGCGAGCGGCTCGATCGCGCTGCGGCGGGCGGAGATGATCGCGAACTCGGCGCCGACGAAGAACGCGTTCGCCGCGAGCAGGAGGACACCGACCACCAGCGCGAGGCTCGAGCTCATGAGCCGTCCTCCTCGTCGGCCCGCAGCGCGCACACGCGCACCCGCTCGACGCGCCGGCCCGCCATGGCGTCCACCTGGATCCGGACGCGGTCGACCACGACCTCGTCGCCGTTGGTGGGGATGCGTCCCAGCTCGGACATCACCAGGCCCCCGAGGGTCTCGTAGGGTCCGTCGGCGGGCACCTGGAGGCCCGTGACCTCGGTGAGCTCGTCGGGCCGCAGGACGCCGGGCAGCAGCCACGAGCCGTCCGCCGACCGCGCCGTGGCGGTACGCCGGCGGTCGTGCTCGTCGGCGACGTCGCCGACCAGCTCCTCCACGACGTCCTCGAGCGTGACGACCCCGGACGTGCCGCCGTACTCGTCGACGACGACGGCCATCTGCAGACCCAGCTCGCGCAGCTCGACCAGCAGCGGCCCGAGGTGCACGGTCTCGGGGACGCGCGGCGCCTCCACCATGAGCGCGGCGGCCGGCACCTCCGCCCGGCGCTCGTACGGGACGCCGATCGCGCGGCGCAGGTGCACCAGCCCGACGATGTCGTCGCTGGAGTCGCCGATCACGGGGAACCGGGAGTGCCCGGTGCGACGGGCCAGGTCGACGACGTCGGCCGCTGACTCCTCGCGACGTACGACGACGAGCCGCAGGCGGTCCGTCATCACGTCCACGGCGGTCAGCTCGGTGAACTCGATCGAGTTGGTCAGGAGCGTGGCCGTCGACTCGTCGAGCGTGCCGACCTCTGCCGAACGGCGCACCAGCGCGGCCAGCTCCTGGCGCGAGCGGCCACCCGCGAGCTCCTCGCGCGGCTCCACCCCGAAGCGGCGCAGCAGCGCGTTGGCACTGCCGTTGAACGCGACGATCAGCGGGTGCAGCCCGCTGGTGAACGCCCGCTGCAGCGGGACCACCGCGCGTGCCGTGGGCAGCGGGCGGCTGATCGCGAGGTTCTTGGGGATGAGCTCTCCCACGACCATCGAGAAGCCGTTCACCACCACGAGCGCGAGCACCCCCGCGACGATGCCACCCACCGCCTGCCCGAGCACCGACGTCTCGAGCGGCAGGCGGAGCAGGCGCACGACGGCCGGCTGCGTGGTGTACCCGAGCAGGACCGTGGTCACCGTGATGCCCAGCTGGGCGCCGGACAGCTCGGTCGACAGCCGGCGCAGGGCCTTGAGGACGGACTGCCCGCGCCGGTCCTCAGCGGAGGTCTGGCCGTCGACCAGGCCCGGGTCGAGCGTCACCAGCGAGAACTCGCTGGCGACGAAGACGGCGGTGCCGAGCGTGAGCACGATGCCCAGCGCGACCAGGAGCCACTCGATCAGCACGTGCGACCACCGGCGGCACGACGAACGCCGACCCGTGGGCCGGCGCAGAGAAGGACAGGAGAGAGGAAGTGGGGGCCGGCATGGTCTCCCCCGGGCTCGTCGGCCCGGGCAGGACGCCGGCAGCGACTTGAGCTGCTCATGGTGTGTCGATCATACGGGCGGTCCGCCGACTTCACAGGGCGCGTCCGCGTCCGAGGGCCTCCTGCGCCCCGCCTGTGCCACTCTGGCGCAATGGCGAACGTGAGCGGCGGGTCGACGACGACACCCGGCGGTGCCGGGACGGTGGTCCTGGTGGTGGAGGACGAGCCGGCGATCGCGCAGGCGATCGTGCAGCGGCTCTCGGCCGAGGGCTGGACGGTCGAGTCGGTCGGCGACGGGCTCGCCGGGGTCGGCGCGGCGTCGCGGCTGCGACCGGACGTGGTGGTCCTGGACGTGATGCTCCCCGGCATCGACGGCCTCGAGGTGTGCCGCCGGATCCAGGCGGAGCGCCCCGTGCCGGTCCTCATGCTCACCGCCCGGGACGACGAGACCGACATGCTGATCGGCCTGGGCGTCGGCGCGGACGACTACATGACCAAGCCGTTCTCCATGCGCGAGCTCGTGGCCCGGACCAAGGCGCTGCTGCGTCGCACCGAGCGCGCCACCCGTGCCGCGGAGCTCGCCTCCGCCGAGCAGCCGGAACCCCCGCTCGTCCTCGGCGACGTCACCGTGGACCGCGCCCAGCGTCGGGTGCTGCGCGGGGACGCCGAGGTGCACCTCACGCCCACCGAGTTCGACCTCCTGCTCGCCCTCGCCGCGACCCCGCGCACGGTGCTCACCCGCGAGCGCCTGCTGGCCGAGGTGTGGGACTGGGTCGACGCCAGCGGCACGCGCACGGTCGACTCCCACATCAAGGCGCTGCGCCGCAAGCTGGGGCCCGATCTCATCCGCACCGTGCACGGCGTCGGCTACGCCTTCGAGCCGAGCGACGGGCCGGCTCAGACGGGGCCGAGCGTCCCCGACGACGAGTGAACGCACCCCGTCACGCCCGGGGCGAGCTCGCCCGCGCGCGGCTGCCGGACGTGCGCCCCCTGGACCGCCTGAGCTCGATCAAGATCAAGCTCGGCGTCCTGGTCGCCGCGACCGTCACGGCCGCCGCGTTCATCACCTGGGTGGGCCTGTACAACCACCTGGGGCCGTCCCGCACGCTCCCCATCGCCATCGTCGTCTCGCTGGTCGTCACGCAGCTGCTGGCGCGCGGCATGACGTCGCCGCTGCGGGAGATGACGTACGCGGCGCGGCGGATGGCGGCGGGCGACTACAGCCGCCGGGTCCGCGCGACGAGCCTCGACGAGGTGGGTCAGCTGGCCGACGCGTTCAACACGATGGCCGACGACCTCGAGCAGGCGGACATGTTCCGGCGTGAGCTCGTCGCCAACGTCTCGCACGAGCTGCGCACGCCTGTCACCGCCCTGCAGGCGCAGCTGGAGAACATCGTCGACGGCGTGACCGAGCCGGACCCCGCATCGATGCAGGCCGCGCTCGCGCAGACCGAGCGGCTGGGGCGGCTGGTCACCTACCTGCTGGACCTGTCCCGGCTGGAGGCCGGCGACGTCCCGCTGGAGATCGCCGACGTCCGCCTGCAGGACTTCCTCCACGAGGCCGCGGAGGGCGCGATGCTCGTCGGGTCGGCCAAGCGGCTGCGCTTCCCCGTGGTCGTCGACCCCCCGGACCTCGTCGTCCCGGCCGACCCGGACCGCCTGCACCAGGTGGTCGCGAACCTCCTGCACAACGCCGTCCGGCACTCCCCCGAGGACGACGAGGTCCGCCTCGAGGCGTCGCGCGTCGGTTCGCAGGTCCGCATCGACGTCGTCGACCACGGTCCCGGCATCGCCCCCGAGCAGAGGCCGCACGTGTTCGAACGGTTCGTGCGCGGGAACAGCCCGGCCGTCACGGGACAGGCCTCGACCGGCGGCACCGGCCTGGGGCTGGCGATCGTGCGCTGGGCGGTGGAGCTGCACGGCGGTCGGATCGAGGTCGCGGACACGGCGGACGGCTGCACGATGCGCGTCACGCTCCCCGCTGCCTAGACGTTGCGCATGTGAAAATTGTTCTACTACCCATAGAACACTAGGGTCGGCGCATGACAACCGACGGCACCATCCTCGTCGAGCACCTGTCCAAGTCGTTCGGCCCGGTCCGCGCGGTGGACGACCTCTCGTTCCAGGTCTCCCCCGGCCGGGTCACGGGCTTCCTGGGACCGAACGGCGCCGGCAAGACCACCACGCTGCGGATGCTGCTCGGCCTGGTCCGGCCGACCTCCGGTGCCGCCACGATCGGCGGCCGGTCCTACGGCCAGATCCGCCAGCCGCTGCAGACCGTGGGCGCCGCGCTCGAGGCCGCCAGCTTCCACCCCGGGCGCACCGCGCTGGACCACCTGCGGCTCTTCACCCCGCAGGCCGGCGTCCCCGACGCGCGCGCGGGCCAGGTGCTCGAGCTCGTCGGCCTGTCCGCCGCGGCGAACCGCCGGGTCGGCGGGTTCTCGCTCGGCATGCGCCAGCGCCTGGCGCTGGCCACCACGCTCCTGGGCGACCCCCGGGTCCTCCTGCTCGACGAGCCCGCCAACGGCCTCGACCCTGAGGGCATCCGCTGGCTGCGCGGCTTCCTGCGCGCCCTGGCCGCCGAGGGCCGCACGGTGCTGGTCTCGAGCCACGTGCTGTCCGAGGTCGAGCAGACGGTCGATGACGTCGTCATCATCGCGCGCGGCCGGTTGGCGCACGCCTCGTCGCTGGCGGAGCTGGCCGGGATGGCCCGGGTGCACGTGCGGGCCGTCTCCCCGGACGCCGTCGCCCTGGCGGCGCTGGTCGAGAGGGCGGGCTGGACGCGTTCGGCCGCCGCCGACCCCCGGGTTGCCGACCTGCTGGACGTCGACGCCGCTACGGTCGGTGCCGCCGCGTTCGCGGCGGGAGTCGAGCTGCACGAGCTGACCAGCCGAGATCCCGGGCTGGAAGGGCTCTTCCTGCAGCTCGTCGGCTCCGTCGGCTCGGCGCCGGTCGCGGGGGTGGCAGCCTGATGCGCGCCGCCCTGCTCACCGAGTACCGCAAGCTCGTCACCACCCGCCTGTGGTGGATCCTCCTGATCGCCATGGCCGTCTACATGGCGTTCCTGGCCGCCGTGCTCGGCTGGGCCATCGCGCAGGGCGCGATGACCACCACCACGGGCACCGGCGAGGAGTCGGCGGCCCTGGCCCCCGACTCCGTGGTGCGGTCCGTCTACACGATCGCGGTCTCGTTCGGCTACGTCTTCCCCCTGCTCGTCGGCGCACTCGCGGTGGCCTCCGAGTTCCGGCACCAGACGATCACGCCGACCCTGCTGGCCGAGCCGCGCCGCACGATCCTGGTCTCCGCCAAGCTGGTCGCGGCCGCGGCCCTGGGCCTCGTGTACGGCGTCGTCGGGACGCTCGCCTCCGTCGGCGCCGGTGCCGCGGTGCTCACCATGCTGGACCAGCCGACGTTCCTCGACCAGGCCTCGACGTGGCGCACGATCGCCCTGTCCGCGCTCGCCCTGGCCCTGTGGGCGATCGTCGGCGTCGGCTTCGGGTCGGTCCTGACCAACCAGGTGGCGGTGATCGTCGTCGTCCTCGCGTTCACGCAGTTCGTCGAGCCGGTGCTGCGGGTCGTGCTCTCCATGACCGGCTGGGGCGCCGACATCGCGGCGTACCTGCCGGGCGCGGCGGGCGAGGCCGTCTCGGGCGGCAGCTTCTTCTCGGAGAGCGGGCTCATGGCCGTGCTGGAGTGGTGGCAGGGCGCCCTGGTGCTGCTCGCGTACGGGCTCGGCCTTGCGGCCATCGGGCGCGTGACGACCTTCCGGCGCGACATCACCTGAGCCCCGCGGCGGCCCGCCGGGCTGCCAGCACAACCATGACCTCGCAGGGGTAGTGCCGACCTCGTCTTGAGGGGTGCCGAACTGGCCCGTTGCCGCGCGTTGACCCGGGTGTGCCAACGAGGTGAACGCGACCGTCGATCTGCCCCGCAGAGGGCTCCTGAGCGCGGCTGCGGTGGCCTGAGGCCGTAGTGTTGTCATCAACAGAAGTAGCAGTCGGACTAGCAGAGACGCGGTCACCAGCCGCAGCGGAAGTGGGCGATCCCAGCGTGACCCAGATGGCGGATCCTGACTCGACACGAGCCGTGTTCGGCGCCAACGAGTGGCTCGTCGACGAGCTGTTCGAGCAGTACCAGGAGGACAAGAACTCGGTCGACCCGGCGTGGTGGGACTTCTTCGAGGGCTACAAGCCCGAGGAGGGGCTCACGAACGGCGCCTCGTCCCCGAAGGCATCGGCTCCCACGAAGGCCCCGGCGAACGGCACGCCGGTCGCGCCGGCGCCTGCGAAGCAGGCCCCTGCGGTCGAGGCACCTGCCGCCCCGGCACCTGCCGCCCCGGCACCAGCTGCCCCGGCACCCGCCGCCCCGGTGGCGAAGGAGACGGCGCCGCCGACCCCCGCGGCGCCCGAGGTCGAGCCCGCCGCCCTCACGGCCCCCATCGCGACCGCCCAGCCGGCCACCGCCCCGTACGCGCAGGTCGCCCAGCGCGCCTCCGCGGTCGACGAGGCCGAGACGACGGACGACGTCCAGAAGCTGCGCGGCCCGGCCGCGCGCGTCGTGACCAACATGGAGGCCTCGCTGGAGGTCCCCACGGCGACATCGGTGCGCGCGGTGCCGGCCAAGCTCATGGTCGACAACCGCATCGTCATCAACAACCACCTGGCCCGCGGCCGCGGTGGCAAGATCTCGTTCACGCACCTCATCGGCTTCGCGCTGGTCGAGGCGCTGGCAGACATGCCGGCGATGAACACCTCCTACACGGTCGTCGACGACAAGCCGAGCGTCCTGACGCCCGCGCACGTCAACCTCGGCATCGCGATCGACCTGGCCAAGCCGGACGGCACGCGCCAGCTGCTGGTCCCGTCGATCAAGAAGTGCGAGACGCTCGACTTCGCCGGGTTCTGGTCCGCGTACGAGGACGTCGTGCGGCGCGCCCGCGGCAACAAGCTCACCGTCGAGGACTTCGCCGGCACGACGATCTCGCTGACCAACCCGGGCACCATCGGCACGGTCCACTCGGTGCCGCGTCTCATGCAGGCCCAGGGCACGATCATCGGCGTCGGTGCCATGGACTACCCCGCGGAGTTCGCGGGCACGTCCGAGGACGCCCTGAACAAGATGGGCATCTCCAAGGTCCTGACCCTGACCTCGACGTACGACCACCGGATCATCCAGGGTGCGCAGTCCGGCGACCTCCTGCGCATCATCGCCCGCAAGCTGCTGGGCGAGGACGGCTTCTACGACCGCGTCTTCGCATCCCTGCGGGTGCCCTACGAGCCCGTCCGCTGGGTGCGTGAGGCCGCAGACCCCGACGCCGAGGCGATCAAGCCGGCCCGGATCGCGGAGCTGATCCACTCCTACCGCTCGCGCGGCCACCTCATGGCCGACACGGACCCGCTGGCCTACCGCCAGCGCAAGCACCCCGACCTGGACGTGCAGACCCACGGCCTCACGCTGTGGGACCTCGACCGCACGTTCCCGACGGGCGGCTTCGGCGGCAAGCCCCGCGCCAAGCTGCGCGAGGTGCTCGGCCTGCTGCGGGACTCGTACTGCCGCACGGTGGGAAGCGAGTACATGCACCTGCAGGACCCGCGGCAGCGGCGCTGGCTCCAGGAGCGCCTGGAGGCCGGGTTCGCCCGCACGCCGCGCGAGGAGCAGCTGCGGATCCTGCGCCGGCTGAACGCGGCGGAGGCCTTCGAGACCTTCCTGCAGACCAAGTACGTCGGCCAGAAGCGGTTCTCGCTCGAGGGCGGCGAGTCGGTCATCCCGCTGCTCGACGCGATCCTGTCCCGGGCCGCCGACAACGGGCTCGACGAGGTCGGCATCGGCATGGCCCACCGTGGCCGGCTGAACATCCTGGCCAACATCGCGGGCAAGTCCTACGCGCAGATCTTCCGCGAGTTCGAGGGCAACCAGGACCCCAAGTCGGTGCAGGGCTCGGGCGACGTCAAGTACCACCTGGGCACCGAGGGCACCTTCACCGCGGAGTCCGGCGCGACGACGGCCGTGTACCTGGCCGCCAACCCGTCGCACCTCGAGGCGGTCGACCCGGTGCTCGAGGGCATCGTGCGCGCCAAGCAGGACCGCATCGACCTCGGTGGCGACGGGTTCTCCGTCCTGCCGATCCTCATCCACGGTGACGCCGCGTTCGCCGGCCAGGGCGTGGTGTTCGAGACGCTGAACCTGGCGCAGCTGCGCGGGTACCGCACCGGCGGCACGATCCACCTGATCATCAACAACCAGGTCGGCTTCACCACCGGCCCCTCCTCGTCGCGCTCCTCGCAGTACGCGACCGACGTGGCCAAGGGTCTTCAGGTGCCGATCTTCCACGTCAACGGGGACGACCCGGAGGCGTGCGTGCGGGTCGCGGCGCTAGCGTTCGAGTACCGCGAGCAGTTCGACCGCGACGTCATCATCGACATGGTCTGCTACCGCCGCCGCGGTCACAACGAGGGCGACGACCCCTCGATGACGCAGCCGCTCATGTACAACCTGATCGAGGCCAAGCGCTCGGTGCGCAAGCTCTACACCGAGACGCTGGTGGCGCGCGGCGACATCACGATCGAGGAGGCCGAGCAGGCGCTCCAGGACTACCAGCAGCAGCTGGAGCGGGTGTTCGCGGAGACGCGCGAGGACGGCTACGTCCCGGCTCCGCCGGAGGCCGAGGCCGTCAAGGGCCTCGAGCGGCCGGAGTCGCAGCTCGAGGACGCCGGGATGATGGTGGGCTGGAAGACCGCGGTCGACGCCGGCACGCTCGAGCGCATCGGCCGCGCGCACGTGCGACCGCCGGAGGGCTTCACGGTCCACCCCAAGCTGGCGCAGCTGCTGGCCAAGCGCGAGGCGATGTCCCGCGAGGGCGGCATCGACTGGGGCTTCGGCGAGCTGCTCGCGTTCGGGTCGCTCCTGGTCGAGGGCACTCCCGTGCGCCTCGCCGGGCAGGACTCCCGGCGCGGCACGTTCGTGCAGCGGCACGCGGTCATGCACGACCGCGAGACCGGTGCCGAGTGGACCCCCCTGCTGTACCTGTCGGCCGACCAGGCCAAGTTCTGGGTGTACGACTCGTCGCTGTCCGAGTACGCGGCCCTCGGGTTCGAGTACGGGTACTCGGTCGAGCGCCCGGACGCCCTGGTGCTGTGGGAGGCGCAGTTCGGCGACTTCGTCAACGGCGCCCAGACGATCATCGACGAGTTCATCTCGTCCGCCGAGCAGAAGTGGGCGCAGCGCTCGTCCGTCGTGCTGCTGCTCCCCCACGGCTACGAGGGGCAGGGACCGGACCACTCGTCCGCACGCATCGAGCGGTTCCTGCAGCTCGCGGCCGAGGACAACATGACGATCGCGCAGCCGTCGACCCCGGCGTCGCACTTCCACCTGCTGCGTCGCCAGGCCTACGACCGGCCGCGTCGCCCGCTGGTGGTCTTCACGCCGAAGTCGATGCTGCGCCTGAAGTCGGCGTCGTCCCCGGTGGAGGACTTCACCTCGGGCACGTTCCGCACGGTCATCGGCGACGAGCTGGCCGCCCCCAAGGCCGACCAGGTCACCCGTGTGCTGCTGTGCTCCGGCAAGGTCTACTGGGACCTGCTGGCGCACCGCGTCAAGACCGGCGACGAGCAGACGGCGATCGTCCGGTTCGAGCAGCTGTACCCACTCGACGAGGAGGCCGTGCGCGCCGCGGTCGCCCCGTTCGACGGTGCGGAGCTGGTGTGGGTGCAGGACGAGCCGGGCAACCAGGGTCCGTGGACGTTCCTGTCCATGCACCTGCCGCAGCTGCTGGACCGCACGCTGCGGGTGGTCTCCCGCAAGGAGTCGGCCTCGCCGGCCGCCGGGTCCGCCAAGAAGCACCAGGCCCAGCAGGCCACGCTCATCGAGGCGGCGTTCGCGCGCTGAGCCACCCGTCGAGAGCCGCATCCCGCCCGGGGTGCGGCTCTCGCCGTGTCAGGAGACGGGGGCGGGGGCGAAGGCGCGCCGGTACGCCTGCGGGCTGGTGCCGAGCGTGCGTGCGAAGTGGTGGCGCAGCACCGCCGCGGTGCCGAAGCCGCACAGCCGCGCGATCTCCTCGATGCCCGCGTCGGACCGCTCGAGCATCTCCTGGGCGCGGGCCACGCGCTGCCGGGTCACCCACGCCGCGGGCGTCGTGCCGGTCTCGGCGCGGAACCGGCGGGCGAACGTCCGCTCGGACACGAACGCCCGCGCGGCGAGCTCCGGCACGCTCAGCTCCTCCTCGAGGTTCTCCACCATCCAGGCGAGCAGGGGGGCCAGGGTGTCCGCGTCGCACGGCAGCGGGGTGTCGACGAACTGGGCCTGGCCGCCGTCGCGGTGCGGGGGCACGACCATCCGGCGCGCGACGGCCGACGCCGCAGCGGCACCGAGCTCGCGACGGACGAGGTGCAGGCACGCGTCGATGCCGGCCGCCGTGCCGGCGCTCGTGATCACTCGGTCGTCGTCGACGTAGAGGACGGCGGGGTTGACCCGGGCCTGCGGGAACCGCCGGGCCAGCTCGTCGGTGTACATCCAGTGGGTCGTGCACCGGCGGCCGTCCAGGAGGCCCGCGTACCCGAGCGCGAACGAGCCGCTGCAGATGCTCAGCACCCAGGCGCCGCGGGCGTGCGCGTCCCGCAGGGCCTCGAGCACCGGCTCGGGCGCGGAGTCCGCCTCGCCGTACGCCGGGACGATCACCAGGTCGACGTCCCTGGTCGCCTCGAGCCCGTGGTCGACCGTCACGGAGTAGCCGGCGCCCTTCGTCGGCACGACGCCCGGCTCGATGCCGCAGACCGTGAAGTCGAAGACGGGGCCGCCGGTGTCGCGCCGGTCGATGCCGAACACCTCGCAGGCGACACCCAGCTCGAACGGTGCGACGTTGGGCAGGGCGATGGCCGCGACGGTACGGAGCATCGAGCCAGCATCCCGAGCGCTTGGCGGAATGTCAACGGTCACCGTCACTACTGCCACTCGTGGCATCTTCTTGTGGGTCGCAGACTTTCTGCCATGACCACCTTCTGGATCGTCCTCGCACTCGCCACCGCGGCGTGGCTGGTCGCCCGTCTGGTCGTCACGGTGCGCCGCGACGGCCTGGGCACCGCACGACCGCCCGCGTCCCACCTCGACTGGTCCGACTCCGTCTCGAACCTGCCCAGCCGCCCCTTCGGCAGCGCCTGACCCGCCGCCCCCGCCGTCGCACGCACGCCCGGCGAGCCGACAGGCCCGCCGATGAGCCCGCGGTCGCCCGCACCTCCTGAGAGACTGTCCCGCGACGGCCGTCGTGGGACGGGTCGGACGGCGAGAGGTGACACACGTGGGAGAGCTGCCGCTGCGGCTGGCGGTGGTCGGCGACGAGCTCGTGGCCGGCGCAGGCGACCCCAAGGCGCTCGGCTGGGTGGGCCGCGTGGCCGCCCGGACACCGACGCCGGACCCGTTGACCGTCCTGACGCTCGCCGTGCCGGGCGAGACCACCACCGCGCTGGGCGCACGGTGGGACGACGAGGTCTCGCGCCGCCTGTCCCCCGAGGCCGACAACCGCCTCGTCGTCGCGCTGGGTCGCGCCGACGTCGCCGCCGGTCTGTCCCTGGCCCGTAGCCGGCTCAACCTGGCCAACATCCTCGACGTCGCCGAGCAGCGCCGGATCCCCACGTTCGTGGTCGGCCCTCCGCCCGGCGGCACGGCCGACGCCGACACGCTGGCCGACCTGTCCGCCGCGTTCGCGGACGTCGCGACCCGTCGCCGGGTGCCGTTCGTGGACACCTACACGCCACTGGCCGCCCACGACCAGTGGCTGGGCGACCTCGCCGCCGGCGACGGCGTCCTGCCCGGCCAGGCGGGCTACGGGCTGATGGCCTGGCTGGTGCTGCACACCGGGTGGCACACCTGGCTCGGCCTGCCCGACGACTCCTGACCGCCCGCGCAGCGACGGAGGGTCGCGGGCCGGGCGCCGAGCGTCAGGACACCAGGCCCGCCTGCCGCAGGTCGACCGTGAGGTCGTGCGGGCTGGTGGAGACGGCGAGCGCCTCCTCGTAGGTGATGACGTCGTCCCGGACCAGCTCGAACAGGTGCTGGTCGAACGTCTGCATCTTGTAGAAGTCCCCCTCCCGGATCAGGTCGATCAGCGGCGGCGAGTCGGCCGGCTCCAGGATCGCGTCCCGGGTGCGGCCCGTGTTGACCATGACCTCGACGGCAGGGCGGCGGCCGGTGCCGTCGGCGAGCCGGACGAGGCGCTGGGACACGATGCCGCGCAAGGTCTGGGCCAGCGCGATGCGGACCTGCTTCTGCTCGTGCGGCGGGAAGAAGTCGATGATCCGGTTGATGCTCTCCGCCGCGTCGATCGTGTGCAGCGTGGACAGCACGAGGTGGCCGGTCTCGGCCGCGGACAGGGCCGCCCGGACGGTCTCCACGTCGCGCATCTCGCCGACCAGGATCACGTCGGGGTCCTGCCGCATCGCGGCCCGCAGGGCGACCGTGAAGTCGGCGGTGTCCTGGCGCACCTCGCGCTGGGAGACGATCGACTTCTTGTCCTGGTGCAGGATCTCGATCGGGTCCTCGATCGTCACGATGTTGACCTCGCGCAGCGTGTTGACGAGGTCCAGCATCGAGGCCAGCGTCGTGGTCTTGCCCGAGCCGGTGGGACCCGTCACGAGCACCAGACCGCGCGGCTCCAGGGCCAGCTCGCCGATGACCTCCGGGAGCGCGAGCTCGGCCAGCGACTGGGCGCCGACCGCGACCCGACGGAAGACCAGGCCGTACGTGCCGCGCGCCTGGTAGGCGTTGACGCGGAACCGGCCCACCCCGGACACGGAGAACGCGAAGTCGGCCTCGTGGTTCTGGCGGAACGGCTCCACGAGCTCGTCGGGGAGGACCTCCTCGAGCATGCGCTCGGTATCCGCGGGCTTGAGGTCCGGGACCTGCAGCTTGCGTAGTCGGCCGTCGACGCGGACCCGTGGCGCGGAGCCGACCTTGCAGTGCAGGTCGGAGCCGCCCGTGCTCGCGAGGGCGTGCAGGAACGGGATGACGGACTGCGTCGGCTGACTCACGCACTGGATATCGGACGCGCGGCCCGTGCACTTGAGGACGCGGGAGGTGTGGGACGATGGGGCGAGTCCGGCGCGCAGCACGGGCGCCGTCCCCGGAACGTCGACGAAGGAAGATCCCATGAGCAAGCGAGGCCGCAAGCGCCGTTCCCGCAAGGGCAGCGCCGCGAACCACGGCAACCGTCCCAACGCCTGAGCGTTCGGCGAGCGGTAGCCCGCGCAGTACGAAGGCCCGGAGCAGCAGCTGCTGCTCCGGGCCTTCGTTCGTCCGTGGGGTGGCTCAGTCCTGGGTGACGCGCATGACCGTCAGCTGCTCGTGGATGCGCAGGCGCAGGCTCGGCGGAGCCGCCTCCTGGCACCCGCGGCGCACCAGGGTCTTCACGACGAGGTCGACGTCGTACTCCTCCAGGCACCCGTCGCACTCCGTCAGGTGCGCCCGGACGGTCGCCGCGTCGAGCGGGCCCAGCTCGGCGTCGAGGTACTCCCACAACCGGTCGAGCGCGTCCTTGCACGTGTTGTCGCAGTTGCCCGGCACGGGCAGCTCGGACTCGTCAGCGGCCTCTCGCCAGTCGGTCATCGTTCGCCCTCCGGTGCGGTGGGGGCCACCGCGACCAGGCCCCGCCCGCGCGCGTAGTCCGACAGCAGCTCGCGCAGCTGTGCGCGACCGCGGTGCAGCCGGGACATCACCGTCCCGATCGGCGTCCCCATGATCTCGGCGATCTCCTTGTACGCGAAGCCCTCGACGTCCGCGAGGTACACCGCGATCCGGAACTCCTCGGGCAGGCGCTGCAGCGCGTCCTTCACGTCGGAGTCCGGGAGGTGGTCGAGCGCCTCTGCCTCGGCGGAACGCAGGCCCCTCGACGTGTGCGACTCAGCACGCGCCAGCTGCCAGTCCTCGATCTCCTCGGACCGGGACTGCTGCGGCTCGCGCTGCTTCTTGCGGTACGAGTTGATGTACGTGTTGGTGAGGATGCGGTACAGCCACGCCTTGAGGTTGGTGCCCGGACGGTACTGGTGGAACGCGGCGAACGCCTTGGCGAACGTCTCCTGGACCAGGTCCTCGGCATCCGCGGGGTTGCGCGTCATCCGCATGGCAGCGCCGTAGAGCTGGTCCAGGTAGACCAGCGCCTCGGCCTCGAACCTCTCGGTCCGTGCCCCGTCGTCCTCGGACTCGGGGGCCCGGTTCGTGTCCTCGCTCATCGCTGTCGAGCCTAGCCCCGCGGGCTGGGGACCACCGACCGGCGCCGGCCACGCGAGGTTCACCCGATTCGCCTGCATCTGCGCGGGCCGCCCGGGCGGAAGAGTGTCCACGGGGATGCCGATCGCCCACCCCGTCGCGGACGACGTCGCAGGTGGAGTCGCGGTAGCACAGCTCATGAGTGGATCAACGGCGCGCGGGCGCGAGCCATTCCCTCCGTCGCGGACGCGCCGAGCGCGCACTAGGTTGGCGCCATGACCAGCGGCACCGACGACTCCACGTTCCTGCGCCTCCTGCGCGAGCAGATCGGCCACGAGTTCGACGCCCACCAGCAGTACGTGGCGATCGCGGTGTGGTTCGACGGCCAGGACCTGCCCCAGCTGGCCCGGCACTACTACCGGCAGGCGATCGAGGAGCGCAACCACGCGCTGATGATCGTGCAGTACCTGCTCGACCGGGACCTGCGTGTCGAGATCCCCGCCGGCAGCGCCGTGCGCAACGACTTCTCCCAGGTCACCGAGCCCATCGGCCTGGCCCTGCGGCAGGAGAAGCAGGTGACCGCGCAGATCGAGGCGATCTTCGCGGCCGCGCGGGCCGAGGGTGACGCCCTGGGCGAGCAGTTCCTGCTGTGGTTCCTCAAGGAGCAGGTGGAGGAGGTCGCCTCGGCCACCACCCTGCTCACCGTCGCCACCCGTGCCGGCGACAACCTGTTCGACCTCGAGAACTACGTCGCCCGCGAGCAGATCGGCGACGGTGGCGAGTCCGCCGACGCGCCGTCCGCCGCCGGCGGCGCCCTGTAGGAGGAGGAGCTTCCGTGCTGTTGCGTCGTCTCGCCCGACCCCTGTTCGCCTCGTGGTTCGTCACGGAAGGACTCGACGTCGTCCGGCATCCCGCCGCGCACGCCGCCGAGGCCCGTGCGTCGCTGACCACACTGCGCTCCCGGCTGCCGGAGCCCGCCCGTCAAGGTCCCGCCGGCCAGGCGCTGGGCCGCGAGCTCACCGAGCGTCAGCTGACCTCGATCGTGCAGGCGCACGGGGCCGCCCTCGCCGGGGCGGGCGTCCTGCTCGCCGTCGGCAAGGCGCCGCGGACCGCCGCCCTGGCACTCGCCGCGCTGACCGTCCCGCTGATCCTGACGAACCTGCCGACCAAGCGACTGCGCACCGAGGACCCCGCCGTGCGCAAGGCCCGGCGGGACCGGTTCGTGCGGGCGCTGGCCTTCACCGGCGGCGCCCTGATCGCCGGCGTGGACCTCGAGGGACGCCCCGGGATCAGCTGGCGCCTCCAGAAGGCGCGCAGCGAGCACGCAGCCGCCAAGGCGGCGTCGGACTGAGACGTCCGCCGGGGGTCCGCGGCACCGCACTAGCCTGGGTGCCATGGACCTCTGGACCGCACCGCTCGCCGGTGGCCCGCTCGACGCCCTGGTGGACGTGCCCGGATCGAAGTCGCTCACCAACCGGTACCTCGTGCTGGCCGCGCTCGCCGAAGCCCCCGGACGCCTGCGCGGAGCGCTGCGCTCGCGCGACACGCTCCTGATGGCGGCCGCGCTGACCTCGCTGGGTGCGCGGATCGACGACGACGGCGGCGACTGGGTGGTCACGCCCGGCCCCGTCGCCGGCGGCGCCGACGTCGACTGCGGCCTGGCCGGGACCGTCATGCGGTTCCTGCCCGCCGTCGCCGCGCTCGCCGACGGTCCGGTGCGGTTCGACGGCGACGACGCGGCGCGCACGCGGCCGATGGGACCGGTCGTGGCGGCGCTGCGCACCCTCGGTGTCCGGGTCGACGAGCACGGCCGCGTCGGGCACCTGCCCTTCACCGTGCACGGTCGCGGCTCGGTGGGTGGCGGACAGGTCGACGTGGACGCGTCGGAGTCGAGCCAGTTCGTCTCGGGGCTGCTGCTCGCCGCCGCCCGGTTCGAGCGCGGGCTGACCCTGCGGCACACCGGCCGGACGCTGCCGAGCCTGCCCCACATCGAGATGACCGTCGCGCTGCTGCGCGAGGCGGGCGTCGTGGTCGACGACTCGCGCCCCGCCATCTGGCAGGTGTCCCCGGGCCCGATCACCGGTCGTGACGTGCGCGTGGAGCCCGACCTGTCGAACGCCGCCCCGTTCCTGTGCGCGGCCCTCGTGGCCGGCGGCACGGTGCGCGTGCCGGGCTGGCCGACGAGCACGACGCAGCCCGGCGGGCTCCTGCCGGGCATCCTGGAGCGCATGGGCGGCTCGACGCGGCTGGACGGCGACGTGCTGAGCGCGACCGGGACCGGGCGCATCCACGGCGTCGACCTCGACCTGCACGCCGCGGGCGAGGTCGCGCCGACGATCGCGGCCCTGGCCACGCTGGCCGACTCCCCCACGCGGCTGCGCGGCATCGCCCACCTGCGCGGTCACGAGACCGACCGGCTGGCGGCGCTCGCGGCGGAGATCACGCGGCTGGGCGGTCAGGCTGAGCAGACGGCGGACGGCCTGGTCATCACGCCGCGCCCGCTGTCCGCGGGCACGTGGCACACGTACGAGGACCACCGGATGGCCACCGCGGGCGCGCTCATCGGCCTGCGCGTGCCGGGCGTCGAGGTGGAGGACGTCGCGACCACCGCCAAGACGCTCCCGGGCTTCGTGGGGCTCTGGGACGGCATGCTGGCCGGATCGGCCGTGCCGGTCTGATGGTGAACCGTCGCTACGACGAGCGGGACGTGCGGATCCGCCCCGGGCGGGGGTCCCGTCCCCGGACCAAGCAGCGCCCGGAGCACGCCGATGCCGAGACGGCGCTGGTCACCGCGGTGGACCGCGGGCGGTACTCGATCCTCGTCGACCCCGACGGGCCCGACGAGCGGGTCGCCGTCGCGATGAAGGCCCGCGAGCTGGGCCGCAACCGGGTGGTCCCGGGCGACCGCGTCGACATCGTCGGTGACACCTCCGGCGACGACGGCTCCCTGTCGCGGATCGTGCGCATCGCGGAGCGCCGGACCGTGCTGCGGCGGACCGCCGACGACACCGATCCCGTCGAGCGGATCATCGTCGCCAACGCCGACCAGCTCGTGATCGTCACCGCCCTGGCCGACCCCGAGCCGCGGACCCGGATGATCGACCGCTGCGTCGCCGCCGCCTACGACGCCCGCATGGACGCCCTGCTCGCCCTCACCAAGGCGGACCTGGCGGACCCGGCGGAGCTGGTGGGCATGTACGCGCCGATCGGGGTCGAGGTGGTGGTCACCAGCGCGGAGAAGTCCGAGGGCGGTCGGATCGTCCACGGTCTCGAGGACCTGCGTGCCGCGCTGGACGGCAAGACGTCGGTGCTGGTCGGGCACTCGGGCGTCGGCAAGTCCACGCTGGTGAACGCGCTGGTGCCCGGCACCTACCGCGCGGTGGGCATCGTCAACGACGTGACCGGTCGAGGTCGGCACACGTCGAGCTCGGCGGTGGCGCTGCGCGTGCCGGGCACGTCCGCGCCGACGTGGGTCATCGACACCCCCGGCGTGCGGTCGTTCGGGCTCGCGCACGTGGACCCGCAGCACCTGCTGGGTGCGTTCGCGGACCTGGCCGAGGTGGCGCAGGCGTGCCCGCGCGGGTGCACGCACGCCGCCGACGCCCCCGACTGCGCGCTCGACGAGTGGGTGGCCGGCTCCCCCGACGAGACGACGCAGGCCGCACGCACCGCGCGGGTCGAGTCGTTCCGCCGGCTCCTGGCCAGCCGGCTCGGCTCCGGGGAGCCGGACAGCCGGGAGCCCGCTCGTCCGTGACGCGACCCACTACCGTGTCGGCATGAGCCTGCGACCTGGGTACGACGACGACCTGCGCCTCGCCCACGTGATCGCGGACCAGGTCGACTCGCTGACCATGTCCCGGTTCAAGTCGCAGGACCTGCGGGTCGAGACGAAGCCGGACCTGACGCCGGTCTCCGACGCCGACAAGACCGCCGAGGAGATCGTCCGGGGCCAGCTGTCCCGGGCGCGGCCGCGCGACGCGGTGCACGGCGAGGAGCTGGGCGACACGGGCCACGGGCCGCGCCGTTGGGTCATCGACCCGATCGACGGGACCAAGAACTTCGTGCGGGGGGTCCCGGTCTGGGCCACGCTCATCGGGCTCCTGGACGGTGACCAGGTGGTGGTCGGCCTGGTCAGCGCGCCGGCCCTCGGCAGGCGGTGGTGGGCCGCACAGGGCAACGGCGCGTGGACCGGCAAGTCGCTCGCGGCCGCGAGCCAGCTGCGGGTGTCCGGCGTCGACCGCCTCGAGGACGCGTCCCTGTCCTACTCCTCGCTGAGCGGGTGGGAGGAGCGCGGACAGCTCGACGCGTTCCTCGGCCTGACCAGGCGCACCTGGCGGACCCGCGCCTACGGCGACTTCTGGTCGCACGTGCTCGTCGCCGAGGGGGCGGTGGACCTGTCGGCCGAGCCGGAGCTCGCCCTGCACGACATGGCGGCGCTCGTGCCGATCGTCACGGAGGCCGGCGGGATGTTCACCTCGATCCGGGGCGTCCCCGGCCCCTTCGGCGGCTCGGCGCTGGTGTCCAACGGCCGGCTGCACGCGGCGGCGCTCGAGTACCTGGACCCGCTGCCGGAGGCGTGACCCGGCCGGTCGCGGCACGATCGGTGCCATGAGCACCGACGACCGGGCCGACCGCGCCGCCTCGTTCGACCAGGCGGCGGCCGTCTACCAGGCCACCCGTCCCGGCTACCCGGACGAGGCCGTGCGCTGGGCGGTGCCCGCGGACGCGCGTGACGTCCTCGACCTGGGCGCCGGGACCGGCAAGCTCACCGGGCGGCTGGTCGCGCTGGGCTGGCACGTCGTCGCCGTCGAGCCGTCGGACGCGATGCGGGCCGAGCTGGGCGCGGCACACCCCTCGGTCGACGTCCGGCCCGGGACGGCGGAGCGCACGGGCCTGCCGGACGCGTCCGTGGACGCCGTGACCATCGCGCAGGCCTGGCACTGGGTGGACCCGGCGGCGGCCGCCGCCGAGATCGCGCGGGTGCTGCGGCCCGGGGGTCAGGTGGCCCCGATCTGGAACGTCCGCGACGAGGCGACGGACTGGGTCGCGCGGTGGACGGAGATCGTGCACCGGGGCGACAGCCTCGATACCAGCTACCGCGACCCGGTGCTCGGGGACGCGTTCACGCCCACCGAGCACGCGACCTTCCGCTGGACCCAGCGGCTGCGCACGGACCAGCTGCGCGGCCTCGCGGCGAGCCGCAGCCACCTGATCCTGCTGCCACCCGACGAGCGGGACGCGCTGCTCGACGCGGTCGACGAGCTCGTCGCCACCCACCCCGACCTGCGCGGGCGTGAGTGGGTCGACGTGCCCTACCGCACGGAGTGCTACCGGGCGCGGCTGCGCTGAGCCCCGCCGAGGGCGTCGTCAGAGGCCCAGCACGTCCGGGAGCTGACCGAGCGACTCGATCACGACCACGTCGGCCGCCGCGATCTCGTCGTCCGTGAGCGGCGTGCGCCGCGCGCCCGGCCGGTCCACCCAGATGCCCAGCAGGCCGGCCTTCCGGGCGGCCACGGCGTCGACGTCCAGCTCGTCACCCACGTACGCGGTCCGCTCGGGGGCCGTGCCCAGCCGTCGGCACGCCTCCAGGAACACCCGCGGGTCGGGCTTGCCGAACCCCAGGGTGTCGATGCCGACGAGCATCGGCACACGGTCGAGCAGGGCGGTTCGCTCGAGCTTCTCCGTCTGCTTGGCCACGTCGGCGTTCGACAGCGCACCGACGGCGAGGCCCGCAGCGAGCAGCCGGTCGACGAGCGCTCCCGCGTCGGGGTGCGCCGCCCACGCCCCCGAGAAGTCCTCGTCGAACTCGTCCGCCCACCGCGCGTACGCGTCCTCGTCCAGGGGCGCGCCGCCGAACAGCGCGTGCAGCTCGTTGGCGCGCGTCATGCGCTGCTCGGCGAACCCGACCTCGCCGCGGGTGTAGGCCGCGTAGTGCCCCCCGGCGTCGGCCCGCCACACCGCCAGGAGCTCGCCGTGGCGTTCCTCCGGCAGGCCCGGCAGGTAGCGGCGGGCCACCCCCGCCAGCGCGTGCCGGAAGGCGCCCAGCGTGTCGACGAGGGTGTCGTCGATGTCGAACAGGACGCCGTCGACCCGCCTCACAGCGAGGCGCGCAGCGCGGCGATCCGCGCGAGCGTGGACTGCTTGCCCAGGATCTCCATCGACTCGAACAGGGGCGGCGAGATCCGGCGCCCGCTCACGGCCACCCGCAGCGGGGTGAACGCGAACCGCGGCTTGAGGCCGAGGCCCTCGACCAGGGCCGCCTGCAGGGCCTCCTGGGTGGTCGCCGTCGTGAACTCGGTGAGGTTCTCGAGCGCGGCCGCGGCGGCGTCCAGGACCGACCCGGACTCCTCGCGCAGGGCACCGCGGGCGTCGTCGGCGACCTGGAGCTCGTCGTCCGCCACGAACAGGAACCCGAGCATGTCGACGGCCTCGCCCAGCAGCGTGATGCGCTCCTGGATCAGCGGCGCCCCGGCGTCGAGCAGCCGCTGGTGCTGCGGGGCCAGGTCGGCGTACGAGTCCGCCGGGACCACACCCCCGCGGTGCAGGTACGGCACGAGCCGGTCGCGGAAGTCGTCCGGCGCGAGCAGGCGCACGTGCGCGGAGTTGATGGCCTCCGCCTTCTTGACGTCGAAGCGCGCCGGGTTGGGGTTCACGTCGGCGGCGTCGAACGCGGCCACCATCTCCTCCATCGAGAAGATGTCGCGGTCCGGCCCGATCGACCAGCCCAGCAGCGCCAGGTAGTTGAGCAGGCCCTCGGGCGTGAAGCCGCGGTCGCGGTGCAGGAACAGGTTCGACTCGGGGTCCCGCTTGGACAGCTTCTTGTTGCCCTCGCCCAGCACGGACGGCAGGTGCCCGAAGACGGGGACGACCGAGCCGACGCCGATCGCGAGCAGCGCCTGGTAGAGCGCGATCTGCCGCGGCGTCGAGGAGAGCAGGTCCTCGCCGCGCAGCACGTGCGTGATGCCCATGAGGGCGTCGTCGACCGGGTTGACCAGCGTGTAGAGCGGCTGACCGTTGGCGCGCACGATGACGAAGTCCGGCACCGAACCGGCGCGGAACGTCACCTCGCCGCGGACCAGGTCCGTGAACGTGATGTCCTCGTCCGGCATCCGCAGGCGCAGGACCGGCTCGCGGCCGTCGGCGCGGAACGCCGCCTTCTGCTCGTCGGTCAGGTCGCGGTCGGCGCCGTCGTAGCCGAGCTTCGGGTCCCGCCCGGCGGCCTTGTGGCGTGCCTCGATCTCGTCGGGCGTGGAGAACGACTCGTAGGCGTACCCGCCCTCGACCAGCCGCCGGACGACGTCGGCGTACAGGTCCATCCGCTGCGACTGCCGGTAGGGCTCGTGCGGCCCGCCCACCTCGACGCCCTCGTCCCAGTCCAGGCCGAGCCAGCGCAGCGCGTCCAGCAGCTGGAGGTAGGACTCCTGCGAGTCGCGCGCCGCGTCCGTGTCCTCGATGCGGAACACGAACGTGCCGCCCGTGTGGCGGGCGTACGCCCAGTTGAACAGCGCCGTGCGGATGAGGCCGACGTGCGGCGTCCCGGTGGGCGAGGGGCAGAAGCGGACGCGTACGGCGGAGGAAGTCACAGACCCCAGGTTACTGGCGCGGGGTCACGCCTTCGCCGCGGTCCAGACGGTGGCGCTGCGGTCCTTGACCGAGACCTGCGCCGGGTCCTCGACGTCCACGGGCACGGGCCACTCGATCCCGAGGTCCGGGCTCAGCGGGTTGAAGGCGGTCCCCGGCATCCCCGGGCGCCACTCCGTGTCGAAGCAGTAGAGGTACTGCGTCTCGTCGGACAGCGACTGGAAGCCGTTGCAGACGCCCTTGGGCACGAAGACCTGCGTGCCCTTCTCCAGGGCGACGGTGTGCACCGTCCCGTAGGTCGGCGAGTCCTCCCGCGCGTCCAGGTAGGCGCCCAGCGCGCTGCCCGAGACGATGCCGACGAGCTTGTTCATGGCCTCGCCGTGCAGCCCGCGGATGGCACCGCGCCGACTCTCGGTGATGTTCACCTGGGCCCACGGGCCGTCGACCCGGGACGCCAGCTCGTCGTGCTGCCACTGCGAGGCGCGGTAGAACTCGCGCACGGTCCCCCGCGGGTCCTCGACCTGCTTCAGTCGGAAGACGAGCAGGCCCTCGATCGCGGTGGTCTCCACAGCGACACCCTCGATGTCCACGGTTCTCTTTTCGTTCGGCGGGCCGGCAGAGCCGGGGGTCAGTGGCGGCGCAGCACCGGGTTGCGCAGGACGCCGATGTCTTCGACCTCGACCTCGACGATGTCCCGGTCCACGATCGGGCTCACGCCGGCCGGGGTGCCGGTGAGGATGAGGTCGCCGGGCAGGAGCGTGAACGCCTCGGACGCGTAGGAGACGAGGTAGGCGGCGTCGAAGATCATCTGCGAGGTGCGGCCGTCCTGCTTGGTCTCGCCGTTCACGCGGGCGCGGACGTAGAGGTCGTCGACGTCCAGGCCGGGCACGATCCACGGGCCGATCGGGCACGAGCCGTCGAACCCCTTGGCGCGCGCCCACTGGGAGTCGGCCTTCTGGGCGTCGCGCGCGGTGACGTCGTTGGCCACGGTGTAACCGAAGACGTGCTCCAGGGCGCGGTCCGGCGGGACGTCCTTGGTGACCTTGCCGATCACGATGGCCAGCTCGGCCTCGTGCTCGACGTGCTCGGTCCAGTCCGGCAGGACGATCGGGTCGTCGGGTCCGATGATCGACGTGTTCGGCTTGAGGAACAGCAGCGGAGCGACCGGGATCTCGTTGCCCATCTCGGCGGCGTGCTCGGCGTAGTTGCGGCCCACGCCGATGATCTTGGAGCGCGGGATGACCGGTGCCAGCAGCCGGACGCTGTCGTCGTCGAGCTTGATCTGCTCGCCGGTGGGCTGCACGGGCGTGTAGAGCGGGTCACCCGTGATGACCACGAGCTCCTCCGAGCCGGGAGCTCCGTCGACCAGGGCGTAGCGGGGATCTCCCCCGGTGGTGAACCTCGCGATGCGCACGTCGTCACCCTAGTTCAGGCGCGCGCGAGCACCTCACCGTGCAGCACCGCGAACCAGCCGTCGGGCTCGTCGCCCCACTCGCGCCAGGCGTCGGCCAGCAGCTCCAGACCGACCTCGTCGGCCAGACCGTGCGCGATCGCCTGCCGGGCGAAGTCGGACGCGACGGACCGGTCCGCCCACAGCCCCGCCCACCACGCGCGGTCCTCGGGCGTCGCGTAGCACCAGGTGCCCGCACCCGGCACGACGCCCGCGGGGTCGAACCCCGCCTCGTGCACCCAGGAGAGGAGCTTGCGACCGGCGTTCGCCTCCGCCCCGTTGGCCTGCGTGACCTCGTGGTAGAGCGCGAGCCACTCGTCGAGACCGGTCGACGGCGGGTACCAGGTCATCCCGGAGTAGTCGGCGTCGCGCAGCGCGACAACGCCCCCCGGGCGCGTGACGCGGCGCATCTCCCGCAGCGCGGTCACGGGGTCGGTGAGGTGCTGGAGCACCTGGTGGGCGTGCACGACGTCGAAGGCGTCGTCGGGGAACGGCAGCTCGTAGGCGTCGGCCACCTGGAACGTCACGTTGGCGGCACCCGTGTCTGCGGCCGCCTTCTGTGCGATCTCGACGACGGCCGCGGACGTGTCGACGCCGACGACGCGACCGGGCGCGAGCCGGGCCGCGAGGTCGATGGTCACCGAGCCGGGACCGCAGCCGACGTCGAGGAGGCTGGACCCCGGCACCAGGACCGGCAGCAGGTACCCCGCCGAGTTCTCGGCCGTGCGCCACCGGTGCGAGCGCAGCACGGACTCGTGGTGCCCGTGGGTGTACACGTCGGGGTGCGTCGGGGAGTTCACCTCGCACTGTAACCACCTCAGAGGCTCGCAGTTCAACAATTGGAACGAACCGTTTCGACATGCGAGATCACGCGGGTCGCTACGATCCGAGCATGCGCCGGATCGTGGGGATCGACGTCGCCCGGGGGCTCGCGGTACTCGGGATGATGACCGCGCACGTCGGCCCGGACGACCACGGCCCCGTGCCACCGGGGGGCTTCGCCCAGCTCGCGGACGGTCGGCCCGCGTCCCTGTTCGTCGTGCTCGCGGGTGTCTCGCTGGCCCTGCTGTCCGGCGGCACCCGGCCCGTGACGGGCATCCGGCTCGTCCAGGCGAGGATGCGCATCCTCGTGCGCGCGCTGCTGCTCTTCGCCCTCGGGGCGCTGCTCGTGCTGCTCGCGACGCCGGTCGCCGTCATCCTGCCCACCTACGGGCTGCTGTTCGCCCTGGGGTGCGTGGCCCTGCGCTGGTCCCGCGCGGCCCTGCTCGTGGCGGCCGGCGTGGTCGCCGTCGTCGGGCCGCCGCTCGGCCAGTGGCTCGCCGCCGCCCTCGACGGCAGGCCGACGCTGCTCACGGAGATCACGGTCGGGCACTACTACCCCGCGATCGTGTGGATGGCCTACGTCCTGGTGGGCCTGGCGATCGGCCGCAGCGACCTGCGCTCCGGCAGGCTGCAGGCGGCCGGCGCCGCGGTCGGCGCCGGCCTGGTGGTGCTCGGGCACGGCGGCTCCTGGGTCGCCCGGCACACCCTGCGCTGGCCGGACGGCCTCGCGACCGCCGAACCGCACTCGTCGACGACGTTCGAGGTGGTCGGCAACGTCGGTGTCGCGGCCCTGGTGCTCGCCGTCTCCCTCGCGGTGGCCGCCCGCTGGCCCCGTGCGCTCGCCCCCCTGGCCGCCGTGGGCTCGCTCGCGCTCACCGCGTACACGCTGCACATCGTCGCGATCGCCCTGCTCGGCCGGGGCGTGGTCTACGACGCGACGGTCCCCGGGTGGCTCGCCTTCCTCGTCATCACGGTCGGGCTGTGCTGGTTGTGGGCCGTCTCGGTCGGGCGCGGCCCGTTCGAGTGGGTGCTGCACCGGGTGTCGACGAAGGCGGCGGACATCGCACCGGACCGGCTCCCGGACGCGACGGTGACGACGGAGCCGCCCACCGCGACGGAGGCACCGTCACGCTAGGCACACGCCCACGACAGCGCGTCGCCCCGCCCGCCGACGAGCCACTCGCCGCCCGGCCCCTGGATCGCGAACAGGGCGTTCGCCTGGAGGAAGGCGTCGTCGGTCGGGTACGGGTACTCCTCCCCCGCGGCCTGGGCCCTCGCCTCGTGCCAGGCCCGCACGGTGCGTGACAACGGGTTGCCACCCGCGGCCGGGATCCACACCCGGCGGCCGTCGGCCGTCGTGCCCCCCTCGCGCCACTGCTCTGCGGCGTGGTGCTGCTCGCGCGAGTACGCCCACCACGAGCAGCTGCCTGACCCGGGCCCACTGGTCCATTCGTCGACCTCGCCGCGGGTGACGCCGTCGTCCCACGTGATGTCACCGAAGTCGCCCCCGGGGACGTCACCTGGGAACAGCTGCACGAAGGAGCCGAACGGAGTCAGCACCCCGTAGGAGAGGTTGATGAGGCCCGAGATCTCGGAGGGTTCCGAGCGCTCCACCACGGCGAGCGAGCCGAGCGCGCGCACGGTGCGGATCTCGAAGGGCGGCCCCTCGAGCTGCACGGCACGCCCCAGGAAGTGCGGGCTCGCCTGCTCGCGGGCGCCCGCCGTCGTGACCACGAACCCCCCGAGGTCGAGGGACTCCGGAAGCGTGAGCGTGTCGTAGAAGGTCGCTTCGTCGCGCGCGATCGGTACGGCGCCGTCGGGATCGACGCACGGGTCGCCCGTGCGTGCGCTGGGGCACGCGATCAGCCGCGCGCCCGATGCGTCCACCTCGAACAACGCCTCCGCACCCGGGCCGTACTGCGGCCCCGACCACGGGGACACCCCGAGATAGATCGACGCGTCTGCGCGGCTGCCCACCAGGTAGACGGTCCAGCCCGGGAAGTCGTCCGACGGCAGGAGAGCGTCCTGCTCGGGCGCGCGCACGGGTGTCGTCCAGACCTCCCCGGTGCGCGGAGCGCTCAGCCTGGCGACCACGGTCGCGTCGTCGATCGAGTCCGCGCGCGTCGGTGGCCCGGTCGGCGTCGGTGTGGGCGTCGGCGTCGCGCTGGGTTCCGGCGTCGGCGTCGGGGTGACCGTCGGGGTCTCGACCGGCACCACCGGGTCCGGCGCCGACTGCCCCAGCCCGAACCACAGGCCCACCCCCAGCGCCCCCACCACACCGACGGCGGCGAACGACTCCGTGGCCCGCCGGACCACCCGACGACGACGAGCCGCGGACCGCACCACGCCCAGCCGCCCTCCCTCCAACGCGGGCGCGGCGCCCTCGATCTGCTCGGCAGCCCGGGCCAGCAGGGCGTGCAGGTCATCGCTCACGGCGCACCTCCGTCGGGTTCAGCCGGGTGACGGGGATGCGTTCCGCCGCACCGCCGGTGCTGCCCAGCGCGCTGTTCAGCCGCGCGAGCCCGTCCGACGTGTACCGCTTCACCGCGCCCTCGGACAGCCCGAGCACGGACGCCGTCTCGACGACGGACAGGTCCTCCATCTGCCGCAGCACCACGCACGCGCGCTCGCGCGGGCTCAGGGTGGCCAGCGCCCGCACCACGTCCGCGCCCGGCAGCAGGTCCTCGTGCAGCACCGCCTGCGGGGTCTGGGTGGCCGCCCGGGCGAGGAGGCGCGCCTCGCGCGTCCGGCGCCGCCCCGCATCGGCCGCCCGCGACGCGATCGCCCGGCGCACGTACGCCTCGGCCTGCTCCACCGACCCGAACCGCGCTCGGCCCGAGAACGCCGAGATCAACGACTCCTGGACCAAGTCCTGCGCATCGGACGGCGAGGCCGACACCAGCGTCGCGTGCGCGACCAGGCGCTGATAGCGCTCACGCGCGACCTGCTCCAGCAGGTCCTCCCACCGTCTGCTCACGCACCACGCTCCCTGTTCGCGACTCCTACACCCACAACGTCTGTCGCCCGCGGCTGCGTTGGGGTGGAGGTCCCCACGCGAGGATCAGCTCACCGGCAGCCTGACAGCCTCACCTACCCTGGGGGCATGCCCGTGACCGTCCCTGTGCTCGACGCGACGACGTGGCAGTCGCTCGCGGACGCGCACGCCGACCGCGCCGACGCGTTCACCGCCGGTCGCCGCGAGCGCCGGTCCCGCCAGCAGAAGCACGCGATCGAGGACTTCCTGTTCGAGTACTACCCGGTGACGCCCGCGGCGCTGCGGCGCTGGCACCCCGGCGTCGGCGTCGCGCTGGAGGTCCCCGCACCGCACGCCGACTGGCGCTGGTACCGGACCGACGACGGGACGGTCGCGCTCGACGTCGACGCGTTCGTCGCGGACCGCGGCGACGCGGTCCGCTTCATCCACGGCCTGCTGACGGCGACCCTGGGCCGCGCACCGGTGACCGGCTGCTTCGGGCTGCACGAGTGGGCCATGGTCTACCGGGAGCGCGACGAGCACCGCCACCCGCTGCCGCTGCGGCTCGGGGCCGCGGGGACCGACGCCGTGGTCGAGAAGCACAAGATCCGCTGCACGCACTTCGACGCCTACCGGTTCTTCACCCCGGAGGCGGTCGGGCGCAACACGCTGCGCCCGACGCGGGAGTCCATGACCGCGATGGAGCAACCCGGCTGCCTGCACGCCGGCATGGACGTCTACAAGTGGGCCACCAAGCTGGGCCCCGCGGTCCCGGGTGAGCTCCTGCTCGACTGCTTCGAGCTGGCGCGCGACATCCGCACGCTCGACATGCAGGCGTCGCCCTACGACGTGACGACCTACGGCCTCGACCCGGTGGCCATCGAGACGCCCGAGGGCAAGGCGCAGTACGTGGCCCGGCAGCGCACGTTCGCCGAGCGCGGGAACGTCCTGCGGGCGCGGCTGGTCGAGGTGTGCGAGGCGTTGCTCGCCTGACCGTCGTCAGTCGTCGTCGTCGACATCCTGGACGTCCACCACGACCCGGGTCGGGTCCGTCAGCGCGAACACCCGGAACGGCTCGCCGGTCGAGTCGAGACCGAGGTACGCGAGCTCCTGCCCCTCGAACTGCCCGCGGACGTTCACCTCGCGCAGCTCCTCGTAGTCGGGCGTGCGGATCGGGTTGGGACCGTCCCACTCGGTGATGCCGGTCGTGGTGGGGAGCTGGAACCCGAGCAGGATGACCGACAGCGTGCCGTCGCCGTCGATATCGAGGACCGTGTCCGCCGGGTCGTCGGTCGCGGTGTCCACGTAGCGCACGATCCACCCGGGCGTCCCGGTGCCGCCGAGGTGGAACACCACGCGGTCGTAGCCCTCGTGCTGCCCGGTGGTCACGTCGGTGAGGGTCAGCGCGGCGTCGTCCGAGGACGGTTGCTCGTCGACCGCGACGTCTGCCGGGAACGGGATCGGCGCGTCGGGCTCCGAGGCGCCGGTCTCCGATGCGGTGGGCGCCGGTGTCGCGCTCTCGGTCGGGGACGGCGTCACGGAGGCGGACGGTGCGGCCGTCGGTGCGCCCGAGCCGCCCTCCGCGCACGACGCCAGCAGGAGGACGGCGACGGCGGCGACCAGCCCGCTGGTCCGGCGGGACGTGGCGCTCATCGTGTCTCCTCGTGCTGGTGGCCCGGTCGGATGGCCCACCGTACGGTGCGCCGACGCCCGGTTGCGGGATCTGCGCGGCGAGGTGCAGCCGCTCAGCGGTTCAGCGGGCGCCGGCCCGGTAGCGCTGCACGAACGCCTCGAGGATGCGGTGCGGCGCCCACACGTCGGCGCGACGCACGCGCGCGAGCACGTCGTCGTACTCCCCGGGCTCGTAGTAGCCGTAGTCGCGGTAGACGCCGATCCGCGTGGTGATGCCCTCGACGTCCAGCTCGGGGTGGAACTGGGTGGCGTAGAGGTTCTGCCGCACGCGGAACATCTGCACCGGGCAGGTGGCCGACGACGCCAGCAGGACCGCGTCGGGCGGGAGCACCCGGCACGCCTCCTTGTGGCCCACGAACGCCTGGAACGACTCGGGTAGCCCCTCGAGCAGCGGGTCCTCCCGCCCGGCGTCCGTGAGCGAGATCGTCACGGCCCCGATCGGCTCGGCGTAGGTCCGGTCGATGACGGCACCCTGGTGGACGCCGAGGGTGCCGACGCCGTAGCAGGCGCCGAAGAACGGCAGGTCGCGGTCGACGATCTCGTCCAGCAGCGTCGAGACCTCGGCCTCGACCCGGCGCTGCACCGGCGACTTCTGGTCCTCGGGGGTGCTGGCGTCGAACGGGCTGCCACCGACGATGACCCCGGCGTACCGGTCCAGGTCCACCGGCAGGAACGACGCCGCCTCCATGCGGATGCGTTCCAGCTCGCCCGCGTGCAGTCCCCCGAACCGCGCGATCGCTGCCTGCTCCCCGTCGGCAGCGACGTCCTCGGCGCGCGAGCTGAGCAGGAGGAACGGCTTCATCCGGTCACCCGGCTCGCGTCGTTCGCGCCCAGGAGCCAGCGGATCGAGCGCGTCGCCACCGCCCCGGCCGCACGGCCGTACGCCAACCCCGTCGCGCCCGGCCGGTCCAGGCCGAGCAGCTCGAACGTCCACGGCGGCATCGACGCGACGGCCGCCCTCGCCAGCAGCGAGTAGGCCGGACGCAGCGGCCGGGCCACCGGCGGCTCGTGCAGCAGGAAGTCGGCCGCCTCCCGCGCTGCCGTGGACGCGGCGAGCGCCGGCCGGAACTCGTCCAGCGCCTTGGCCAGCTCGGCCACCGACTCCGGCACGCGCTCGGCACCGAGAGCGACCGCCACGCGGGAGGCCTCGGCGACGTACTCGTCGGCACCGGCGGCGTCGAGCGGGTGCTGGCCGTACACGCGGTGCGCCCGCAGGAAGCTGTCCACCTCCGCCACGTGCACCCAGCGCAGAAGGGTCGGGTCACCGGCCGCGTACTCGATGCCCTCGGGGGTCACGCCGCGGATGCGTTCGTGCACCCGGCGGACGCGGTCGATCGCCGCGGTGGCGTCGTCGATGGTGCCGAACGTGGTGACGGCCAGGAAGGTGCTGGTCCGCGCCAGCCGACCCCAGGGGTCACCGAGGTAGCCGGAGTGCGCACCGACCGCCGCCATCGCCGCGGGATGCAGGGACTGGAGCAGCAGCGCCCGCATGCCGCCGACAAACATCGACGCGTCCCCGTGCACCTGCCGGATGGCCGCGTCCGGGCCGAACCACCGCGGGCCGGGTGTGCCGTGGATGCGTTCTCGGCTGGCCAACCCGTCCGGTCCGGCCACCCGCAGGAAGAGCGCCGTGCCCGCGCGGTCCCGCATCGTCGCCAGGCTGTGCACCATGGGACCTCCCTGCTCGGCGACTCCCTGCGAGACGATGCTAGGTCGCCGCACGGGATCACGCCTCGGCGCGCACCTTCTCCACGCCGCGGTTGGCCAGCAGGTCGGCGCGTTCGTTGCCCGGGTCGCCTGCGTGCCCCCGGACCCACACCCAGTGGACCGTGTGCCGGGCGACCTCGGCGTCCAGCGCCTCCCACAGCTCCTGGTTCTTCACGGGCTTCTTGTCCCCCGTGCGCCACCCGTTGCGCTTCCAGCCGGCGATCCACTTGGTGACGCCGTTCATCACGTACTGCGAGTCGACGTGCAGCGTGACGTCGCACGGCTTGGTGAGTGCCCGGAGGCCCTCGATGACGGCCGTGAGCTCCATCCGGTTGTTGGTGGTGAGAGCCTCGCCGCCGAACAGCTCGCGCTCGTGCGTGCCGTAGCGCATCCACGCGCCCCAGCCACCGACGCCCGGGTTCCCCTTGCAGGCCCCGTCGGTCCACATCTCCACGGTCGGCCGCTCGCTCACGGCCCACACCCTAGACGCCCGTGCGCATGGGACCATCGAGGCACGATGAGCACCCCCAACCTGGCCGATCGCATCCCCGCAGACCCCACCGATCCCGACGCCCTGTACGAGGCCTTCACCGGCTGGGCCGACGACCAGGGGCTCACGCTCTACCCGCACCAGGACGAGGCGCTGCTCGAGCTGGTGACCGGCGCGCACGTGATCCTGTCGACGCCCACCGGGTCCGGGAAGTCGCTCGTCGCCGTCGCCGCGCACTTCGTGGCGCTCGCCCAGGGCCGCAGGACGTACTACACGGCCCCGCTCAAGGCGCTGGTCAGCGAGAAGTTCTTCGCCCTCGTCGAGGCGTTCGGCTCCGCCAACGTCGGCATGATGACGGGCGACTCGGCGGTCAACCCGGGCGCCCCGATCATCTGCTGCACGGCCGAGATCCTGGCCAACGTGGCCCTGCGCGACGGCGACGGCGCCGACGTGGGCCAGGTCGTCATGGACGAGTTCCACTTCTACGCCGACCCCCAGCGCGGCTGGGCGTGGCAGGTGCCGCTGCTGGAGCTGAACCACGTCCAGTTCGTGCTGATGTCCGCCACGCTGGGCGACGTCGGCTTCTTCGCCGAGGACCTCACCCGCCGGACGCACCAGCCGGTCGCCGTCATCGCGAACGCCGAGCGCCCCGTGCCGCTGACGTTCTCCTACGCCATCGAGCCTCTGCACGAGCTGCTGGACGAGCTGGTCAAGACCCGTCGCGCCCCCGTCTACGTGGTGCACTTCACGCAGAAGGAGGCCGTCGAGCGGGCGCAGTCGCTCATGTCGACGCCGCTGGCCAGCCGCGAGCAGCGGGACCGCATCGCCGACGAGATCGCGGGGTTCCGCTTCGGTCCGGGCTTCGGCCGGACGCTCAACCGGCTGCTGCGGCACGGGGTCGGCGTGCACCACGCGGGGATGCTGCCCAAGTACCGCCGGGTGGTCGAGCGGCTGACGCAGAAGGGCCTGCTGCCGGTGGTCTGCGGCACCGACACGCTCGGCGTCGGCATCAACGTCCCCATCCGGACGGTGCTGCTGACCAGCCTGGTGAAGTATGACGGCATCCGCATGCGGCACCTGTCCGCGCGCGAGTTCCACCAGATCGCCGGGCGGGCCGGCCGCGCCGGGTTCGACACCGTCGGCGAGGTCATCGTCCTGGCCCCGGAGCACGTCATCGAGAACCGCAAGCTCCTCGAGAAGGCCGGCGACGACCCGCGCAAGCTGCGCAAGATCATCCGCAAGAAGGCACCCGAGGGTCACGTCAACTGGACCGACAAGACGTACGAGCGACTGCGTGACGCCCCGCCCGAGCCGTTGACCAGCAGCTTCGCCGTCTCGCACGCGATGGTGCTGCACGTGCTGGCGCGCGACGGCGACCCGGTGGCGGCCATGACCAAGCTCCTTACCGACAACCACGAGCCCGAGGGCGCTCGGGGCCGGCACGTGCGGCGCGCCATCGCGGTCTACCGGTCGCTGCGCGCCGCGGGCGTCGTCGAGCGCCCCTGGGTCGAGGACCCGACCGCGCCGCACGGCCGCCGCCGCGCCGTGCAGCTGACCGCCGAGCTGGCGCCGAACTTCGCCCTCAACCAGGCGCTGTCGCCGTTCGCGTACGCCGCCCTCGACCTGCTGGACCGGGAGGACCCGGCCTACGCGCACGACGTCGTCTCGGTCATCGAGGCCACTCTCGACGACCCGCGCCAGGTGCTGTCGGCGCAGGAGAACCGCGCCCGTGGCGAGGCCGTCGCGCAGATGAAGGCCGACGGGCTCGAGTACGACCAGCGGATGGCCCTGCTCGAGGACGTCGGCTACCCGAAGCCGCTCGCGGAGCTGCTCGAGGCCATGTTCGTGACGTACCGGCAGACCAACCCGTGGGTGGCCGACCTGGCCCTGTCCCCCAAGTCCGTGGTCCGCGACATGCACGAGCGGGCGATGAGCTTCGCCGAGTACGTCGCCTACTACCAGCTCGACCGCACCGAGGGCGTGCTGCTGCGCTACCTCGCCGACGCCTACCGGGCCTTGCGCCAGACGGTCCCCGAAGAGGCGCGCACCGAGGAGCTGTGGGAGCTCATCGAGTGGCTGGGCGACCTGGTCCGGCGCACCGACTCGAGCCTGCTCGACGAGTGGGAGCGGCTCAGCAACCCCCTGGAGGAACGAGGTGCCGCCGCACTGGGTGGGATGGATAGCGGGATCGACGAGGACGTCCCCGAGCCGATCACCGCCAACCCGCGGGTGTTCCGCGCGCTCGTGCGCGGTGCCCTGTTCCGCCGGGTCGAGCTCGCCGCCCGGGAGTACTACGGCGGTCTGGCCCAGCTGGGTGACCTCGACGCGGACGGTGAGCCGTGGGACGCCGACCGGTGGCGCACCGCGCTCGACCCCTTCTACGACGACCACGACGAGATCCTCACGGGCGCCCCCGCCCGCGGGCCGGCCCTGTTCCAGGTGACCCCGGGCCGCGGGACGTGGCACGTGCGCCAGCTCCTGGACGACCCCGAGGGCGACCACGACTGGCGCATCGACGCCGTCGTGGACCTGGCGGGGTCCGACGAGACCGGCGAGGTCCAGCTGCGGATCGTGGCCGTCGGCCCCCTGGGGGACCTCACCGCCTGAGATGCGCGCCTACCGGCGGTGTCCGGCTACCGTTCGCGCATGAGCACCCCGCCCACCGACGCCCCCGTGCGTCGCACGAGGTCCCCGCGGTACGTCTTCCTGATCTGCATGGCGGCCGCGCTCGTGTCCGCGGTCTGGGTGCTCGGGATCCTCACGATCGCGGCGGCCGTGGTGCTCGTGGTCACCGCCACGGTGCTGCAGGCCCGGGGCAGGAACCCCGCCACGTGGTTCGCGGCCGGGACCGGCGTCGCGGCCGGCACCCTGGTCTACCTGCTGATCGTCCTGATCACGGGGCAGTAGTCACTGCCCGTAGGCCGCCATGATCCGGTCGGACGGCACGATCTGCTTGCCCAGCGGGAACAGCGAGATGGGCACCATCTTCCAGTTGGCCAGGGCCAGCGGGATGCCCACGATGGTGACGGCCTCCGCGATGCCGGTGACGATGTGCATGAGAGCCAGCCACCACCCCGCCACGACGAGCCAGATGATGTTGCCGATCACGGACAGCGCGCCGGCGGTCGGCTTGTCGACCACCGTGCGCCCGAACGGCCACAGCGCGTAGCTGGCCATGCGGAACGACGCGATGCCGAACGGGATGGTGACGATGAGGACGCAGCAGATGATCCCGGCGACGACGTAGCCCAGGGCCAGCCAGAAGCCGGCGAGCACGAGCCAGATGATGTTGAGCAGCGTCTTCACCGACCCAGCGTGCACCCTCGGCGGCACGGACGACATCCGGGACAACCCTGGTCCGACCCCTATCGTGGCTCCGTGGCGAAGAAGGAGCACGCCGGCACCCCCGCGCTGGTCGCACTGACCGCGGCGGGCGTCCCGTACACGGCGCACCCGTACACGCACGACCCGCACAGCACCCTCGGTTACGGACTGGAGGCGGCGGCCGCCCTCGGCTTCCCGCCCGAGCAGGTGTTCAAGACCCTGATGACGCTGGTGGACGGCACGCTCACGGTCGCGGTGGTGCCGGTGACGGGGCAGCTGGACCTCAAGGCGCTGGCGCACGCCGTGGGCGGCCGGAAGGCGGCCATGGCGCCCAAGCCGGACGCCGAGCGCGCCACCGGCTACGTGGTCGGCGGGATCTCGCCGTTCGGCCAGAAGACGCCGCACCCGACGGTCGTCGACGAGACCGTGTGGCTGTTCGACACCGTCCTGGTCTCGGCCGGCCGGCGCGGGCTCGACGTCGAGCTCTCGCCCGACGACCTCGTCCGCCTCACGGCGGCGACGGTGGCGGACATCGCGCGGACGACCGCGTGATCGCCGAGCGCCTCGCGCGCGTGCGGCTCCGCGTCGCCGTGGCCGCGCAGGAGGCCGGCCGGGACCCGCGCGACGTGCGGCTGCTGCTCGCGACGAAGACGCAGCCGGCCGACCTGGTCCGCGAGGCGCTCGCCGCGGACGCCCGCGCCCGGGCCGACGACCCCGCGGCGACCGCCCTCCTGGTGGGCGAGAACCGCGTGCAGGAGCTCGTCGCCAAGGGGCCGGAGCTCGCCGGCTTCGCCGACGTCCACCTGATCGGCCCGCTGCAGTCCAACAAGGTGAACGCCGCCCTGCGCTGGGCGTCGTGCATCGAGTCGCTGGCGTCCCTGGACCTGGCGCAGCGGCTGTCGGCCCGCACGACCGGCCCGCTGGACGTGTACGTCCAGGTGAACGTGTCCGGCGAGCCGACCAAGCACGGCGTGGCCCCCGAGCAGGCCGTGGAGCTCGCCACCGCTGTCGCCGCCCTGCCGCGGCTGCGCGTCGCGGGGCTCATGACGGTCGGTGCGCGGTCCGCCGACCCCGCCGTCGTACGGTCCGGCTATGCGCTCCTGCGCGGTCTGCGCGACGAGCTGGTGGCGTCCGGGACCCGGACCGCGACCGAGCTCTCGATGGGGATGAGCGGGGACCTCGAGCTCGCGGTCGCGGAGGGGGCGACCCTCGTCCGCGTCGGCAGCGCGGTCTTCGGGCCGCGGCCCACCTGACCTCCGCGCAGCAGCACCGCCTGCGCGGTGCGGGTGGCGGCTCCGGCCGTGCGGCGACGGGCGGCGGCGAGCTCGCGGGCGTGCAGGACGCCCAGCCGGCGCAGCTCCCGATCGAGGTCGACGCTCATACCGGTCAGGAGCGGCGTGGCCGCCCGGGGATACGTGACAAGTTCGCTTGACATCGCGTGTCATGTCAAGGACGCTTTCCATGTCAAGCACGCTTGTCACATCGGAGGACGCTCGTGGACACCCTCGACACCCTGCGGGACCTCGACGTCCCGACCCTGACCACCCTGGTCCTCGTCGCCCTGGTCCTCGTCCTCGTCGCGACGGACCCGCTGATCGGGCGCCGCCAGCACGCCGCGCTCGTCGCGGGGATGGCCGCGGCGCCGGACGCCGACACCCGCGACGGCATCCTGCGCCGGTTCTACCGCAGCTGGACCCGGCAGGGCTGGCTCAGCGGCGCCGTCGCCCTCGCCGCGGTCCTGCTCCTGCCGGGGATCGGGCTCTCCGACCTGGGCCTGCGGCTGCCCGACCTGGGGGCCATGACGCCCGACGCCGGTGACCACGTCGCGAGCACCGTGGTCGGAGCGGTCGTCGGGTTGGCGCTCGGTGCGGGCATCCTCGCGCTCGTCCACCGGCGGATGCCCCTGCGGCCCCGGCAGCCGGTCGCCGCGGTGGACGCCATGATGCCCGTGACGCCCGCTGCTCGTCGCGGATGGGCCGGCCTGTCGCTCTCCGCCGGCGTCACCGAGGAGATCACCTACCGCGGCCTGGTCGTGCTCGCCCTCGCCGTGGCCGTTCCCGACCTGCCGCACGCCGGGGTCGTGGTCGTCGCCGCGCTGCTGTTCGGGTTCGCACACTGGTACCAGGGCTGGCTCGGCATGGTCCTGACCGGGGCGCTCGGCGCCGCCTTCACCCAGCTCTACCTGGTGACGGGCAGCATCCTCCTGCTCATGGTGCTGCACGTGCTGATCGATCTGCGCCCGCTGCTGGTGCGGCCCGCACCGGCCGCGCGGGCGGAGGCCCGATGAGGAACGACATCCGGCGCCTGCGCGAGGAGGCCGGGCTCTCGCAGGCGGCGCTCGCCGACGCGCTCGCCGTCTCCCGGCAGACCGTCAACTCGCTGGAGAACGGCCGCTACGACCCCTCCCTGCCGCTCGCGTTCGCGGTGGCCCGCTACTTCCGCACGACGATCGAGGAGATCTTCCATGACGACGCCTGAGCCCCGCGCCCGACGCACCCTGTCCACGGGTCGACTCCTGGTCGCCGGAACCGCCGCCGTGCTCGCCGTGGGCGCCCTCTGGCTGGCGTTCACCCTGGCCGGGGAGCCCGACACTGCGGCCGGCGCCCTCGTCGGCGGCGGCGGGTTCATCGTGCTCATGGCCGTGCTGCGCTGGCGGGCGGCACGTCAGGGTCCGTCGTCGGCGAGCGGGTTCGGCCGTGCGCTCCTGGGCACCGCCGACGAGCGCGACAAGACGATCTTCTCCTCCTCCCTGGCGTACGTCGGCCTCGCGGCGTTCCTGGCGAACGCGGTCGGCATGGCGGCCGTGGCGCTGGGCGCCGACGGGGCGACCGTGATCGGCGCGATCGAGTGGCTCCTGCTCGCGGTGCTGGTCGGCTCCTCCATCGTGCTGTCGCGCCGGCTCTGACGGGGGGCCGCGGCAGGATGTGCGCATGAGCGACGAGCGCCGGTTCCCGCGCTGGGTCTACGGCACGGGGACGGACCCCGACGCCCGGTTCGCGCTGGCCAACGAGCGGACGTTCCTGGCCTGGATCCGCACGTCGCTGGCCCTGCTGGCCGCCGGGGTGGCCCTGGAGGCCCTCGACCTGCCGGTGCAGGCCGACCTGCGGTTCGCGGCCGCGCTGGTGCTCGTCGGGCTCGGCGTCCTGGCGCCGGTGCTGGCCTGGGTCGGCTGGGCCCGGGCCGAGCGCGCGATCCGGCGCAGCTCCTCGCTGCCCGCACCGTCCGCGTTCGGCCTGCTGGTGGTCGGTGTGTGCGTCGCGGGCGGGCTCGTGCTCGTCGGGTTGGCCGTGGCGTGAGCGCCCCGCCACCGCCCACCCTCGCCGCGGAGCGGACCCACCTGGCGTGGCGACGCACCGCGATCGGACTCGTCGCCGGCGGGCTGGCAGCCTCGCACCTGCTCCAGGAGTTCGTCGGACTGGCCGCGTGGAGCCTCGCCGCGACGGCCGCCGTCGTGGCGGTCGCCCTGGCGGTGGTCTCGCACGGACGCCACCTCGCCGACGGTGCGGTGCCTCCGGGCGGCCGGCTCGTGGCCGCCAGCGCGGCCGGCGTGCTGCTTCTCGGGATCGCCGCCGTCGCGTTCGTCGTGCTGCACGGCCCCTGACGCAGGGCGCACGTCAGGGCACGCGCGCGGTCCAACCCGGATCGGTGAACTTGGTCCGCATCAGCTCCGTCGCCCGCGCCAGCTCCTCGGGGCGCAGGTCGCCGTCCACCGTCGGGTACAGCGCGCGGAAGTGGTCGGCGAACGCCGCGATCACGGCCTCGCGCGGTAGCTGTGTCTGCGAGCGCACCGGGTCCACCCGCTTGGCCGCGCTGGCCGTCCCCTTGTCGGAGAGCTTCTCGCGCCCGATCCGCAGCACCTCGAGCATCTTGGCCGCGTCGATGTCGTAGGACATGGTCACGTGGTGCAGCACGGCGCCGCCGACCATGCGCTTCTGCGCCGAGCCCGCCAGCTTGCCCGCGGGCGAGGCGATGTCGTTCAGGCCGCTGGTGAACGCGTCCACGCCGACGTCCGCGAGGGCGCCCAGCACCCACTGGTTGAGGAACGCGTAGGAGTCCTCGAAGGTCATCCCGTCCACCAGTGACGCCGGGACGACGAGCGAGAACGTGATGCAGTTGCCGGCCTCCATGAACATCGCGCCGCCGCCGGAGATCCGGCGCACGACGGTGATGCCGTACCGCTGCGCCGCCTCGAGGTCCACCTCGTTGCGCAGCGACTGGAACGAGCCGATGATCACGGCCGGCTCGACCCACTCCCAGAACCGCAGCGTGGGACCGCGGCGTCCGGCCGCGAGCTCCTCGGTCAGCACCTGGTCGAGGGCGGCGTGCAGGGCCGGTGGCAACGGGCCGGGGTGGATCAGCTCGAAGGTGTGGTCGCTCCAGGCAGTGGAGTACCCGAGCGCGCGTCGCACGGCGACCGCGAGCGCGTGCGCGTCGAACCCGACCATGGTCACCGGCTGCTCCTGGCGGTCCAGCGCGGCGGTCACGGCGCCCATCAGGGCGCTCACCGGGGCGTCGTGCGGCTGTCCCACGAGCGCCGACGACAGGACCGCGAGCGCCTCGTCCGGGTCGAGGAAGAAGTCACCGCTCACGCTGACGTCGCTCAGCAGCCCGTCCACCACGTCCAGGTCGACCGCGACGAGCTTGCCGCCCGGGACCTTGTACTCACCATGCACGCCGCAAGCGTAGGCGGCTCAGCCCAGGGACCGGACCGCCGACTGCGCCCGGTCCTGGACCAGCGCGGACAGGGTGGTCGGATCGCCCAGCGTCGCCAGGGCCGCCTCGCGGTCACCGGCCTCCAGCGCCTCGGCGGTCCACGTCACCACCGTGTTGCCGACGAGCAGGTGCCCGCGGTACCCGGGCACCTCGGTGCCCTCGGCGGACTGCGTGACCTCCTGCACGATCGACGGGTAGACCCCCTGGCCCTCGATCGCCGGCTCGGTGACCCACGTGCCACCGTCCACGCCCAGGTTGACCTGGCTGTACTCGGGGCACGCGTCGACGGTCGTGACCAGCGACCGGAACGCCTCGCGAGCGGTCGCGGGGTCCGGGAGCAGGACGACCTCCTGCTCGAAGGCCAGCGCCTCGTTGCCCCACATCAGCGCGTCGTACCAGGGCGGGGGCGTCGCGACGACCGTCGCGGCGATGGTGCACTCCGCCGGGTCGATGGTCGAGCCGGCCGGCAGGCCCCACGGCAGCTGCCCGGCGGTGATCTGCGCGTCCACCCCGGGCTCCGCGGCGGGCACCCCGGCGACGAGGTCGGCCGCGGTGACGAACAGCGCGGGTGCGGTCGTCGCGTCGAACACGGCGTCGGAACCGGGCTGCGCCACCGGCGACGCCGGGGTGCTCGGCTCCACCGTGGGCTCGGCGGTGGTTCCGGTCTCGGTGAGATCCGGCTCCGTCTCGACGGGAGTCCAGGGCATCAGGACCAGCACCGTCAGGCAGGCGAGCGCGAGCACCACGACGAGCGGCCACCGCCAACCGGTCCGCCCCCGCTGTGGTTCCCCGGCCACGTCGGGCGGCGGCGTACTGCCGGACACGGTCGCTCCCTCCGCACGTCGACGGCCGCACGTCAGCGGCAGGTCCCCCCGAGGCTAGGCCTGGACGGTCGTCGGCGCAGGGATGAATTCAGCGGGGCGTCACGCCGCAGCTGCGCAGACCCCAGATGGCGGAGTCCGTGAGCGCCTCCCACGACGCCTCGAGCAGGTTGGGCCCGACGCCCACGGTGCTCCAGGAGCGCTGCCCGTCGGTCATCTCGATGAGCACGCGCGTGACGGCGTCGGTGCCGTGCATCGAGTCGAGGATGCGCACCTTGAAGTCGATGAGCTCGAACGTCGCGAGCTCCGGGTAGACGCGCAGCAGCGCCTGTCGCAGGGCGTGGTCCAGCGCGTTGACCGGGCCGTTCCCCTCGCCGGTGCTGACGACGCGCTCGCCACCGGCGTGCAGCTTGACGGTGGCCTCCGCCGTCGCCGGCGTCCCGCGCCCGCCGCTGCGCTCGACGATGGCGCGCCACGACTCGACCCGGAAGTACTGCGGCCGCCGGCCGTCGATCTCCTCGAGCAGGAGCAGCTCGAACGACGCGTCCGCGGCCTCGTAGGTGTAGCCGTTGGCCTCGGCGTCCTTGACCCGGTCGGTCACCCGGCCCAGCACGTCCGGCCGGTCGCTGAGGTCGAAGCCGAGCTCGCGGCCCTTGAGCTCGATCGACGCCCGGCCTGCCATGTCGGAGATCAGCATCCTCATGTCGTTGCCGACGGCGGACGGGTCGGTGTGCTGGTAGAGGTCGGGATCCACCCGGATGGCCGAGGCGTGGATGCCGGCCTTGTGCGCGAACGCGCTGGCACCCACGTAGGGCGACCGCGCGAACGGGGAGATGTTCGTGATCGCGCTGATGGCGTGGGCGATGCGGGTGAGCTCCGGCAGACCGCCGGGCAGCCCGCCCGTGACCTTGAGTGCCTGCAGTCCGTACTTCAGCTCCAGGTTGGCGACGACCGACAGCAGGTCGGCGTTCCCCGTGCGCTCGCCGTACCCGTTGACGGTGCCCTGCACGTGCGAGCACCCCGCCTCGACCGCGGCCAGGGTGTTGGCGACCGCGCAGCCGGAGTCGTTGTGCGCGTGGATGCCGAGCACGGCGTCCGGCCCGACGGCGTCCCGGATCTCGTGCACGATCTGCGACACCCACGTCGGGACCATGCCGCCGTTGGTGTCGCACAGCGCGACCACGTCCGCGCCGGCCTCGAAGCCGGCCAGGACGGCGGCGCGGGAGTACGCGGGGTCGAACCGGTAGCCGTCGAAGAAGTGCTCGGCGTCCACCACGACCCGACGTCCCTCCCGCACCAGGAAGGCGACCGTGTCCGCGATCATCGCGATGTTCTCGACGCCCGTGGTGCGCAGCGCGCGCTCGGCGTGCCGCAGGTCGTGCTTGGCGACGAGCGCGACGACCGGCGCCTCGGAGTCGACGAGCGCGCGGACCTGCGGGTCGTCGACGGCGCGGGTGCCGGCCTTGCGGGTGCTGCCGAACGCGGCGAGCTCGGCGTTGCGCAGGTCCAGCTCCTTGGCTGCCCGCTTGAAGAACTCGGTGTCCTTGGGCACCGCGCCGGGCCAGCCGCCCTCGATGAAGCCGACACCGAGCTCGTCGAGCAGAGGCGCGATGGCGAGCTTGTCGGCGACGGAGAGGTTCATCCCCTCCTGCTGGGCGCCGTCCCGCAGGGTCGTGTCGTAGACCTGGAACGGCAGGGTGGGGAGGACGGACACGATGAGCTCTCTTCGGTGCTGGGACGGACGACAGGACCTCGCGCGGGTTGCGCCCTCATGACGCCGGCGGGGGTGGGCCGGTGCGGTCGACGGTAGTCGGGGCGGGGGTGGTGCTCCGACCAACAAAAAGACCCCCCGAGGTACGGGAGGTCTGCGCGTCAGCTGGTGGGCCGACGCGCTACTCGATAATGAGGGAGCGGGTCACCCGTGCATAGTGGCACACGTCACGTCGCACGGTCACCCGGTCCACGCCTTGGACCGCGCGTCCAGGCGCACTCGGGCGGCTGTCGCTAGCGTTGAGCCGTGCCGTCACCGGCGGTGCTCCGGTCGGGTCGACCCAGCAGGAGGCAGCGATGTCCACGCCCACTCCACCTCCCGAGCGCCAGTCCGCGTACCCGCACGCCGCACAGCCGGCGCCACCGACCCCGGCCGCCGCCCCGGTGGACCCCACGGTGGTGTACCCGGCCGCGCAGCCGCCGCCCGTGCAACCGCCGACCGCGCAGCCCGCGTTCACCGCCGCTCCCCCGCCCGCCGCCCGCGCGACGGGACCGTCGGTCGACGGTGGCCGGTACTGGGCGGGCGTGGCGGCGACGGCGCTGGTCACGGCCCTGATCGGGCTGGTCGGCGTGCTCATCGTGGACCAGATCCTCGACATCGACCTCGTCGTGCGTGACCTCTTCGGGACGCAGTCCACGGGGGCCGCCTACGTGGTCGGGGGTGTCCTGGCCGCGATACTCGCCGGCGCCCTGCTGCAGCTCCTGGTCCTCTCGACGCCCAAGCCCCGAGCGTTCTTCGGCTGGATCCTGTTCCTGGCCACGCTGACCGCCGCGCTGCTGCCGCTCACGTGGACCGACGTGCTGGAGTCCGCGATCGCGTCCGGGCTGATCAACGCGCTCATCGGCATCGCGATCTGGTCCCTGCTCACCGGCGTGCTCAGCCGGACCCTGCGGCCCGGGACCACCGTGGACTGAGGCGTCAGTCGAGCAGCTGGGCGTCGAGCACCGTGGCCAGCGGCCAGGCGGCCGCGGCCGTGGTGCCGATCACGGTGACGGTCAGCTCCCGGGCCGGGTCGTGCGAGCTGCGGAACGACACCCCCGCGTCGAACCCCTCGAGCTGGGCGATCTCACGCGTGGGGTGCACCCAGAACCCGAGCCCGTACCGCCGGTCGTCACCCGGAACCGTGGGGCGCGGCCGCACCATCTCCGCCACCGTCTCCGCGCTCACGATCCGGCCCGCGAACAGCGCGGTCCAGAACCGGTGCAGGTCCGCGCCGGTGGAGTAGATGCCGCCGTCGCCCGAACCGAGCACCGGCATGTGCAGCGCGTTGGTGCGCCACTCGCCGCCCATCTCGACGTACCCGACCGCGGCACGCCCGGGCAGGGCGTCCATGCGCAGGAAGTCCGTGTCGACCATCCCCGCCGGGCGGCAGACGCGCTCGCGCACCAGGTCGTGGAACGGCACCCCGGACGCGCGTTCCGCCAGCAGCGCGAGCACGACGAAGCCGCTGTTGCAGTAGGCGAACCGCTCGCCCGCCGGAAAGGCCGTGGGAAAGCCGTCGAGGACCGGCAGGAACTGCTCCGTGGTCTCCAGCAGGTGCACCGGGACGGGCATCAGGTACGCCTCGATCGGCGTGTCCGACTCCTCGTCGATGTAGTCGCCGATGCCGGAGCGGTGCCCGAGCAGGTGCTCGACCGTGACGTCGTCCGCGACGAGCGGCAGGTCGGTGCCCAGCAGCGAGCGCGCGGTCGTCGCGAGCGTGAGGGTGCCCTCCTCGACCAGGCTCATCACCGCGAGCGCGGTCATGCCCTTGACGCCGCTGGCGATGGCCAGCTGCGACTGCGTGGTCATCGCCAGGGCGTGCCGCCGGTCGGCGAGGCCGTACGCGGCGTCGAGCTCGGTGGCGCCCGCGCGGTCCACCCGGACCACGCCCGCGAAGCCGGTCTCCTGCGCGATGCGGTCGACGTCTGCTGCGAGCGGCATCAGACCAGCCGGTGCAGCCAGCCGTGCCGGTCGGTCGACCGCCCGTACTGGATGTCCGTGAGCTCGGCCCGGATGCGCATGGTGACCGGCCCGGCGTCGCCGTCCCCGACCACGAGGTCGAAGTCGTCGCTCGCCATCCGGCCGATCGGGGTCATCACCGCGGCCGTGCCGCACGCGAACACCTCGCGCACCGACCCGTCCGCCAGCCCGGAACGCAGCTCCGCCAGCGGGATCTGGCGCTCGGACACCTCGTGGCCCGCGTCCGTCAGCAGGCGCAGGATCGACGAGCGCGTCACGCCCTCCAGGATCGATCCGGAGATCGGCGGGGTGGCCACGCTGCCGTCGGCGTGCACGACGAACACGTTCATGCCGCCCAGCTCCTCGAGCAGGGTGTTGGTCGACGCGTCGAGGAAGCACACCTGCTCGAAGCCCAGGTCGTGGGCGCGCTGCTGCGGGAGCAGGCTCGCGGCGTAGTTGCCGCCGCACTTCGCCGCCCCGGTGCCGCCCGCACCCGCGCGGTGGTACTCCTGGTCCACCCAGATGGACACCGGCCGCACGCCACCCGCGAAGTACGGTCCGACGGGCGAGGCGATGACCAGGAACTCCGCCTCCATCGAGGGGCGCACGCCGAGGAACGACTCGGAGGCGTACATGAACGGGCGCAGGTACAGGCTCGTCTCCTCACCGGACGGCACCCAGGCCAGGTCCGTCGCGACGAGCGCCTCGATCGCACCGAGGAAGTCCGCCTCGGGCAGCACCGGCAGCGCCAGCCGGCGGGCGCTGCGCGCGAACCGCGCCGCGTTGGCCCAGGGGCGGAACGTCCACACCGAGCCGTCGGCGTGCCGGTACGCCTTCATGCCCTCGAAGATCTCCTGCGCGTAGTGCAGGACCGCGGTCGCCGGGTCCAGCAGCAGGGGGCCGTACTTCTCGACGCGCCGGCCGGTCCACCCGTCCTCGTTCGTGTACGAGATCCGGGCCATGTGGTCGGTGAACACGGTGCCGAACTTCGGCGACGCGAGCATCGCCTCGCGCTGCTCGTCGGGGACGGGGGTGTCGGTCCGCGTGATCGTGAAGAGGTCGGCGGACGTCGGGTTGGTCGTGGTGCTCATGAGCGGGGGCCTTTCACCAGAGTCAGGATCGACGGTACCGGTGAGGACGGCCGAGTGGATATTCGGGACGGGTCCCGCCTGGATCAACCGGCGATGCGCGCGGCGAGGTCCTTGCCCACCTCGGCCGTCGAACGTACTCGCTCGGCGGAGGAGCGGCCGGCGATGTCGTCCGCGACCGCCTTCTCCACGCGGGAAGCGGCGGCAGGCAGGCCGAGGTGCTCCAGCAGCAGCGCGACCGACAGCACGGTGGCCGTCGGGTCCGCCTTGCCCTGGCCGGCGATGTCCGGGGCCGAGCCGTGCACGGGCTCGAACATGCTCGGTGCTGTGCGGTCCGGGTTGATGTTCGCGGACGCCGCCAGCCCGATACCGCCCGTGATGGCGGCCGCCAGGTCCGTGAGGATGTCGCCGAACAGGTTGTCGGTGACGATCACGTCGAACCGGGACGGGTTGGTGACCAGGAAGATCGTCGCCGCGTCCACGTGCAGGTAGTCGACCGTCACCTCCGGGAACTCGGCGTTGACGGCCTCGACCGTGCGGCGCCACAGGTGGCCGGCGTGCACCAGCACGTTGTGCTTGTGCACGAGGGTGAGCTTCTTGCGCGGACGCGCTGCGGCGCGGGCGAACGCGTCACGCACCACGCGCTCGACGCCGAAGGCGGTGTTCACGCTGACCTCGTTGGCCACCTCGTGCGGGGTGCCCACCCGGATCGCGCCGCCGTTGCCGACGTACGGTCCCTCGGTGCCCTCGCGGACGACGACGAAGTCGATCTCGCCGGGGTTGCCCAGCGGAGAGGCCACGCCCGGGTACAGCCGGCTGGGGCGCAGGTTGACGTAGTGGTCCAGGGCGAAGCGCAGGCGGAGCAGCAGCCCACGCTCCAGCACGCCCGACGGCACGCTCGGGTCGCCGATGGCGCCGAGCAGGATCGCGTCGTGCCCGCGGATGGCCTCGAGGTCGGTGTCCGTGAGGGTCTCGCCCGTGGCGTGGTAGCGGCGGGCACCCAGGTCGAAGTCGGTGGTCGAGACGGTGACCCCACTGCCGTGCAGCGCCGTGTCGAGCGCGAGCAGACCCTGCTCGACGACCTCCGTGCCGATGCCGTCACCTGCGACGACGGCGAGGCGGAGGTCCCGGGGAGCAGTGGTGTCAGCCATGCGCCGAGCGTAAACCCCGTCCCACCTCTCGGAACGGGCCGTCTCACCAGACGAACCGACTAGTCGACCGCGGGTGTCGGGCCGGTCGTGGGGTAGATCAGCTCGAAACGCTCGGTGACGACGTCCATCGTGGTGGAGAACCGGTCGTCCCCGAGCACCCGGCGCCAGTACGTCTCGTGCTGCGCCTGCCAGGACTCCAAGGTCAGGTCGTCCTCGCCCTCGGCCGCGGCGTGCTCCGCGCTGACCCGATCGAACGGGACGACGTCGACCTGCGTGGTCCGCAGGAGCGCTCGCGGCTCACCGGCCGAGTCCGTGACGATGGACAGCTCGCCCACCCGCGGCGTCTCCAGGCCGACGTCCGTGAGCTCCACCAGCGCCGTCGAGGTCGCCGTCTTGCGTCCGTCGAGGACGAGGGTGAGCAGCTGGTCCGCGAGCGCCGGGTTGTCCCCGAACGACCACGCCGGCGGCGCCAGCACGTCCTCGGTCGAGCCACCGAGAACCTGGTCCATCTTCCCGAAACCCACGTGTCCACGCGCCGCCTGCCAGAACGCCGCGATGCGCAGGTCGTCGACCGGCCCCTCGGCCGCGTGCTCGGCCGGCTCCACCAGCTCGTCGGTCATCGTCGTCCCTCCGTCGTCATCCGCTCATCCTTGCGTAAGTCCTGGTGGGCGGCACGACGTGCTGCAGCCGGGGACGTCGCGCTCGGTGGTGCGCGCTGTGGTGCGGGGCTCCGGGGTGCCGGTCGCCGAACCGGCGCGCAGGATGAGAGGGGCCGAAGGAGCCGGCCGGTTCGGCACGGACGAAGGAACGCGCACATGGGAATCGACGACCTCAAGGGCAAGGCGGCCGGCGCGATGGACAGCGACCAGGCGGAGAAGGCGAGCGACGCGGGACTCGACAAGGCGGGCGACGCCGCGTCGAGCAAGACGGGCGGCTCGCACGACGAGAAGATCACCAAGGCGACGACGTCGGCCGACGACCACGTCGGCAACGACTGACCGGGACGCAGAACGGCACCCCGCGGGACGGGGTGCCGTTCGTCGTGCGGAGGGTCAGCGCGCCGCGGAGCCCTCGACGTAGTCCGACTCGGCCGGCTTGACCCAGGCGAAGAGCTTGCGCAGCTCGCGGCCGACGGGCTCGATCGGGTGGTTCTGGCCCTTCTCGCGCAGCTCCTGGAACTCCGGCGCGTCGGCGTCCTGGTCCTTGATGAACCGCTCGGCGAAGGCGCCGTTCTGGATGTCGGCTAGCACGGCCTTCATGTTGTCCTTCACGTCCGGCGTGATGATGCGCGGGCCGGAGACGTAGTCGCCGTACTCGGCGGTGTCGGAGACGGACCAGCGCTGCTTGGTGATGCCGCCCTCGAAGATGAGGTCGACGATCAGCTTGAGCTCGTGCAGGACCTCGAAGTACGCGACCTCCGGCTGGTAGCCCGCCTCGGTCAGGGTCTCGAAGCCGTACTGGATGAGCTGCGAGACGCCACCGCACAGGACGGCCTGCTCACCGAACAGGTCGGTCTCGGTCTCCTCGGTGAAGGTCGTCTTGATGCCGGCGGCGCGCAGGCCACCGATCGCCTTGGCGTACGACAGCGCGAGGTCCCAGGCGGAGCCCGACGCGTCCTGCTCGACCGCGACGATGACCGGCACGCCGCGCCCGTCCACGTACTCGCGACGGACCAGGTGACCCGGGCCCTTGGGGGCGACCATGAGCACGTCGTGCCCCGCGGCCGGCTTGATGTAGCCGAAGCGGATGTTGAAGCCGTGCCCGAAGACGAGGGCGGCGCCGTCCTTCAGGTTCGGCTCGATCTCGTCGCGGTACACGATGCGCTGGACCTGGTCGGGCGCCAGGATGACGACGACGTCGGCCTCGCGGACCGCGTCGGCCACCGAGGCGACCTTGAGGCCCTCGTTCTCGGCCTTGGCTCGGGACGCCGAGCCCTCACGCAGGCCGACGGTCACGTCGACGCCGGAGTCGCGCAGGTTCAGGCTGTGCGCGTGCCCCTGGCTGCCGTAGCCGATGACGGCGACCTTCTTGGACTGGATGATCGACAGGTCGGCGTCGTCGTCGTAGAACAGCTCGGCCACGATGGGTCTCCTCGGTGTTGTGGGTCTGGGTGTACGTAACGGTCAGGGGGACGGTCAGGCGCTTCTGTTGACGCGCTCGAGGGCGCGGTCGGTGATCGAGCGGGACCCGCGGCCGATGGCCACGGTGCCGGACTGCACGATCTCCCGGATGCCGAACGGCTCCAGGGCGGCGAGCAGGGCGTCGAGCTTGCCCGGTCCACCGGTCGCCTCGATGACGACGGTGTCCGGCACGACGTCGACGACGTGCGCCCGGAACAGCTGGACGACCTCGAGGACTCCGGTGCGCTGCGCAGCGTCGGCCTTGACCTTCACCAGCAGCAGCTCGCGCTGCACGGACGACGCGTCCTCGAGCTCGACGATCTTGATGACGTTGATGAGCTTGTTCAGCTGCTTGGTCACCTGTTCGAGCGGCAGGTCCGCGACGTCGACGACCACCGTGATGCGCGAGATCTCGTCGTGCTCGGTGGGACCGACCGCGAGCGAGTGGATGTTGAACGACCGCCGCGCGAACAGGCCGGCGACGCGCGTCAGGACGCCGGGCTTGTTCTCGACGAGGACCGACAGGGTGTGGCGGCTCATGGCTCAGTCCTCTCGGTCCCACGCCGGGCTGATGCCCCGCGCGTACTGGATGGCGTCGTTGCTCACGCCCGCGGCGACCATCGGCCACACCATCGCGTCGCGTGACACGGTGAAGTCGATGACGACCGGCTGGTCGTTGATCTCGAGGGCCCGCTTGATGGTCGCGTCGACGTCGCCCACGGTCTCGCAGCGCAGACCGGCGCAGCCGTACGCGTCGGCCATCTTCACGAAGTCCGGGATGCGCACCGTGCCGTGCCCCGTGTTGAGGTCCGTGTTGGAGTAGCGGGACTCGTAGAACAGCGTCTGCCACTGCCGCACCATGCCGAGCGACGAGTTGTTGATGATCGCGACCTTGATCGGGATCTCGTTGATCGTGCAGGTGGCGAGCTCCTGGTTGGTCATCTGGAAGCAGCCGTCGCCGTCGATGGCCCACACGGTGCGCGACGGGTCGCCCACCTTGGCGCCCATCGCCGCCGGCACGGCGTAGCCCATGGTCCCCAGTCCCCCGGAGTTCAGCCAGGAGTTGGGCCGCTGGTACTTGATGAACTGCGCCGCCCACATCTGGTGCTGGCCGACGCCCGCGGCGAAGATCGACTCCGGCCCGGACAGCTCACCGATCCGCTGGATGACGTGCTGCGGGGCGAGGTGGCCGTCGCCGGGCTCGTCGAAGCCCAGCGGGAACGTCTGGCGCCAGTCGTCCAGCTGACGCCACCACTGCTCCAGGTCCGGCTTGCCGTGCTGCGTGTGCTCGCGGGCCAGCTCGGGCAACAGGTCCGCCATGACCTCCTTGAGGTCGCCGACGATCGGCACGTCGACCGCGCGGTTCTTGCCGATCTCGGCCGGGTCGATGTCGGCGTGCACGATGGTCGCGTTCGGCGCGAAGCTCGACAGCAGCCCGGTCACGCGGTCGTCGAAGCGCGCACCGAGGGCGACGACGAGGTCGGCCTTCTGCAGCGCCGCGACGGCGGCGACCGTGCCGTGCATGCCGGGCATGCCCAGGTGCTGCGGGTGCGAGTCGGGCAGCGCACCGCGCGCCATGAGCGTCGTCACGACCGGCGCACCGGACGCCTCGGTGAGCGCGCGCAGCTCCGCGGACGCGCGGGCGCGGATCACGCCACCGCCCACGTAGAACACCGGCCGGCGTGCCGTGGCGATCAGCCGGGCCGCCTCGCGGATCTGCTTGGCGTGCGGCTTGGTCACGGGGTGGTAGCCGGGCAGGTTGAGCTCCTGCGGCCAGGAGAACGTGGTGCGGGCCTGCATCGCCGACTTGGCGATGTCCACGAGCACCGGACCGGGCCGCCCGGTCGACGCGATGTGGAACGCCTCGGCGATCACGCGCGGGATGTCGTCCGGGTCCGTCACCAGGTAGTTGTGCTTGGTGACCGGCAAGGTGATGCCGACGATGTCGGCCTCCTGGAACGCATCCGTGCCGATGAGCGAGGCGCCGACCTGGCCGGTGATCGCGACGAGGGGCACCGAGTCCATGTGCGCGTCGGCGATGGGCGTCACGAGGTTCGTCGCACCCGGGCCGGACGTCGCCATGCACACGCCCACCCGACCGGTCGCGGCGGCGTAGCCGGCGGCCGCGTGCCCGCCGCCCTGCTCGTGCCGGACGAGGATGTGGCGGACCTTGGTGGAGTCCATCAGCGGGTCGTACGTGGGCAGGATCGCGCCGCCGGGGATGCCGAACACGACCTCGACGCCGGCCTCCTCGAGCGAGCGGACGATGGACTGCGCACCGGTGACCTGCTCCGCCGCGGTCGGGACCGGGACGCGGGCTGCGGAGGACGCGGCGGGCGCGGCTGTTCGCGGCGGCGCCGGGTGGGGGCCCTGGACCATCGTTGTCTCCCTGGTCATGCTCGTGGGTGGTGCTGCTGGGCACTGCTGGGTGGTGCTCGGTGCCGCTCGGCACTGCCGAGCGAGAGCTGGTCGGAACACAGAAAAGCCCCTCGAGCCACGTACGGGCTGGACGAGGGGCGAGCGCGCTGACGGGGCCTGTGCGGGAGGCCTCTAGCCGGCGCGCTCAGGAAGTACTACGAGAAGGGTCGTCTGCACGCGTTGGACACTACGCCCAGGTTTCCGATGTGTCACGCGACCCCCGACCCATCTCACATCGTGGTTCACGCGATCACGTACTGGACGGCAGGGATCGCTCCGCCGAGGGCGCCGGGTCCATGTCGAACGCGGGGAGGCCGTCGATGCTGGTCCGGTTCTTGCGCCGCCGGTAGGCGGCCTGACCGTCGACCCCCTTGCGCTCCAGGTGCGGTGGGAGCAGATCCCGCTCCCCCTCGAGCGTCATGAGGGGCACGCCGTACCCGCACGAGTCGGAGACGCGGTCCACGTCGACGACGATCACGGCGCGCGCGCCACGTGTCTCGCCGAAGAGCGCCGCGAGCTCGTCGAATCCCTCGTCGTACACCGTGACGAACCGGCCGCGGCCGTACAGCCGGACGATGTTCGGGGGCCCCTGGAACGCGCAGAACATCAGCGTGATGCGGCCGTTGTCGCGCAGGTGCGCGATCGTCTCGGCGCCGCTCGCGGTCAGGTCGAGGTAGGCCACCCGGTGCTCGTCGAGGACGACGAACGTGCCCGCAACACCTTTCGGCGAGAGGTTGACGTGCCCGTCCGGGCCGCTCGGGGCCGTCGCGACGAAGAACATCGGCTGCGCCTCGACGAACGCGCGCAGCCGGCCGTCGATCCGCTCGTGCACCTTGCCCATGGGTCCCCCGATCGCTCGACAGGAGCCTAGCGAGCGGCGGGCGGGCCGACAGTCAGAACAGGTCCCAGCGGTAGACCCGCGCCTCCCACGGGCGCAGTCGCAGCCGCCCGTCGGGCGAGGGGGCGTCGCCGGCCGGGTAGTTGGCGAGCACCAGCGCGTCGGCCGGCGCGCCCAGGGGCCAGGCCTGCCCGAGCTCGACGTCCTGCACGTCCCCGGAGAAGTTGCCGAGGACCAGCAGCTCGGTGCCGTCGAGCCGGCGGGTGAAGGCGTACACGTGCTCGTGGTCGGGCAGCAGCATCGTGAAGTCGCCGAGTGCGACCACGGGGTCCCGGTGCCGCAGGGTGATCAGCGCCCGGTAGTAGTGGAAGACCGACCCGGGGTCGGCCCGCTGCTGCGCGGCGTTGATCTCGCGGTAGTTCTGGTTCACCTCGATCCACGGGATGCCGGTGGTGAACCCCGCGTGCGGCGAGTCGTCCCACTGCATGGGGGTGCGGGCGTTGTCGCGGCTCATCGCGGCGATGCCGGCGAGGAGGTCCTCGTCCGTCCCGGTGCCGACCGTCTTCGCAGCAGTGACGTGGTTGAGGGTCTCGATGTCCCGGTACTGGTCGAAGCGCGTGAAGTGCGCGTTCGTCATCCCGAGCTCCTCGCCCTGGTACACGTAGGGCGTCCCGCGGTGCAGGTGCAGGACCGTCGCCAGCATCGTGGCCGACTCCCGTCGGAGCTCCCCGTCGTCGCCGAACCGCGACACGACCCGCGGCTGGTCGTGGTTGTCCCAGTAGAGGCTGTTCCAGCCGACGTCGGCCAGACCGGCCTGCCAGCGACCGAGCGACGCCTTGAGGTCACGCAGCCGCAGCGGCCGGACGTCGAACTTGCCGCCGGGGCCGTGGTCGAGGCCGACGTGCTCGAACTGGAACACCATGTCGACCTCCTTGCGCCCCGGGTCGGTGAAGTCCCGCGCCTGCTCCACCGTGACGCCGGGCATCTCCCCCACGGTCAGCAGCGTGCCCGGACGGTCGGCGAACACGGCCTTGTGCATCTCGGCCAGGAACTCGTGGATGCGCGGCCCGCAGACGTAGTACGGTCCGCCGTCCCCGAACAGGCCGTCCGTGACCGCACCGTCGGGCAGCGCGGTGTCCTTCGAGATGAGGTTGATGACGTCCATCCGGAAGCCGTCGACGCCGCGGTCGAGCCACCACCGCATCATCTCGTACACGGCGTCCCTGACCTGCGGGTTCTCCCAGTTCAGGTCCGGCTGCTTGCGGCTGAACAGGTGCAGGTAGTACTCGCCCGACCGCTCGTCGAGCTCCCAGGTGGGGCCGCCGAAGAACGAGCGCCAGTTGGTCGGCTCGGCGCCGGGCGCCCCGGCCGCCATGCCGTCGCGCGCGGGCCGCCACCAGTACCAGCCGCGCTTCGGGCTCGCGGGGTCGCGGGACTCGACGAACCACGGGTGCTCGTCGGACGTGTGGTTGACCACGAGGTCCATGACCAGCTTCATGCCCCGCTCGTGCAGGGCCTCGACCAGCCGGTCCAGGTCCTCGAGCGTGCCGAACACCGGGTCGACCGCGCGGTAGTCGCTGATGTCGTACCCGTTGTCGTCCTGCGGCGAGGTGTAGATCGGCGACAGCCAGACGACGTCCGCCCCCAGCTCCGCCAGGTGGTCCAGGTGGCCGAGGATCCCCGGCAGGTCACCGATGCCGTTTCCGTCGGAGTCCGCGAACGAGCGCGGGTACACCTGGTACACGACGGCCCGGGTCCACCAGGGCGCGTCCTTCGTCGTCCACGTCATACGAGGGCTCCTCTCGTCGGGGCCGGGGCCTGCAGCAGCTCCTGCGCCTCCCGATCGAGGTCGATGCGGTCGACGGTGTCCTGGATCGCGTATCTCGCCGCTCCCGAGGCGGCTGGTGAGCTCGCTACGCGAGATCGGCCCGGCGATCAGCACGGCGCGGGCGAGCGCTCGGTCGCTGTCGGTCAGCACTCCGTCCACCGGTCCATTGGTTCCATGTTGACATGAAGGGCGCGACCGGCAGAGCGGGATCGGCCGGGCCGTGGCGCTGGTCGGCTGGCCCACGGCAGGCGCTCCCGGATCCACGTCGTGGGCGTCTCGACGCGCGCCGCGGCGCAGTCAGCGCTCCAATGGCAGGACGACGAGACCGTCATGACGGGTCGCGAGCTGGACGTCGTCGGCCTGCGCCCGCGTCCGGAACCCGGCGCAGGGAGGCGCACGATGAGAGACCGAGTGACGCGACGAGGTCGGCGTGTCAGGGCGGCGGCGGTGCTGGCGCTGCTGCTGACCGCCGCCGGCGGCTGTGCGAACGAACCCTCCGACGGCGTGACCACCCTGAGCTTCTTCCAGTTCAAGGGTGAGGCGCTCGAGGACTTCGACCAGATCATCGCCGACTTCGAGGCGGAGAACCCGGACATCCGGGTGGTACAGAACCAGGTCGCCGACGCCGACACGGCCATCCGGACGCTGCTGGTGAAGGACAAGGCACCGGACGTCATCACCCTCAACGCGAGCGGCAACTTCGGCCGACTCGCGGAGGCCGGGGTCTTCTACGACTTCTCCGACCAGCCGGTGCTGGAGACCATCAACCCGGCGGTGCAGGAGATCATGGCGGACCTGGGCACGTACGGCGACGAGGTGAACGGCCTCGGCTACGTCAGCAACGCCGACGGGATCATCTACAACCAAGAGATCTTCGAGCAGCAGGGCCTCGAGGTCCCCGAGACCTGGGACGACCTGATCGCGATCTGCGACACGCTCGAGGCCGCCGGCATCACCCCGTTCTACGGGACGCTCGCCGACTCGTGGACGACCCTGGCCTCGTTCAACGGGATCGGCGCCTACGCCGCCGAGGACGGTTTCTTCGAGCGGATGCGTGAGCAGGGTGCGGAGACCGGTCCGGACTCCCCGGTGTCGTTCGAGAAGGACTTCGCCGGGGCGCTGGACCAGCAGGCACAGCTCTTCGACTACATGCAGCCGGGATACCGCGGGGCGACCTACGACGACGGCAACGCGGCGTTCGCCAACGGCGAGGTCGCCATGCTCCTGCAAGGCATCTGGGCGCTGAGCCCGATCCAGGGCGTCAACCCGGACCTGCGGGCGGGGATCTTCCCGTACCCGGCGGCCGAGGACCCCGCCGACCGCGTGCTGGTCTCGGGGGTCGATGTGGCCGTGACGATGCCGAAGGAGTCCCCGCGGCAGGCGGAGGCGCTGCGGTTCATCGACTACCTGTTCCAGAAGGACGTGGTCGAGCAGTTCGCCGCCTCGCAGAACATGTTCCCGGCCGTGGAGGGCGCGGAGCCCAGCGACAACCCGGCGATCCAGTCGGTCGCGCCGTACTTCGACGAGGGCCGGATCGCGGGCTTCATCGACCACCAGATCCCGGCCAGCATCCCGCTCGCGGCGATCGACCAGCAGTTCCTGTTCACCGGCGACGCCGAGGCTGCGCTCGCCACCCTCGACAGCGAGTGGAGCAAGGTCGCCGCTCGCACCATCCCCGTGACGGGAGATTGACGATGACGTCCTCCACGCAGGCGATGCCCCTGCCCGCGGCGCGCGGGGCCGGGCGGGCCGGTACCACCACCGCGCGACGCGGCAAGCGGGACCGCGCGCAGTCCACGTTCTACTGGATGGTCTGGCCCGCGGTCATCGCGTTCTTCCTGTTCCACACCCTCCCGGTGCTGGTCGGCATCTTCTTCAGCCTCACCAACTACGCCGGCTACGGCGCCTGGAACTTCGTCGGGGTGTCCAACTACGTCAACCTGTTCCGCGACGACCGGGTGCTGCAGGCGTACGGGTTCTCGTTCCTGTTCGCGGTCACCGCGACCGTGCTGACCAACCTGATCTCGTTGGCCATCGCGCTCGGTCTGAACGCCAAGATCCTCGCGCGCGACTTCTGGCGCGGCGTCTACTTCGTGCCGTACGTCCTGGCGATCCTCGTCATCGGCTACGTCTTCCAGTTCATCTTCTCGAACTCGCTGCCCAAGATCCTGTCGGGCATCCCGCTCTTCGCCGACAACATCCTCACCAACGAGACCTGGGCGTGGACCGCGATCGTCGCCCTGGCCGTCTGGCAGGCCTGCGCCTTCGCGATCATCATCTACCTGGCCGGGCTGCAGACGATCCCGCGCGAGATGTACGAGGCGGCGTCGCTGGACGGTGCCAAGCCGTGGAAGCAGTTCACCAGCATCACGTTCCCGCTGATCAGCGCCTTCTTCACGATCAACGTGGTCCTGAGCCTGAAGAGCTTCCTGCAGGTGTTCGACCCCATCGTCGCCCTCACGAACGGCGGCCCCGGGACCGCGACGGAGTCCGTCACGCTGCTGATCTTCCGCGGCGGGTTCTCGGGGGGCGAGTTCGCCTACCAGACCGCGAACGCGGTGATCTTCTTCGTCGTCATCACCGTGGTCTCGCTCGTCCAGTTCCGGGTCCTCCAGAGCAGAGAGGCGGAATTCTGATGACCACCGCCGGAACCGTGCTCGGCCAGGCCGAGCCCGTCCTCCCCGACCGCCCGCGGCGGCGGCGCAGGAAGACCGCCGACGACGACACCCGCAGGATCAACTGGTGGGTGACCGCACTGATCGCCGTGTGCTCGCTCACGATCCTGGTCCCGCTCTACCTGGCCGTGGTCGTGGCGCTCAAGACGCCCGACCAGCTGCTGTCCGGCACCGGCTTCGAGTGGCCGAACCCCGTGGACTGGGGGAACTTCGCGGAGGCGTGGGACCGGACCAGGTTCCCGCAGGCGCTCATGAACACGGCGATGATCACCATCGGGTCCGTCGTCCTCACGCTGCTGACCAGCTCGGTCGTCGCGTACGCGCTGGCACGGAACATGGACCGGCTGTTCTTCAAGGGCGTCTTCTTCTACCTGCTGGCAGCCCTGTTCATCCCGTTCCCGATCATCATGCTTCCCCTGGTGAAGCAGACGGCGCTCCTCGGCCTGGACAATCAGGCGGGGCTGATCGTGCTCTACACGATCTACGGGCTGTCGCTGAACATCTTCATCTACACCGCCTACATCCGCTCGATCCCGATCGAGCTCGAGGAGGCGGCGAGGGTCGACGGCGCCTCGACGTGGCGGGTGTTCCGGCAGATCATCTTCCCGCTGCTGGCGCCGATGAACGCGACGGTGGGCATCCTCACGTGCGTCTGGGCCTGGAACGACTTCATCATGCCGCTCGTCGTGCTGACGGACCCCGGGGCGCGGACGCTGCCCCTGGCGCAGTACGTCTTCCAGGGCCAGTTCAACACCGACTACACGGTGGCGTTCTCCTCCTACCTCATGGCGATGGCGCCCCTGCTGATCGTCTACATCTTCGCCCAGCGGTGGGTGATCTCCGGGGTCACGCGGGGGTCGATCAAGTAGCCATCGGCAGCCGCGCCGGGGCTCAGGGCGCGATGGATGCGTCGTACCGTGCGCGCGCCGCGGCGATGTCGGCCTGGTGCGACTCAGTCCACGTCACGAGCTCGCGGACGGTGCCGTTCAGGCTGCGACCCAGGTCCGTGAGCGAGTACTCGACCCGCGGCGGCACGACCGGGTGCACGGTCCGGGAGACCAGGCCGTCACGCTCCAGCTGGCGCAACGTCACGGTGAGCATCCGCTGACTCACCCCGTCGACGAGTCGGAGGAGCTCCGTGAACCGGAGCGTGCCGTTCTCGAGCAGTGCCATGGCCAGCAATGACCACTTGTCGGCGATCCGATCGAGGATCTGCCGCACCTCGCAGTCCTCGCGACGGTCCCACTGGAAGGGGTCGTTCGGCATGTCGGTTACTTCGCAGGAACCGGCGTACTCCGAAGTGCGTACTTCCGCCATGAGGCCAGGATGACCGACGATCCGATCAGGCACAAGAAGTAACCGACCTGAGGAGCGCCGTGACCCAGACCACCACGTCGGCGTCAGCCGGCATGCAGCTGCGCGGACGAGGAATCCTGCTGCTCATCACCCTGTGCGGCGCCGCGTTCCTGGAGGGCATCGACATCGCGATGTTCAACATCGCGCTGCCTGCCATCCGCGCGGACCTCGTCCTCGAGACGACCGAGCTCCAGTGGATCCTCAGCGGGTACGTGATCGCCTACGGAGGGTTCATGATTCTCGGCGGTCGGATCGGCGATCGATTCGGACGCCGACGTGTCTTCCTGGCCGCGCTGGCGGTGTTCATCGCGTTCTCGATGTCGGGCGGCCTCGCCGACGAGGGCTGGATGCTGGTCGTCGCACGGTTCGCGACCGGGATCACGGCGGCGTTCATGATGCCCGCGGGGCTGGCCATCATCAGCACCGGCTTCGCCATGGGCGCCGCGCGCAACCGCGCCGTCCTCATCTACGCCGGGATCGGTGCCGCGGGGTTCTCGCTTGGCCTGATAGCCGGAGGGCTGCTCACGGCGATCGGCTGGCGCTGGGTGTTCTTCGCGCCGGTCACGCTCGGCGTCGTCATCCTCATCGCCGGACTGGCACTCCTCCCGCGCGACAGCACCGATCTGGACCGCACCCCGTTCGACGTGCCCGGCGCGGTGCTGCTGACCGCCGGGATCGTGCTGACGGTGCTCACGGTCGAGCAGGCGGCACACGGGCTCGGGCCGGTGGTCGTCGTCGCGGCCACGGGTGCAGCCGCTGCCATCGTCGCGTTCGGCGCGCGGCAGCGGCGGGCTCCGTTCCCCCTCATCCCGAAGGTGTTCCTCCGGTCCCGCCCGCTGCTCCGGGCCTACCTCGGCGCGGCCTCGCTGGCGGCCGGCTTCGCGGGGTTCCAGTTCATCGTGGTGCTCTATCTCCAGGAGCTCCGCGGCTGGACGGCACTGCAGACGGCTCTCGCGATGCTGGTGCTCGCGATCGACGCACTCCTCGCCCCGACGCTGACGCCGAGACTCGTCTCCCGGTACGGCACCTGGCCCGTGGCGATCGGAGGACTCGCGCTCGCGGTGGTGTCCTATGCCCTGTTCCTGCCCGTGGCCCCGGACTGGACCTACGCGATGATGTTCCCGAGCTTCCTCGCCCTCGGCCTGGCCTTCACCTTCGCCTACGGGCCGTTGACGATCGCCGCGACCGACGACGTCGCCGACGAGGACCAGGGTCTGACCAGCGGCATCCTGTACACCTCCTTCCAGTTCGGCGCCGCTCTCGGGCTCGCCGCGGCCAGCGCAGCGCTGACCGTCGTTGCGGAGGCGGGCGGCGCGCCGATGGCGGCCTACCGGACGGCTCTCTGGGTGCCGCTCGGCATGGGGCTGCTCGGGGTCGCGGCCGTCGTCGTCGCGCGCCCGAACCGACTCGACCGCCCGGGCGGGCCATCGGCGCACCAGCGTGAGGCACGAGAGACCGGTCCTCGTGAGTGCGTCGGCAGCTCCCACTGACCTGGTCCCTGGCCACCTCGACGACGGCGGTGGCCGGTGCCCGTAGGACGACGAACGGCCCGGCCCTCGCGGGACCGGGCCGTTCGCTCAGATCAGGACGGCGCCCTTCGACGCCGACTGGACGAGCTTCGCGTACTTGGCGAGCACGCCGCGGGTGTACGTGGGAGGCAGCGGCGCCCAGCCGACCTTGCGCGCCTCGAGCTCCTCGTCGGAGACCAGCAGGTCGAGCGTCTCGTTCGCGACGTCGAGCCGGATCCGGTCACCGTCCTTGACGAACGCGATCGGTCCGGCGTCGACGGCCTCGGGGGCGACGTGCCCCACGCACAGACCCGTGGTGCCGCCCGAGAACCGGCCGTCGGTGAGCAGCAGGACGTCCTTGCCCAGGCCGGCGCCCTTGATCGCGCCGGTGATGGCGAGCATCTCGCGCATGCCCGGGCCACCCTTGGGCCCCTCGTAGCGGATGACCACGACGTCACCGGCGACGATCGTGCCGTCCTCCAGCGCGTCCATCGCCGAGCGCTCCCGGTCGAACACGCGCGCGGTCCCCTCGAACACGTCCGAGTCGAACCCGGCGGACTTCACCACGGCACCCTCGGGCGCCAGCGAGCCGTGCAGGATCGTGATGCCACCCGTCTTGTGGATCGGGTTGTCGAGCGCGCGCAGGATCTTGCCGTCCGGGTCCGGCGGGTTCACGTCGGCCAGGTTCTCCGCGACCGTCCTGCCGGTGACCGTCAGGCAGTCCCCGTGCAGCAGGCCCGCGTCCAGCAGAGCCTTCATCACGACGGGCACGCCGCCGATGCGGTCGATGTCGTTCATGACGTAGCGGCCGAACGGCTTGAGGTCGCCCAGGTGCGGGACCTTGGCCGCGACGCGGGAGAAGTCGGCGAGCGTGAGGTCCACCTCGGCCTCGTGCGCGATGGCCAGCAGGTGCAGGACCGCGTTGGTCGAGCCGCCGAACGCCATGACGACGGCGATCGCGTTCTCGAACGCCTCCTTGGTCATGATCTGGCGAGCGGTGATGCCCCGGCGCAGCATCTCCACGACGGCCTCGCCGGACTTGTGCGCGTAGGCGTCGCGGCGGCGGTCGGCCGACGGCGGCGCGGCCGAACCGGGGATCGACATGCCGATCGCCTCGGCCACCGACGCCATCGTGTTCGCGGTGTACATGCCGCCGCAGGCGCCCTCGCCGGGGCAGATGGCGCGCTCGATGCGGTCGACGTCCCCGCGGCTCATGAGCCCGCGGGCGCAGGCGCCCACCGCCTCGAACGCGTCGATGATCGTGACGTCCTTCTCCGTGCCGTCCTCGAGCTTGACCCAGCCCGGCGCGATGGTCCCGGCGTACAGGAACACGCTGGCCAGGTCCAGACGGGCGGCGGCCATGAGCATGCCGGGCAGCGACTTGTCGCAGCCGGCCAGCAGGACCGAGCCGTCGAGGCGCTCGGCCTGCATCACGGTCTCCACCGAGTCCGCGATGATGTCGCGGCTCACGAGCGAGAAGTGCATCCCCTCGTGGCCCATGGAGATGCCGTCGGACACCGAGATGGTGCCGAACTCAAGGGGGTAGCCGCCGGCGGCGTGCACGCCCGCCTTGGCGGCCTGGGCCAGCCGCTGCAGCGACAGGTTGCAGGGCGTGATCTCGTTCCAGGAGCTCGCGACGCCGATCTGCGGCTTCGCGAAGTCGTCGTCGCCGAGGCCGACGGCACGCAGCATCCCGCGGGAGGCCGTCGCCTCGAGGCCGTCGGTGACGGTGCGCGAGCGGGGCTTGATGTCGACGGCTGGAGCCGAGCTGCTGGGGGCGTTGTCGGACGTCACGGTCATGCCTGCGAGTGTAGGACTGCGTCCGCACGCGGCTGCGCGAGGGTCACCCTGCGGACGAGCGGCGCGCGTCAGCGCGGTGGGGCCGTGGACCCGCGCTCGACGAGCGACGTCGTGAGCTGGATGTGGGTCTGCTCGACCGGCGCGCCGTCCATGAGCGAGATGAGCAGCGCGATGGCCGCGGCACCCATCTGCTGGATCGGCTGGTGCACCGTGCTGAGCGGCGGGTTGGTCAGCGCGGACTCCGGGATGTCGTCGAAGCCGATGATCGAGAGCTCGCCCGGCACGTCGAGGCCCAGGGCACGGGCGATCTCGAGCGTCCCGATCGCCGACAGGTCGTTGGCCGCGAAGATGGCGGTCGGCCGTTCCGGCAGGGTCAGCAGCTCGCGGGCCGGCTCGTGCGTCGAGTCCTTGCGGTAGTCACCGGCCCGGACCAGCCCCGCGTCGACCGGGATGCCGGCGTCGGTGAGGGCCTTGCGGTAGCCGGCCTCGCGCAGCCGGGAGGACTCGAGGTCCGAGCGGCCGCCGATGAAGCCGATCCGGCGGTGTCCCAGCGCGAGCAGGTGCTCGACCGCCTGGACGGCGCCGGTGAAGCTGTCGGAGTCCACGGTGGGCAGCCCCGACGGCCCCGCGTGCGGGTCGATCGCGACGACGGGGACACCCGCACCGGCCTCCAGGACCGTCGGGGTCACCAGGACCGCACCGTCGATCAGCGTGCCGCTGAGCCGGGACAGGTAGCGACGTTCCCAGCCGACCCCGCCGGTCAGCTGGCCGCCGGTGTAGGCCAGGAGGGCGTAGCCGGAGTCGCCCAGGCCGATGGAGGCACCCTTGAGGATCTCGGCGGAGAACGGCTCGAACTCGGCGACGAGGATGCCGATCACGTTGGTCTTGTGGGACCGCAGGCTGCGGGCCACGAGGCTCGACTCGTAGCCGAGCTCCGCGATCACCGCCTGCACGTGCGTCGTCGTCCCGCTGGCCACGCCGTAGCGCTCGTTGATCACCTTGGAGACCGTCGCGGTGGAGACGCCCGCTCGCCGTGCGACATCGGTGATCGTCACCCGTGGACCCATGGGCCAGAGCGTACTGCAACTAAAACGTTATCGATAACGTTTGCCATGGCGCGGATTCACCGGATCTCAGTTCCCGGGGACCTGTCCCCGAACGCCCGGGTGCTCATCCTGTCGGCTGGTACTCGAACCTGTCCAGGTGGACGGTCGTGCCGGTCGGTCGGCCGTTGCTGGTGGCGTACACGCCGACCCACAGGCCGAGGAACCCCCCGGTCGCCACGGAGTCCAGCACGCGGCCGTCGAAGGTCGCCACCGGCAGGGGATCGCCGTCGTCCACGCCCGCGAGCAGCGCGTACTCCTGACCGCGGGCGCGCACGGCCAGCACCACCGCACCGTCACCCGGCAGCGGGACCTGCCCGAGCGTCGACTCGACGCCCGCGTGGCGGTGCACGGCGACTGCCGATCGCTCGGCACCGGATCCGGTCACGTACAGCCGCACGTGGTGGGCCTCCGACTGCCGCACCGCGAGACCGACCTCCTCCCCCGGGCCCACGGCGGCCCGGACGACGGCGCGCACGTCGACGTCGGCGTGCTGCTGGCGCACCCCGAGGAACGCCGGCGTGCTCGGGTCGCGCAGGCTGCTCGGGAGCATCGTCAACCGCCACCCGTCGCCCGTCGACGACGCGAACGTGCTGGCGGGTGCCCGCAGCGAGGTCCAGCGCAGGTCGTCGGGCGCCACGATGCCCGACGTGGTCGCCTGCGCCGGGCCCGGCCTCGGCGTCCCCGCGAACGGCACCTCGACCTGGGCGGTGACCCGGCCGCGGCCGGGCGCGAACACCGGCCACCCGTCCTCCCAGGTGACGGGGACCAGGAACGTCTCGCGGCCGAGGTTGTAGTGGTAGCCGCCGTACGGACGCATCCCCAGCAGCACGGCCCACCAGCTGCCGTCCGACGCCTCGACGAGGTCGGCGTGCCCGACGCCCACCACCTCCGACCCGCGGCCCAGGTGGCGGTGGGTCAGGACCGGGTTGCCCCTGCTCCCGACGTACGGTCCGGTCACCGCGTCCGCCCGGGCCACCGAGACGGCGTGGTGGAACTCGGTGCCGCCCTCGGCGGCGAGGAGGTAGTACGTACCGTCGACCTTGTACAGGTGCGGGGCCTCGGCCCAGACGACGTCGCGCAGCGCACCGTTCCAGACCACGTGCTCCGGCCCGACGAGGGCCATGGCCACGGGATCGAGCTCCCTGACCCAGACCTCGGTCTGGTCGTGCCACTGCGGCTCGCGTGCCAGCCGCGTCCCGTGCACCCACACGCGGCCGTCGTCGTCGAAGAACAGGGACGGGTCGATGCCGTCGGCATCCAGCCACACCGGCGCCGACCACGGCCCGGCCGCGTGCTCCGCGGTCATCAGAAAGTTCCCGCCGCGCGTCGCGTCCTGCTGGTCGACCAGCGTGCAGATGAGCCAGAAGCGACCGTCGTGGTGCCGCAGCGTCGGGGCGTACAACCCGCCGGAGGACGCGATGCCCTCGTAGTCCAGCTGGTCGGACCGGTCGACGACGTGACCGATCTGCTGCCAGCCGGCCAGGTCGCGGCTGTGGAAGACCGGCAGCCCCGGGAAGTACTCGAAGGTCGACGTGACGAGGTAGAAGTCCTCACCGACCCGGCAGATCGACGGGTCCGGGTAGCACCCCGGCAGGAGCGGGTTCCCGACGAGGCTCACGCGGCGACGACCTTGACCTCCACCGTCCGGGGGTCCGTCGTCGTGACCTCGTGCACGTCGCCGGTGATCTCGACCGACGCCCGCGGGGTGGCCGTGCCGGGGATCTCGCGGTTCTCGGTGGCCCGGCCGTTGGAGATGACGCCGCCCGTGGACTCCTTGATGCCCGTCCCGGACCGGGAGGCGGCCGCGTGCGAGCCGATCCAGACCTCGACGTCACCGGGTTCCACGATCCGCACCATGCGCCGGTCGGAGAATGCAAAACGCATCGTCGGCACCGCGAACGTCACCCGGCTCGAGGCGCCCGGCTCCAGCTCGACGCGCGCGTAGCCCAGGAGCGCCGCCACCGGCCGCGCGATCGAGCCGCGCACGTCGTGGCCGTAGAGCTGCACGACGTCGGTCCCCGCCACGGAACCCGTGTTGGTGACGGTCACGGCTGCCGTGAACGTGCCGCTGGAGCAGACGGTCGGGTCCACGGTGAGGTCGGAGTAGCCGAACGTCGTGTACGACAGCCCGAAGCCGAACGGCCGCGCGGGCGTGGAGTCGGTCGACGTGACGTCGGACGGCCCGCCGAGGATGGGATGCAGGTAGGAGTAGGGCTGCGCGCCGGTCGACCGCGGCATCGAGACCGGCAGCCGCCCGGAGGGGTTCACCGCACCGGTGACGACGTCGGCGACGGCCAGGCCGCCGCCCTCGCCGGGGAAGAACGCCTGCAGCACCGCGGCCGGCCGCGTGTCGCCGTCCAGCGCCCAGCCGACGGCGTAGGGGCGGCCGGTCAGCATCACCATGACCACCGGCGTGCCGGTCGCCACGAGCGCCTCGACGAGAGCGCGCTGCACGCCGGGCAGCTCCAGGGACTCCACGTCGTTGCCCTCCCCCACGGTGCCGCGACCGAACAGCCCCGCCTGGTCACCGACGACCACGACGGCGACGTCGGCGCCCTCGGCAGCCGCGACGGCCTCGGCGAACCCGGAGGTGTCCGTGCCGTCGACGGTGCAGCCCTCGGCGAAGACCAGCTCCGGACGGTCCAGGCCCGCACCCGCGAACGCCTGCTCGAACCCCTCGAGGACCGACGGGATCTCGAAGCCGAGCGGCAGCTCCGGGTGGTGGGCCAGGACGTGGTTGGCGAACGAGTAGCAGCCCATGAGCGCCTCGGCGCGATCCGCGTTGGGACCGACGACCGCCACGCGCGCCGGAGCCTGCGGCCACCCGTTGAGCGGCAGCACGCCGTCGTTCGTCAGCAGGACGACGGACTCCTCGGCGAGACGGCGTGCGAGCGCCTGCTGGTGGGGCGAGTCGAGGTCGATGTCCGTCGGCGGCTCGTCCTCGAACGCGTCGGGGTCGAGCAGGCCAAGCTCCTCCTTCTGCGCGAGCGCTCGCAGGACGGCCCGGTCCACGAACCCCTCGTCGAGCGCGCCCGACCGGACACGCTCCGCCAGGGGCGCCAGGTAGGCGTCGCCGGTGGGCAGCTCGATGTCGATACCGGCCTCGAGGGCCAGCGCGGCCGCCTCGCCCCGGTCCGCGGCGATGGAGTGCATGACGTGCAGGAACGCCACGGCGAAGTAGTCCGCGACCACGACGCCGTCGAACCCCCACCGCTCGCGCAGGATGGACGTGAAGTACTCCACGCTCGAGGCCATGGGCACGCCGTCGATGTCGACGTACGCGTTCATCACCGACCTGGCTCCCCCCTCGAGGATCGCCATCTCGAACGGCGGGAGGTACACGTCCGCGATCTCGCGCGGACCCGCGCTCACCGGAGCGTGGTTGCGCCCCGACTTGGAGCCGGAGTACCCCACGAAGTGCTTGAGCGTGGCGTGCACGCCGGACTCCTGCAGCCCGCGGACGTACGCGGTGCCGATGGTGCCGACGAGGTACGGGTCCTCGCCGATGCACTCGTCGACCCGACCCCAGCGCGGGTCACGGATGACGTCGAGCACCGGGGCCAGGCCCTGGTGGATGCCCAGCCGGCGCATCGACTCGCCGATGGCGACCGCCGAGTCGTGCACGAGCTCGGGGTCGAACGAGGCGCCCCACGCCAGCGGCGTCGGGTAGGTGGCCGCCTGCCACGCGGCGAGGCCCGTGAGGCACTCCTCGTGCACCAGGGCGGGGATACCGAGCCGGGTCTCCCGCTTGAGCCGGCGCTGCTCCGCCCACAGCCACGCGGCGCGCTCGGCCGGGTCGACGGGGCGGGTGCCGTACACCCGGGTGTAGTGGCCCAGGCCGTTGCGCGTCACCTCGCCGAGCTCCGCCGACGCCGGCTGCCCGGCCGCCATCTCCGACTGCATCGGTGCGACGGTGCCGTTCTGGTCGAGCCAGTAGCCCACGAGCTGGGCCAGCTTCTCGTCGAGCGTCATCTGGGCGTGCAGCGCGCGCACGCGCTCGGACACGCGAGGCATGGCGGGTACGGCGTCGACCACGGGGTACTTCTCCTTCGTCATGGCATTGGAGTGCATCCGTGCGGGCGACGACACTCGCGTGCCGCCGCGCGCGCGACCGGGATACGGCTGTGGTCAGCCCTTGACCGCGCCGGTGAGGCCACCGACGATGCGACGCTCGAAGAACGTGAAGAACAGGAGCGCAGGGATCATCGACAGGGACGTGAACGCCAGCACGCGGGCGGTGTCCACGGAGTACTGCGACGCGAAGGCCTGGACCCCGAGCGGCAGCGTGTACATGTCCTCGTTGTTGAGGATGAACAGCGGGAGCATGTAGCTGTTCCAGCTCGCGATGAAGGCGAGGATGCCGACGGTCACGACGCCCGGGACGGACAGCGGGATCACCATGCGGAAGAAGAACCCGAGCCGGCTGGCGCCGTCGATCGAGGCGGCTTCCTCGAGCTCCTTGGGGATGGCCCGCAGGAACGGCACCAGGATGATGATCGTCGTCGGCAGGCCGAACGCGATCTGCGGCAGGATGATCCCCGCCAGGCTGTCGCTCAGGCCGAGGCCCCGGATCATGATGTACAGCGGCGTGATCGCGACCGTCATCGGGAACATGAGCCCAGCCGCGAAGAGCGAGTACATCGCGGCCCGGCCCGAGAAGTTGTACCGGGCGAGCACGAAGCTGGCCGCCACACCCAGGACGACCACACCGGCGGCCGTGAAGATGCCGCAGATCACCGAGTTGGAGACCTGGCGCCAGAACGTCGAGCTCTGCAGCACCTCGGCGTAGTTGACGAACTGCCACGTGGTCGGGAACCCCGACGGGTCGACGGTGATCTCGGCGTTCGTCCGGAAGCCGCCGAGGATGATGTAGAGCACGGGCCCGATGCAGATGCCCACGAGCGCGAAGGCGACGACGTAGGTCACCCAGCTCGCCGCGGACAGGCTCGGCCGGTTGCGCTCACGCGCCGGGCGCGGCGCGGTCGGGTCCAGCGGGGGCGCGGTCATCGTCGCCATCACTTCTTACCTTCCGTGAGAGCACCCTCGGTGTCGCGCCTGAGCACGAACCGCTGGTAGGTCAGGGCGACGATGAGCGAGATGATGAACAGGATCAGGGCGACCGCGTTGCCGAAGCCGTAGTTCGCCGCGTTGCGGCCGTTGACCACCATGTAGGTGGCCATCGTCGACGTCCCCGCGGTCGCGGCGACGTACTGGCCCCAGATGATGTAGACGAGGTCGAACAGCTGCAGCGCTCCGATGATCGACAGGAACGCCCAGATCCGGATCGTCGGGCCGAGCAGCGGCAGGGTGATGCGCCGCTGGGTCTGCCAGTAGGAGGCGCCGTCGATCGCCGCGGCCTCGAAGAGCTCCTCCGGGATGCTCTGCAGGCCCGCGAGGAACAGGATCACCGCGAAGCCGATGTACTTCCACGTGATGATCAGCATCAGCGACCAGATGGCGATCTTGGGGTCCGACAACCAGTCGACCGTCCAGCTCGGCAGCCCGATCTTGACCAGCAGGTCGTTGACTGCGCCGTTGGTCTGGAGCATGAGGCTCCAGCCGGTGCCGACGATGACCTCGGAGATCACGTACGGCACGAAGATCAGCACCCGCACCAGCGAGCGCCCGCGCATCTTCTGGTTGAGCAGGAGCGCGAGGAGCACCGCGGCCGGTCCCTGCAGGACCAGGGACAGCACGACGATGACGAGGTTGTGCCGCAGGGCGTCGTGGAACGTCGGGTCCTGCAGGATCGTGACGTAGTTCTGCAGACCGACGAAATCGGTCGGCGGGCCGAAGCCCTTCCACTTGAAGAAGCCGTAGTACGCCGCCAGGACGACGGGGAACATCACGAACGTGACGAACATCAGGATGGCGGGGCCGGCGAGAAGCGTGATCTCGAAGCGCTGGCGCCAGTTCGGCCCCGCGGTCCGGCGGGCCGGGGACGGTGCCGCGTGGGCACCGTCCCCGACCGCCGAGGAACCCTCGGGCGAGGAGGTCACGGCGAGGTTGCCCTCACCCAAGGAGTCACTCATGGTGCGTACTACTCCTTCGCAGCGGCGTCGGCGACGCCCTTGACGATCGCGGCCGAGTCACCCTGGCCGGCGAGGAGGTTGACCACGCCGGCGTTCAGCGCGTTGCCGACGTTCTGGCCCAGCAGGGTGTCCAGCCACAGCGACACGTACGGCGCAGACTGGTAGGCCTCGAGGACCTGGACGAGGGCGGGGTCGGTGACCTCGGCCTGCGCCTCGGCGGAGGCAGGCAGGGTCTGGAACGCCGTGGCGTAGCCGTTCTGGTACTCCTTCTGCATCGCGAAGTTCAGGAACTCCGAGCACTCGGCCGGAGCGTCCTTGGAGCAGGAGAAGCCGTCCTGGCCACCCATCATGGCGCCCGCTCCACCGTCACCGCCGTCGATGGCCGGGAAGGGGAACCAGCCGAGGTCGGCCAGCGGCTTCGTGTCCGGCGTCAGGGAGGCGATCACGCCCGGGTTCCAGGCGCCCATGAGCTCCATCGCGGCCTGGTGGTTGGCGATGAGGCCGGCGGACGAGCCCGCGCCCGTCTGCGCCGCCGTGGTGAGGAAGCCCTGGTTGAACGGCTCGGTCGCGGCGAAGTCTGCGAGCTCGTCGCCCGCCTTCTGCCAGCACGGGTCGTCGAAGTTCATCTCCGTGGCGACCTTGTCCAGCGTGTCCTGCGAGCAGGCACGCAGCGCGAAGAAGTAGTACCAGTGCGCGGCGGGCCAGGCGTCCTTGGCGCCGAGGGCGATCGGGGCGATCCCCGCGGCCTTCAGCTTGTCGACCGCGGCCGAGAGGTCCTCGATGGTCTCGGGGGTCTCGGTGATGCCGGCCTGCGCGAACAGGTCCTTGCTGTAGTACATGCCGCCGGGCAGGACCGACATCGGCATGCCGTAGATCTTGCCGTCGACCGTGAAGGCGCTGAACGCTGCGTCCGAGAGCTGCGACTTGGTCGCCTCGTCGACGACGATCTCCTGCGCCTGGCCGGCCTCGACGACGTCGGCCAGCTTGCCGCCGCCGCGCGCCATGAAGATGTCGGGCGCGTCGCCCGAGTTCAGCGCGGTCTGGAGCTTGCCGTCCATGTCCTCGTTCTGGATGGACTGGATCTTGATCTTCACACCCGGGTTGGCGGCCTCGAAGTCCTTGACCGTGGCCTCCCAGTAGGCCTTGCCGTCACCGGTGGTCGAGTTGTGCCAGAAGGTCATCTGGGTGTCGCCCGAGCCGCCGCCGCCGCCGTCGTCACCGTCGCCACCGCTACAGGCCGTGAGCCCCGCGAGACCCATCACCATGGCGGCAGAGACCGCCAGGAGCTTGCGAGCAATCATGAGATCTGTCCTCTTCGTCGAGTTGCACAGAGTGGAAAGCTGGCCCCTTGCGGGCGATGCGCTGCCGCCGTAGCCACAGCGGGTGCCGCCTGCGCTGCCCGCGCTGCCGTCACCACCACGGGCCGGCATCCCTGCCGGTACCGCGCCCGCCTCGCAAGGGCGGCACCACCTCGGGGGTGGTGCAGTCTCTTTCGTCAACACACGCCCGGTCTCCGCTGACGGTGGGGCGCAGTCGCCACTCTGACATCCGTCCCGGGCGATGGTCAAACGTTATCGATAACGTTTTACTAACGGGACGATCTCGACTGCGAAGCGCTCGACTACAGGACGTGCGGCGGTGCTAGCTGCTGTCGCGCGCCTGCCACGTGCAGACGCACACCTCGTTGCCCTCGGCGTCGGCCAGCACCGTGAACGCCGGTGCCCGGTCGTCGCTGACCAGGTGCCCGCCCGCGGCGATCGCAGCCGCGATGCGTTCCTCGGCCTGGTCGTGACCGACCGTGATGTCGAAGTGGATCCGGTTGCGCTGCCGCCGTGGCTCCTCCATCTGCTGGAACCAGATGGCCGGGCCGATGCCGGCCGGGTCGGTCACCTCGTCGTCCGAGGTCACGTCGTAGGCCATGACCGCCGCCCAGAACGGCTGCACCGCCGGGATGTCGAGCGCGTCGATCGCGATCTCGAGCATCTCGCTGCGCTGGGCGTCACCCGTCACGCCGAGCTCGTCCGCGATCGCGCTCACCGTCGCGGCGAGGTCGACGTCCCGCTGCGTCAGGCCGCCCGCGTCGTGGCTCGTGGTGGTCACCGTGACCTGTCCCCACCGGAGCACCACGTCGGGGTGGTGGTTCGCCTCGTCCGCGGCGGCGGCGATGCGCGAGACGAACGCTGCGGCGGTGGTGAAGTCGGGCGTCGAGAACGTCGCCCGAAGCGACTGCAGGAGGACGCGCCAGTGGCGGGGGTCCACCGCAGCCGTGACGTCGCCGTGGCGCAGGAGTGTGGTGTCAGCCATGGCGCCCACCCTGCCATCGGCGGCCGACACCCGCCCGGCTCAGTGCTGCAGCGCCGCTTCCCCCGGGGAGTCGGCGCCCGCGCGGATGTGCCGCGTCACCCACGGCGCCAGCGCGAACATCGCCCCCGCGAACACGAGCGCCACCAGGCCGATCGTGCCGAAGTACGCGGTCGGCGAGGCGTCCGGCGTGGACTGGATGACCTGGGCGGCGATCGCGTTGCCCGCGGACGGCGCCAGGAACCACAGGGCCATGGCCTGCCCGCGGAAGGCCCGCGGGGCCAGCAGCGTGGTGGCGGCGAGGCCGACCGGGGACAGGCACAGCTCACCGACCGTCTGGATGACGTAGACGGCGACCAGCACCCAGGCCGGCGTCTTGCCGCCGTCCGCCAGCCACGACGCACCCGCCAGGAACACGAAGCTCAGGGCGGCGAAGGTCAGGCCCAGGGCGAACTTCACCGCCGTCGGCGGGCGGTCGTCGAGCCGGATCCACAGCCAGGCGAACAGCGGCGCCAGCAGGATGATGGTGGCCGGGTTGATGGACTGGAAGAGCTCGGGCGACAGCGACAGGCCGAAGAGGGACAGCTCCGTGTTGTCCTGCGCGTAGGAGGCGAGCGTGCTGGCCGCCTGCTCGAAGATCATCCAGAAGATCATCGCCGCGACGAAGAGCGGGATGTACGCACGCAGCCGGGTCCGCTCGTTGGCGGTCACCTTGGGCGAGCGGAACATGACGATGAAGGTGGCGACGGGGGCCGCGAGCGCGAGGTAGGAGATCGCGTCGATGAACGTCGAGAGCCCGAACTCCCCCCGGACGAGTCGCGCGACCGCGAAGGCGAAGGCGATCCCCGCGAGCACCACGAGCACCAGCCGGACCACCGCGGGGCGGTCCTGGGCGGTCATCGGGTTGGGCGGCACGTCGCCCGATCCACCCAGGTACTTGCGCCCGGCGACGAAGAACACGAGCGCGATCGCCATGCCGACGGCGGCCACGGCGAAGCCCGCGTGGTAGCCGCCGATCGCCCGGGCGGCACCCACCAGGAAGGGGGCGGACAGCGAGCCGATGTTGATGCCCATGTAGAAGATCGAGAAGCCGGAGTCGCGGCGGGGGTCGTCGCGGTCGTACAGCTCGCCGACCATGCTGGACACGTTCGGCTTGAGCAGCCCGGTGCCCAGCGCCACCAGCACGATGCCCAGGTAGGAGAACAACGGCGCGGGCAACGTCAGGAGCACGTGTCCGGCGGCGATGATGATGCCGCCGTAGAGCACCGAGCGCCGCGCGCCGATGACGCGGTCAGCCAGCCAGCCGCCGAGCACGGACAGCAGGTAGACCGACGACCCGTAGATGGCGACGAGCGCCTCGCCGGACGTCTGCTCGACGCCGAGCCCGCCGTTCGCGACCGTGTCGGTCAGGTAGAACAGCAGGATGGCGCGCATCCCGTAGTAGCTGAACCGCTCCCACAGCTCGGTCCCGAAGAGCGTGAACAGACCGAGAGGCTGACCGAAGAACGCCCGGTCGCCCGGAAGCGTGCTGCGCTTCTGCGCGGCCGGTGCGGTCCCGTCGACCTGACCGTTACCCTCTGCGCCACTCATGAAACCATCGTGACACGGCCCTCGAGGTCCGGCCCAACCCGCCCGGACGGCGGCCGGGAGGTGCTGCGGCTACCGTCGCCGGGTGGCCACGATCCTCTGGTTCCGCCGCGATCTGCGGCTGGCGGACAACCCTGCGCTGGTCACCGCGGTGGAGCGCGCCGCGTCCTGCGACGACGAGGTCGTGCCCCTCTTCGTGGTCGACCCGGCTCTCTGGCGGCCCTCCGCGGCGCCGCGAGTGGCGTACCTCACGCGCAGCCTGCGGGCGCTGGACGAGTCGCTCGGCGGGCGGCTCGTGGTGCGGCACGGGACGCCGTCCGAGGTGCTGCCGGCGGTCGCGCGCGAGGTCGCGGCGGCCGCCGTGCACGTCACCGCGGCGACCGAGCCCTACGGCCGGCGCCGCGACGACGCGGTCGAGCGGGCGCTGGACGTCCCCCTGGTCCCGACCGGCTCGCCGTACGCGGTCGCACCGGGCCGGCTGACCACCCAGGCGGGGACGCCGTACCAGGTGTTCACCCCGTTCCGCGCGGCCTGGCTGGACCACGGGTGGCACGCTCCCGCCCGGCAGCCCCAGGACGTCCGGTGGGCGCAGGTCCGCTCCGACGGCATCCCCGACGAGCCGACGACGGACGTGCGGCTGCCCGCGGCCGGTGAACGCGCCGCCCGCGCCCGCTGGAGCGCGTACGTGCAGGACGGGCTCGAGCGGTACGGCACCGAGCGCGACCGCCCCGACATCGACGGCACCTCGCGGCTCTCGGTCCCGCTCAAGTACGGCGAGCTGCACCCGCGCACGCTGCTGGCCGACCTGGCGGCGTTCGGGTCGGACGTCGCGACCTTCCGGTCCCAGCTGGCCTGGCGCGAGTTCCACGCCGACGTCCTGTGGCACCACCCCGGCGCGGCGCGCAGCTCCCTGCGCGAGGTGGTGCCGCCGGACGCGTGGGACCCGGGCGACGCCGCATTCGACGCCTGGGCGGCCGGGCGGACCGGCTACCCGATCGTCGACGCCGGCATGCGCCAGCTGCGCGCGCTCGGCTGGGTGCACAACCGGGTCCGGATGGTGGTGGCGTCGTTCCTGGTGAAGGACCTGCACGTGCGCTGGCAGCGGGGCGCCCGGTACTTCATGGAGCGGCTGGTGGACGGGGACGTCGCACAGAACCAGCTCAACTGGCAGTGGGTCGCGGGCACGGGGCGCGACGCGGCGCCCTACGTCCGGGTGTTCAACCCCGTCACGCAGGGCGAACGGTTCGACCCCGACGGCTCCTACGTGCGCGAGTGGGTCCCCGAGCTGCGGCAGGTGCCCGGGCGCGCGGTGCACCGCCCGTGGACGCTGGGGCGCGCAGCTCCCCCGGACTATCCGCCGCCGATCGTCGACCACGCCGCCGAGCGCCGGATCGCCCTCGACGACTTCCGCCGAGGGCCGGTCTGACACCACCTCGATCCGGTCCTGACACCATCGAGGGTTGACGTGACACCATCGTGGTGTCACGCTGATGCCATGGAACTCGGACAGTACGTGAGCGACCTCCAGCGCCGGCTGGTGGACGCGGCTGACAACGGCAACGACGACACCCGGGCGGCGGCCGAGCGGCTCGTCGCCGGGCTCGACGCCGCGACGCGCCTGGTGCTGCTCGACGTCCTGTCGGCGGCGGCCGGCGAGATCACCCGCGACCTGGCTCCCGGCTCGGTCGACGTGCGGCTTCGGGGGCGCGAGATCGAGTTCGTCGTCGCGCAGCCCAGCACCGAGCCCGACACCGACGACTCCCCCGCGGCGCCCGTCGACGTCGACGACGTGAGCACCTCGCGCACGACGCTCCGCCTTCCCGACGCGCTCAAGGTGCGCGTGGACGAGGCGGCTGCAGCCGACGGCCTGTCCGTCAACACGTGGCTGGTCCGTGCGGTCGCGGCTGCCCTCCAGCCCAAGCAGCGACGGTCGGCCCAGCGCGCGCTCCGCTCCGGCGACAGCTTTGCCGGCTGGGCGCGTTAGCCCCAGCTCCCCACAGCCCCACCAGCCACGCGGACCCGCGGGGCCGGACCAGCACACCCTCACACAGGGAGGCCTCGCCATGCCCAGCTACCAGACCCCGACCCCGATCGACCTGGCCGTCAACGTGCAGGTCGGTGAGATGCAGGTCGTCGCCGGCGACCGCACCGAGACCGTCGTGACGGTGTCGGCCACCAACCCCGCGAAGGCGGGCAACCGCAGAGGCGCAGAGGAGACGAAGGTCGACTTCGACGGCACGCGGCTCACGATCACGGGCCCGCGGCCCCGCCTCGCCTGGATCGGTGCCGGCCCCGACGACTCGGTCGACGTCCTGGTCGAGCTGCCGACCGGGTCGCGGTTCACCGGTGAGATCGCCATGGGTGCGGTCCGCACGATCGGGCGCCTCGGGGCCACCCGCATCAAGAGCTCGATGGGCGACGTCGAGGTCGACGCGACGGGCGACCTGTGGCTGCGGGCCGGGCACGGCAGCGTCAGCGTGGGCACCGCCGACGGCACCGCCGAGATCACGGCCGACCACGGCCAGATCCGGATCGGGACCGTGACCGACGACGCGATCCTCAAGGCGGCGCACGGCTCCATCCAGGTCGAGCGGGCCGCCGGCGACCTCGAGGCGAAGCTGTCCTACGGCGACCTCGAGGTCACGACGGCGCTGGGCTCGGTGGCGGCGAAGACCGCGTACGGCAGCATCCGGCTCCGCGAGGTCTCCAGCGGCTCGATCCAGATCGAGAGCGGCTACGGCCAGGTCACCGTCGGCATCTCCCCCGGGGTCCCCGCCTGGCTCGACCTGTCCTCGAAGAGCGGCCACGTGCGCAACCAGCTCGACGGCGACCGCGGCCCCACCGGGTCGGAGCAGGCCGTCGCGGTCCGCGCGCGCACCCAGGCCGGCGACATCCACATCCAACGCACCCGGTGACCGAGAGACCGAACAGGAAGGAGCACGACACATGAACACCAGTGAGCCTGCGATCCGTGTGCAGGGCATCGAGAAGTCCTTCAAGGAGCTGCACGTCCTGCGGGGCGTGGACCTCGAGGTCGCGCCGGGCAGCATCTTCGCCCTGCTCGGCTCGAACGGGGCCGGCAAGACCACGATGGTGCGGATCCTGTCCACCCTGCTGAAGCCGGACGCCGGCACGGCAGAGGTCAACGGGTTCGACGTCATGGCGGACCCGCTGCAGGTCCGGGAGTCGATCAGCCTGACCGGGCAGTTCGCCGCGGTCGACGACATCCTCTCCGGCAAGGAGAACCTGGTGCTCGTCGCCAGGCTGCGCCACCTCCCGGACCCGGGCCAGATCGCGGACACGCTGCTGACGCGGTTCGACCTCGCGGAGGCGGGGTCGCGCAGGGTGGCCACGTACTCGGGCGGCATGCGCCGCCGGCTCGACATCGCGATGAGCCTGATCGGCCAGCCGACGGTGCTCTTCCTCGACGAGCCGACCACCGGGCTCGACCCCGAGGCCCGCCTCGAGGTCTGGCAGGTGATCACGGAGCTCGCCACGCAGGGCACGACCGTCCTGCTGACCACGCAGTACCTCGACGAGGCCGAGCAGCTGGCGGACCGGATCGCGATCCTGCACCAGGGCCGCATCATCGCGGACGGCACCCTGGCCGAGCTCAAGCGGCTGCTGCCGCCGGCCACGGTCGAGTACGTCGAGAAGCAGCCCAGCCTCGAGGAGATCTTCCTCGCCCTCGTCGGGAAAGACGCCACGACCGAGCCCAGTGAGGACCTGTCATGACCACCACCCACTTCGTCAGCGACACGGTCGACCTGACCGGCCGATCCCTGCGCCACATCACCCGCAGCGTGGACACGATCATCACCACGGCGCTCACCCCGATCGCCCTCATGCTGCTGTTCGTCTACGTGTTCGGCGGGGCGCTCCGGTCCGGCGCCGACAACTACGTCAACTACCTGCTGCCGGGGATCCTGCTGATCGCGATCGCGTCGGGCATCGCCTACACGGCGGTCCGGCTGTTCACCGACCTGCAGAGCGGGATCTTCGAGCGGTTCCACTCCATGCCGATCTCGCGCCCGTCCGTGCTGTGGGCACACGTGCTGACCTCGATGGCGTCGAACGGGATCACGGTCGTGATCATCGTGCTGGTCGGCCTGCTCATGGGGTTCCGCACCTCGGCGGGCGTGCTCGCGTGGGTGGCCGTCGCCGGGATCCTGGCGTTGTTCACGCTGGCGCTCACCTGGCTCGCCGTCATCGCCGGCCTCTCCGCCAAGTCGGTGGACGGGGCGGCGGGGTTCTCCTACCCGCTGATCTTCCTGCCGTTCATCAGCTCGGCGTTCGTCCCCACGGACACCATGTCCGGTCCGGTCCGGGCCTTCGCGGAGAACCAGCCGGTCACGTCGATCGTCAACTCGATCCAGGCGCTGTTCGCCGGGCAGCCGGTCGGCAGCGACCTCGGGGTGGCGCTGGCCTGGTGCCTGGGGATCCTCGTGGTGTCCTACGCCTTCGCCATGCGGATCTACCGGCGCAAGATCAGCTGACCGCGCACCCCGCCGTCGCCCCGTCGAACGTCCCCCGCGGGCGCCCGGCGGGGCTGCCCCGTTCCTACGTCGGGATCTGGGACGCGCGGAACTCGTCCTCGAGCAGCGCCATCATGATCGCGTCGCAGAACCCGGGGCCGTCGCGGTAGGCGTCGCGCCTGCGGCCCTCGATGCGGAACCCGAGGTTCTCGTACAGCGACGTGGCCCTCGTGTTGATGCTCAGCACGTCCAGCCCGACGCGGTGCAGCCCCAGGCCGTCGAACGCCAGGCCGAGCATCAGCTGGATCGCCTCCGTGCCGTAGCCCCGGCCCCGGTAGCCGGGACGCATCACCAGGCGCAGGCTGGCCGACCGGACCGCCTCGTCGATGTCGTCGAGCACGATCTCGCCGAGGTACTCGTCGGCACCGTTCGCGGTCACCGCCAGGTCGATGCGCCCCTCGGCGGACTCGATGGAGCTGCACCAGGCGTCGATCTGGGGCCGGGAGAGGAGCTGCGTGGTGCCGGTGAGGCGCATCCCCTCGGGGTCGCTCACCGACTCCCACACGGCGTCGGCGTCGCCCGCCCTGATGGGGCGGAGCACGATCATCTCCCCCTGGAGCGTGGGCTTGTCCATCAGTTGCCTCCTGTCGCCGCGGCGAACGCTACGGCCCGGGTATGGCCGGGACGTTACCGGCGGGTCACGACGCCCGGTCAGCCCCCGACCTGGATGCGCTCGAGCAGCAGCTCGCGGACGCGCCCGGCGTCGGCCTGACCGCGGGTCGCCTTCATCACGGCTCCGATGATCGCGCCGACAGGTCCCAGGTTCCCGGAGCGGATCTTCTCCGCGATGTCCGGCTGTGCGGCCAGGGCGGCGTCGATGGCCTCGAGCAGGGGGCCGTCGTCCGAGACGACCTCGAGCCCGCGCGCGACGAGCACCGTCTCCGGGTCCCCCTCGCCCGCCAGGACGCCCTCGAGCACCTGCCGGGCCAGCTTGTCGTTGATCCGGCCCTCGTCGACCAGCTTCTGCAGCTGACCGATCTGGCCCGGCGTCACGGGCAGCTCGGCCAGCTCGACCTCCTGCTGCTTGGCGGTGCGGGCCAGCTCGCCCATCCACCACTTGCGTGCGGCGGCCGGGCTCGCGCCCGCGGCGATCGTGGTCTCGATGAGCTCCACGGCACCGGCGTTGACGACGTCGCGCATCTCGGCGTCGGCGTAGCCCCACTCGCCCTGCAGCCGGCGGCGCCGGGCCGCGGGAAGCTCCGGCAGGCCCGCGCGGATCTCCTCGACCCAGGCGCGGTCCGGCGCGATCGGCACCAGGTCCGGCTCCGGGAAGTACCGGTAGTCCTCGGCGTCCGACTTCACGCGCCCGGAGGCGGTGGTGCCGGTGTCCTCGTGCCAGTGCCGCGTCTCCTGGATGATCGCGACGCCGTCGTCGAGCACGCCCGCCTGGCGGCTGACCTCGTAGCGCACGGCCCGCTCCACCGACCGGAACGAGTTGACGTTCTTGGTCTCCGTGCGGGTGCCCAGCGGGGAGTCGGGCGTGGGCCGCAGCGACACGTTGACGTCCGCGCGGACGTTGCCGCGCTCCATGCGGGCCTCGGAGACCTCCAGCGCGCGGAACAGGTCGCGCAGGGTCTGCACGTACGCGCGGGCCACCTCGGGCGCCCGGGCACCGGCGCCGGTGATCGGCTTGGTGACGATCTCCACGAGCGGGATGCCGGCGCGGTTGTAGTCGACCAGCGAGTACTCGGCGCCGTGGATGCGCCCGTCGGAGCCGCCGATGTGGGTGTTCTTGCCGGCGTCCTCCTCCATGTGCGCGCGCTCGATCTCGACGCGGAAGATGCTGCCGTCGTCGAGCTCGACGTCGACCCACCCCTCGTAGGCGATGGGCTCGTCGTACTGGGACGTCTGGAAGTTCTTGGGCACGTCCGGGTAGAAGTAGTTCTTCCGGGCGAACCGGCAGGTCTGCGCGATCGAGCAGTTCAGCGCCAGACCGATCCGGATCGCGTACTCCACGGCCAGGCCGTTGACCACCGGCAGTGCGCCGGGCAGCCCCAGCGAGACCGGGGTGATCGAGGTGTTCGGCTCCTCGCCGAACCCGGCCGGCGCGCCGTCGAACATCTTGGTGGCCGTCCCGAGCTCGACGTGCACCTCGATGCCGATGACCGTGTCGTAGCGCGCGACGGCGTCGTCGTAGTCGACCAGCGTGCTCACGGTGCTCACTTCTGTGCCTCCAGCGCTGTTGCCAGTTCAGGTGCCCGGGCCAGCAGCGGCCCGCCCCACTCGTTCTCCAGCAGCGCCTCGAGCGCGGCCCCCACGCGGTACAGCCGGTCGTCGGCCTTGGCCGGTGCCAGCACCTGGAACCCGACGGGCAGGCCGTCGTCGGACAGCCCGCTCGGCAGCGACAGGCCGGGCACGCCCGCCAGGTTGGCCGGGATGGTCGCGACGTCGTTGAGGTACATCGCCAGGGGGTCGTCCAGCTTCTCCCCCAGCTTGAACGCCGTGGTCGGCGCCGTCGGGGAGACCAGCACGTCGGCCGCCTCGAACGCGGCGGTGAAGTCGCGCTGGATGAGCGTGCGGACCTTCTGCGCCGAGCCGTAGTAGGCGTCGTAGTAGCCGGCCGACAGGGCGTAGGTGCCCAGGATGACCCGGCGCTTGACCTCGTCGCCGAAGCCCTGGCCGCGGGTGGCGGCCATGACGCGCTCCGCGGTGGGGTTGTCCTCCGGGACGACCCGCAGGCCGAACCGCATGCCGTCGAACTTGGCCAGGTTGCTGGACGCCTCGGCCGGCAGGATCAGGTAGTACGCCGCGAACGCGTACGTGAAGTGCGGGCAGGAGACCTCGACGATCTGCGCGCCCGCACCACGGAGCAGCTCGAGGGACTCCTCGAACCGCGCGAGGACGCCGGGCTGGTAGCCCTCGCCCTGCAGCTCGCGGATGACACCGACGCGCACGCCCGACAGGTCCGCGTTGGCGCCCTGCTGGGCCGCGGCGACGAGCGCGGGCAGCGGCTCGTCGATCGACGTCGAGTCGCGGGGGTCGTGGCCGCCGATGAGCTCGTGCAGCAGCGCCGAGTCGAGGACCGTGCGGGTCACCGGGCCGGCCTGGTCGAGCGAGGACGCCAGCGCGATGAGCCCGTAGCGGGACACCCCGCCGTAGGTGGGCTTGACGCCGACCGTGCCGGTGACGGCCGCGGGCTGGCGGATCGAGCCGCCGGTGTCGGTGCCGATGGCCAGCGGGGCCTCGTAGGCGGCGACCGCCGCGGCGGACCCGCCCCCGGAGCCGCCGGGGATCCGGTCGAGGTCCCACGGGTTGTGGGTGTTGCCGTAGGCGGAGTGCTCCGTGGAGGACCCCATGGCGAACTCGTCCATGTTGGTCTTGCCCAGGATGGGCAGGCCCGCCGCCTTGATCCGCTCGACGATCGTGGCGTCGTACGGCGGGATCCAGCCCTCGAGGATCTTCGAGCCGGCGGTGGTCTCCAGGCCCTGGGTGACGACGATGTCCTTGACGGCGATCGGCACGCCCGCGAGCGCGTGCAGCTCCTCGCCGGCCGCGCGGCGGGCGTCGACGTCAGCGGCCACCGCGAGGGCCGCAGTGTCGCTGACCTGGAGGAACGCGTGGACGGCGGGCTCGACGGCCGCGATCCGGTCGAGGTGCGCCTGCGTCACCTCGACGCTCGACACCTCCTTGGCGGCCAGCTTCCGGGCCAGCGCGGCGGCGGACAGCCGCGTCAGGTCGGTGCTCTCGGGGCTCACGCGTCCTCCCCCAGGATCTGCGGGACCGCGAACTTGCCGTCGATGGCCGACGGCGCAGCGGCGAGCACGGCGTCGCGGTCGAGGACCGCCACGGGCACGTCGGGTCGGAAGACGTTGGTCAGCGGCAGGGGGTGGCTGGTGGCCGGCACGTCGGGCGTGGCGATCTCGCTCACGCGGGCGACCGACTCGACGATGACGTCGAGCTCGCCCGCCAGGCGGTCGAGCTCCGCCGGCGTGAGGTCGATCCGTGCCAGGCCCGCCACGCGCGCGACCTCGTCGCGAGAGAGGGTGGACATGGAGCCGAGTCTAGTCAGCGGTGCGGCGGCCTCCCGCCGCATCAGATACCTCCCCCGCTGCGCAGTTGTGCGTATGTCGACCCCGACCCGTCCCCCGTGACAGTGGATCCGTCCACACAGCAGCGGGAGGAGGTCGGCCATGGCGGCGTTCGCGGACCACGTGCTCGCCCAGCTGCACGACCCCGCCGCGATGACGGCCCTGCTCACCGGGGCGCCCGCCGCGACCTACCCGCGCCTGGTGCGGCTCGTGGACGAGGTCTACGAGACCGAGGGCGTCGAGCTGGACCGGATCACCGGCGCGACCGTGCTGTCGGTCCGGCCCGAGCACCGCCTGACCGCCGCCGACCGCGTCGCCCTCACCTGGACGCAGGCGCAACCCAGCCACCTGACCGCGGACCTGCGCGGCCTGGTCGAGCGGGTGGGCGCCGAGGTGTGGGCGGACCTGTACGTCACCGTGCTGCTCGACGTGGTGGCGGCGCTGGACCCCGGCGGGGTCGAGTCGGCCGTCACGCGCGCCATCGACGACGTCACGAGCCTGGCCGACTTCCGGTCCCGGTTCCGCTACCTCGACCTGGACGACTTCCTCGCGCGCCGCCGGATCAGCACCGTCGAGCAGCTGCGCGCGTCCGCCGAGTACGTCCTGGCCGAGGTCCGGTTGCGTCCCGCGCCCCCGTTCGACCCGGCGGACCCCGCCAACGCCCGCACCATCACGCTCGACGTCGCGCTCGCGGTGCTGGACGACCGCGACCTCGTCGGCGGCCTGCGGGCCGCACGCCGCCTGCGCGCGGCGGGGGCCGCGGGCCCCCCGGGCAGGGCCGATCCCACGCTCGGCCGGCCGGTCCGGCCGTTCGCGGTCGCGGTCGTCCTGCCGGCCACCGCGCCCGCGGGGCAGCCGGACGACACCGCCGTCGACTCCCTGTACGCCTCCGCGGGCGTGCTCCCGCTCTTCGCGAGCCCGCCGTGAGGCGCCGCCCGCCCCCGGCACGGGGTCGCCGACCCCACGCCGCGCCAGCACCCGCTCTCCACGAAGGGACACGACCATGACCGTCCGGTACGTCCGGGTGAACCCGGTCTCCGACATGTTCGCGCCGGCCGTGCGCGCCTACGGCAACGTGGCGGTCGTCGGCAGGGTGACGCCACCGGCGGCACCGCCGGCCGACCTCCTCGCCGTCGGCGACGCCGTCGTCTTCACCGACCCCGCCGAGGCGCGCCGTCGCGCACCGGGCGCGCTCGGTGACGCGATCTCGCTGGCCTTCAACCAGATCCCCGGACCCACGCAGGTCACGGGCGTGCGGGTCGACACGGCCGCGCCGGACTGGGCGCTCGCGCTCGACACGCTCTCCACCCGGGACGTGCAGATCGTCACGCTCGCGGACACGCCGCTCGACACGGCCGCCGCGGCTGCCGGGGGTGCCGTCCGCGCACTGGCCGACCACGTGGTCGGCGTCTCCAACACCGGCGGCGACGGCCGGGAGCGCATCGGCGTCGCCATGCTGGAGAAGGCCGCCACCGACCCGACGATCGTCTCCGGCGCCCTCGCCAGCGAACGCATGGTGTTCGTCGCCCACAAGAGCGACGAGGACGTCGCGGCGGCCGTCGCGGGCACGATCGCGGGCTACGAGCCGCACGTCTCCCTGCTGCTCAAGCCGGTCAAGACGTCGAGCGAGGCGTTCACGGCCGCGGAGATCGACCAGCTCAACGGCTCCGAGACGTTCGCATCCGGTCCTGCCGGGCAGGGTGTCAACTGGCTGGTCGACCCCGCGCTCATCCCCGGCCAGGGGCTGTACCTGGGCGAGGGCTACACGGGAGACCCGGGCGGCGGCAAGAAGTACATCGACGTCGTGCGCACGATCGACAACGTCTCGTTCCTGCTCAAGGCCCAGCTGATCCGCACGATCGGCAACGTCCGCGTCAGCCGTTCCGGCCTGCGCACCCTCGGTGCCCAGCTCGAGGCGGTCCTGGACCCGCTCGTCCGCCAGGGGGTGATCGAGGGGTACGACGTGATCATCCCGATCCTCGGACTGCTGGACAAGCCGGTCCGCACCGCCGCCGAGGACCAGCAGGTGGACGACGCCCAGTCCCAGCGGGTGGTCGAGGTCCTCGTCGCCGTCGACTACGCCGGCGCGATCCACCGCGTCGCGCTGACCCTCAAGTTCGAATAGGAGATCGCCATGCCCGACTGGAACACGCGGCTCGAGGTCAAGCTCGGCACGACGACGATCACGCCGATCACGAGCATCTCCCCGACCTTCGGGGTGCCGCACACGGTCCTGCACAGCATCGAGTCCGACAACGTCGGGGTCATCCGGCAGCCGGTGACGATCACGTTCACCATGGCCGTCCCCGCGATCGCCACCGCGGTCGCCGACCTCACCGAGCTCGCGCTGACGGGCGGCGAGTTCGAGATCGCGGTCACCGAGAAGGACGGGGAGGACTGGGCGTTCAAGGCGCTCAAGTTCAGCCGCTGCCTGGTGACCAGCGCGACGCCCAGCAACGTCGTCGTGGACGGCGTGCCGCAGGCGAACTTCACCTGCATGGCGCTCACCGTCGGCATCGAGGCCTGACGTGGACGGCGACGACCTCGACCTGGACGGCGCGACCCGCGTCGAGCGCACCGGCATCGCGCTGGTGCACGAGGGCGAGCTCGTCGTGCCGGCGCCGGGTGCCGCCGCGGACCTGGTGACCGCGCGCGGAGCCGACGGTGAGGGACCGACGGAGGTGCACTACTGGTTCCCCGTGCAGATCGAGGTCGTCGGCCTGGACGACGCGACCGCCGGCACCGTCGTCGCCCGCGTCTTCGACGAGCTCGGTCGTGAGCTCGGCGCGCGGGGGTGAGCCGTGAGCGTCCTGTCCGGGAACCCCCCGGTCCTCGTGGGCCCCGTCCCGCTGTTCGCGGTGCAGTCGATGGTGCTGTCCGACGGCTACAAGATCGAGCGGGTCATGGGCAGCCGGTTCCTCCAGGCGCTGGCTCCCACAGCCAAGACGATCCAGATCGAGGCCGTGCTGATCGGTCAGGAGCGGCTGCTCATCAAGAAGGCGCTGGAGACGCTCGCGCTGGCCACCCGGTGGACCGCCGCGGCCGCCGCGCCGGCGCTGGCACTGGCCGGCATCCCGGTCGTCGCCGGCATGACCGTCAGCACCGACATGCAGATCACCGACCTCAAGTTCACGCACTCGGTGAGCAAGCGCGAGGCGCTCGACGTGAGCATCACGCTCGTCCACGTGCCCCGCTCGGCGATCGCCGAGCTGGCCGGCGAGGCGCTCGACCTCGCACTCGCCGTCGCGACGGCCGCCCTGCCGTCGTCGCCCCCGCCCAACCCGGTCACCCGGGCCCCGGGCCCCTGACCCGCACCCGAACAGGAGGCTCATCGTGACCGCACCCGTGCCGGCCACCGCGGCGTCGACCGTCGGCCTGCGGACGCTGCCCGTCGACGCCGACGACGGCTTCCCCCAGTCCTTCCTGCTCGGCATGGCGGAGCGCACCTACCGGTTCGAGCTGTACGTCGACGTGCCCGAGCACCTCCTGGACCAGGAGGCCGACCGCCGCACCACGATCGACGTGGTGGGCTCGGCGACCTCGCCCGCCCAGGGCATGCTCGTCGGCGTCGTGGTCCGGCAGTCGCCGGACGGCACGCCCGTCCCGCTGCTGCGCCGCCGGTTCCTGCCGGGCCTGGTGCACACCGCGGCGGAGCTCGTCCTCGTGGTCGACGAGGTACGCATCGCGGTCGGGAACCTCAACGGTGCCGGCGCGTTCGGCTCGGTCCTGCGCGCCCGGGTGGGTGTGCGATGAACGGCATCGTGCTCTGGCACAAGGTGGTGATCAGCGCCGCGGGTGCGGGCGGGGGCGCACTGGGTGCCCTGGCCTCGGCGTTCGGATTCGGCCTGCCCCTGACGATCAGCAACAGTGTGTACGGGCTGGGCCTGGTGCTCGACGCCGACGTGACGATCACGGCGCGCGAGGGGGCGACCGCGACCACGTTCGCCGTGACGGTCTACGACCTGCCCAGCAAGGACACCGAGATCCTCCGGTCCGCCAACCACGACGGCGCCCTGCACGTCGCGATCAGCTTGGGCTACCTCGACGACCCCCGGATCGTGTTCGGCAACCACCCGGTGCTCCGCGGCCGGATCGTGGACATCGACGCCACGATCGGCGAGGACGGGCGCGCCAAGGTGGTGCTCCGGGGGCAGGAGGAGACCGGCTACCTCCTGCTGCACACCCGCGCCGCGGGGACCCTACGCGGCTCGGGCGACCTCGACGCCGTCGTGCGCCGCCTCCTGAGCAGCGTCACGGCACCGGCGGGCGGCCTGCGGCTCGCGGACGGGTCCTCGCTGGGTGCGTCGACCCGGGACTTCACCGTCCGCAGCGGCTCGGTGCTGTCGGCCCTCTCGCAGCTGACCGAGCTGGCCGGCAAGGCGCTGGTCGTCGGGGACGGGGTCGTCGCCATCGGCGCGGCCGTCGGGCGGGACCGCGCGCCCGTGGAGATCGCCGACAACATCGTCCAGCTCGGCAGCGCCCAGACCGACCGGCCCGCGGCGGGTGCCGCGGCGTCGGCCCCGGCCTCACCGGCCGACCGGGCCGTGACCGACGGGCACACCGTCACGGTCCTCGGGCACCCCGGCCTGCGGGTCGGGCAGTCGATCGTCTCGAAGGCCCCGGGGGCGTCCGGCACCCTGCGGATCAGCGCGCTGACCACCACCTACTCGGTGAAGTCGGGCTACGTGTGCGAGCTCGTGCTCGCCGACGTCACGGGCGGCGCCCGCGCGCCGGCCGCGACGCCGGCCACGCGCGTGGTGGACGAGTTCAACCGGGCCATGCTCGCCGCGCGGCAGGACAACCCCGCCGTCGACGTCGGGCAGGTCACCGCGTACGTGGCCGGGGACGGCGCCGCGCAGGGTGACAAGCACCGCGTCACGATGCACTACGCCCAGACCCCCGCCCGGGGCGTCACCGCACCGAGCACGGACAGCCCCGTCTCCACCGAGGACGAGCTGGTCAAGAAGCCGGTCGCCTCGGTGTTCGCCTTCGACAAGGTCGGGCTGGTCACGCCCGTCTACCCGGGGATGCGCGCGCTGCTGGCCCACAACCGCTCCCTGACCAACGACGCGGTCGTCGCGGGCTGGCTCTGGCCCACCGAGCCCGCCGCCGCGCCACCGCCCAACCAGGCCGGCGACTGGTGGCTGGCCCTGCCCACCGAGCTGGGCTCCGACGGACGGCCGACCGGCAAGGGCGTCAACGACCTCGTCGACGCCCGGGGCGCGCGGGTGCTGCAGGCCAGGGCGCTGCACGTCCTCGTCGGCGCCTCGGCGCTGCCGGCCGTCGGCACGCGACCCACCGTCCCCGCGGACGACACGATCACCATCGAGCACGCGAGCGGCACCAGGATCACGATCGACGCGCAGGGGGCGGTGTCGGTGACCACCGACCACAAGAAGCTCACCTTCGGCAACGGCCAGGTCTCCCTGAGCATCGACGGCTCGTCCGTGGAGGTGGCGTGATGGCCACCGTCCTGACCGTCGGCTCCCAGCTCGCGTGCGCGCACGGCGGCTCCGTCACGCTCACCGGCGGACGCACGGCGCTCACCGTCGGGGGCAGGGCGGCGCTCGCCAGGCTCGACGTCCTGGGCGCCACGATCAGCGGCTGCGGCACACCGGCGACCAGCTCGACGAAGCCGTGCCTGGCGGTCACCTCACTGCTGGCCGGGGAGGCCACGAAGCTGTCCGTGGGCGGGCACAAGGTGCTGACCACCGATGCGCGCGGCCTGACGGACGGCGTCTCCGCGGACGGGCCCGGGCAGTGGAGCGTCCGTTCGGCGGGCCACTCGTCGCTGGTGACGTCATGAGCGCCGGATCGCGCGGCGCCCGCGAGCAGGCGGCCTACGGCCGGGCGCTCGCGCTCGACGACGGCGACCTCGTGCTCGACGCCGGGCGCCTCGAGGAGGTCGGCGGCGTGGCGTGCCTGCGTCAAGGGCTGGAGCTGCGGCTCGCCACCCCCTGGGCCAGCGACCGGCTCGACGTGCGGTACGGCCTGGACGTGCGGGACACGTTCACCGCCGCGCTGCCGCGGCCCATGGTCAAGGACGTGCTGCGCCTGAGCATCATCCGGTCGCTCGCGGGCGACCCCCGGGTCGCGAGCGTGGACCGCGTGCTGTTCGACGACGACCCGGAGTACCTCGCCGCGCACCCGGGCACCGACGGCGGCGCCGGCGACGTCCGCACCGCGCTCGTCGAGATCACGGTCACCCCCGTCCCGCTCGCGGCCGACCTGACCGACCCGGCTTCCGACCCGACGACCGGCGCGGCAGCGACCGTGCAGGTCCTGGCAGACGTGAGGTGGTGAGCGAGATGATGCCGTACGGGGTCACCGACGACGGCTACGTCGTCAAGGGGCTGGACGTCGTCCTGGCGGAGTCGTTGGCGAGGGCGCGTGCCGCGTTCGGCGCGGACGTCGACCTGACCGCCACGAGCCCGTTGCGCAAGATCCTCGAGGTGACGGCCGGCGAGGACGCCGAGCTGTGGAAGCGGCTGGAGTGGAGCTACTACGCCGGCTTCCCCTCCACGGCGGACGGCGCGAGCCTCGACCTGCTCGGCGAGGACGTCGGCGTCGACCGGCGCACCGAGCACGCGGCCGGCGAGGTCACCCTGACGCTGAGCGGCGGCGTCCCGGGCCGGACGTACCTGGTCAACGAGGCGACAGTGCTGACCACCGCCTCGGGGACCCTGTTCACCACGACCCGCGCCGTCACGCTCACCGCCACCGCGCCGGAGGCGACGACCCCGGTCCTCGCGCTCGACCGCGGCCCCGCCGGGGACGTCCCGGCGGGCGGCATCGCCGCGATCGAGGCGGCGCACGCCGCGGTGTACTTCGCCGACCTCGGCCCGGCGACGATCTCGGTGGCCAACGCCGCCCCGACGGCAGGCGGGACCACCCCCGAGCCCGACGACGTCTATCGCGGCCGGCTGGTCGGCACGTCGCGCACGCTCTGGACCATCGAGGCCGTGCAGCAGGCGGTCCTCGCCGTCGACGGCGTCGTGGACGTGCTCATCTCCGACCCGCTGGGCGGCGTCGACGTCTCGCAGTCGTACTTCGGCCTCTTCGACTTCGGCCGGCGGCTGTTCGCCGCGGAGCGGCGCTTCGGCGAGCCCTACCTGTTCGACGTCGTGGTGGCGCACGAGTTCCGGTGGCCGTGGCTGCCGCAGGGCCCCGTGCGCGGCTGGAGCGGGTGCGGGAGGCGCTGGACCTGGTCCGCCCACCCGGCGTGCACCCGAACGTGATCGAGGCGGACCACATCGACGTCGGGGTCCGCGCACGCGTCGTCGTGCAGCCCGGCTACGACAAGGACGCGCTGCTCGCCAGGGTGCTCGAGCGCGTGGGTGCCGAGGCGGCGGGGCTGCGGCTGGGCGGTGATGTGCTGTTCGCCCAGGTGATGCGCGCCTTCACCGACGAGGCGGGCGTCCTCGACGTGCAGGCGATGCACCTGCGCCGCGGGCCCGCGGTGTTCGGTCGGTTCAGCCTGGGACCCGTCGGCTTCCAGTCCGTGGCCTACGAGGCGGGGGTGGGCGAGAACCTCGTGATGGCCCCCACCGAGCTCGCGGTGTTCCGGCCGGACTCGGGCCTGGACGACATCGAGGTGGTGATCCCGTGATCCCGGCCCTGCGTCCACCCGCGGCGGTGCACGGCATGCGGGGGCGCCTGACGCTGCCCTTCGCCCGCGGGGCCGACGCCCTCGACCTCACGCTGCTGGCCGGTGCCGTGCCCGGCGCCGCCGCGGTGGCGCCGTACGCGTTCACCGAGCACCAGGCGCTGTACGGGCGCTCCCCCGAGGCCAGCTACGTCCTGCGGGCACGGGCGTCCGGGGGGACCGTGGTCGAGGTCGACGGCACCGACCCCGTGGCGGGCGTCTTCACGGTCCCCGTCGACGTCAGCGGCCTCGGTGCGGGCGACAGCGTCGCGCTGCCGCTGCCCGCCGCCGCGAGCGCGGGCGCCCGCCTGACGGCGCTCCGCGAGCCCGACCCGCCGGCCACGGGGACCACGGCCGACCGGTGGGAGGTCACCGCGCTGCTCGGCACGACCGCCCGCCTGCTGTGGGTGCTCGGCGCCGAGCGCGACCGGCTCGCCCGCCTCGCCCGCGAGGTGCACGACCAGCGCGTCGTGGCCCGCACCGGCGGAGCCGGCCTCGACCTGGTCGGCGCGGACCTGGCGGTACCCCGCTTCCCTCCGACGCCGTACTCCGTGGACGACGGGACGGTCGCGCTCCTGCACCTCGACGACGCCCCGGGTGCGGTCCCCGCGGTCGCGGACGCCGCCGCCGTCTTCCCCGGCCGCACGCCCCACCACGGGACGCCGTCGGGCGCCGCGACCGTGGGCGCCGTCGGTCGCTACGACCGCGGGCTCCGCTTCCCCGGCCCCGGCGCGGTGACGCTCGCCTCGCACACCGACTTCGACGCCGCGGCCGGCGACGGGCTCACGGTGGAGCTGTTCGTGCGGCCCGACCCCGGGTCCACCCTGGGTTTCGTCGCGCGCCGGGGACCGGCGGGCAGCCCGTCCTGGGCCCTCGACGTCGGCGACCTCGGCCTGGGCGGTCGGCAGTCGGTGCGCGCGACCGTCGACGACGGCACGACCGCGCTGAGCGTCTCGGCGGCGGTCGACCTGCCCACCGAGCGGTTCACGCACGTCGCGCTCGTCCTGGCCCGCGACGCCGGGTCGTCGCGCCTCTCGGTGGTGGTCGACGGCCTGGAGTCCGCGGTGGCGAGCGGCGTGCTCGGCGCGGTGCAGGGACCGGGCGACGTGGTCCTCGGCCCCGACGCGTCGGGGTTCCGGGGTTCCCTCGACGAGGTGCGCCTGAGCTCGGTCGCGCGCCGCCACTTCCACCCCGTGCTGGGCGAGTCGGACGACAGCTACCGCAGGCGGCTCGCGCTGTTCCGCCGCTGGGAGCTGCCCACCCCGGCCCGGCTCCAGGCGGTGCTCAACCGTCTCGTACCGGTGGTCGACGGCGTGGCCGACCCGTTCGTCGTGGACGACACCGACGGACCCGCCTGGACGGGTGGGACGGTGCTGCGCGTCTGGCCGGAGGCGGTCCCGTCGATGGAGAGCATCGACGGCGACGGCCGGCCCGGGGTACGCGAGGACACGATGTGGCCGGCGGCCGACGGTGCGGCCGACCCGGACCTGCTCGGGCGCTGCGCGGACCCGCGCGTCTCGTTCGCGCCCGTCGCCGCGGACCCCACCCGGGAGCCGGGACTTCCCGCCCCCGACCCCCGCCTGATGCGCCCGCCGACCGCCGCGGCCCTGACCCGGCTCGCCGACCTGTTCGACGCCGCGGGACTCTCCGGCGGCGTCCACGTGCGCTCCGGCTGGGACGCAGCCGCGCGGGACGCCCGCGCCGACGGACGGGCCGTCGTGCTCACGCCCGCGGCGGTCGGGCCGGGTCGCCTGGCCGCGCTCGCGCACCGGGCGGGGTTCGACCTGGTGGAGCACCGCGCCGGCGGGATCGTCTACGCCGCCTGCGCACCGGGGCGCTCGCTGCTGCTGGGGCCGACGGGTGCGGGTCCGGTGCTCCAGGCCGGCGGGACACCCCGGATCGACGTCGGCATCCCGACGCTCGTCGAGGTCTCGCTCGGCACGCCCACGTTCACCGGCGCCACCGTGCCGATCGACGCCGAGGTTCGCTTCTCGCTGCTCGGCGCGGCCGATCGCGCCACGCTCGTGCCCACCGCACCCGGTGCGGCCACGGCCACGCTGACCGCGTCGGCGCCCGGTCCGCTCGCGCTGTCGGCGGACGTCGTGCACCGGGGGCGGACCACGACCGTCACCGTGACCGTGCGCGCCCTGCCCGGCCCGCTGGCCGACGGTGCGGCCATCGCGGAGGACGGCACGCAGGGCGTCGCGGAGAGCATCGTCGGACCGCCCGCACCGGGGTTCGACCCCGCCTACCTGGCGACGCTCACCGACCCCCGCGTGACGCTCGGGCCTGCACCACAGGACGCGCAGGTGGACCGCGGGCTCGTGGCGCCGCTCGTCGCGCTGCTCGACGCGCTCGACGCCGCCGGCCAACCGGGACAGCTGACGCTCGCCGAGGCGTACCGGCCCGCGGCGCCCGCCGGGGACCTGGCGCGGGAGGGGCGACGTCTGGTCCTGACGCACTCGGTGCTCGGTGCGGACCGCCTCGGCGTCGCCGCGCACGCCGTCGGGTTCGCCTACGTCGCCCGGGCGGGAGCCACGGTCGTCGTCGCGGGGCCGCCGGGCGACCCGGTCGGCGTCGACGGGCCGACCGAGCTCGAGGTCGGCAACACCGTCGTCCTGACCGTCTCCCCCGCACCGGCCGACGTCTCGGCGACCTCGCGGCTGGGCTGGTCCAGCGCACAGGTGGTGCCGACCGCGCCCGACCGGCAGGGGGTCCAGCTGATGTCGACGACCGCACCGACCGTCGCCGTCACCGCGCGGGTGCCCGGCCGCAGCTGGGTGCGCGCGACCCTGCGCGAGGCGGGCGCGCCCGGACCGTACGCGTTCGAGGTGCGGCTGCGCCCGGAGCTGGCCGGGGCGCGTATCTCGCGCGACCAGTACTACCTCCTGATGAATGCGCTGCACACGCTGCACCCGGTGGGCGTCGAGGTGCTGACCGAACAGCTCCGGTCGGCTGTCGTCGAGCTGGGTTCGACCCCCGGCGGCATCGACCCGAGCTTCACCTACCCGGCGTTCCGCTTGCACCGGGCCGTCCGTTCACTGAGGAAGGGGACATCGCATGGCTAGCGTGAGCTTCACACCGACCTTCAGCCACACCCCGTGGGTCGACAACCGCGACCGGGTGCAGGCGTCCGGACCGAACGGGTTCAACGTGCGCTTCGCGGCGCTGCAGTCGGACCTCGGCGCGCTGGCCGGTGTCGTGTCGCAGATCGACACGGTGCTCGACGGCCTCGAGGCCGGACCGGGTGCACAGACACGCGTCGTGACGCTGCCCCCGATCCTCGTGGCCACCACGGGCGGGGGCACCTGGGCGCTCGACACCTCGGGCAACGCCGTCCGGCCACCCGCGCAGACGGCGCTGTCGGGGATCGCCCCCGCGGTGCTGCCGCAGGGGGTCCGCGTCTCGAGCCTGCGGGCGACGGGAGTCAACAGCGGCGCAGGATCCCTGCGGGTCAACCTCATGCGCGCCCGGCTGGCGGGGGGTGGCGCGAGCGACCGCCTCGCCCGCGTCACGGGCGACGCCAACCCGTTCGACAACACGGTCGCCGTCGATCCCGCGTTCGCGGTGGTCGACAACACGACGTTCCGCTACTTCGTGCTGGCGACCCTCGACAACGCCGCCGTCACCGACAGCGTCAGCCTGTCCGGCTTCCAGATCAGCTATCTCGCCTGACCGGCACCCGCCGGACCGACAAAGGAGCACCCATGAGCATCTTCCTCAGCGTCGACTTCGGCCTCCCCGGGGCGACCGACACTGCCGGCGTGCGGCCGTACACCGGCACCAACCCCCAGTGGAACAACACGAGCATCTTCCTGTCCGGCGGCGTGAGCCAGACGCAGACGAAGGTCGGCCAGGCCACCACGGTCAAGGTGCGGGTCTCCAACGCCAACAGGACCACGGCGATCGAGGACGTGCGCGTCGACGCGTACGTGATGAACCCGTTCGTCGGCCCGTTCCAGCCGTTCAACGCGCGCCGCAAGCTGACCGGGTTCGCGGCGTCGATCGAGCCGGGCTCGGGCGGCACCAGCTCCGCGGACCCCCACGTGATCACGTGCCAGATCCAGGACCCCGTGCTGGGCGCCATCCCGTGGACGCCGACGGCAGCCGACATCGAGGGCACCAGCAACGGGCACCTGTGCCTCGTCGCCAACGCCTACTCCGTGCCCGACGGCGGGCCCGTGCCGGACACCACCACCTACGACGTCATCAACGACCCCCACCAGGGCCAGCGCAACATCGCCGTGCTCAAGGACGCGACCGTCAACTTCACGTTCCAGGTCTTCGGTCCCGAGAACGGTGGCGAGTTCGCGCTCGACCTGCTGCCGCTGAGGTCGCGGGACCTGGGCATCGGTGAGCAGTGGCTGCTGCGCTCGCTGCGCGAGATCACGATCCCGGAGGTCGGCCGCAAGCGCCTGGTCCTGGCCGGGACCCGGGGCAGGCCCGACGTGCCGATCGCCTTCAGCCGCAAGGCCGTGCAGGGGACGCTGAGCATCGACGGGCTCGGGGAGCTCGACGTGCACCAGCTCCTGGGTGTCGGCAAGCGGGTGGCGCCGATGCTCGCGGACCGGCCCGCGCTGCGCGCCCGCGACTGGGGTGCCGGTCGGCTGGTCACCACGGTGGGCCGCGAGGGCACGTTCGCGCAGCTCGCGCTGAAGCACACCGGGGTGGCGGGCGCGCTGCAGGCGTTCGACGTCGTGGCACGCGACGCCGCGGGGCGGCCCTTCGGCGGCCTGCGCATCCTCAACCTCGACCGCTGACCCGCCCGCCCGCCCGCGACTCGCGCAGACACCATGGCGACCACCGTCCACTGCCACGTGCCGATCACGGTCCGCGTGCTCGGCGAACCCGACGAGGCCGCCCTCGCGGCGCTCCGGGAGGCGGTGGGCCGCCAGGTGCGTGACCGGCTCGCCCAGGCGGCGCGGCTGCTCGCGGAGCCGGCTGCCGACGCGGACCGTGCGTCGGGCGCGCCGCGCCGGCCGGACGACGCCGCGGAGCGGTACGACGAGGACCGCGACGTCGCGGACGGGTACGCGATCCCGTCGTACCGGGGCCGCGGCCGGCGGGTTCCCGTGCCCGTCGCCACCCCGCCGACGGGCCGCGGTTGGCGGGTGCTGCGCTCGGCCCACGTGCGGGCACGCGTCGACGAGTTCACCGACTGGGTCGAGACCGTGATGTCGCAGGACCCGGACCCGGCGCGCGGCAGCGTCCTGCCGCAGCGCGCCCTGTACGAGGACCTGTCGGCCGAGGAGCACTACGTCGCGGTCTGGGTGGTCGAGGTCGAGCACCCCACGACGCTCGGCGAGCTGCTCCCCCGGCTCGATGCCCGCGCGCTCGAGCTCCTGGGCGGGCGCCGCGGCCGCACGATGCTGTCGGGTGCCACGGTCGCGGAGGGTGACGTCACGCTGCTGGCGACGTTCGACACGGACGGCGAGGTGGCCCGGCTGCCGCTGCTGCACCGGACCAACGCGCGACGCGTCTCGGGCAACGGCGCCTCGACCCGCCTGCTGCGTCGGTCACGACTCGTGTGGGCGGGCATGGAGCTGCCGGACATCCTCCCCGAGGCGCTCCTCGAGACGGGCCCGCCGACCACGCTGCGGGTTCCTCTGGCCGAGGCGTCGCGCACGCTGGACCCCGCGGTGTTCCAGTCGCGGCACGGGTTCCCCTGGCAGCGGGTGCTCGACGAGGCGGGCACGCGGCTCGTGCGGGTCGACGTCCTGCCGATGCGCACGCGACGGGCGGTCGGCGAGGTGGCGATCGGCTTCGCCGGGCGGATGCTGCTGTCGCGGGCCGGGCTGCCCGCGCCGGAGCCGGGCGTCGCCGTCGACGACATGGTGGCGTACCCGGACCTCCCCGCCCTCCCGACGGCGGTCCGTGACGCGGTGACCGGCTGGGCGGCCGGCCTCCCCGTGCCGGCACCGGTACCCCGCCGACGCGGGGCGCCCGCCCCCGGCCCGCAGGCCCCGCCCGGCACCGTGGTGCTCGCGGTCGCCGTCCACCTCCCCCTCGACCCCGAGACCCTCGGCGCTGCGGTGCTGCGACCGGAGGGGCGACGGCTCGCCGGCGAGATCCGGGACCTCATGGACCGCGAGAGCCGCGAGCTGGTCTGGCGGTCGGAGCTGGCCGGCTTCTTCTCGCGCCGCCTCGGCGGGGGCTACGACGCCCGGCCGCCCGGCGGTACTGCCTGGGAGTACGCCCTCGACGAGCTCGACGCGGCCGGGGAGATCCCGCGCCTGGTCGCCGTGTGCGAGCGCTCGACGCTCGGCGACACCGTCATCAACCTGCTGCACCACTCCCGGGCCACCCGACACCGCACGCACCCGAGCATCGTGGCGCTGTTCGAGCGCCTCACCCGGCAGTGGCGGGACGCCCGGGCCAACGCCTACCGAGCGGGCGACGCGGCGGCCGCGGGCACCGTGGACATCGACCGCGACGAGGACCGGCGCCTCACCGTCGGCGTCCCGGGCCGGGACGTGCTCGGCCGCGTCAGCTCGGCATTCGTCTCGGAGCGCGACGAGCGCGAGCTGTCGCCAGCCGCGGCCGACCGGTTCCGCACCGCGCTGGAGACGGAACGGCAGGCGCTGATGACCCGCCTGGCGTCGGGGGTGGACACGCGCGAGGTGTCGGCCGAGACGTTCCTGCGCGACGTGGTCGCGGCGGCCTGCGAGCGCGCGCGCATCACCGACGACGACTTCACCACCGTCACCATCGAGACGAGCCTGCGCCTCGTCGCCGTCGACTACACCCCCGTGGACGACCTGCCCATGTGGACGGTCCGGCTGGCACGCGTCGAGCGCCGGGAGGGCACGTCGGCCTGGACGACGGTCGGTGCGGAGTTCAGCCGGTCCGCCGACGAGTTCGAGGCGATGATCGTCTACCTGCGCCTCGGCAAGGCCGGGGAGCTCTACGCGACGCTCGGCATGGTGATCGCCGTCGTGGGGTTCATCGCGATCGCGTGGGAGGCCGGCCTGATCGCGGCCCTCGTCTCGGCCGGCGGCGGCGCGAAGATGGTGCTCGCGTCGATCGCGATCAGCGAGCTGATCTACGTCGTGCGCGTGATCTTCTTCGACGCGCGCCTCAGCGTCGAGGGCTTCCTCATGGCCGCCGTGGAGGGCTACCTCGGCGCCCTCGGCTTCCGCGCCGGTGCGCTCGTCGCGGCACCGCTGGGGCGGGCGATCGGCGGCCAGAGCGTCCGGCGGGTCTGGACCGGCATCGTGGTGGAGAAGCTGACCGTCGGCATCGTCGGCGGCTCGACGTCCGCGCTGCTCACCCGGTTCGCGCGCGACATGGTCGAGGTGGCCGTCCGCGACGGGCACCTGTCGGGCTGGCGCACGTACGTCCGCGACATGGCGATCGGCGCGGCGATGGGCGTCCTCGCCGAGTTCACCGTGGCGCCCGTGATGCGGGCCCTGGGCTCCGGGGGCCGGTACGCCCGGACAGTGGTCGGCGACCTGGTGGAGCAGCTTCGCGACGAGGGCTACACGCTGGCCCAGTTCGCTGCCGGGGCCACCGACGCGCTGTCGGCGATGCACCGGTCGGTCACGCTGTTCGCCACCGACATCGCGACGAGCGCCTTGACCGGACAGTTCCGGGAGCGGGTGACCCAGGTGCTCACGGCATGGGCGGCGTCGGCCACGGCACGGCGGGTGCTCGAGCTGTCCGGGGCGCAGTTCTCCCGGCAGGCGGTGCGCGGGCTGGAGATCTTCCTCGCCGCAGCGGACGACCCCGCCTCCGTCGAGGCGGCGCGCCGACTGGCCGAGACGTTCGCCGACCAGCCGCAGGTCGCGGTGCGCCTGATGGAGGTGCTGGCCGCCCTCGAGCCCGCGCAGGCCCGCCACCTGATGACGGGCACGTTCTCGACCGGCGGCGACCTCGCGTCGTTCCTCAGCCGCATCGCGCACTACACGCCCGAGCAGCAGCGTGGCATCCTCGCGCTGCTCGCCGAGGCGAACCTGGTCGCCCGGCCGGCCACCGCGGCCGGGCGGACGGTCGCGCAGGTGATGGACCGCCAGCTCGAGGGCGCCCTGCGGCTGCAGGCCGAGGCGGCACGCCGGCACGCCGCAGCCCTGCGCCGCGAGGCGGAGGCGATCCTCGACCGGGCGATCACCGCCGACCAGGCCGGCCTGCGCCGCCGCGCCGACGCGCTGCTCGGCGAGGCCGCGCACCGCGAGGCCCAGGCGGCCGAGGCCGGCCGGCTGGCCGACGAGCTCGCCGGTCCGCCGGCTCCCGGGGCGCCGCCGCGCGTCGGCGACGTCCCGACCGACCTGCCCGGCGACGACCCGGCCGGGCTCGCCGACGAGCTCGACGCGGCGCTCGGCGCGCTGGAGGCAGGGACGGGGACCCGCCAGCAGGGCGTCTGGATCCAGCTCCCGGCGCGTCAGCCGGGACCGGAGCAGGCCCGCGCCCTGAGCCGTCTCATGTTCACGTCCCGCACCGGCAACCCCGTGGTGTTCCGCATCGAGGGCGGCTCGGGCGGCGTCGCCCGGCGCAGCCGGGAGTACATCAGCATCGACCAGCACGGCAACACCCGGATCCACGCGGGCGGCGACAAGCTCAACCTCAACATCGGCTCGTTCGAGCGGGCGGTCGAGTTCATCCTCGAGGCGCGGCCCGGCGCACGCCTGAAGATGTTCGAGATCGACGCGGGCTACCTGCGCAACCTGCGCTCGACGATCACCCCGGAGCAAGGGCTGGCCACGCGCCTGGTCCCGGTGGGCCCCGACGGCCTGCCGGTGCCCGGGGCGACGCCCACGGCGACCCCGGGCCGGATCGCGGACGTGCAGGGTGCCGGCCGCTACGTGGACACGCGGCAGGCGGCCGACCAGATCCAGCTGGACGGACCGATCGCGGCGGAGCTCAACGACTTCGTGATCCCGCGATCGGGACGCGTGCTCGACTTCACCGCGCGCGGCCGCGCGGGGGTGGGCACGCCATGAAGGTCGTCGTGCACCCGCCCACCCTGTCCGGCGCCGGCGACGGTCGGGTCGCCGCCGCGGTCCTCGCGGCCGTGCGGGTCGAGCTGCGCCGGCTCGACCCGGACGAGGACGAGGACCGCCTCAGCCCGCGGGAACCAGCAGACCGGAGCCCCGCGCGAGCAGCACCGCGCTGAGCCGGTCGTGGCAGTCGAGCTTGCGGTAGGCCTGCTCCAGGTGCTTGTGCACGGTGCGCACGCTGATGCCCAGCCGGCGCGCGACCGCCCGGGCCGTCAGGCCCTCGCCGACCAGGGACAGGATCTCCGACTCGCGCGCCGTGAGCACCCTGGCCGCGCACGCCGCCCCGGGCCCGTCGGGCGCCCGCATCTCGGGGTCCGCCAGCAACGACACCATCCGGGTGGCGGCGACGAGGTCGGCCTGGTCGAACGGGTCCTCGCCCACCAGACGCCACCCGACGAGCCCGACGGCGGGCGAGCGCACCGTGAGCACGATCGCGCCGTCCGCGTCGACGCGCGGCCGCAGCACCGGCAGGCCCGCCAGCACGGCGACGAGCGGGCCGTCCACCGCCCACCCGCGCGCCATGACGTCGCCCGACCCGTCCCACCGGGTGACCTCGACCCGCCCCCGCAGGTCCTGCTCGACCAACCAGACCGAGACGCAGCCCATCGCCCGCGCCACCAGGCTGACCCCGACCTGCCGGTACCCCGCCACGCTGCGCCCCCTCGGTCTCCTCACCCGAGAGGACCCCGGCCCGCGATGGCTGATACCGCGTCGACGAGGCGCGATCACGCGGAAATCCGCCGGTGTGTGCTCCCCCGCGGGGCGCGGTCCGGAAAGTACGCTTTGCCCCGCCTGGTGGTGTCGGCCGGCCCCCGCCCCGGGTCCGCTCCGCCGCCTGCCCCGAACGTGCACCGAACACGCCACGCGCCTCCCCCGACGACGCCCCGCGAGGACCGCCATGCCGCCGAAGATCAAGACAGCGCTGTTCTGGATCGTCGCCATCTTCCTCGTGTACGCCATCGTCACGAGCCCTGACCGGGCGGCCGACGGCGTCCGCGCGCTGTGGGACATCGTCGTCCGCGCGTTCAGCAGCTTCGGCGAGTTCTTCGCCAACCTGACGCAGTGACATGGGCACGGTCGAGCAGACGCTCGCGGGGCACCGGACGCTGCGCAAGTACGTCCTACCCGGCGAGCGCGTCGTCCTGACGCGCCGGTCGCACTGGGCCAAGCTCCTCGAACCCAGCCTGACCACGCTGGCCGGCTTCGCGCTCGTGGCGTGGCTGGTGGACGTGGCCGCGACCGCCGTCGGCGACCGCTCCGACTGGCTGTGGTGGTTGTGGTTCGTCCTGCTCGCGCGGCTCGTCTGGCGCGTGCTCGACTGGCGCAACGAGTGGTTCGTCGCCACCGACAAGCGGATGCTGATGATGTACGGCCTCGTCACGCACAAGGTCTCGATGATGCCGTTGGTCAAGGTCACCGACATGCGGTTCTCGCGGTCGATCGCCGGTCGGATCCTCGGCTACGGGGAGTTCCTGCTGGAGTCCGCCGGACAGGACCAGGCGCTGGGCCGCATCGCCTGGGTGGCGGACCCGGACGCGACCTACCGCGACCTGTGCGCGATCATCTTCACGCCCGCCCAGCCGCCCCACGGACGGCCACCGTCGGTCGCCGTGCGCCGGCCGGCACCCGAGCAGACGGTCCCGGGCAGGACGCCGTGGCCCCCGGTCCACGAGCACCGCCCGGGCGACACCGAGCCGATCCGCGTCGTGGCCGCACCCGCGGGCGACGACGAACCCGGCTGGACGGTCTCGAGCGACCGAGGCACCTTCGTCCCCGTGCACGACCCCGACGGCCGCGCTGAGGACTGAGGCGCCCCGGCCGCCGGGACTCCGGCTAGCTCGCCCAGCTGAGCTCGACCCGCCGGTTCTTGGCCATGGCCGGCTCGTCCGTCTCGGGCACGGCCGGCTCGCTCGACGCCTTGCCGACGACCTGGAGCACCAGGTCGGTGCGCGAGGCGCGCAGCACGCCCGCCACCGCCTCCGCGCGGGCGGTGGACAGCGGGACGTTCACGGCGTCGCCGCCGCGGGAGTCGGTGTGCCCCTCGACCGTCACCTGGGCGCCGGCCGGGATCTGGTCCAGCTGCGCGCCGAGCGCGGCCTGCGCGGTCTGGTCCAGCTCGCTGCTCGCGTAGGCGAACAGCACGTCGGACCCGATGGTCAGCGTCGTCCCGCCGCCGGTGGACGCGGGCGCCTCGACGCCCGTCACGCTGCCCTCGGTCGAGTACGCGTTGACGGAGCGCTCGATCCGCTCGGCCGACGGCTCGGGAGCGTCCTCCCGGTCCACGTACGCGAACGGGAGCAGCAGCGCCATCGCGACGGCGATCGCCCCCGCGCTCACGCGGTCACCTCGACGCCCGGGATCTCGAGCCCCCAGCCGTCCATCATCAGCGTGAACTCGTCGACGTCGTCCTCGGGGGCCGCGTAGACGAACCACGACGACAGGGTCTCGTCGTTGCCCGTCCTGGCGTCCTTGTTGGTCAGCCAGTCCTGCGTCCCCTCGCCCTCGATCACCGAGTAGCGCTTGAGGTGCTGACGGTCGAGCAGCTCGGGGAAGATGAAGAAGTAGCTGTTGATCGCGGACAGGGTCATCGCGTCGTCGGCCTTCACCAGGTGCGGCGTGAAGTCGACGCGCAGCGTCATGGTCGTGCCGTTCTCGTCGAGCACCAGGGAGCGGACCGCGACGTCCACCGTCCCGCGTTCCCGGGGAAGCGTGACCACCACCGGCTCGACGGCCGCCTCGGACGGCGAGGCGCTGGGCTCCGCGGAGGGCGTGGCCGGGGCGGATGCCGAGGCGGGCGCGGTCGGCTCGGGGTCGTCGTCCGGTGCGGTGCAGCCGGCGAGACCGACCGCCGCGGCCAGGGTGAGGGCTGCGACGGCCGTGCGGGAGTGGCGCAGGTGTGTGGGCATGGCGCGCATCATTGCAAAAGAGGCGCCGGATGTGCGCGTTACACGCGGCCGACCGCCGCCGTGACCAGGGCCAGGAGCGCCTGCGCGTACGCGTCCTCGGGGGCGTCGGCCGTGAACAGCCGCTCGGGTCGGCCCGCGTACTCGATGAGCACCGCGTACTGCCCGTCCGTCGAACGCGCCAGGCTGCGGAACGTGCCGCCGAGCAGGTCGCGCAGCTGGTCCTCGCGCGGGAGCCAGACGGCGTCCTCCTGCGCGACCGAGTCCAGGGCCCACTCGGTGGTGCCGTTGAAGCCCAGCACCGTGCCGGTCGGGTAGTCGTGCGGCTCCACCACCATGTCCGAGATGGTGAACACCTGGTCCTCGAGCGTCCGGAGCGCGAACCGGTCTCCGGGCGCCGGCTGCCAGCGCAGACCGGCGGCCTGCAGCTCCTGAGCACGCGCGAGCGAGATCATCGCCCCAGTATCCGCCGCCGGGCTGCGCGTGTCCTGGCACAGGACGAACCGGGAGGATCCCGACCCCGGGCGGCAGCCGCGACTTCCTCGCCGGCGAGCCGTCAGCGCGTGCTGAACGCCGCGTCGAACGCCGCCGTGGGCGGGTCGAAGGCGTTGCGCCGCACGAACTCCAGCGCCTCGGGCGCCCCCAGCAGCCGGTCCATCCCCGCGTCCTCCCACTCCACGGAGATGGGCCCGTCGTAGCCGATGGAGCTGAGCGCCCGGAACGACGCCTCCCAGGGCACGTCACCCCGGCCCGTGGACACGAAGTCCCACCCGCGTCGCAGGTCCGCCCACGCCAGGTGCGAGCCGAGCCGGCCGTTGCGCCCGTTGCCGAGCCGCAGCTTCACGTCCTTGCAGTCCACGTGGTAGATCCGGTCGGCGAACTCGAGGATGAAGTCGACCGGGTCCAGCTGCTGCCAGATGAAGTGGCTGGGGTCCCAGTTCAGCCCGAACGCCTCCCGGTGCCCGATCGCCTCGAGGGTCCGCACGGTCGTCCAGTAGTCGTACGCGATCTCGCTCGGGTGCACCTCGTGCGCGAACCGCACCCCGACCTCGTCGAACACGTCGAGGATCGGGTTCCACCGCCTCGCGAAGTCCTGGTAGCCCGCGTCGACGGCCGCCTGCGAGACGGGCGGGAACATGGCGACGTACTTCCAGATGCTCGAGCCGGTGAAGCCCACGACCGTCTGCACGCCGAGCTTGGCGGCCATCCGCGCGGTGTGCTTCATCTCCTCGGCGGCGCGCTGCCGGACGCCCTCCGGGTCGCCGTCGCCCCAGACGACGTCGGGCAGGATGTCGCGGTGCCGCTGGTCGATGGGGTCGTCGCAGACCGCCTGTCCCTTGAGGTGGTTGGAGATCGCGTAGACCTCGAGCCCGTACTCGTCGAGCAGCGCCCGCTTGCCGGCGACGTACTCGTCGTCGTCCCAGCGCCACGGGTCCAGGTGGTCGCCCCAGCACGCGATCTCGAGGCCGTCGTAGCCCCAGCCGGCGGCCAGGCGCGCGACCTCTTCGAGGGGCAGGTCGGCCCACTGGCCGGTGAACAGGGTGATCGGTCGCGCCATGGTCAGCTCTCCTTCTGCACGGGGGTCCACCTGCTGTCGTCGGCCGCCGACTGCTCGACCGCGGCGAGCACGCGCTGCACCACGAGCCCGTCGGCGAAGCTCGGCACCGGCTGGCGGTGCTCGGCGATCGCGGTGACGAGGTCCACCGCCTGGTGCGTGAACGCGTGCTCGTAGCCGAGCCCGTGCCCCGCCGGCCACCACGCCGCGATGTAGGGGTGCTCCGGCTCGGTCACGACGATCCGGCGGAACCCCGCCTCGACCGCCGGCTGCGTCGCGTCGAAGAAGTGCAGGACGTTCATGTCCTCGAAGTCGAACGCGAGCGAGCCCGCGGAGCCGTTGATCTCCAGGCGGATCGCGTTCTTGCGCCCCCACGCGAACCGGGTCGCCTCGAACGTGGCGAGCCCGCCGCCGGACATCCGGCCGAGGAAGATCGCGGCGTCGTCCACGGTCACCGGACCGGTCTGCGCGCCCGCGGTGCCGCGCAGCCCCGAGTGCTCGGAGGCGACCGGTCGCTCCCGCACGAACGTCTCCAGGATCGCCGAGACCCCGGTCACCGCCTCCCCCGTCACGAACTGGGCGAGGTCGACGATGTGCGCACCGATGTCGCCGAGGGCCCCCGAACCGGCCTTCTGCTTGTCCAGCCGCCACGACAACGGCGCCTGCGGGTCCGCGATCCAGTCCTGCAGGTACTGCGCGCGCACGTGCCGGACGGTGCCGATCCGGCCGTCGGCGACGAGCGTGCGGGCCAGCTGGATCGCGGGGACCCGCCGGTACGTGAACCCCACCATCGCGAGCCCGTCGGCGGCCTGCGCCGCCCGGACCATCGCCTCGGCCTCCTCGACCGAGTTGGCCAGGGGCTTCTCGCACAGCACGTGCTTGCCGGCCTCCAGCGCGGTGATCGCGATCTCGGCGTGCGTGTCTCCCGGCGTGCAGATGTCGACCAGGTCGATGTCGTCGCGGCTGACCAGCGCCTTCCAGTCGGTCTCGGTGCTCGACCAGCCCAGCCTGACGGCCGCGGCCTGCACGGCGGCCGCGTCCCGCCCCGCGACGGCGGCCATGTCGGGCCGCATCGGCAGGTCGAAGAACCGGGGCGCGTTGCGCCAGGCCTGCGAGTGCGCGGCCCCCATGAACGCGTACCCGACCATGCCGACGCCCAGGCGTGGGACTGCTGCTGTCACGGTTCCTCCTCCAGGTCACCCGCGCGGGATGGCCGATGTGCCGGGCGGGCCGCGTACGCGGCGGCCCGCCCGGCCGTGCGATGGGTCAGGTGTCGGTGTCAGGACTCGAAGGCGGTCGGCAGGTACTGGTCGACGTTCTCCTTGGTCACCACGGGCGCGTACAGCTGGACCGTGCGCGGCACCTCGACCTCGACCAGGTCGCTCATCGACTTGCCCTGCACCAGCAGCCGGGCCAGCTTGATGCCGTCGGCCGCCTGGGTGGACGGGTAGACGACGGTCGCCTTGAGCACGGAGTCGTCCGCCTGGATGGCCTCCATGACGTTCTTCGAGCCGGCACCCCCGACCATGATGAACTCGTCGCGGCCCGCGTTCTCGATCGCGGCCAGCACGCCCACGCCCTGGTCGTCGTCGTGGTTCCAGATGGCGTCGAGCTCGGGCGCCGCCTGCAGCAGGTTGGCCGCGGCGGACTCGCCGCCCTGGACCGTGAAGTCGGCCGCCACGCGGTTGCTCACCGACAGGCCGCAGGCCGCGAGCGCGTCCTCGAACCCCTGGCTGCGGTCCTGGGTCAGCGGCAGCGAGTCGATGCCGGCGATCTCCGCCACCTTGGCGTCCGGGTTGCCGCCCACCTCGCCGCAGATGTACGCGCCCGCGCTCACGCCCATGCCGTAGTTGTCGCCGAGCACGGTGGTCCGCGCGGCGTCGGGGTCCTCGAACTCGCGGTCGACGTTGACGACGACGATCCCCGCCTGCATGGCCTCGATCGCCACCTCCGTGAGCGCCGCGCCGTCGAACGGCAGCAGCACGATGGCGTCGACGCCGTCGTTGATGAACTGCTCGACCTGGCTGATCTGCAGGTTGACGTCGTTGGTCGCCTCGGCCTGCACCAGCTCGACGTCGTCGTACTTCCCGGCCTCGGCGACGGCGGACTTGGTGATCGAACCCATCCAGCCGTGGTCGGCCGCCGGGGCGGAGAAGCCGATGACGACCTTCTCGCCGGACTCGTCGTTGCCCGTGGCGGCCGCGGGGGCGGCCTGCGGGGCCTCCTCCTCCTCGGGGGTGTTGGACGTGCAGCCGACGACGAGCGCGAGCGCGGCGGCGGTGCCGGCGGCGGCGATCCAGCCTCGACGGGGCCGGGAGAGGGCGGGTCCGGACATGACGATCCTCCTTGATCGGGCGGGCAACAGCAGGGGCGGGGCTGGGTCAGGTTCCGGCACGGGAGCGCTCGGCGATGCGCTGCTGGAGCAGCACGGCGACGACGATGATCACGCCCTTGGCGATGGCCTGTGCCGAGATCGACAGGTTGTTCTGCGTGAACACGTTGGTGAGCGTCGAGAAGATCAGGACGCCCAGGACGGTGCCGACGATGGTGCCGCGGCCGCCGATCAGCAGGGTTCCGCCGACGACCACGGCGGCGATGGCGTCGAGCTCGTAGAGCTGGCCGTTGGTGGAGCTGCCGGCCGTCGTGCGGCCGAGCATCATCACGCCGCCGATGCCGGCCGTGAGCCCCGCCAGCGCGTACAGGTACATGGTGTGGCGCTTGACCTTGATGCCCGCCAGCCGGGCTGCCTCGGGGTTGCCGCCGACGGCGATGGTCCGCCGGCCGAACGTCGTCCGGTTGAGCAGGAGCCAGCCCGCGACGGCCACCAGGGCGAAGATCCACACCAGCATCGGCAGGCCGAGCGGGGACGAGCGGACCACGTCGAGGAAGCCGTCCACCCGGACGATCTGCGTCTGCCGGTCGGCGATGATCTCCGCCAGGCCACGGGCAGCGACCAGCATGGCGAGCGTCGCGATGAACGCCACGACCTTCCCGTAGGCGATGAGCACGCCGTTGATCACGCCCGCGCCGAGCCCGACGCCGAGCGCGCACAGCACCATGACCATCCAGTGGACGTCCTCGGCCATGGTCTGGGTGGCGACGGTGGTGGCCCACACCGACGCGAGGCCGACGACCGAGCCGACGGACAGGTCGATGCCGCCGCCGGTGATCACGAACGTCATGCCGATGCTCAGCACGCCGATCACGGACGCCAGCCGCAGGATGGTGAGCACGTTGTCGAGGCTGGCGAACCGCTCCCCGGCCGTGGCCACGCCGAAGACGCACAGCGCCACCAGCGCGATGACCAGGCCGAGGTTGCGGCCGGCCGCTCCCTTGAGGAGTCCGCCCGTCCGGCGCTTCTCGTCGGCCTGGGCGACCTGCTCGACCCGGGCGGACTCGTCGGCGGCCGGGACCGTCACGTCCTGCTCGCTCACGCGGCACTTCCTTCCATCACGAGGTCGAGCACGCGGTGCTCGTCGATGCCGGACGCCGGTCCGTCGTGGACCACCCGCCCCTCGGAGACGACCAGGACGCGGTCGGCGAGCCCGATCACCTCCGGGATGTCGCTGGAGACCACCACGACGGCGACGCCCTGCGCGGCGAGGTCGGCGATGAGGCCGTAGATCTCGGCGCGCGCGCCGACGTCGACGCCGCGGGTCGGCTCGTCGAGCAGGAGCACGCGGCAGCCGTGCACGAGCCAGCGCGCGAGCAGGACCTTCTGCTGGTTGCCGCCGGACAGCGTGCGGGCGCTGCGGTCGGGGTCGGACGGCCGGACGTCGAGCGCGTCGATCTGCTCGCGCGCCACCCGGCGCTCGGCGCCCTCGTCCAGGAACGACGCGGTCGCCGTCCGCGCGAACGTCGACAGCGTGATGTTGCGGTACACGGGCTCGTCGAGGAGGAGGCCCTGGCTCTTGCGCTCCTCGGGGCACAGCCCGATCCCGGCCGCGACCGCGTCGCTCACCGAGCCGGCCCGCAGCCGACGCTCGTCCACGTGCACGGCACCGCCGGTGGCCCGGCGCGCCCCGAACACCGTCTCGAGGATCTCGGTGCGGCCCGAGCCGACGAGACCGGCGAGGCCGACCACCTCCCCGGCGCGGACGTCGAACGAGACGTCGTGGAACGCCCCGCGCAGCGTGAGCCCGTCGAGCCGGAGCACGGTCGGGGCGTCCGGCGGGAGCGCGGGGCGCGGCGGGATCGCGTACTCGACGGTGCGGCCGGTCATGAGCCGGATGAGCTCCGCCGTCGGGGTGCTCGCGGGCAGACCGGTCGCGACCGTGCGGCCGTCCTTGAGCACCGTGATCCGGTCGCCGATCTGCCGGATCTCGTCGAGACGGTGGGAGATGTAGACGACGGCGACGCCCGACGCCGTGAGCTCGCGGACCACGCGGAAGAGGTTGCGGACCTCCTCGACGTCGAGGACGGCGGACGGCTCGTCCATGACGATCACCCGGGCGTCGTGCGACAGGGCGCGCGCCATGCTGACGATCTGCTTGCCGGCGGCGGACAGCCTGCCCACCTCGCGGTGCGGGGACAGGTCGCCGTGACCCAGCCGCGTGAGGATCTCCCGGGTCCGGGCAGTGGCGGCCCGACGCCGGGAGAAGCCCGCGCTGGCCAGCTCGTGGCCCAGGTAGACGTTCTCGGCCACGGACAGGCCGTCGACGACGTCGAGCTCCTGGTACATCGTCGCGATGCCGAGCGCCAGGCCCGCGACCGGGTGGGTGAGCGTGACCGGCCGGTCGTCGAGGAGGATCTGGCCCTCGGTCGGCTGGTGGGCGCCCGCGAGGATCTTGATCAGCGTCGACTTGCCCGCGCCGTTCTGGCCGAGCAGACAGTGCACCTCGCCGGCGCGGACGTCCAGGTCGACGCCGTCCAGCGCCCGGGCACCCGGGAACTGCTTGATGATTCCGCGCATCTGGAGCAGGGGCGGGTCCTCGTTGACCATAGCGAGGACGGTAGGAGTACTTCTGCTGCTCGTCAAGCAAAAGATGTCAGGCAACTGTCGAAGTTACCGGGGCGTGCCTTGCAGAAGCCGGAATGGTTCACTGTGCCCATGGACGAGCTCCTCAAGTTCGCTCCCCGGCCGACGGGCGCCGGGGACATGTTCCAGCTCCTCCGTGACGGGCAGCCCCGGACCCGCTCCGACCTGGCGACACTCACCGGGCAAGCGCGTTCCACGATCGCGGCCCGCGTCGACCTCCTGCTCTCCTCGGGCTTCGTCGCGCCGGCCGGCGAGGCCAGCTCGACCGGCGGCCGGCCACCCGCCACCTTCGCGTTCAACCCGGCCGCTCGCGTGGTCCTCGCGGTCGACCTCGGCGCCACGCACTCGCGCCTGGCGCTCACCGACCTGGTCGGCACGGTGCTCGCCGAGCACCACGAGCCCATCGCGATCGCCGAGGGACCCGGACCGGTGCTGGACCGCGTGCTCGAGCTCGGGCTCGAGCTCCTCAGCACCGCGGGCCGCCCGCTCAGCGACCTGGTGAGCGTCGGCGTGGGCCTGCCCGGGCCGGTCGAGCACTCCACCGGGCGGCCGATCAACCCGCCGATCATGCCGGGCTGGGACGACGCCGACGTCCCGGGGCTGCTGTCGCGCAAGCTGCGCGTGCCGGTGCTGGTCGACAACGACGTCAACCTGATGGCCCTCGGTGAGCACACGTCGCAGTGGCCGGAGGTCGACCACCTGCTGTTCGTCAAGGTGGCGACGGGCATCGGCGCCGGGATCATCTCCGACGGCAGGATCCGCCGCGGCGCCCAGGGCGCGGCGGGCGACCTCGGCCACATCGCCGTCCCGGGCGGCGTGGACCGGCCGTGCCGCTGCGGCAACACGGGCTGCCTCGAGGCGGTCGCCAGCGGCCCGGCCATCGCGAGCGTGCTGCCGGACGCCACCACGAGCGCCGACGTGGTGGCGCTCGTGCGGGCCGGCGACCTCGACGCCAGCCGTGAGGTGCGCGCCGCCGGCCGGCACATCGGCGAGGTGCTGGCCGCCTGCGTCAGCATGCTCAACCCCTCGGTCATCGTCATCGGCGGGGTCGTCGCCGATGCCGGCGAGCACCTCCTCGCGGGCATCCGGGAGGTCGTCTACCGCCGTTCCCTGCCGCTGGCCACCCAGCACCTGCGCATCGTCGCCTCCCGCACCACGGGGCGCGCCGGCGTGCTCGGAGCGAGCGCCATGGCCTCCGAGCACGTCCTGTCCGCCGCCGCGATCGATGCCCTGATCAGCTGAAGGAGACCCCCCGTGACCGAGCAACGCCGTGCCCTCGTCGTCCGCGGCGGCTGGGAAGGTCACGCACCCGAGGAAGCGGCCGACCTGTTCGTGCCGTACCGGACTTCACGCTGCGGTCGGAGCAGTACTGGCTGCTGACCGACCCACTGAACGAGGTCCTGGCGACGACGACGATCACGCCCGGACCCGGCGACCCCTGGCACGAGCCCGTCACGTCACCGGCGGTCTGGACGCGCCGCTGGGGCGCCGGCCGGGTGTTCGTGTGCGCGCCCGGCCACCAGCTGGCCGACCTGGAGGTGCCCGCGGTACGGATCATCATCGAGCGCGGCCTGCTCTGGGCGAGCCGCTGACCGCCGAGCCGCCGGCTAGCCCCGCTCCCGGTAGACGTACCGCTCGGCCGGCTGGAAGCCGAGCGACGCGTACAGCGCACCGGCAGCCGTGTTCTCGGCCTCGACCTGGAGGAACGCGCGGTCCGCACCCCGCTGGACGGCCTCGTCGAGCGCGCGCAGGGTCAGCGCCCGCCCGAGGCCGTGGCGGCGCGCCCGAGGCGCGACGACGAGGCACGACAGCCCGACCCAGTCCTGCGCGAACGCGGCCCGCACCACCCCGACGAGCCCGGTGGCGTCCGTCGCGGTGAGGTAGAGCGCGGGTGCCCCGCCGAGCACCTCGCGCGCCAGCCGCAGGCTCTCGTCGTCGGCCTGCGCCGCGGCCCCGGTGGCGTGCAGCCGCGCCTTGGAGCCCGACCACGCGGCGAGCCACTCGTCATCGGGCCGGTCGGCCACCCCGACGCGCACCGGACCCTCCGCCGTGCGCAGGGCGCCGCCGCCGGGCCCGAGACCGTCGAGCGGTCGCACCAGGACGTCGGTCCGCGACATCACCGCGTAGTCGCGCGCGGCCAGCACGTCGTCCAGACCGGGCGGCGACGCCCGGCACACCCGGACGATGGACGGCTGCCCCTCGCCGGCGTACAGCTGCTCGACCCGGGTGAGCGTCACGGGAAGGTCCTGCGGCACCCCGAGCGGCAGCGCGCTGTTGGCGCGGCGGGTCAGGCCCCCCGACAGCCCCACCCGCCAGCCGTCGACGTCCACCACCCGTGCCGGCGGCCACGTCGCGGACTCGACCAGCGCGCCCGGCGCGTCCGGGGGCGTCCACGCGTGGACGCGCAGGTGGACCTCGACGTGACCCCAGTCCCGCTGCGGCACCGCGACGAAACCGAGCCGCTCGTAGAGGCTGTGCGCCGCGTGCATCGCGTCGGTGGTGGACAGCACCACCCGGCGCGCACCGCCCGCGACGGCCTCCCGCAGGGCCGTCGTCATCAGCAGCTCCGCGATGCCCCGGCGACGCGCCTCGGGCGTGACCGCGAGCATCCGGATCTCCAGCTCGCCCGGCTCGGCGATCTGGGCGTACGACGTCCCGTACGGCGCCAGCGTGACGGTGCCGACGACGACGGGACCGTCGGCGCCCACCGCGTCCGACGAGCCGCTCGCGTCGTCGGAGGGGGCGCGCGGCAGCAGGGCGACCAGCAGCGTCACCTCCCGAGCCCGCCGCTGCGCGTCCCGCAGCTCGTCGACGTAGGGGTGGGAGCCGTCGACGAGCCGGTCCGCCAGGTACGCCCGCGCGGTCAGCGCCCCGGCGTCGGCCACCTGCGTGCCGCTCGCCACCCGCACCACGGCACCGCTCACGCCGGGCTCCGGGTCCCCGCGTTCACCGTCACGTCAGGCACCGGAACGTCGGGCACAGTCACGTCGGGCACAGTCACGTCGGGCACCCACACGTCAGGCACTGTCGTCCGCCGGTGCCTCGCCGTCCGGCACGGGGCCGCCGAACGCCGCCGGCCCCTCGGCGAGCAGCCGCTCGAACCCGGCCTCGTCCAGGATCGGCAGCCCGAGCTCGCGGGCCTTGGCCTCCTTGGACCCCGCGTTCTCGCCGACCACCACGTAGTCGGTCTTCTTGGAGACGCTGCCCGCCGACTTGCCGCCGCGGGCCAGGATCGCCTCCTTCGCGCCGTCGCGACTGAACCGCTCGAGGCCGCCGGTGACCACCACGGTGAGCCCTTCGAGCGTGCGCGGCGCGGACTCGTCGCGCTCCTCGCTCATCCGCACGCCCGCCGCGGCCCACTTCTCGACGATCGCCGCGTGCCACTTGTCGTCCTCGCCGGGCTGGTCGAACCAGGCTCGGACCGCGCCCGCGATCGTCGGACCGACGCCCTCGGCCGCACCGATCTCCTCCTCGGTCGCCACCGCGATCGCGGGGATGGACGCGAAGTGCTGGGCGAGCGCGCGCGCCGCGGTCGGGCCGACGTGCCGGATGGACAGCGCGACGATCACGCGCCAGAGCGCCGCCTCCTTGGCCTTCTCCAGGTTGCCCAGGAGAGCGACTCCCGTCGCGTTGAGGTCGCCCGCCTCGCGGACCACGCCCGCGACCTTCGACCGGGCGGACAGGGTGAACAGCGGGACGTTGCGCAGCGCGTCGGCGTCGAGCGCGAACAGGTCGCCCTCGTCCGTCACGACACCCGCGGCCAGCAGGGCGCTGGCCGCCTCCCAGCCGAGCGCCTCGATGTCGAACGCCCCGCGCGACGCGACGTGGAACAGCCGTTCGCGCAGCTGCGACGGGCAGGACCGCTGGTTGGGGCAGCGGATGTCGACGTCACCCTCCTTGGCGGGCGCCAGCGGCGTGCCGCACGAGGGGCACTCGGTGGGCATCACGAACGCGCGCTCGGTGCCGTCGCGCAGGTCCACCACCGGACCGACGATCTCCGGGATGACGTCGCCCGCCTTGCGCAGCACCACCGTGTCGCCGATGAGCACGCCCTTGCGCGCCACCTCGCTCGCGTTGTGCAGCGTCGCCATCTCGACGGTCGAGCCCGAGACGAATACCGGCTCCATCACGCCGTAGGGGGTGACCCGGCCGGTGCGGCCGACGTTGACACGGATGTCGAGGAGCTTGGTGTTCACCTCCTCGGGCGGGTACTTGTACGCGATCGCCCAGCGCGGCGCGCGGCTGGTGGACCCGAGCCGGCGCTGCAGCGCGATCTCGTCCACCTTGGTGACGATGCCGTCGATCTCGTGCTCGACGTCGTGCCGGTGCTCCCCGTAGTACGCGATCATCTCCCGCACGCCGTCGAGCCCGTCGACGACCCGCGTGTGCCCGGAGACCGGCACGCCCCAGCCTGCCAGCAGGTCGTAGACCTGCGACTGCCGCTCGATCCCCGTCCCTCGGCCCGCGCCCCACACGAGCGCGCCGATGCCGTGCGCGTACATCCGCAGGTCACGCGAGGCCGTGATACGCGGGTCCTTCTGGCGCAGCGAGCCCGCGGCGGCGTTGCGGGGGTTGGCGAACGGGCTCTTGCCCGCCTCGACCTGTGCCGCGTTGAGCTCGGCGAACGCCGTGACCGGCAGGAAGACCTCGCCGCGGATCTCGATGCGCTCGGGGTGGGTGGCCGGGTCCCCGGCCAGCACGTCGGGGATGGTCGAGATGGTGCGGACGTTGAGCGTGACGTCCTCCCCCGTCCGTCCGTCCCCGCGGGTCGCGGCGCGCACCAAGCGACCCTTCTCGTACAGCAGCGCGACGGCCAGGCCGTCGATCTTGAGCTCGCACAGGTAGTGGATGGTGGCGTCCGACTCGAGGTCGCGGTGCACGCGACCCACCCACGTGGCCAGGTCCTCGTCGGAGAACGCGTTGTCCAGCGAGAGCATCCGCTCCACGTGCTGCACGGGGGCGAACTCGGTGGAGAACGTGCCGCCCACCCGCTGCGTCGGTGAGTCGGGGGTCCGCAGGCCGGGGTGCTCGTCCTCCAGCGCCTGCAGCTCGCGCAGCCGCTCGTCGTACTCCTTGTCCGAGGAGACGGGGGCGTCGCGGATGTAGTACGCGAACTGGTCGGCCTCGATGAGGGCGGCCAGCTCGGCCCAGCGGTGCCGCGCGTCCGCGGGGATCTCGTGCGCGGCGGCGGGGTCGTCGATCTGGTTGCTCACCGTCACATCATCGCGCCCCCCGCCCACACCGGTCACGGCGCCCACGCGGGACGAGCGCGAACGGCCCGCGCTCAGGGCCGAGGGCTGCGGCGCTGGGAGACCAGCAGCCCGGCGCACACCAGCACCCCGCCCACCACCAGCACCGCGGCGGTGGCGAACAGCGCGGTGGACGCGGACGCCACGACCACCTCGGTCGGCTCCCCGGCCACGTCCCACGTGCAGACCGCCTGCGGCGGGACCACGGTGTACCGCACCGTCGCGGAGTCGGTCCCGGCGGAGTACGCCGCCACGCAGGGGTGCATGTCATCGGTCGCGGACGTCAGCGTGGCCACGCCGATGCCGGTGTAGCAGACGACGAGCAGCACCATCCCGACGATCGCGGCCCCGGAGGCCACCAGGAGCGCCAGGGCGCGCTTCACGCTCGGCTGTGCAGGTGCACCCACCACGGTCATGCCTCCGCTCGTTCGGCCACGATCCGCGCGGCCCGGACCAGCCCGGCCAGCACGCCCCGGGCGTCGTCCGGGCTGCTCCCGGCGACGGGCCCCGCGACGAGCACGACGTCGCGCAGGCTCGTCATCGGCAGCCCGACGGACCGCCACGGCCGGGTGAGCGTATCGGCCTGGCCCACCACGTCCGGGCCGGCGCACTGCGACGACGCCTGAGGGGCCAGCTCCGGCCAGAAGGCGAGGCCGCCCTCGACGGCCTCCGCCACCTTCTCCCAGCTCCGCTCGTCGAGGGCGGGGACCGCGAGCGCGAACCCGTCCACGCCCGCCGCCCGGATCGCGCCGAGCGAGGTCCACGCCGTCCCGCCGTGCACGACGACCCGCGCACCCTCGACCGAGCGGATGCCTGCGGCGACCTCCCGGATCCGCTCGGCGGCCACCGGTCCGGGCACCGAGCGCAGCGCGGAGTACCCCGAGAACGACGGCAGCACCCCGGCCATGACCTGTGCCAGCAGGGGCTCGTGCAGCAGCACGGTGGGCTGCGCCCCGGGGACCGACCGGCGGATCGTGGCCAGGTGCTCGGCGAAGCCGGCGGCCAGGGACGCGGCGAGCTCGCGGACCGCCCCCGCGTCGGACACCACCTTGTCGCCGCGGGCCAGGTAGAGCGAGGCGGCGAGCGTCAGCGGGCCCAGCACGGGGACCACCAACGGCCCGTCCCACCCGTGCGCGGCGACCGCGAGCGCGTCGACGTCCTCCCGCAGGTACGCGTGCGCCCGTGCGAGGTCGCGACTCGGCCGGTCGGCGAGCTTCCAGCCGTGCGGCCCCAGCTCGGTCGGCAGCTCGGCGAGGAGCGACGACGTCCGCCCGACACGGTCGCTCCACGGTCCGCGCTCGGCGAGGGTCACGGTGAACGGCAGGCCGGCCACCTCGGACGGGACGTCGACGAGGTCGCCGACCACGACCGTCTGCGCCTCCAGCACGTCCAGCCCGGGCCAGGGTCCGCTGCCCGTGACGCCCGGCCGCGCCCCGGTCACCGGGCGGCGCCGATGGCGGCGCGCTGCGCAGCGGTCACGGTGGCCTGGCCCAGGACGCGCGTGCCGTCGTAGAGCACGGCGGACTGGCCGGGCGCGACGCCCCGCAGGTCCCCCGGCGAGTCGAGGACGACCTCGACCACGCCGTCACGGACGGTCGCGTGCGCCGGCACCGCGGCTCCGTGCGCGCGGACCTGCACCGCGCACGCGAACTGCGCCTCCGGGCCTGCGAACCAGACGGCGCGGTCCGCCACGACGCTGTGCACCGCGAGGTCCTCGGCGGAGCCGACGACCACCCGGTTCTGCACCGGCTCGACCGACAGCACGTACCGCGGACGACCGTCGGGTGCCGGCCGCCCGATCGACAGGCCCTTGCGCTGCCCGACGGTGAACGCGTACGCGCCGTCGTGCTGGCCGAGCACGGCACCGGAGGCGTCGACGATCTCACCGGGCTGCGAGCCCAGGCGCGCGCGCAGGAAGCCCTGGGTGTCGCCGTCGGCGACGAAGCAGATGTCGTAGGAGTCCGGCTTGGCCGACACCGACAGGCCGCGAGCGGCGGCCTCGGCGCGCGTCTGCTCCTTGGACGCGACGTCGCCCAGGGGGAACATCGAGCGCGCCAGGCGCTCCGGTCCCATCACCGCGAGCACGTAGGACTGGTCCTTGGCGGGGTCGTGCGCGCGGTGCAGCTCGCGCGTGCCGTCCGCACGGGTCTCGATGCGGGCGTAGTGGCCCGTGCAGACGGCGTCGAAGCCGAGGGCGACTGCCTTGTCCAGGAGCGTGGCGAACTTGATGTGCTCGTTGCACCGGACGCACGGGTTCGGTGTGCGGCCCGCCTCGTACTCCGCGACGAAGTCGGCGACCACCGTCTCCTCGAAGCGCTCCGAGAGGTCCCACACGTAGTACGGGATGCCGAGCACGTCGGCCGCGCGGCGCGCGTCCCCCGCGTCCTCGATCGAGCAGCACCCGCGCGATCCCGTGCGGAACTGCTCCCGCGTGCGGGACAGGGCCATGTGCACCCCGACCACGTCGTGCCCTGCATCGACCGCGCGGGCCGCCGCCACGGCGGAGTCCACCCCTCCGGAGAGGGCTGCCAGCACGCGCATCAGGACACCGACCCGACGGTGGCGAGACCCGCCGCGCGGGCGCGGTCGACGACTCCGGGCAGCACCGCGAGCAGCGCCTCGACGTCGTCCGTCGTCGACGGGTGCCCCAGGCTGAACCGCAGCGCTCCGCGCGCGGCCACCTCGTCGACACCCATCGCCAGCAGCACGTGGCTCGGCCGGGGGACGCCCGCCTGGCACGCCGACCCCGTCGACGCCTCGATGCCCGCGGAGTCGAGCAGGTACAGCAGCGAGTCGCCCTCGCAGCCGGGGAAGGTGAGGTGCGCGTTGGCCGGCAGCCGCGCGGCCGTGGTGCGCGGCCCGCGCAGCACGGCGTCGGGCACCAGCGCCTCGACGCCCTCGACGAGGGCGTCGCGCAAGGCACCGACCCGGGCCGCGAACGCGGGCTGCTCCGCCACGGCCAGGTCCACCGCGACGCTGAACGACGCGATCAGCGGCGCGTCGAGCGTGCCGGACCGCACGCCGCGCTCCTGCCCGCCGCCGTGCAGCACCGGCGTGAGGTCCAGCCCGCGGCGGGCCAACAGCGCACCCACACCGCCCGGACCGCCGACCTTGTGGCCGGTGACGGTCATCGCGTCGAGCCCCGACGCCCCGAAGTCGACGGGGACCTGCCCCGCGGCCTGCACGGCGTCGGCGTGCACGGGCACCCCGTACCGGCGCGCGAGCTCGACCACGTCGCCGAGCGGCTGCAGGGCGCCCATCTCGTTGTTCGCCCACATGACCGAGATCAGTGCGGCCTGCTCGCCGTGGCGCTCGAGCTCCTCACGCAGCGCGTCGACCTGGAGCACCCCGTCCGCGTCGACCGGGAGGAGAACCAGCTCGGCACCGGCGTGCTCGGCCATCCAGAACGCCGGGTCGAGCACCGCGTGGTGCTCGACGGCGGAGACCAGCAGGCGGCGTCGACGGGGGTCCTGGCTGCGCCGGGACCAGAACATGCCCTTGACGGCGAGGTTGTCCGCCTCCGTCCCGCCCGAGGTCCAGACGACCTCGCTCGGCCGGGCGCCCAGGGCCGCCGCGAGCCGCTCCCGGGCCTCTTCGACGGTGCGGCGAGCCGCCCGGCCGGAGGCGTGCAGCGAGGAGGGGTTGCCGGTGCGCGCGAGCTGCTCGGCGAGCACCCGCGCGGCCTCCGGGACCATCGGCGTGGTCGCCGCATGGTCGAGATACACGCTCATCGCGCTCCAGTCTACGAACCCCGGGAGCACGCCCGGCCCACGGCCCGTGAAACCACCACCCGTGCACCACCTGCGTACTGGCAGGATGTGGCGCGTGAGTGCCGACGACGTCATAGCCCTCCCGCTCGCCTTCAGCGGCCAGCGGCTGGACTGGCGCGACCTCCCCCGGCACGTGCGCGCGCGGATCACCGAGCTCGCGGGCGCCCAGGTCACGGCCGAGACCAGCGCGACGAGCGGCTTCAGCCCCGGGTTCGCGGCCGTCCTCGAGCTGGCCGACGGCCGCGGCGTCTTCGTCAAGGCGGTCTCCGGGGAGCAGAACCCTGTCTCGCCCGACCTGGCCCGCGCCGAGATCCGCGTCGCCCACGCGCTGCCGCCCCAGGTCCCGGCGCCGAAGCTGCTGTGGTCGTCCGACGACGGCGACTGGGTGATCCTCGGGTTCGAGGTCGCGCACGGCCGCTCCCCGGAGCTGCCGTGGCGGCCCGAGGACCTGCGCGCCGTCACGGACGCCGTGGGAGCGCTCGCAGACGCCGAACCCCTCCCTGGCCACTCGCTGCCCCGCACCGACGACCAGCTGGCCGACGACTTCACCGGATGGCGCAAGCTGCACGCGCTCGACGCGGCCACGCAGAACCAGCTCGCCGACATGGGCGGCGGCATCGGCCGCTGGGCGCTCGACCACGTGGAGCAGCTCGTCCGCTGGGAGCAGGAGTCCCTGCGCGTGTGCGCCGGCGACGCGCTCGTGCACGGCGACCTGCGCGCGGACAACGTGATGATCGACCCCGACCACCACCACCGCGTCTGGATCATCGACTGGCCGCACGCCAGCGTGGGCGCACCCTGGCTGGACCTCGCGTTCATGCTGCCGAGCGTCGCGCTGCAGGGCGGCGGCGACCCCGCCACGCTCTTCCGCGCGAACGCCGTGTCGGAGGGCGTCGACGACGACGCCCTGCGGGCGGGCCTGGCGGGGCTGTCGGGCTACTTCACGTGGAGCTCACGCCAGCCGGCACCGCTCGGCATCCCGAACCTGCGCCGGTTCCAGGCGGCGCAGGGCGTCGCGACGATCCGCTGGCTGCGCGACCTGTCCTGAGCGCGGGCGTCAGGCCGGGTCGCGCGGCTCGTCCTTGAGCTTGTGCTCGCGGTCGCGCAGCTGCGCCTCCCAGTCCTTGAGCATCTGCTCGTGCTTGTCGTCCGAGGCGCCCATGGCCGCCAGGAACTCCGGGTCGTCGTCCGGTGACGTGCGGCGGGGCCGCTCGTACTCGGGGAACCCGGCGGTCCCCGTGGACGGCCACGGGACGTCCCGGGCGGGCCGGCGCTCGGGGCGCCCGGCGACGAGCCAGGCGATTCCGCCCGCGATCGGCAGCAGGATGATCACGAACACCCACGTCGTCTTGGACAGGTTGCGCGGGACGTCGGTCTGGATGCACTCGATGAGGCAGTAGACCAGCAGCGCGGCCTCGATCAGGAACGGCAGGTAGCGGATCACGGCTCTCCTCGGCACGCTGCCCGGCGTGCGGCGGCCGGGACCCACGCGCACGCTAGCGGAGCACGCGCGGGCCCGTCCGGGGATTCGCCGACCGCGTCAGCCCGTCACCCGGACGGACCAGTCAGCCCTTGAGGCGGCGGATCTCCGCGGCGGCCTGCGGGACCACGGTGAACAGGTCGCCCACCACGCCGAAGTCCGCGATCTCGAAGATGGGCGCGTCGGGGTCGGAGTTGACGGCGACGATCGTGCCGGACGCCTGCATGCCACCGCGGTGGTGCACCGCGCCGGAGACGCCCACGCCGATGTACAGCCGAGGTGCGACGGTGACGCCGGTCTGGCCGATCTGGGCGTCGTGCCCGATCCAGCCCTCGTCGGTGGCCACGCGCGTGGCGCCGACCGCGCCCCCGACCGCGTCGGCCAGCTCCTCGACCACCGAGAAGTCGCCCTCGGTGCCGCGGCCACCGGCCACGACGATGCTCGCGCTGCCGAGGTCCGGCCGCCCGCTCGCGGGTCGCTCGGTCCGCTCGACCAGGTGCACGCGCCGGGCCTTGTCGCTCACGGCGACCACGTGCTCGCCGATCTGCGGCGCGGCGGCCGCGTCCACGCGGACCGGCTGCACCGAGTTGGGCTTGAGGGCGACGATCGCCAGCGGCGCGGTGATCGCGCACGCGGTGGTCCACGTTCCGGCGAACACGGTCTTCGTCGCGACGTACCGGCCGTCGACCAGGGCGAGGCCGTCCGCGTCGGTGATGACGCCCGCGCCGGTGGCCACCGCGAGCCGGGCGATCATCTCCTTGTTCTCGAACGACGAGACCACGAGCAGCAGGCCCGCGCCGGTGGCGTCGAGCAGGGAGGCGATCGCCTCGGACAGCACGGCCGACAGGTGCAGGTCCGCGTCGGCGACGACGCGGTGCACGTGCGTGGCGCCCAGGGCGGCGAGCTCGGCGACGACGTCGGCGGTGGGCTCGACACCGTCGACCGCCCACGCGGCGTGCACGCCCGCGCCGCCGGCCAGGTCGCGCGCGAGCGTGAGCAGCTCGCGCACGGGGGCGCGCACGGCGCCGGCCTCGGTGTGGTCGACGAGCACGAGAACGGGTGCGGTCACGGCGGCGATCCTTCGGTTCGGGACGTCAGACGAGCAAGTTGTCGACGAGGTACGCGGCGAGCCGGACGCCGGCGTCGCCCGTGTCCTGCACGAGCACGCGGTTCTCGCGCGCCGGGCGCGCGGTGGCCTCGAGCACCTCGGTGCGGGACCCGAGCGACCCGACGCGCGCGGCGTCGAGCGACAGGTCCGCGAGCGTGAGGGTGGTGATCGGCTTCTTGCGGGCCGCCATGATGCCCTTGAAGTTCGGGTAGCGCGGCTCGTTGGCCTGGTCCGTCACCGACACCAGGGCCGGCAGCGCGGCCTCGAGCACCTCGGAGGCGTGGTCCAGGTTGCGGCGCACGCGCACCGTGCCGCCCTCGACGGTCAGCTCCGCGGCGAGCGGCAGCGCCGGAAGGTCGAGCAGCTCCGCGAGCGCGGTCGGCAGCAGCGACGTCAAGCCGTCGAGTCCCGCCATGCCCGTGACCACCAGGTCGACGTGCTCCTGCGCGTCGAGGTGCGCGATCGCCGCGGCGAGCACGCGCGCGGTGCCGATGACGTCCGAGCCGGCGACCGCGTCGTCGACCACGTGGACCGCTTCCTCGGCACCGAGCTGCAGGCCGCGCCGCACGGCGTCCGCGGCGTCGGCGGGGCCGACCGTGAGAGCGACGACCGACCCGCCGTGCGCCTCCGCGAGCGCGAGCGCCGCCTCGAGGGCGTTCTCGTCGAGCTCGTTGATCGTGCCGTCCCCGCCGTCGCGGACCACGCGACCGTCGGGGCCCAGGGCCCGCTCGGACTGGATGTCAGGGACATGCTTCACGCAGACGACGATCCTCACCCGCGGAACGTTACCTCCCGGTGCGCACCCGCGGGCGCCGGGTCCAGGGGCGGAGACGCCCGACATGCGTCGTCCCGCGTCCCGCACAATGTGCAGGTGACCCCGTCCCCGCACCGACCCGTACCCCGCCTCGGTGTGCACGTCACGGACGGCGGCGTGGACGTGGCCGTGTACGCGGCGCACGCGACGGGCGTGGACCTGTGCCTGTTCGACGGGCCGGACGAGCGGCGCGTCCCGCTGGGCCCGCCGGTGCACGGGGTCTTCAGCGCGTCCGTGCCCGGCGTCCGTGCCGGCCAGCGCTACGGCCTGCGCGCCCACGGGCCCTGGGAACCCGCCGCGGGCCACCGGTACAACCCCGCCAAGCTGCTGGTCGACCCGTACGCCCGCGGCCTGGACGGCGAGGTCGCGCACACGCCGGAGACGTACGGCCACGTCGTGGGCGCGGACCTGGCCGGCGACCCGTACGGCCCTGCCGACCCGCGCGACTCCCGCGGCCACGTCCCCTACTCGGTCGTCGTGGACACCCGCCGGCTGCCCGGCCCGGACCCCGCCCGGAACCGCCCGTGGACGCCGTGGTCGCACACCGTGGTCTACGAGGCGCACGCCCGGGGCCTGACCCTGCTGGACGAGCGGTTGCCCGAGGATCTGCGCGGTACCTATGCCGGGCTCGCACACCCCGCGGTCGTCGACCACCTGCTCGGGCTCGGCGTCACCGCGATCGAGCTCCTGCCGGTGCACGCGTTCTCCTCCGAGCCCCACCTGGTCGAGAAGGGGCTGACCAACTACTGGGGCTACAGCACCCTCGGTTTCTTCGCGCCGCACGCGGCCTACGCGACCGCGGCAGCGCGGGCGGCGGGACCGGCGGCGGTGCTCGCCGAGGTGCGCGGTGCGGTCCACGCGCTGCACGAGGCGGGCCTCGAGGTGCTGCTCGACGTCGTCTACAACCACACCTGCGAGGGCGGGCTGGCCGGTCAGCACCTGTCGTGGCGCGGGCTGGACAGCGCGACCTACTACGCGCACGACGGCCGCGCGCCCGCGACGCTCGCGGACGTCACCGGCACGGGCAACACGCTCGACTTCCGCCGGGCCGAGGTGGTCCGGCTCACCCTGGACTCGCTGCGGTACTGGGCGGACGTCGTCGGCGTGGACGGCTTCCGCTTCGACCTGGCCGTGACGCTCGGCCGGGACGCGGGTGGGTTCACCCCCGACCACCCGACCTTCGTCGCGATGGCGACCGACCCGTCGCTGCACGGGCTCAAGCTCGTCGCGGAGCCGTGGGACGTCGGTCCCGGCGGGTGGCGCACGGGTCAGTTCCCGGTGCCGTTCGCCGAGTGGAACGACCGCTTCCGCAACGCCGCCCGCTCGTTCTGGCTGGCCGACCCCGGCCGGGCGGCCCACGGCCAGCCCGGGCACCGGGTCCGCGACCTGGCCACCCGCCTGTCCGGGTCGGTGGACCTCTTCGGCCACAGCGACCCCCCGCTGGTGCGCGGCCCCGGCGCCTCGGTCAACTACGTGACGGCCCACGACGGCTTCACGCTCGCGGACCTGGTCGCCTACGAGCACAAGCACAACGAGGCCAACGGCGAGCAGAACCGCGACGGCAGCAACGACAACCGGTCCTGGAACCACGGCAGCGAGGGGCACGTCGGCCGCGAGCACCCCGCGGTCGACATCGCGCCGCTGCGTCGGCGTTCGATCCGCAACCTGTTCGCCACCCTGGTGCTCGCGGCGGGCACGCCCATGATCACCGCGGGCGACGAGATGGGCCGCACGCAGCGCGGCAACAACAACGCGTACTGCCAGGACAACGAGATCTCGTGGGTGCACTGGGACCTCACCCCGTGGCGCGAGGACCTGCTCGCGACCGCCCGGTGGCTGCTGCTGCTGCGCCGCGAGCACCCCGCCCTGCGCTCCGAGCGCTTCTACACCGGTCGCCCGCACGTGCCCGGGCAACGGCCGGACCTGGCGTGGTTCGACGCGCTCGGCGTCCCGTTCGACCACGACCGCTGGCACGACCCGGCCATCCGCACGCTGCAGATGGTGCGCACGGCACCGCCGCCCGAGCGGGACACCGTGCTGCTGGTCATCAACGGGTCGCTCGACGCCGTGCACCTGGTCCTCGCCGACGACCACGGTGGACGCTGGCGGCTGGCGTGGGACTCCGTCTGGGAGAGCCCGGCCGGGGAGCGTTCCGCGGCGATCGAGGGCACCCTGCACGCGGAGCCCGGGGAGGCGACGGTCGTGGAGGCCCTGAGCATGCGGGTGTACGTGCTCGACAAGCCCTGACGGGCGCCGGGTCAGCCCCGACGGTCGGGCCGGACCATCGCGGTGCTGTCCGGGTCCCTGAACCCGTGCGTGCGGTACAGCCCGTGGGCGTCGCCGGTGAACAGCACCCAGCGGAAGTCGGCGCCCGGGCCCTCGTCGATCATCGCCGCGACGAGGCGGTGCCCCAGTCCTGCGCCCCGGTGCCCGGCGTCGACGTACACGTCCGCGAGATACGCGAACCCGACGCCGTCGGAGACCGCGCGCGCGAACCCGACCTGCTCGCCGGTGGACGCGAGGTACGCGCCGACCACCCGCCACGCGCCCCTGACCTGCTGCTCGACGTCGTCCCGGCTGCGCCAGCGCCCCCAGTAGGCCTCGGTCGACAGGAACCGCCAGATCGCTTCGAGGTCGAGCCGGTCGGCGGCGTCGCTGAGCACGTAGGTCACCACACCGGATCGTAGGGACTGGACGCGCGTCCGGGCCCGCGTACGGTACGTCGCATGACGCACTCCGATGTCGTGGTCGTCGGCGCGGGCCTCGCCGGCCTCGTCGCCACTGCCGAGCTGGTCGCCGCCGGGCGCCGGGTCACCCTGCTGGACGCGGAGCCGGCCGCGAGCCTGGGCGGCCAGGCGTTCTGGTCGTTCGGCGGCCTGTTCCTCGTCGACTCCCCCGAGCAGCGCCGCCTGGGCGTCAAGGACTCCGCGGAGCTCGCGCTCGCCGACTGGTTCGGGTCCGCCGAGTTCGCGGACGACGGCACGGACCGGTGGGGCCGGGCATGGGCCGAGGGGTTCGTCGACTTCGCCGCGGGTGACCTGCGGTCCTGGCTGCACGGGCTCGGCGTGCGCTGGTTCCCGCTCGTGCAGTGGGCCGAGCGCGGCGGGTACCTGGCTGACGGGCACGGCAACTCCGTCCCCCGGTTCCACGTCACGTGGGGCACCGGGCCGGGCATCCTCGAACCGTTCGTGCGGGCGCTGCTCGACGCCCGCCGCGAGGGCCTCGTCGACGTGCGGTTCCGGCACCGGGTGACCGGCCTGGTCACCACCGACGGCCGGGTCACGGGGGTGCAGGGCGACGTCCTCGTCGCCGAGCCCGTGGGGCGCGCCGTGCCGAGCACCCGGGCGGTGCGGGGGCCGTTCGAGCTGTCCGCGAGCGCGGTCGTCGTCGCGACCGGTGGGATCGGGGCCGACCACGACCTCGTCCGAGCGGCGTGGCCGGCGTCCGCGGGCAGGCTGCCGCAGCGGATGCTCTCGGGCGTCCCCGACCACGTCGACGGCTCCGGCATCGCCGCCGCCCGGGCGTCCGGCGCGGCGGTCGTGCACGAGGACCGCATGTGGCACTACCCGGAGGGCATCACCAACCACTCGCCGGTGTGGTCGCAGCACGGCATCCGGATCCTCGCCGGACCGAGCTCCCTGTGGCTCGACGCGGACGGGAACCGCCTGCCGGCGCCCCTCTTCCCGGGCTTCGACTCGCTCGGCTCCCTGCGGCACATCACCGGACGTGGCGACGACCACTCGTGGTTCGTGCTGGACAGGACCATCCTCGGCTCCGAGTTCGCCCTGTCCGGCTCGGAGCAGAACCCGGACCTGACGGGCAAGGACCTGCGGCTCCTGCTCGACCGGGTCAAGCCGGGCGCGGTCGGGCCGGTCGAGGCCTTCGCCGAGGGGTCGGACGAGTTCCTGTGGGCGGACACGCCCGCCGAGCTCGCGGCGAAGATGAACGCGCTGTCGGGCTCGGACCGCATCGACGCCCACGCCCTCGAGCGCACGATCGTCGCCCGGGACCGGCAGGTGACCACGGGCCTCGGCAAGGACCACCAGGTGGTCGCGACGGCGATGGCGCGACGGTACGTCGTCGACCGGCTCATCCGCGTGGCCGCCCCGCACCGGCTGCTCGACCCGGCCCACGGCCCCCTGCTGGCCGTCCGGCTGTCCGTGCTCACGCGCAAGACCCTCGGCGGCCTGCACACCGACCTCGAGGGTCGCGTGCTGCGGCCCGACGGTGAGGTCCTGCCCGGGCTGTGGGCCGTGGGTGAGGCCGCCGGGTTCGGCGGCGGCGGCGTGCACGGGCACCGCGCGCTGGAGGGGACCTTCCTGGGCGGCTGCCTGTACACGGGGCGCACCGTGGGCCGCGCCCTGCGCGCCTGACACCGCTCGCAAGGGCACGCGGGAACTGTGCGCCTCAGCACAGCGGCGCGCTCCAGATGCCCCCGACCTGCACCTACGGATAGGTTCGGGAGTGTGACGACTCGCCCCCTGTCCCCCGGCACCTCCGTCGGCCGTATCCCTGTGATCGATGTCTCCCCCGTGGCCGAGGCCGGACGGTTCCCCGCCAAGGCCGTCGTCGGTGAGGCGGTCCCGGTGCGGGCCACCGTGTTCCGCGAGGGGCACGACGCCGTCGGTGCCACAGCCGTTCTCACGGACCCGTCGGGCATCGATCGCACGAGCGCCCGGATGGTCGACATCGCCCCCGGGCTGGACCGGTTCGAGGCCCGCCTGGTGCCCACGAGCACCGGTGACTGGACGTTCCGCGTCGAGGGCTGGTCGGACCCGTACGGCACGTGGGCGCACGACGCGGCGATCAAGGTGGAGGCCGGCGTCGACGTCGAGCTCATGCTCACCGAGGGTGCGCTGCTGCTCGAGCGCGCGGCCGCCCGCACGGGCACCGACGCGATGAGCCGCGCCTCGGTCCGGGTCCTGCGGGAGGCGGTCATCGGCCTGCGCGACGTGCGCGACACCCCGCAGGAGCGCCTGTCGGCCGGGCTGTCGGACGCGGTGCACGCCGCGCTCGCCGCCCACCCCCTGCGCGACATGCTGACCCGCTCCGAGGCCTACCCCCTGACCGTCGACCGCCCGCTGGCCCTCGCCGGTTCCTGGTACGAGCTCTTCCCCCGCTCGCAGGGCGCGCGCTTCGACGCCGCCGCCGGCAAGTGGATCTCGGGGACGCTGCGCACCGCCGCGCTGGACCTGCCGCGCATCGCCGGGATGGGGTTCGACGTCGTGTACCTGACCCCGGTGCACCCCATCGGCGAGACGCACCGCAAGGGCCCCAACAACTCCCTGTTCGCGGACCTCGGCGACCCGGGCTCCCCGTACGCCATCGGCTCGCCCGCGGGCGGGCACGACGCCATCGAGCCGACGCTGGGCACCTTCGACGACTTCGACGCGTTCGTCGCGACGGCTCGTGACCTCGGCATGGAGGTGGCGCTGGACATCGCGCTGCAGTGCTCCCCCGACCACCCGTGGGTGACCGAGCACCCGGACTGGTTCACCACGCGCGCCGACGGCACGATCGCGTACGCGGAGAACCCGCCGAAGAAGTACCAGGACATCTACCCGCTGAACTTCGACAACGACCCCGAGGGCATCTACACCGAGATCCGCCGGGTCCTGCAGGTGTGGATCGACCACGGGGTGACGCTGTTCCGGGTCGACAACCCGCACACCAAGCCGCTCGACTTCTGGGCGCGGATCCTGGCGTCCGTGCGCGCCGCGCACCCCGAGGTCATCTTCCTGTCCGAGGCGTTCACCCGGCCCGCGATGATGCAGACGCTCGCCAAGATCGGCTTCCACCAGTCGTACACGTACTTCACCTGGCGCAACACCAAGGAGGAGATCGAGGAGTACCTGGCGGAGGTCTCCGGTGAGCAGGGCGCGTGGCTGCGGCCCGCGTTCTGGCCGACGACGCACGACATCCTGCCGCCCTACCTGCAGACCACGGGTGTGCGGGGCTTCGCCGTGCGCGCGATCCTGGCCGCCCTGGGCTCCCCCACGTGGGGCATCTACTCGGGCTACGAGCTGGTCGAGGACGTGCCCCGGCCGGGTGTGGACGAGCAGATCGACAACGAGAAGTACGAGTTCAAGCCGCGCGACTGGTCGAAGGCCGACGGCATCGGCATCAACCTGCTGCTCGGTCGGCTCAACGAGCTGCGCCGGACGCACCCCGCCCTGCAGCAGCTGCGCAACCTGCGGGTGCTCCCCACCTCCGACGACGCCCTCGTGGCGTTCGTCAAGCACCTCGACGCGAAGCACTCGCCGACCGGTCTGGCCGACACCGTCGTGGTCGTCGTGAACCTCGACCCGTGGACCACCCGGGAGGGCATCGTCGAGCTCGACCTGCATGCGCTCGGGCTGGATCCGGACCATCCCGTGGTCGCGCACGACGTCCTGTCGGGCGACACGTACGAGTGGGGCAGCTCCGTGTGGGTCCGGCTCGACCCGATGGTCCGGGCGGCGCACGTGGTGCACCTGGTGGCGCCGTGACCGAGACGACTCCCGTGGGGCGCCACACGCGCGAGCCGGCCCCCACGACGGCACAGATCCTGCTGCCCGGCCACGGCCACCCGCCGCTGCCGCACCCCGCCGTGCAGCCCGGCGGCCTCAGCCACGACCCCGAGTGGTACCGGACCGCGGTGTTCTACGAGGTCATGCTCCGCACCTTCTCCGACAGCTCCGGCCAGGGCAGCGGCGACCTGCGGGGTCTCATCGACCGCCTGGACTACCTGCAGTGGCTCGGCATCGACTGCCTGTGGCTGCCGCCGTTCTACCCGAGCCCGCTGCGCGACGGCGGCTACGACGTGGCGGACTACACCGCGATCGCGGGCCAGTACGGCACGATGGCGGACTTCACCGAGCTCATCGAGCAGGTGCACCACCGCGGCATGCGGATCGTCGTGGACCTGGTGATGAACCACACCAGCGACCAGCACCCCTGGTTCCAGGCGTCGCGCTCCGACCCGGAGGGCCCCTACGGGGACTTCTACGTGTGGAGCGACGACAACACCAAGTACCAGGACGCGCGCATCATCTTCGTCGACACCGAGACGTCCAACTGGACGTTCGACCCCGTCCGGCGGCAGTACTTCTGGCACCGCTTCTTCTCCCACCAGCCGGACCTCAACTTCGAGAACCCGCGCGTGGTCGAGGCGATGATGGACGTGGGCCGGTTCTGGCTGGGGCTCGGCGTCGACGGCTTCCGGCTGGACGCGGTGCCGTACCTGTTCGAGGCGGAGGGCACCAACTGCGAGAACCTGCCGGAGACGCACGCGTTCCTGCGCAAGGTCCGCAAGATGATCGACGAGGAGTTCCCGGGTCGCATCATGCTGGCCGAGGCCAACCAGTGGCCCGAGGACGTCGTGCACTACTTCGGCACCGAGGAGGAGCCGGAGTGCCACATGTGCTTCCACTTCCCGGTGATGCCCCGGATCTACTACTCGATCCGTGACCAGCGGGCGACGCAGATCATCGACATCCTCGCGGACACCCCGCCCATCCCGAACAACGGTGCCCAGTGGAGCACCTTCCTGCGCAACCACGACGAGCTCACGCTCGAGATGGTCTCCACCGAGGAGCGCGCGTCGATGTACGGGTGGTACGCACCCGACTCCCGGATGCGCGCCAACGTCGGCATCCGCCGGCGCCTGGCCCCGCTCCTGGACAACTCGCGCAAGGAGATCGAGCTGGCGCACGCCCTCCTGCTCTCGCTGCCCGGAAGCCCGTGCCTGTACTACGGCGACGAGATCGGCATGGGCGACAACATCTGGCTGCCCGACCGCGACGCGGTCCGCACCCCGATGCAGTGGACGCCCGACCGCAACGCGGGATTCTCCACCGCGGACCCCGGCAAGCTCTACCTGCCGCTGGTCCAGTCCCTGGTGCACCACTACAGCCACACGAACGTCGAGGCGCAGCTGGCGCAGCCGACGTCGCTGCTGCACTGGGTGCACGGCATGCTCACCGTCCGCCGGCAGCACCCCGCGCTGGGCGCCGGCGACTTCACCGTGCTGCCCTGCGACAACGACTCCGTGCTGGCGTTCTGCCGGCAGACGGCCGAGGAGACGATCCTGGTGGTGGCCAACATGGCCGCCACCGCGCGGGCCGCGACCGTGAGGCTGCCGGACAAGGTGGGCTGGTCGGTGCGGGACGCGTTCGGCGGGGCGCCGTTCGCCCCGGTCGGCGCCGACGGGTCGGCCTCGTTCACGCTGGGCTCACGCGACTTCTACTGGCTGGAGCTGACCGCCCCGTGAGCCTCGTCGCCCGCACCTCCCCCGACGACGCGCGCCTGCTCGACGTCCTGCGCGACTGGCTGCCCACCAGGCGCTGGTTCCCCGCCAAGGGCCAGTCCGCGCAGCTGTCGGCGGTCGCGTCGTTCGTGCTCGCACCGGACGTGACGGTGCTGCTGGTCCGGGCACGCGCCGGGTCCATCGACGCGGTGCTGCAGGTGCCGGTCGTCCTGACGGACGGTCCGGCCGAGGGCGCGATCGGGACCCTCGACGGCCGCAGCGTCGTCGACGGCTCCGACCGTCCGGAGTTCCTCGCGGCCTGGCTCGCCGCGGCCGAGGGGCCGGGCGCCGACGTGGACGTGTCCGCCGCGCGGGCGATCTCGGGCGAGCAGTCGAACACGTCGGTGATCCTGCCGGGCGCCCGTCCCGGCATCCTCAAGGTGCTCCGCGCGGTCGCGCACGGCGAGAACCCGGACGTGGACGTCCCCCGGCACCTCGTCGGCGTCGGCTGGAAGCACGTGCCCGCACCCCTCGCCTGGCTGCAGGGCGAGTGGCCCGGTCCCGACGGCAGGCCCGGCACGGGCTACCTCGGCGTGCTCGCCGCCTTCGTCGACGCGGCCGAGGACGGCTTCGAGCTCGCCTGCGCGTACGCGGGCCGCGGCGAGTCGTTCGCCTCGCTGGCTGCCGACCTCGGTGCGGTCACCGCGACGATGCACGACGCCCTCGTGGCGGCCTACGGCACCGACGCGGGTGACCAGGGTCCCGAGGAGGTCGCGCGTGCGGTCGCCACCCGGTTCTCGTGGGCGCTGTCCGCGGTCCCGGCCCTGGCGCCGTTCGCCGACGACGTCGCCGCGGTCGTCGACGAGGTCCGCGCCCTGCCCGCGGCCCCGCCGCGCCAGCGGGTGCACGGCGACCTGCACCTCGGCCAGGTGCTCCGGTCGCACGACACCTGGTACGTCATGGACTTCGAGGGCGAGCCGCTCGCGCCCCTGGACCAGCGCACGCGGCCCGACCTCGCCCTGCGCGACGTCGCCGGCCTGCTGCGCTCGATCGACTACGCCGCGGCGGTCGGCGGCCTGTCGGGCGACCGCGCCGCGGACTGGACGGCCGACGCCCGCGCCGGGCTGCTCGCCGGGTACGGCGGTGGCGACCAGACGCTGCTGCGCGCGCTCGAGCTGGACAAGACGCTCTACGAGGTCGTCTACGAGTCGCGCAACCGGCCGACGTGGCTCCCGATCCCGATGGCAGGGCTGGAGCGCCTGACGCGGCCCTGATCAGCCCGCGGTGACCTCGAGCGGCAGCTCGAGCGGCATCCGTACGCCCACCTGCCGCGGCGCCAGCTCGCTCTGCAGCACGAGCGCCGCGGCACCGACCGCCGCGGCCTCCGGCGCGTTCGACGAGATGGCCACCCGGACCGGGTGGCTGCCGCGCGCGAAGAACGACTGCCCGAGCCGGCGCTCGATCTCGGGCAGGTACAGCGAGCCGGCGATCGCGAACGCGGGGCCGGTCAGGACGACGAGCTCGAGATCGAGCACGTTGGCGAGCGTCTGCGCGGCGACGCCCATGTACAGCGCCGACCGCTGGATCAGCTCCATCGGGAGCGCGTCCCCGCGGCTCGCGGCCCGGGCGAGCGAGCCGAAGTCCTCGGCCACCCCCCGCCCGGCGAGCTCGAGCCCGGCCTCGCGTGCCGCCGCGACGACGGCCGCGGGGCCCGCGAGCGCCTCGACGCAGCCCCGGTTGCCGCACCAGCAGACCGGACCGTCCAGGTCCACGCAGATGTGCCCGACCTCGCCCGCGTTCGAGCTGGACCCGCGGTAGACGGTGCCGTCCACGATGATCCCGGCGCCGATCCCGGTGCCCATGTAGAGCGCGGCGAACGCCGACCCGGTCGTGATCCCCCCGGACCAGTACTCGCCGACGGCGGCCGCGGTCGCGTCGTTGTCCAGCACCACGGACAGCCCCACCGCGTCCTCGAGGGCGGCCGCCAGGGGGAACTCGGCCCACCGCTGCATGACCGGGGGCGTGAGGGTCATGCCGGTGCTGGCGGAGATCGGCCCCGGCGAGACGACGCCGAGCCCGAGGATGCGGGTGGGGTCGACGCCGACGCGCGTGACGGTGGTGCGGATCTCCGCGGCGATGCGGGCGACGACCTCGCGGGGGTCGTCCGACCCCGCGCCGGGGCGCCGCCACCGGGCCACGATGGCGCCGCCGAGGTTCGCGATGACGTAGGTGATGCCGGCGTGGTCGAGGTGCACGCCGACCGCGTACCGCGCAGAGGCGTCCAGCTCCAGCAGCATCCGCGGCTTGCCGCCCGTCGACTCGGCGCGGCCGACCTCGAGCACGAGCCCGTCGTCGATGAGCCTGCGCACGACCGTCGAGATCGTCGCGGCGGTCAGGCCCGTCGCCCGGGTCAGCTCGACGCGACTGATCGTCCCGGCGGCCCGGATCAGGTCCAGGATCGCCGACCGGCTGCTCGCGTGCGCGGCACCGAGACCCGGCTGGGAGCCGCTCACCCGTCCTCCTCCATGGGGTGTCCCCCTCGTGGCACACCATAACGATCCGAGAACGGGCATCCCCACCCGGGACACGCCCGTTGACTAACTTTGTTCACTTGCCTAAGAATGTCACGCGGAGCAGCGCTGCCCGGTCCGAGCGGTCCTGCCTCCGCAGACCCCGGTCGGCACGCGGAGGTGCCGGCACGACGAGAGGATCAACGATGTTCCCTCAGAAGCGAGGCGCACGCCTCGTGGCGATCGCCGCAGCCAGCTCCCTCCTCGCCCTCACCGCCTGCTCGGGCGGCAGCGGCGGTGACGACGAGGCCAACGACGACGGCACCCCCGCAGGGGAGATCACCGTGCTGACCTGGCGCACCGACCTCGTCGAGGACGGCACGTTCGACGAGTACGTCGAGCAGTTCAAGGCCGCGTACCCCGAGGTCACCGAGGTCACCGTCGAGGGCCTCACCGACTACGAGGGCGAGGTCAAGACGCGCATGAACACCGAGAACTACGGCGACGTGCTCGCCATCCCCGGCTCGGTCACACCCGACCAGTACGCCGACTTCTTCGAGCCCCTCGGCACGCAGGAGGAGATCGGCGCGGAGTACCAGTGGATCAACGACAAGTCCTTCGAGGGCCAGTCGTACGGCATCCCGGTGGTCGGCAACGTCCAGGGCTACGTCTACAACAAGCGCGTGTGGGAGGAGGCCGGCGTCACCGAGTTCCCCGACACGCCCGAGGCCTTCCTCGCGGCGCTGCAGGCCATCAAGGACAACGGCGTCGAGATCGCGCCGCTCTACACCAACTACAAGGACGGCTGGCCGCTGTCGCAGTGGGACGGCTGGCTCGGCGCCGTCACCGCGGACCCCGACTGGAAGAACAAGATCATCGAGTCGGACACGCCGTGGACGCCCGAGAGCGACTACGGCGTGGTCGACGGCCTGATCTACGACGCGGTCGCGCAGGGCCTGACGGAGGCCGACCCCACCACCACGAACTGGGAGGAGTCCAAGCGACTGCTCGGCACCGGCCAGGTGGCGACGATGGTCCTCGGCTCGTGGGCGCTGCCCCAGATGGCCGCCGCGGCCGAGGAAGCCGGCGCGAGCGCGGAGGACATCGCGTACGCGCCTACCCCGGTCCAGGTGGACGGCACCTTCCACTCCGTTGCCGGCGGCGACTACAACCTCGGCATCAACGTGAACTCGGACAACAAGGCGACCGCACGCGCCTGGATCGACTGGTTCAACCACGAGTCCGGGTTCTCGGAGTCGCAGGCCGGCCTCTCGCCGATCATCGACGGCCCCGTGCCGGACGCCCTGACGGGCTTCGTCGAGCAGGTGGAGCTCATCACGCTGAACCCGGCCGAGGAGGGCAAGGAGTCGCTGTTCGCGGACATCGACACGGCGTCCGGCATCGTGACCACGGACCCGAAGTTCCGTCAGAAGACGATCGACGACGCACGCTCCGGTGCGCGCACCAAGGAGCAGGTCTTCGACGACCTCAACGCGCAGTGGGCCGAGGGCCGGTCCTCGGCCGGCTGAGGCAGCCATGACGACCGCTCACCCGGGTCTGTCCGACCCGCCGGCGGCGGCCGCGCAGCAGTCCGTCGCGGCCCGCACCCCCCGCTCCCGGGGCGGCGCGGGCCGCGGCACCGCGTGGTACCGCCGGCTGACGCCGTACTACTTCCTGCTGATCCCCGTCGGGCTCCTGCTCCTGCTGACGTTCGCACCCGTCGTCACCATGTTCTGGTACTCCGCGACGGACTGGGACGGGCTGGACAAGACCAAGAACCTCGTCGGCCTCGACAACTACGTCGAGGTGTTCACCGACCCGGACAACGTCCGCGTGTTCTACGTGTCGCTGTACTACTTCGTCGCCTCGTTCGTGCAGATGGCGCTCGCGCTGTACTTCGCGACGATCCTGTCGTTCCGGGTCCGGTTCACGAACCTGTGGAAGGGCATCCTGTTCTTCCCCTACCTGATCAACGGGGTCGCTATCGGCCTGATCTTCCTGAACTTCCTCAAGCCCGGCGGCGGCCTGGACACGGTCCTGCTGACCGCCGGGCTCGAGAGCCTGGTCCAGCAGTGGACGGGCGACCCCGACGTCGCCAACTTCTCCCTGGCCGGGGTGTCGGTGTGGCGCTACCTGGGCCTGAACTTCGTGATGTTCCTGGGCGCCATCCAGTCGATCAGCTCCGAGATCTACGAGGCGTCGGACCTCGACGGCGCCAACCGCTGGCACCAGTTCCGCTACATCATCCTGCCGTCGATCCGCCCCATCGTCGGCCTGTCGCTCATCCTCGCGATCTCCGGCGCGCTCGCGGTGTTCGAGGTCCCGTTCGTCATGACCGGCGGCGCCAACGGCACCGAGACGTTCGTCATCCGGACGGTCTGGATGGCGTTCAACCGCAACCTGGTCGGGCTGGCGTCGGCGATGGCGGTGGTCCTGCTGCTCGTCGTCCTGCTGGTCACCTGGATCCAGCGCAGGGTGGTACCCGACGATGAGGTGGACCTCACATGACGCGCAGCGCCACCAGCACAGTCACCAGCACGGCCAAGTACGTCTCCCTCGTCATCGCCTCGGTCGCGATGCTGCTGCCCCTGGGCCTGATCCTCTTCGGGTCCTTCAAGACCGGTCAGGAGTTCCTCGCGACGGGGCCGATGACGCCGCCGGCCGACTGGGCGAACGTCGAGAACTACGTCACCGCGTTCACGCGCGGCAACATGCTTGCGGCCTTCGGCAACACCGTCTTCATCTTCGGCGCGGCGATCGTCGGCACCATCCTGATCGGCGCCGCCACGGCGTACGCCCTCGACCGCTTCCGCTTCGTCGGCCGCGCCACGGTGCTCGCGCTGTTCCTGCTCGCGACCCTCGTCCCCGGCGTCACCACCCAGGTGGCGACGTTCCAGATCATCAACGGGCTGGGGCTCTACGACTCCCGCTGGGCGCTGATCCTGCTGTTCATGGGCACGGACATCATCTCGATCTACATCTTCCTGCAGTTCATCCGGGCGGTCCCCAGGTCGCTGGACGAGGCGGCGATGATCGAGGGCGCCGGGCACCTGCGGATCTTCTTCCAGATCATCCTGCCCAACCTCAAGCCGGCCATCGCGACGGTCGTCATCATCAAGGGGATCGGCATCTACAACGAGTTCTACCTGCCGTTCCTCTACCTGCCGTCCAAGGAGCTGCGGCCTATCTCCACCACGCTGTTCGACTTCAAGGGCCCGTACGGCTCGCAGTGGGAGGTCATCTCGGCGGGCGTCGTCATCACGATCATCCCGATCCTCGTGCTCTTCCTGTTCCTGCAGCGGTACATCTACAACGGCTTCACGTCGGGCGCGACGAAGTAGGGCGACGAGAGCGGCGACCGATCGCGTGAGGGAGCTCGTGCCGCTGGTCGGCACGAGCTCCCCACGCGGGGCCTGCAGCAGCGGTAGGCGGTCAGACCCGCGTCGCGCGCACGAGCGCGATGCGCTCGGGCAGCTGCAACGGCGCCTCGAGGCCGACCGCGGACAGCACACGGCCCGGAAGCTGCACCCCCTCGGGGGTCCACCACTGCGGCGCGTGGTCGACCGCGTCGCCCGGGGCCTGGGGCCGCACGAGGTAGGACGCGTCCGGGTCCAGGCCGGGCAGCGTGAGGCGCGGGAGCGCGGTGTCCGTCGACCGGCCCGTCATCGCCAGGGCGTACAGCGCGTCCTGGCGGTCGGCGCCGACCACCCCGTGCACCGCCAGCACGGGGTCGACCACGTCGGCGTGCACCGACGTGCCCGTGTGCAGCAGCGGGCGCACCTCCTTGTACAGCGCGATCCACGCGGCGAGGTCGGCCCGCTCGGCCTCGCCGGCCTCCTGCAGGTCCCACTCGATCCCGAGGTGCCCGAACAGCGCCGTCCCCGCCCGGAACGACAGCTCGTGGCGCCGCCCGGTGCTGTGCGCGTGGCCCGAGCCGATGTGCGCGCCGATCAGCTCGAGCGGGATCAGCAGGTTGGTCCACCGCTGGATCTGCTGGCGCTCGAACGCGTCGATGCAGTCGCTCGCCCAGACGCGGTCGGTGCGCTGCAGGATCTCCAGGTCCACCCGCGCCCCGCCCGACGAGCACGACTCGATCTCCACGCCCGGGTGCAGGGCACGCAGCTCGTCGAGGAGCCGGTAGATGGCGAGGGTCTGTCCGTGCACCCCGGGGAGTCCCCCGTGGCCCGCGTCGACCAGGTCGCGGTTGTGGTCCCACTTGAGGTACCCGATCGGGTACTCGGTCAGCAGTGCGTCCATCCGCTCCAGGATGTAGGCGTAGGCCCCGGGGACGGCCAGGTCGAGCACCTGCTGGTGCCGGGCCGCCCGGGGCAGGCGCGACGGCACCTGGAGGATCCAGTCGGGATGCGCGCGGGCGAGGTCCGAGTCGGGGTTGACCATCTCGGGCTCCACCCAGAGCCCGAACTGCATCCCGAGCCCGGTCACGTGCTCGACCAGCGGGTGCAGACCGTCGGGCCACACGTCCGCGGAGACGTGCCAGTCGCCGAGCGCGCGCGTGTCGTCGCGCCGGTCCCCGAACCAGCCGTCGTCGAGCACGAAGCGCTCCGCCCCGACCGCCGCCGCGGCGTCCGCGAGCGCGGTCAGGCGGTCCAGGTCGTGCTGGAAGTAGACCGCCTCCCAGGTGTTGAGCGTGACGGGGCGCGGCGTGGCGGGGTGCTGCGGGCGCGCCCGCATCCAGGCGTGGAAACGCCCCGCGAGTTCGTCCAGCCCGGTCCCCCACGACCCGTAGACCCACGGGCTGGCGTACGACTCCCCGCCGCCCAGCCGCACCTCGCCCGAGCCGAGCAGCTCGCCGCCGCCGAGCAGGCCGGGGTTGTAGTGGCTGCGCTCGGCCAGCATGCGGTGGTTGCCGGACCAGGCGGTGTGCAGCCCCCAGACCTCGCCCGTCCGGTTGGCGAAGCCGGCCGTGCCCGCGACGAGCACGTAGGCCGTGTCGTAGCCGGTGCGGCCGCGCCGGTTCTCGCGCAGCCGGGTGCCGTGCGTGAACTGCGTGCGCTGCGGGCTGCGCTCCCGCGCCCAGCGACCGGAGAAGTCGAGCAGCTCGGTGGCCACGCGGGGCACGGGGAACGTGAGCAGGAGCCCGTCGAGGCCGTACACCTCGTCGGCCCGGTTGGTCAGCGTCGCCTGCTGCCGGAGCAGTCCCTCGGCGGTGAGCTCGAGGACGAGACGCAGGGTGAGCCGCGCTGCGTCGTCGCCCGCGTCCACGGTCAGCCGCTGCGTCCCCTCCGGGGTCGTCTCGACGCCGTGCGACCCGGTGACGAAGAGGGTCGAGAAGTCCTGCCCGCCGCGGCTGCCGACCAGGCCGGGGGTGCCCAGGTAGCCCGTGGACTCCTGCGGGAGGACCGCGATCTCGACGCCGCCGTCCACCGGGTAGCCGTGCGGCACGGGGACCCAGGCACGGCGGACGGCCGCCAGGCCGGTGGCGTCGAGGGCTCCCAGGTCGCTCCCCCAGTGCAGGATCCGGGGCAGCGCCCCGGCCAGGTCCACCACCACGCTCACGCCGGAGGCACGCAGGTGGACGAGGTCGGTGGGGGCGTCGTCGGCAGCAGTCACGGGGTCTCCTGGTCGGTGAGTTCTGTGGTGCCCCACGCTACGTGCGTCTGCGATTGACTTACTTTATTCAGTTGCCTAAGAATTGCCCTTCGGGTGCTTGCCCAGACGATCGGCGCTCTCGGGTGCCGACGAGGCCCGTCGCGAGGATGCGGCGGGCACGCGCCGGACCCACGGACCCAGGAGCTCGACGATGATCACCCAGGACCTGTACGACGGCTGGTCGCTGACTGCCGTCGCCGGCCCCGTCCCCGCCGAGCTGGTCGGTCGTCGCGTCCGCGCCCGGGTCCCCGGGACGAGCCACACCGCCCTGCTCGATGCCGGGCTGATCCCCGACCCGTACCTCGACCGCAACGAGGAGCACCTGGCCTGGATGCGCCGGACGGACTGGGCGTACGAGCACGACCTCGAGCTGGCGCCGCCGGCGCCCGACGAACGCGTCGACCTGGTGTTCGACGGCATCGACACCGTCGCCACCGTGTCGTTCGACGGGCACGAGGTCGGCCGCACGGCCAACCAGCACCGCGCGTACCGGTTCGACGTCCGCCACCTGGTCCGCCCGGACACGCAGCGCCTGCGCGTGCTGCTCCGCTCGGCGCTCGTCCACGCGGAGGCCGAGGCCGCACGCCTCGGACCGCGCCCGATGGCGTACGCCCAGCCGTTCAACATGGTGCGGAAGATGGCCTGCTCCTTCGGCTGGGACTGGGGGCCCGACCTGCAGACGGCGGGGCTCTGGCGCCCGGTGCGGGTGGAGCGCTGGCGGGTGGCCCGCCTCGCCGGCGTCCGCCCGCTGGTCACGGTCGGTCCGGACGGGACCGGCCGCGTGGAGGTGCACGTGGACGTCGAGCGCTCGGGTCTGGCGGGCGGGGACGTCCCGCTGACGGTGCAGGCGCGGTCAGGCGGCGCGGAGGCCACGGTGCTCGTGCCCGGCGACGCCGGCTCGGCCCGCGTGGTGCTCGAGGTGCCGCGCGCGCCGCTGTGGTGGCCGGTCGGGCACGGCGCCCAGCCGCTCACGGAGCTCACCGTCGACCTCCTGGCGCCCGACGAGGAGCCGCTCGACACCTGGTCGCGCCGCATCGGCTTCCGCACGGTCGAGCTGGACACCGGTGCCGACGAGCACGGCACCGCCTTCACCTTCCGCATCAACGGCCGCCCGATCTTCGTCAAGGGCGCCAACTGGATCCCGGACGACCACCTGCTCACCCGCATCACCCGTGAGCGCCTCGCGCACCGGCTCGACCAGGCTGTGGACGCCAACCTCAACCTGCTGCGCGTCTGGGGCGGCGGGATCTACGAGTCCGAGGACTTCTACGAGCTGTGCGACGAGCGGGGTCTGCTCGTGTGGCAGGACTTCCTGCTCGCGTGCGCCGCCTACCCGGAGGAGCAGCCGATCTGGGACGAGCTCGAGGCCGAGGCCCGGGAGAACGTCGCGCGGCTGACTGCCCACCCGTCGCTGGTGCTGTGGAACGGCGGCAACGAGAACCTCTGGGGGTTCATGGACTGGGGCTGGCAGGAGCAGCTCGACGGCCGCACCTGGGGCTACCGGTACGCCACGGAGCTGCTCAAGGGCGTCGTCGCGGAGCTCGACCCCACCCGCCCCTACTCCGACGGCAGCCCGTACTCGCCGGGCGCGGCGCTGACCGACGTGCACCCCAACGACCCCGACCACGGCACGTTCCACCAGTGGGAGGTCTGGAACAGGGTCGACTACCGGCACTACGCCGACGACGTGCCCCGCTTCTGCTCCGAGTTCGGCTTCCAGGGACCGCCCACGTGGACCACGCTCACGCGCGCGGTGCGTCCCGACGACGGCGGCCCGCTGGCACAGCAGGATCCGACCTTCCTGCTGCACCAGAAGGCCGACGACGGCAACGGCAAGCTCGACCGCGGCCTCGAGCCGCACCTGGGAGTCCCGGACGGCTTCACCGACTGGCACTGGGCCACCCAGCTCAACCAGGCCCGCGCGGTGCGGTTCGCCCTCGAGCACTACCGCTCCTGGTGGCCGCGCACCGCGGGGGCGATCGTGTGGCAGCTCAACGACTGCTGGCCGGTGACCTCCTGGGCGGCGATCGACAGCGACGAGCGGCCCAAGCCGCTCTGGTACGCGCTGCGGGCCGCGTTCGCCCCGCGGATCCTGACGGTGCAGCCGCGCGAGGACCGCGAGGTGCTGGTGGTCGTCAACGAGACGCCCACCATCTGGCAGGGCACGGTCAGCCTGTCGCGCCGGCTCCTCGACGGGACCGTCCTCGCCCAGGAGGAGCTCGCACTGGCGGTCGGGGCCTGGTCCGTCGGCCAGTTCTCCCTGCCGGCGGCGGTCGCCACCCCGGACGCCCCGGAGCGGGAGGTCCTCGTGGTGCGCCTCGGTGCCGCCCAGGCCGTGCACACGTGGGCGGAGGACGTCGACCTGGCGCTCGACCCGAGCCCGCTGCACGCCTCGGTCACGCCGGTCCAGGACGGGTACCGCGTGGACGTCACCGCGTCGTCGCTGGCCCGGGACGTCACGCTGCTCGTCGACCGCCTGGACCCCGACGCCGTGGTCGACACGGCGATGGTCGACATCCCGGCGGGCGCGACCGCGTCCTTCCACGTCCGCACCCGCGCCGTGATCGACCCCGCCGACCTGACCCGTGCCCCCGTGCTGCGCTCGGCCAACGACGTGGTCGTCCCCCGGGTCGGCGCGCGTGGTCGCACCCCCGCCTGAGCGCGCACGCTCCGCAGGTACGCTCGCGTCCATGGCACCTGGGCTCGACGCGGTAGGACTCGTGCTGGCTCGGCCTGCGCGGATGCTCGGTTTCGAGCCCTTCTTCATGGAGCTCATCGGCGGCATCGAGGAGTCTCTCGCCGGCGAGGGCCGGTCGCTGCTGCTGCACGTCGTGCCCGACCACGACGCGGAGATCGGCACGTACCGGCGCTGGGGCGAGGGCAGGCTGGTCGACGCCGTCGTCGTGGTCAACATCGCCCTCGAGGACGCCCGGCTCGACGTCCTGGGCGGCCTCGGCATCCCCACCGTCGTGGTCGGCGGACCGCGCCCCGACCTGCCGTTCGCCAACGTCTGGATCGACAACGCCGAGGCGATGCGCACCGCGGTGACGCACCTCGTCGGCCTCGGCCACCGGCGCCTCGCCCGGGTCAGCGGCCCCCGCCACCTCGCCCACACGCAGGCGCGCACGGAGGCGTTCATGGGCGAGTGCGCCCGGCTCGGCGCCCACGGTGCCGTCGTCGAGGGTGACTACGGTGAGGAGTCCGGCACCCGCGCGACTCGCGCGCTGCTGGGCCGCGGCACCCCACCGTCCGCGATCATCTACGACAACGACGTCATGGCCGTCGCCGGGCTCGGGGTGGCGCACGAGATGGACGTCACGGTCCCCGACCGGCTCTCCCTGCTCGCCTGGGACGACTCGGCCCTGTGCCGGCTCTCCCACCCTGCCCTGTCCGCCATGAGCCTCGACGTGCACGCGATGGGCGTCCAGGTGGCCGACTGCGTGCTCAACCTGCTCGCGTCCGGCACGGTCCGCTCGTACACCGCTCCCCTGCCCCGGCTCGTCGCCCGCGGAACCACCACGACAGCACCCCGCGACGGGGCCTGAGACGCAGGTCACCTGGGCGTCTGTCCTGCGGGCCGAGCAACCGGGTGGTTGGGTAGGGGGCATGAGCCCGGCCTTACCGTCCCCGGTCCCCGTCGATCCCGAGACCCTCCGAACAGTCGCCCATGGGGCGTTCCACGCCCCCCACGACGTCCTCGGCCCGCACGTGGGAGCTGGTGGGATCACGATCCGCACCCTGCGCCCGCTCGCGGACTCCGTGACGGTCGTCACCGCCGACGCACGCACGGAGGCGCGGCACGAGCAGGACGGCATCTGGGTCGCGGTCCTGCCCGGCGTGGACGTTCCCGACTACCGCCTCGAGGTGACGTACGACGGTCAGACCACGATCGTCGACGACCCCTACCGCTACCTGCCCACCGTCCAGGAGCTGGACCGCCACCTGGTGCGGGAGGGCCGCCACGAGCAGCTCTGGACCGTCCTGGGCGCCAACGTCCACACCTACCCCGGCACGCTCGGCGAGGTGACGGGAACGTCGTTCGCCGTGTGGGCGCCCAACGCCCGCGCCGTGCGCGTCGTCGGCGACTTCAACTACTGGCAGGGCGCGTCCCACTCCATGCGCTCGCTCGGTGAGTCCGGGGTCTGGGAGGTCTTCGCACCCGGCGTCGGCCCCGGCGCGCGCTACAAGTTCGAGATCCTCGGCGACGACGGGTCGTGGCGCCAGAAGGCGGACCCGCTCGCACGGGGCGCCGAGGTCCCGCCCGCGACCGCCTCCGTCGTCGTCGAGTCCCACTACGAGTGGACCGACGACGCGTGGCTGACCGCCCGCGCCGCCCGCGACCCCCACACGGCCCCCGTGAGCGTGTACGAGGTCCACCTCGGCTCGTGGCGCGCGGGCCTGTCCTACCGCGAGCTCGCCCAGCAGCTGACCGAGCACGTCCTCTCGTTGGGCTTCACCCACGTCGAGCTCATGCCGGTCGCCGAGCACCCGTACGGTGGCTCGTGGGGCTACCAGGTGTCGTCGTACTACGCGCCGACGTCCCGGTTCGGCCACCCCGACGACTTCCGTTACCTCGTGGACACTCTGCACAACGCCGGCATCGGCGTCATCGTCGACTGGGTGCCCGCGCACTTCCCCAAGGACGAGTGGTCGCTCGCGCAGTTCGACGGCACGCCCCTGTACGAGCACCCGGACCCGCTGCTGGGCGAGCACCCGGACTGGGGCACGTACGTGTTCAACTTCGGGCGCCCCGAGGTGCGCAACTTCCTGGTCGCCAACGCCACGTACTGGCTCGAGGAGTTCCACGTCGACGGCCTGCGCGTCGACGCCGTCGCCTCGATGCTCTACCTGGACTACTCGCGCAAGCCCGGGCAGTGGCGGCCCAACAAGTACGGCGGCCGCGAGAACCTGGACGCCATCGCGTTCCTGCAGGAGGCCAACGCGACGGCCTACCGCCGCACCCCCGGGATCATGATGATCGCCGAGGAGTCGACGGCGTGGCCGGGCGTCACCGCCCCCACCGACGCCAACGGCCTCGGCTTCGGCCTGAAGTGGAACATGGGCTGGATGAACGACACGCTCCGCTACCTGGCCGAGCAGCCCGTGCACCGGCGCTACCACCACAGCGAGATCACGTTCTCGCTGGTCTACGCCTACTCGGAGCGGTTCGTGCTCCCGATCAGCCACGACGAGGTCGTGCACGGCAAGGGCTCCCTGTACGAGCGCATGCCCGGGGACCACTGGCAGAAGCTGGCCGGTGTCCGGCTGCTGCTCGGGTACCAGTGGACCCACCCCGGCAAGCAGCTGCTGTTCATGGGCAGCGAGTTCGCCCAGCAGACCGAGTGGGCCGAGTCGCGCTCGCTCGACTGGCACGCCCTCGACGACCCGGGCCACCAGGGTGTGATGCGTGCGGTCGCCGACCTCAACCGCGTCTATGTCGACACGCCCGCCCTGTGGCAGCTCGACCACAGTCCGGACGGGTTCGAGTGGATCGACTCCGACGACGCGTTCCGCAACACCCTCGCGTACCTGCGCAAGGGCGAGGACGGCGTGCCGGTCGCGGTGGTCGTCAACTTCGCCGGCGTCCCGCACGAGGGCTACCGGCTCGCCCTGCCGCGCGGCGGTCGGTGGCGCGAGATCTTCAACTCCGACTCGGAGGCGTACGGCGGGTCCGGCGTCGGCAACCTCGGCCAGATCGAGGCTCTCCACGAACCGCACTACGGACGCCCGTACTCCGCGTCGATCCGGGTTCCTCCGCTGGGTGTCGTCATCTTCCAGGCCGGCTGACCTCGACGGCACGGTAGGACGCACGGAAGCCCGCACCGGTCGGTGCGGGCTTCCGCGTCTCCCCGAGGCGCCGTCCTGACGACGCCGTCACCGCCGCTGCCCCGAGGTGCACGGCGGCGGCGCAGGGCGTCCTGCCGAGCTCAGCCCCAGACGTCGGCGATCTGCTCGGCTTGCCTCCTGCCGTCCTCGTAACCGGCCCGGGCAGCAGCCGGACGCAACGACAGATCCATCGCGTCCGCGCCGAACAGGTGCTCGGAGGCAGCGCCCGGGGCGATCGTCACCACCCGGCTCCCCCAGGCCCGGAGCCGGTCGACCTGCGCGGTGAGCCGCGTGCCCCACTCCGCCGGGTACAGCGACCTGCCGCCCAGCGGTGACAGCACCAGCACGCGCGCGAACCCGGCCGCCAGGTCGGCGTTCTCGGCATTGGACCGGTACCCGCCGTCGATGTAGTACCGGCCGCCGATCTCGTAGGGATAGCCGCCACCGGCAGTGCTGGCGGCCACGGCATCGACCAGGTCGACGCCGCTGTGCCGGTCGAACACGACGGGCTCACCGCTGTGCGCGTCGACCGCCGTCAGCACCACGGGACGTTGCGGCCAGCGTGCGTCAGGCAGGCGTGCGGCGACCGTCGCGCGCCACCGGGCCTGCCAGGAGCCGTCCGATGCCGCCACCCTCTCGAGCGCCGCCGCACCCATCCGGCGGCGCATGTCTGCCGCGTCCGCCGATGCGGCGACGAGTGCGCGGAACCGCTCGAGGTGGTCCACCACCCGCCCACGCGCAGCGCGTCCCTGGTCGCGCCCGGCCGTACTGGGAGCTTGCGCAGGGGGCGCCGCCAGGGCCGCGCCGTATAGCTCGGTAGCAGTGGCGCCGGCCAGCTGGGCGGCGGCGGTCGCCCCCGCCGACGTACCGATCGTCAGGTCGGCGGCGCTCACATCCAGCCCGGTTTCGACGAACCCGGTCAACACGCCGATCAGCCACGCGTGACCCGTCGAGCCACCCCCGCCGAGCACCAGAGCCCGAGCACCGGCCGGGGGTACGCGGCGCGTGGCGTCGACGTCAGGCTCCCGCCGACGGGGAGCAGAGTCCGTCGCCTGTCCGGACGACTCTGAGGAAGAAGATGAGACGTTCATGGTGAGCTGCCTTTCGCGAGTGCCTCGGCGGCGCTCCCGCGGGCGACTAGCCCAGTCGTGCGACCTGCACGGGAGCGCACACCACGGAGACTGCGTCCATGGGTCCCACCTCCTCCGAGCCGACTCGAGAATCCGGCCACGCTAACGCCACCGCGGTCTCTCGTGCCACGCAATTGACGCCACCGGCGGCCGCCCACGCGGCGCGACCGCGCCCGAACGCGCACCAGAAGGCCACCCGCGGAGTCAGTCGACAACCCCGGAAAACAGAAAGAGCCACCCCCGAAGGGATGGCTCTTTCTGAATGATGTCCGGCGGCGTCCTACTCTCCCACACCCTGGCGAGTGCAGTACCATCGGCGCTGAAGGGCTTAGCTTCCGGGTTCGGAATGGGACCGGGCGTTTCCCCTTCGCTATGACCGCCGTAACGCTATCGAGTTCTCAAACGGGATTCCCGTTCGTACCTCGGGAACCGCACAGTGGACGCGTACACGCAATGAATGGTGTGGTGAAGTTGTCGGCTTATTAGTACCGGTCAGCTGCGAGGGTCTTTAGTCCCCTCTTCCACATCCGGCCTATCTACCCAGTGGTCTAGCTGGGAGCCTCTCACCCCTCAAGGGGGCATGGAAACCTCATCTTGAAGCAGGCTTCCCGCTTAGATGCTTTCAGCGGTTATCCCTTCCGAACGTAGCTAACCAGCCGTGCTCCTGGCGGAACAACTGGCACACCAGAGGTTCGTCCGTCCCGGTCCTCTCGTACTAGGGACAGCCCTTCTCAAGTTTCCTGCGCGCGCAGCGGATAGGGACCGAACTGTCTCACGACGTTCTAAACCCAGCTCGCGTACCGCTTTAATGGGCGAACAGCCCAACCCTTGGGACCTACTCCAGCCCCAGGATGCGACGAGCCGACATCGAGGTGCCAAACCATGCCGTCGATATGGACTCTTGGGCAAGATCAGCCTGTTATCCCCGGGGTACCTTTTATCCGTTGAGCGACGGCGCTTCCACAAGCCACCGCCGGATCACTAGTTCCGACTTTCGTCCCTGCTCGACCTGTCAGTCTCACAGTCAAGCTCCCTTGTGCACTTGCACTCGCCACCTGATTGCCAACCAGGCTGAGGGAACCTTTGAGCGCCTCCGTTACATTTTAGGAGGCAACCGCCCCAGTTAAACTACCCACCAGGCACTGTCCCTGATCCGGATCACGGACCGAGGTTAGATATCCAGAGCGACCAGAGTGGTATTTCAACGTTGACTCCACCGACACTGGCGTGCCGGCTTCACAGTCTCCCACCTATCCTACACAAGCCGCACCGAACACCAATACCAAGCTATAGTAAAGGTCCCGGGGTCTTTCCGTCCTGCTGCGCGTAACGAGCATCTTTACTCGTAGTGCAATTTCGCCGAGTTCGCGGTTGAGACAGCGGAGAAGTCGTTACGCCATTCGTGCAGGTCGGAACTTACCCGACAAGGAATTTCGCTACCTTAGGATGGTTATAGTTACCACCGCCGTTTACTGGGGCTTAAATTCTGAGCTTCGCCTTGCGGCTGACCCGTCCTCTTAACCTTCCAGCACCGGGCAGGCGTCAGTCCGTATACATCGTCTTGCGACTTCGCACGGACCTGTGTTTTTAGTAAACAGTCGCTTCTCCCTGGTCTCTGCGGCCCTTCACGCTCCCCGGGCTAGCCGGATCACGCTTCAGGCCCCCCTTCTCCCGAAGTTACGGGGGCATTTTGCCGAGTTCCTTAACCACGATTCTCTCGATCGCCTTGGTATTCTCTACCTGATCACCTGAGTCGGTTTGGGGTACGGGCGGCTAGAACCTCGCGTCGAGGCTTTTCTTGGCAGCATAGGATCACCAGATTCCCGCATTCGCGGTCACCGTGAGCTCTCAGGCTATATGAGGTGCGGATTTGCCTACACCTCGCCCTACGACCTTGGACGTGGACTACCATCGCCACGCTTGGCTACCTTCCTGCGTCACCCCTGTTAATACGCTTACCTACTACCGGTTCGGGTCACGCGCTCCCCGGCACGGTGTCCCCGAAGGGACGATGTGCCGGCTCGGGCGCTTAGCATCACCGGGCTCGGTATGGGCGGTTCTTCGCCGGTACGGGAATATCAACCCGTTGTCCATCGACTACGCCTGTCGGCCTCGCCTTAGGTCCCGACTTACCCAGGGCGGATTAGCCTGGCCCTGGAACCCTTGATCATTCGGCGGACGGGTTTCTCACCCGTCTTTCGCTACTCATGCCTGCATTCTCACTCGTGTGGCGTCCACCGCTGGGTTACCCCGCGACTTCACTCGCCACACGACGCTCCCCTACCCATCCACACGCCTGAACACACCCAAAAGGTGCGCTGAGCTGATATGTGAATGCCACAGCTTCGGCGGTATACTTGAGCCCCGCTACATTGTCGGCGCGGAATCACTTGACCAGTGAGCTATTACGCACTCTTTCAAGGGTGGCTGCTTCTAAGCCAACCTCCTGGTTGTCTGTGCAACTCCACATCCTTTCCCACTTAGCATACGCTTAGGGGCCTTAGCTGGTGGTCTGGGCTGTTTCCCTCTCGACTACGGAGCTTATCCCCCGCAGTCTCACTGCCACGCTCTGGCTTACCGGCATTCGGAGTTTGGCTAACGTCAGTAACCTGTTGGGGCCCATCGGCTATCCAGTAGCTCTACCTCCGGCAAGAAACACGTGACGCTGCACCTAAATGCATTTCGGGGAGAACCAGCTATCACGGAGTTTGATTGGCCTTTCACCCCTAACCACAGGTCATCCCCCAGGTTTTCAACCCTGGTGGGTTCGGTCCTCCACGCGGTCTTACCCGCGCTTCAACCTGCCCATGGCTAGATCACTCCGCTTCGGGTCTAGAGCACGCGACTGAATCGCCCTATTCGGACTCGCTTTCGCTACGGCTTCCCCACACGGGTTAACCTCGCCACGTACCACTAACTCGCAGGCTCATTCTTCAAAAGGCACGCTGTCACCCCTGCTAGGGAGGCTCCAACGGATTGTAGGCACACGGTTTCAGGTACTATTTCACTCCCCTCCCGGGGTACTTTTCACCTTTCCCTCACGGTACTTGTCCGCTATCGGTCACTAGGTAGTATTTAGGCTTACACAGTGGTCTGTGCAGATTCACTCCAGGTTTCTCGGGCCCGGAGCTACTTGGGATCCCCTTCGGGAGGCCACGCCATTTCGTCTACGGGGGTCACACCCTCTGTGCCGGGCCTTTCAATGCCCTTCGACTATGACGCGACTTTCTGACTCCCTGCTGGATCGGCAGAACCAGCTGAAAGGTCCCACAACCCCGTGCACGCAACGCCTGCCGGCTTGAACACGTACACGGTTTGGCCTGATCCGCTTTCGCTCGCCACTACTCACGGAATATCTCTTCCTGGCGGTACTGAGATGTTTCACTTCCCGCCGTTCCCTCCACACACCCTATATATTCAGGTGCGGGTCACACGACATGACTCGTGCGGGGTTTCCCCATTCGGACATCCTCGGATCACGGTTCGTTTGCCAACTCCCCGAGGCTTATCGCAGGCTACAACGTCCTTCTTCGGCTCCTAGTGCCAAGGCATCCACCCTGTGCCCTTATAAACTTGACCACAAAGATCATTCATAAAAGATGCTCGCGTCCACTGTGCAGTTCTCAAGCTACGACCGGGAAACCAGCACCCTCACCCCAGCGCCTACCCCACCGCACCCGAAGGCACCAGCAAGAGCGGTTCGACTGAGCGGTACCAGCCCGCAGCCACCCGAGCCCCACCCCCACCCACAGGCGGCGATGCGACTCGTAGCGACCCTGAACGAACAACCTTCCGGCTGTTCCCTCAGGACCCAACAGCGTGCCCAGCCGACCCCTCACCAGCAACGATCCGTTCCCACCCGGAACCCCAAAGGGCCCGGCGTACTAGGTCGCCACCAGCTCGAAAGCCGGCCACAGTCGATGTTCCACCCTCGAGCACCGTCCCCCACTCGTTCGGCAGGGACAACGGGCCTGGACACCACAGCCACCCCATGACAGGACAACCTGATGCCAGATGCTCCTTAGAAAGGAGGTGATCCAGCCGCACCTTCCGGTACGGCTACCTTGTTACGACTTAGTCCCAATCGCCAGTCCCACCTTCGACAGCTCCCTCCACAAGGGTTGGGCCACCGGCTTCGGGTGTTACCGACTTTCGTGACTTGACGGGCGGTGTGTACAAGGCCCGGGAACGTATTCACCGCAGCGTTGCTGATCTGCGATTACTAGCGACTCCGACTTCATGGGGTCGAGTTGCAGACCCCAATCCGAACTGAGACCGGCTTTTTGGGATTCGCTCCACCTCGCGGTATCGCAGCCCTTTGTACCGGCCATTGTAGCATGCGTGAAGCCCAAGACATAAGGGGCATGATGATTTGACGTCATCCCCACCTTCCTCCGAGTTGACCCCGGCAGTCTCCCATGAGTCCCCGGCATAACCCGCTGGCAACATGGGACGAGGGTTGCGCTCGTTGCGGGACTTAACCCAACATCTCACGACACGAGCTGACGACAACCATGCACCACCTGTACACCGACCTTGCGGGGCAACCATCTCTGGAAGTTTCCGGTGTATGTCAAGCCTTGGTAAGGTTCTTCGCGTTGCATCGAATTAATCCGCATGCTCCGCCGCTTGTGCGGGCCCCCGTCAATTTCTTTGAGTTTTAGCCTTGCGGCCGTACTCCCCAGGCGGGGCACTTAATGCGTTTGCTGCGGCACGGAACTCGTGGAATGAGCCCCACACCTAGTGCCCAACGTTTACGGCATGGACTACCAGGGTATCTAATCCTGTTCGCTCCCCATGCTTTCGCTCCTCAGCGTCAGTTGCGGCCCAGTGACCTGCCTTCGCCATCGGTGTTCCTCCTGATATCTGCGCATTCCACCGCTACACCAGGAATTCCAGTCACCCCTACCGCACTCTAGTCTGCCCGTACCCACTGCAAGCCCAAGGTTGAGCCTTAGGTTTTCACAGCAGACGCGACAAACCGCCTACGAGCTCTTTACGCCCAATAATTCCGGACAACGCTTGCGCCCTACGTATTACCGCGGCTGCTGGCACGTAGTTAGCCGGCGCTTCTTCTGCAGGTACCGTCACTTTCGCTTCTTCCCTGCTGAAAGAGGTTTACAACCCGAAGGCCGTCATCCCTCACGCGGCGTCGCTGCATCAGGCTTGCGCCCATTGTGCAATATTCCCCACTGCTGCCTCCCGTAGGAGTCTGGGCCGTATCTCAGTCCCAGTGTGGCCGGTCGCCCTCTCAGGCCGGCTACCCGTCGTCGCCTTGGTAGGCCACTACCCCACCAACAAGCTGATAGGCCGCGAGCCCATCCCAGACCGATAAATCTTTCCAGACGCCACACATGCGTGCACGTCTCGTATCCGGTATTAGCCATCGTTTCCCATGGTTATTCCAGAGTCTGGGGTAGGTTGCTCACGTGTTACTCACCCGTTCGCCACTGATCAGACCAGCAAGCTGGTCGTCACCGTTCGACTTGCATGTGTTAAGCACGCCGCCAGCGTTCGTCCTGAGCCAGAATCAAACTCTCCGTTAATGTCTACATGGCACCCCGCCACCCGAAAGCAGCAGAGCAACCGACAAACGAAATGGTCCCGATAAGGACCGTTCAGATTCGGCTGAATTTTGATGCCGCCTCCCACGGAGGTGAAAGAACGGACATCTATCTCAACCAAGACCCACCACCATCAGACACACCCACCCAAACGAGCGGACACACCCTCAGATAGCGAGCCATATGGCATCGACTATTTGGCACACTGTTGAGTTCTCAAGGAACAGACGCGCATCCATCTCGGTTTCTCAACCTGTCCGGAGGCAACTGCTCTAACTTAGCGGAGCGGCCCCGCCTCGTCAAATCCCCTGGTGAGAGGCGATCCAACTGGGCTGGAACCTGCGTTCCGCGTCCCGGACACTACCTCAGACCGGCGATGTTGCCGCCGGTCGACGTGTCCGAGGAGTCTTCCCGGGGGACCAGCCACGCGGTGTGATCCGCTGTGTCCGTTCCTCCCTGCCGGGGCGACATCGAGAACATTACGCAGCGCCCGCGCCAGGTGGCAAATCCGTGAGCGGTGACGCGGGTCACGTGGTCCCCGGCGCCCCTGACCTGCACGAACGCGCCTGACGGCCCCCGCTGTCGCCCGCGCGCGCCTGCCCGGCGCGACGTGCCGCCGCGGCCTCGCGGCGGGTGCCGGGCCCAGGCCCGCGGGTCAGTACAGGGCGCTCGCCATGGCACGTCGGGCCGCGATCACCCGGGGGTCCTCGCCACCGATGACCTCGAACAGGTCGACGAGGCGCACGCGCACCCGCTCGCGGTCCGGTCCGAAGGTCGTGCGCAGGACGTCCACCAGCCGCGCGAACGCGTCCTCGACCTTGCCGCCGAGGATGTCGAGGTCGGCGACGGCCAGCTGCGCGTCCACGTCGGACGGGTCCGCCGCAGCGGCCGCACGGGCGCTCTGCAGGTCGGCGTCGCGCGTGCGCTCGAGCAGCCCGACCTGCGCGAGGCCGGCACGGGCGAGCGTGTCACGAGGGTTCTCCTTGAGCGCCTGCTCGTAGGCGGCCGTCGCCGCGGCGAGGTCGTCGCGCTCGATCGCGTCGTACGCCTCCTGGTGCAGGGGCGGGAGCTCGGGCTCCGGCTCGACCTCGTCCTGCGGTGCCCCCGTGCTGGGCGTCGCGCGCCCGGTGACGCCGTTGGCCTCCGAGGCCGCGAGCACCTGGTCGAGCACCGCTCGCACCTGGTCCCGGGGGTAGGCACCCTGGAACAGGGGCAGCGGCTGACCCGCGATGACGGCGACGACCGTCGGCACGCCCTGCGCCTGGAAGGCCTGCGCGATCTGGGGGTTGGCCTCGGCGTCGATGCGGGCCAGCTGCCAGCGGCCGGCGTCCTCGTCGGCGAGCGCCGCCAGGTCCGCGGCGACCGTCGCGCTCACCTCGCTGCGCGGCGCCCACAGGACCACGACCACGGGGTGCTGCGTCGAGCTCTGCACGAGGTCGGGGAACGACTGCGTGTCGACGTCCACCACGTAGGCGCCCGGTGCGGGCAGCCCACCCGGACTACCGGGCGCCGGCGTCGCGGGGCGGTTCAGCATCGACAGGTCGACGGCACCTCGCACGTCGAGGGGCGGGCGAGGTCCGGTGGGCTGCGACATGCGTCGATCTTCCTTCGTGGCCGGTGCCGGGTGGGCGGGTCAGGGTGCGGGTCGGTGGGCGATCACTCGGCGGTCGCGCCCGTCACGGCGTGCTCCGCGGCGAGCAGCTGCACCTTGGCACCGCTGTCCGCTGGAGGCACGTACATGACGAGCACGTCGGTGAACGTCCGGACGAAGTTGCTGCCGGCGCTCTGCTTGCCGGTGAGCGCCGCGTAGAACGGGTCGGCGATGGGGATCGTCCCACCTGCGACCGTCAGCGTCACGGTGGACACCGTGGTGAGCTGTCCGACGACGATCGCACCGCCGTCCACGGTGCCGAGGCTGACCACGGGCGCGGCGTCGGGCGTGTACGTCTCGGTCGCCGAGCCGGCGGCCTGGACCCCCGACGCCGTCGCTGCCCGGGCGGCCTCGATGCTGGTGCGGAACGTGTCGGGCTCGAAGCTCGCCGCGAACGTCGAGGCGTCACCGTTGGCGAGGACGTCGGCGTACTGCTGGAGCGCTTCGGTCGGCGTCATCAGCAGGCCGGTCGCGTCGGGTGCGAGCGCAGGGCTGCCCGTCTCCGCGGCCGCCGTCGCCGGCATCTGGATGCCGGCACCCATCCGGCCCCAGCCCCACAGCCGGTACGGCTCGCGCGGGGCCGTCTGCTGCATGACGAGGATGCGCGGTGCCTGCAGGTCGTCGGGCTGCTTGGTGACGACCAGCTGGGTGCGCGGCCACGTGTCGGTCTGCGGCACGATCAGCGCCTGCTCGTCCGTGGGCAGCGCCGTCGGCAGCTTGGCGCCCGCCGTCGCGGTCGCGCGCACGTACTCGGCGGTCCGGACGGCCAGTGCGGGTCCCTCGACCCGCGGCGTCAGCTGGGCCGCGTCGAGCGCGGTGTCCGCGGTGGTCAGCACCTCCCCCACGTCACCGAGGAGCGTCTGGGTCTGGGAGACGGTCGTGGCCGCCGGTGCGACGGCCGGGACGGGGTCGGGCTGGGCCTGCGGCAGCGGGGCGCTGCACGCGGAGAGGCCGAGCACGAGCACGCTGCCGACCGCGGCGAGCACGCGGGTGGGGCGCGGTGTGCGCGTCATCGGTTCTCCTCCTCGTGGTCGTCGCGCTGGGTGGTGGGGGTGGGGTCGGTGGCCGGCAGGCCCCAGGCGCGACGCCAGGCGTCGGCGCGAGAACCTGCGGTCCCGGGCTCGTCGGCCTGACCGGCGTCCGTCCTGGCCCAGGCGGGCCGACCTGCGTGCGCGGCGCCGGGATCGTCCGGGGAACCGGGGCGGACGCGGGCACCGGGAGGCGGCGGGACCGCCGTCCACCCGGCCGGACGGTCCACCGGACGGTCCGCCGGACGGTTGGGACCCGTGACGGGTGCTCCGACCGGGGTCGCCGGCGCCGACGTGCCGGCCACCCAGGACGGGCGGCCGTGCGGCGGGGCATCCGCGGTCGGGCGCGCAGGTCCGGGGCCGCCCGATGTCGTCGGCGCGACCGGAGCCGACGTGGGCCGCCCAGCTGTCGCGTCGGCCGACGTGCGGTCGCCCCCGGGCGCGGCGGTCGGCGTCCAGCCGGGGCCGGGCGCGGGTCGGTCCGTCGCAGACTTCTGCGGCACGACGGGGATCGCGCCCGTCGGCGGTCGCAGCGACCGGCGGCTGGTCGCGACCGTGGCCTGGGTGACCGCGGCCGCGCCCGCCGAGGTCGTCGCGGGTGCGTCGGCGGTCGGGTTCTTCGGTGCCGCCACCACCGGCACGGAGCCGGTGCGCGCCGTCACCTTCGGCACCGAGCCGGTGCGCGGGCGGGCCGCACGGGCCTGCGCGGCCTCACGCAGCTCCCGACGGGTGAGCACGGGGATCTCGTTGCCGTCGCCGACGGTCACCACGGGGACGGCCCCCGTGCTCACGGGGTGCCAGGTCTCGTCGTCGAGCCCGGCGCGGCGGCGGCGCACGTCGCGCAGCATCAGCCACGCCGCGACCAGCATCAGCAGGGCACCGACCGCGACGCACGGCCACAGCCACGGCGTCGTGACCACGCGGGGCCACGCGAGCGAGAGGGTGGGCGCGGACTCCCCGGTGCTGACGGCGAGCAGGCTCCAGCGGCCCTCCTGAGCGGGCCACACCAGCTCGGCGGAACCGGTGCCGGTCTCCTCGGCGACCCACAGGTCCGACCCGGACGGGTCGGCCACCGTCGCGGGTGCGTCCGTGGCGCCCTCGGCCGGTGCGGGGCTCGCACCGTCGGCGGGCGCCGCGGCGTCGGTCGGCGCCGGTGTCGGCTCCGGGCCGGCAACCTCCTCGACCTCGAGGGTGTGCCACCCCGACAGGCCGGTCACCCGGCCGTGCTCGTCGGTGCCCACCCAGCCGGCCACGTCGGTGTCCCGCCCGATCGCGAGCACGACCTTGCCGTCGTCCGGAACCGTGACCTTGACCGTGACGGGGTCACCCCCGAGCTCGAGGACGCCGGGGTCCGTCACGAGGGTGTGCGGACCCCCCGAGGTGGTCGCCACCAGGACGTCGTCGGCCCGCCACACCGTCGCCGATGCGATACCGAGGCACACGACGACCAGTCCGACGATGCCGATCGCAGCGATCATCAGTCGCTTGAGCACGCAGAATCCTCCAAGGAAGAGAGGCATCAGGATAGGCCGCGCGCCTGTGACGGCCGAACCGGGCTCGACTGGACGGATCGGCCGTCGTGTGCCTGCGGCGGTGGCGTCGCGTCCGCCAGCGGGTGAAGACCGGTATCCTGACCAGCGGGTTCCGGCAGTTGACGAGCGCCTCGACCGAGGCAGCTCCGCGCGGAGCCACGGTGCCCAGGAGGACTGCTCGTGCCCGATGCTCGCCCGCCCTTCCCCGTCGTGAACTTCCGTGGCTACGAGCGGGAGGCCGTCGATGCCCGGCTCACCGCGTTGGAGAAGGCGCTCGCGGACGCGCGCGCCCAGGTGGAGTCGCTCGACGGTCGGGCCATGCAGGTGGCCGGGGAGCTGTCCGAGGCGCACCGGCAGCTGCGCGAGGCGGAGCGGCCGACGTACTCGGGCCTGGGCTCGCGCATCGAGCAGCTCCTGCGGTCGGCCGAGGAGCAGTCGTCGGATGTCGTGACGCAGGCGAACTCGCAGGCGGCGGACGCCCTCGCCCGTGCCAAGCTCGCCTCCGGCCAGCTGCGGGCGCGCGCCGAGAACGAGGTCGCCGAGCTCGTCGCGACCGCCCGGCGCGAGGCCGACGAGGTCAAGACGTCTGCCGCCGCGGAGGCCGAGAGCACCCTGCTCGCCGCGCAGCGTCGTGCGGAGGAGCTGGTCGGTTCCGCCGAGCGCGAGGCCGCCCGGATCCAGAGCGCGATCACGACCGAGGAGAGCGAGCGGCGCAGCTCGCTCGAGCGCGAGCTCGGCACGTTGCGGGCCAGCGTCGAGCACGAGGCGACGCAGCTGCGCATCGCGACGGAGCGCACGGCGAGCGAGCTGCGGGCGCGCTCCGAGGCGGAGACGACCGCCCAGCGCGAGGACGCCGAGCGGTACGCGCAGGACCTGCGTCAGAGCGCCGACAGGGACACCACCGAGCTGCGCCAGCGGGTCGAGGCCGAGCTGGCCGCCGCGCGCATCGAGGTCGACCGCTACGTGGCCCAGCAGCGCAGCGACGCGGCCATCGAGGTCAGCCTGGCCCGTCAGGAGGCCGCCGAGGAGGTCACATCCCTGCGCGTGCAGGCGCAGGAGTACGCGGACGGGGTCCGCGCCTCCGCCGAGCGGGACGCCGCCGCGCTGCAGCAGCGGGTGGCGGCCGAGGTGGCCGCGCTGCGCGCCGAGGCCGAGCAGTACGCCGCCTTCGTCCGCGCGCAGGCCGAGCGGGAGACCGGCGAGCTGCGCTCCACGACCTCCGACGAGCTCGCGGCGCAGCGGGCGGACGCCGAGCGCGTCGTCGTCAGCCTGCGGGGCGAGGCCGAGCGCTACGCCGCCGACCTGCGCGCGCAGGCCGAGCGGGAGACGACCGAGCTGCGCGAGCGCGCCGCCCACGAGACCACCCACCTGCGCGACGTCACGGCGCGCGAGGCGGCCGAGCTGCGGGAGGTCACGGAGCGCGAGACGGGCGAGCTGCGGTCCGCCACCGACCGCGAGACCGCCGAGCTGCGCGAGCGCACCCGACTCGAGGTGGAGCGGGTCACGACGGAGGCCCGCCGAGCAGCGGCCGAGCTGACCACGTCCGCCAAGACCCGCGCGGACGAGCTGGTCCGGTCGGCCGAGCAGCAGCTGGCCGAGGCCGAGCTGACCATCGCCTCCCGCCGAGAGGCGGCGGAGCGCGAGGACGCCAGCCGGCACGAGACCGCGCGTGCCGAGACCGAGCGCCTGGTGCGGGATGCCGAGGCGCACGCCGCCGAGGCCGAGCAGCGCGTGGCCAAGGCGCTGGCCCAGGCGGACAAGGTCCGCACCGACGCCGAGCAGCACGCCAAGGAGCTGCTGTCGAACGCGCGCCGGAACGCCGACCGCGTGGTCGCCGAGGCCCGGGAGCACGCCGAGAAGCAGATCTCCGACTCGATGATCGAGTCGGAGCGCGAGCGCACGACGGCGACCCGTCAGGTCGAGGACCTCAACCGGCAGCGCGAGTCGATCACGTCGTACCTCGACGAGCTGCGCAACCTGCTCGGCCACAACCCCGACCGCGCGACGCTCGAGCGGGCCTCCCGTGCCGAGGCGGCCTTCCAGCAGGAGCAGAAGGCCGCGCCGGTCACGGGCAAGGACAAGGACCAGGGCACGGACGCTCCGTCGGGCACGTCGGGCACGTCGGGCACGTCGAGCACGTCGAACACGTCGGGCGCGGCCAGCACGTCGGGCGGGTCCAGCACGTCGGGCCCGTCGGGTGCCGCCGCGGCCAAGCCCGCCCGCCCGGCGTCCCGGCCGACCAAGTCCCGTCCGGCTCCCGTGTCGGCGGCCATCCCGGTCCAGGCGGCTCCCGCCGAGGAGAAGACCGGTCTGTCGCCGTCCGACGACGCCCCCGCCGGCGAGGTCTCGAACGACGCGGTCTCCAGCGACGCGGTCTCGAGCGACGAGGTCTCCAGCGACACGGCCCCGAGCGACGCGGCCGCCGAGGCGGCCCCGGCGACGGACGTCGAGGACGCCGCTGCCGACGCCCGCGACGGGCAGCCCGCCAGCGACGACGCCTCCGCGCCGACCCGCTGACGGCAGGCCGCGACGGCTCCGGGGGCACACGTGACGGACGACAAGGCGGCCCGCTGGCGCGAGGAGCGCCGGGCTGCTGCCGCGGTGCACGGGGAGCGGCTGGCCGAACGACAGCGGGCGGAGTCCGCCCAGGCGCAGGAGCAGATCGACGCGTTCCTGCGCCGGGCGCTGACCGACGGCCCCGCCCCCGAGCCCCTGTCCGCGCGCTCCTACGACGGCCGCGCCCGCTACCGGACCCCGTTGGTCGGCTGGTACCTGCGGCGCGACGAGACGGTCGCGGTGGACACCGACGGCAGGTTCTACGTGCTCACCACGCCGTCGAGCCTGACCGCACGCCTCCGCGGAGTCACGCCGGAGCCGTCCGCTCCCCCGCTCGTGATCGGTGCGGGCGGGAAGGACGGCGAGTCGCTCGACATGGCGGAGGCCCTCGCGCGCGTGCTCGCGCGCTGAGGAGCAGCCGTCAGGCGGAGTCGGCGGCCTGCGCCAGGTTGGCCAGGGCGGCCGCGACGTCCGCGGGCTGTTCCACCGAGGAGAGGTGGCCTGCGCGCGGGACGACGACGAGCTGGGCCTGGGGTGCCGTCGCGACCAGGTGCTCGGCGGCCTCCACGGGCGTGACCGTGTCCTCGTCACCGACCACGACGACCACCGGGCCGGCGAACGCACGCAGGACGTCCGAGCGGTCCGGGCGGGCGGCCATGGCGCGCTGCGACCACGCGACGCCCGCGGGTTCCTGCTGGTCGATCCACTCGCCGACCTGCACGGCGACGGCGGGCCGCGAGGACCTCGTCGACTCGCCCACGAGCGACGAGGCCATCGGCCGGACGGCGTCCACCGAACCCGACTCCTCCACCTGCGCGGCGATGCGCAGCCGGTTGGCGCGCGCCTCGGGCGGGTCGGCCGTGGACTTGGTGTCCACCAGCGCGAGGCCCGCGACGAGGTCGGGATGGCGCTCGAGCAGGGCGAGCGCCACGTAGCCGCCCATCGACAGGCCGGCGACGACGGCCCGGTCGATCCCCGCGGCGCGCAGGACCTCCGCGACCGCGTCGGCCGAGGCCTCGAGCGCGGGCTCCGGAAGATCGGTGGCGTTGCCCGGCGTGCCCGGCAGGTCGACCGCGTGGACTGCTCGGTCGGCGGTGAGCTGGTCGGCCACGGCGTCCCACATCCGGTGGTCCAGCGGGAATCCGTGCAGGAGGACGACGGGCAGCCCGGGTCCGTCCGCGCGGTAGGTGTGCAGGCTCATGCGTCATCCTTCGCCGTGCTGCTCGGGCCGTCCCAGTGGGTGGGCAGCGGGACCGGGTGGTCGGGCAGCACGTGCGCGACGATCTCGTCGAGCACGCGCCGCACAGCGGACTCGCCCACCCACAGGTGCTTGGCGCCGTCGACGCCGATGACCTCGGCCTGCGGCACCCGCGCGAACCGGCGGCGGGCCTCGTCGGGGCGCAGGTAGTCGTCCAGCTCGGGGACGAGCACCACCAGCGGCTTGCCGAACTGCGCCCAGGCGTCGAGGTCCGCGTCCGTCGCCCGGTGCAGCGGCGGGGACAGCAGGACGGCGCCCTCGATCGACGGGTCGCGGCCGTGCATGAGCACCAGCTCGGATCCGAATGACCACCCGACGAGCCAGCGGTTCGGCAGGTCGTGGAACTCGGCGAACTCGATGGCGGCGTGCACGTCGTACCGCTCCGCGTCGCCCCCGTCGAAGGCTCCGTCGCTGGTGCCCCGGGGGCTGGTCGTGCCGCGCGTGTTGAACCGCAGCACCGCCAGGTCGGCGAGTGCCGGCAGCCGCCACGCCGCCTTGCGCAGGACGTGCGAGTCCATGTAGCCGCCGTGCGTCGGCAGCGGGTGCAGCGTCACCAGCGTCGCCGCGGGCGCCGTCTCGACGGGTCGAGCGAGCTCACCGACGAGCGTGAGCCCGTCCGCGGTGTGCAGCTCGACGTCCTCGCGCAGGGCGGGCAGGACGGTGAGCGCTCGGATGAGGCCGGGGTCGGACGTGTGCGTGGTCATCGGGACGAGCCTAAGCCGCCGTCACCGCCGGGTCGGTCTGCGCCGGGTTCGCGCCTGCCAGCAGGAGGAGTGCCAGTGCCGTCGGTCGTCGAGCGCCTCGCCGAACAGCCCGTCGGTCCGCCACGCGACGACGTGCGGCGTCCCGGCGCTCACCAGCTGGTCGCACCCGGGGCACCGGTACTCGCGGTCGGAGCCGCGCACCCGCTGCACCGTCCACTCGCCGTCGGCCCCGGACTCCGCACGTCGGCCACCGGTCGCCCGGTCGAGATCGAGCTCGACGTGCTCGGCGCCGTACGGGCGCTTCGTCGATCGTCGTCCCACGCCGCCATCCTCCCCCACCGGCCAACAACACGACGTCCGAGCAGATGTGGGCCAGGGCCTCCAGCTGCTCGGACGTCGTGGGTGGGTCAGCGGGCTGCGGACTCCGGGTTGGGGATCGTGCGGGTGCGCAGCAGCTCGCGGTACCAGAGGCCCGAGTCCTTCACGGTGCGCTCCTGCGTCTGGTAGTCGACGCGGACCACGCCGAACCGACGGTCGTAGCCGTAGGCCCACTCGAAGTTGTCCAGCAGCGACCAGACGAAGTAGCCGCGCACGTCGGCGCCACGGTCCATGGCCTCGCCGACGGCGTCGATGTGGTCGTGCAGGTACGCGACCCGGTCCGGGTCGTGCACCCGGCCGTCCGCGCTGACCTCGTCGTAGAACGCGGCGCCGTTCTCCGTGATGGCCATCGGCACGTTCGGGTACCGCTCGTGGAGCTCCATGAGCAGGTCGACCAGGCCCTGCGGCTCGATGTTCCAGCCCATGGCCGTGTACGGCCCCGGCTGTGCGACCCACTCCACGTTGGTCGCGCCGGTCCAGGCGCTGTTCTCGGACGACCGGTGCCCGTCGGGGCCCGGTGTGCCGTCGCCGACCGCAGGGGTGCCATGCTGCACCCGGTTGGTCGAGTAGTAGTTGACCCCCAGGAGCGCGAGCGGCACCTTGATGAGCTCGAGGTCACCGTCCTGCACGAAGGACCAGTCACTGATCCCCTCGGTGTCGCCGAAGACCTCCTTGGGGTACTCGCCGTCGAGCATCGGGCTCAGGAACACGTCGTTGGCGATGGTGTCGATGCGGCGCTTGGCCTCGAGGTCCTCGGGGCTGTCGGAGGCGGCGCGCGTCACGTGCAGGTTGAGCGTCACCGAGATCGGTGTGTCGTCGCCCAGCACGTCCTTGATCGCCCGGCCGGCCAGGCCGTGGGCGAGGTTGAGGTGGTGGACCGCCGCGAGGGCCTTCGCGTCGTCGGTCACGCCCGGGGCGTGCACTCCGGAGCCGTAGCCGAGGAACGCCGAGCACCACGGCTCGTTGAGCGTGGTCCAGACGTGGATCCGGTCGCCGAGGACCTCGGCCAGCTTGCGGGCGTACACGGCGAAGTTGAGCGCGGTCTGCCGGTTGGCCCAGCCGCCCTCGTCCTCGAGCGCCTGCGGGAGGTCCCAGTGGTAGAGCGTCGCGACGGGCTTGATCCCCGCGGCGATGAGGCGGTCGGCGAGGTCGACGTAGAAGTCCAGGCCGGCCTGGTTGAACTCGCCCGAACCCGTCGGCTGGACGCGGGGCCACGCGATCGAGAAGCGGTAGGCCTGCAGCCCGAGGTCCGTCATGATCGCGATGTCCTCGGGGACACGGTGGTAGTGGTCCACCGCGACGTCACCGGTGTCGCCGTTGAGCACCTTGCCCGGCGTCCGGGAGAACGTGTCCCAGATGGACGGGCCACGGCCGTCCTCGTCGAAGGCGCCCTCGATCTGGTACGCCGCCGTGGCGGAGCCCCAGAGGAAGTCGGCGGGGAACTGGCGGCCGGAGGGGCGCGAGGTCGTCATGTGCGGGTCCTTCGATCGAGCGGGCTGGGACAGCTGCCTGCGCAGGCGTGCGGGCCGTGGACGTCGCAGCGGCGTCTCTGCCGATCGGTCCAGGCCCGGGGACGTGCGAGCGTCGAAACGATACGATACACATCGTGGGAACGCTCCCGCCACCCCTCGTCGACCAGCCCTGACTGCGGGGCGCTGCGCCGCTGACGGTGCGGCACGCGCCCTCGGGCGGGCGGATCGCGAGGAACGTCCCGATGAGGGCTTGTCCATCGAACCGCTTCGATGGTCCAATGGGCATAGCGGTCAGCACAAACGCGCGGAGCGGTCGACGGCGCGCGCCACCGCTTCGATGCTGCTTCGACTCGCTAGGGTGGCCAGCGGGCAGCCGACGAGGGGACGACGATGGCGACGATCGACGATGTGGCACGGGTGGCCGGGGTCTCGGTCTCCACGGTGTCCTACACCTTCTCCGGCAAGCGACCGATCTCGGCCGCGACCCGCGCCCGGGTCGAGCGCGCCGTGCGCGACCTCGACTACCGGCCGCACGCGGGAGCTCGTGCGCTGGCCTCGCAGCGCACGCAGGTGCTCGCGCTCATGGCCCCGCTGCGCGTCGACGTCAACGTCAGTGTGATCATGCAGTTCGTCACCGGCGTCGTCACGCGCGCCCAGGCCTTCAAGCACGACGTCCTGCTGCTCACCCAGGACGACCACGACGGGATCGAACGCGTCGCCGCCGGCTCGATGGTCGACGCGGTGATCATGATGGACGTCGAGGCCGAGGACCCGCGCCTGCCCATCCTGCGTCGTCAGCGCCAGCCCGCCGTGCTGATCGGCCTGCCGCGCGACCCCACCGGGCTCTCGTGCGTGGACCTGGACTTCGAGGCCGTCGGCCGCACCGCCGTCGACCACCTCGCAGGGCTCGGGCACCGGCAGATCGCCCTCATCGGCTCGCCGCGCGCGGTCCTGAGCCGCCGCACCACCTACGCCGCGCGCCTCGTGCGGGGCTTCACGCAGGAGGCCGCGCGCCTCGGCCTGGAGGCCGTGTTCGAGACCTGCGAGTCCTCGCACAGCGGCGCGATCGACGCGGTGGACCAGGTGCTCACCAGCATGCCCGGCGTCACCGGCCTCATCGTGCACAACGAGGTCGCCCTCCCCGCCGTGCTCGAGGCACTCCGGTCGCGCGGCAAGGACGTCCCCGGCGACATCTCCGTCGTGGCGGTGTGTCCGGAGGACGTCGCCCTCGGGCAGTCGGAGCCGCTGACCGCCGTCGACCTGCCCGCGCACACGATCGGCGCGGTCGCGGTCGACATGGCGATCGGCCGCCTCACGGGCGAGCAGCCCGCCGAGACCCGCCTGCTGGCGCCCGTGCTGACGACCCGCACCAGCACCGCTCCCCCGCGCTAGACCCAGACGCCGGCACGCATCACGCGCAGGGGCGCCAGGCCGTGGTCGGTGACGACCAGGTCCGCCCGGCGGCCCGCGGCCAGCGCGCCGAGGTCGCGACGGCCCAGCACGTCGGCGGGGACGGAGGCGGCGCTGAGCACGGCGTCGGCCAGCGGGATGCCCGCCGCGACCACGTGCCGCACGACGTCGAGCAGGTGCGCGACCCCGCCGGCGATGGCCCCACCCTCGTCGGCGACACGCGCGACCCCGTCGGCCACCCGCACGTCCATCGGGCCCAGCCGGTACTCGCCGTCGGGCATCCCCGCCGCCGCCATCGCGTCGGTCACCAGGGCGATCGAGCCCGCACCGACCAGGTCGAACACCGACCGGACCGTGCCGTCGGCCAGGTGGGTGCCGTCGGCGACGAGCTCGACGACGAGCTCCCCGCGTGCCGCGGCGGCCAGGCACGCCGCGACCGGACCGGGGTCGCGGTGGTGCAGCGGCCGCATGCCGTTGAACAGGTGGGTGGCGGTGAGCCGGCGGTTGGAGCGCGCGGCCAACAGGTCGAAGCCGCGGTCGACGGCCTCGTCGACCTGCTCGGCGGTCGCGTCGGTGTGGCCGATCGACGGCACGGCACCCACGTCGACCAGGGCGTCCAGCACGTCGTCGAAGCCGGGCACCTCCGGCGCGACGGTCATCGTGACCAGGTGGCCGCGCGCGGCCTGCGCGATGCGCCGCACGAGCAGCGGATCGCCCGCCCGCATGTCCGCGGGGTTCTGGGCGCCGCAGCGCACGGTCGACAGGAACGGCCCCTCGAGGTGGATCCCGACGATCTCACCGGCGTCCGCCAACCCCGCCAGCACCGCGGTGCGCTCGAGCAGCACGTCGGGCGCGGCGGTCACCAGCGAGGCGACGAGGCTCGTGGTGCCGTGCCGACGGTGCTCGTCGACCGCACGCCGGGCGTCCGAGGCGTCGACCGCGTCCGGGAAGCTCGCCCCGCCGCCGCCGTGGCAGTGCAGGTCGACCAGCCCGGGCAGGAGCGTGACGTCGGTCGGCTCCGGGAGGCTCCACCCGCGCGGCAGGCCGGCCGCGGGTCCGACCCACACGATCGTGGCGTCGTCGACCACCACCGCACCGTCGTCGACGACCCCGCGAGGGGTGACGAGCCGGCCGCGCAGGACGAGGGGCGTCTCGGTGCTCACGGCGCTCATCCTTGCGCACGCGGTCGCCGTTCCGGCTCACCCGGACGGTGCGGGCCCGCGCCCGTGCGTGCCTCGGGCAGGGACCCGGCGGTCACGCCGTCGACCCACCTGCCCGGGCGGTACGGCTAGAAGAGGCGGGATCCGCTGTCGTCCACGCCGCGCATCGCGTCGTAGTCGAGCACCAGACAGCCGATGCCGCGGTCCGTGGCCAGCACGCGCGCCTGGGGCTTGATCTCCTGCGCCGCGAACACCCCGCGCACCGGCGCGAGGTGCGGGTCCCGGTTGAGCAGCTCCAGGTACCGGGTCAGCTGCTCGACACCGTCGATGTCCCCGCGGCGCTTGATCTCCACCGCGACCGTGCCGCCGGCCGGGTCCTTGGCCAGGATGTCGACCGGTCCGATCGCGGTGGGGTACTCGCGGCGCACCAGCGTGTGGCCCGTGCCGAGCAGGAGGATCTGGGCGGCGAGGAGCTCCTGGAGGTGCGCCTCGACGCCGTCCTTGATCAGGCCCGGGTCGACGCCGAGCTCGTGCGCCGAGTCGTGCTGGACGGCGTACAGGTCGATCTCCAGCCTGTCGTCGGACTTCTGGTGCTGCACGGTCCATACCTGCGTCACGCCGGCCGCCCGGGCCTCGTCGTCCGGCTCCGAGACCGCCAGCGTGCAGGGCGGGCTCATCCAGTTCAGCGGCTTGTAGGAGCCGCCGTCCGAGTGCAGCAGCACGCTGCCGTCCGCCTTGACCACCAGCAGGCGCGTGGCCAGGGGCAGGTGGGCGTTCAGCCGCCCGCTGTAGCGGGCCGAGCAGGACGCGACGACGAGACGCATCGGATCTCTTCCCGGGGTGCTAGATGACCGAGCCGACGCGCGACGGCGTCGCCTCGATCCAGGACGTGAGGCCGGCGTACGCGTCGGCGCTCATCAGGAGGTGGACCTGGTGGGCCGCCGCACCGTCACGGCACGTGACCACGAGCTGGCCGGCCTGGTGCTCGGTGCGCTCCACGACGACGAAGCCGTCGCGCTGCCACCGGCTGTGCGGCCGCGCCGCCAGTGAGCGGTACCGCCACCAGTAGAGCCGGTCGGCGCCGTACTGCGCCACGCCGGAGGACCACGGGCCGTCGGGGGTCCGGCCGACCGAGCACGGGAAGGAGCCGACGCGACGGTTCAACGTGTGCACCCGCGACCCCCACAGGGCCACGACGGTGAGCAGCAGCACCACGACGACCACACTCAGGAGTGCGATGGCCTGCGTGCTCACCGTGCCGGGGGCCCTCAGTGCGAGGCGCGCGGCGTCGTCGGGCGGGCGCCCTCCACGACGTCGTCGGCGACGATGGTCAGGTGGTTGGAGTCGAACGACAGGAACCCACCCTTGACCTGCCAGCGCTTCGGCTCGCCCTCCCCGACGGGGAACACGCGGACCTCGCCCGCCTGCAGGACGGACAGCACCGGCTCGTGACCGGCGAGGATGCCGATCTCACCGTCGCCGGCCCGCGCCGAGACCATGCGGGCCGTGCCGGACCAGAGCTTGCCGGCGGTGGCGACGAGGTCGACCTCGATGTCTGCCACGGGACTCTCCTTCGGTGGTGTGCGGGACTACGGGTGCGGGGCGCCGTGGAGACGACGCCCCGCCGCGGACGTGCTCAGACGCCGTAGTCCTTCTGGATGCGGGCCCAGTTGCGCTCGAGGTCCTCGAGGCCACCGATGTTGAAGAAGGCCTGCTCGGAGATGTGGTCGAACTCGCCGTCGGCGATCTTGCCGAAGGCCTCGACCGTCTCGGTGAGCGGGACCGTCGAGCCGACCACGCCGGTGAACTTCTCCGCCATGTAGGTGTTCTGCGAGAGGAACTGCTGGATACGGCGGGCGCGTGCCACGACCGTCTTGTCCTCCTCCGACAGCTCGTCGACACCGAGGATCGCGATGATGTCCTGGAGCTCCTTGTTGCGCTGCAGGATCGACTTGACGCGCGTCGCGGCGTCGTAGTGCGCCTGGCCGACGTAGCGCGGGTCGAGGATCCGGCTCGTCGACGTCAGCGGGTCCACGGCCGGGTACAGGCCCCGGGACGCGATCTCACGCGAGAGCTCGGTGGTCGCGTCGAGGTGCGCGAACGTGGTGGCCGGGGCCGGGTCGGTGTAGTCGTCGGCCGGCACGTAGATCGCCTGCAGCGAGGTGATCGAGTGACCACGCGTCGAGGTGATGCGCTCCTGCAGGAGGCCCATCTCGTCGGCCAGGTTCGGCTGGTAGCCCACCGCGGACGGCATGCGGCCGAGCAGCGTCGACACCTCGGACCCGGCCTGCGTGAACCGGAAGATGTTGTCGATGAAGAGCAGCACGTCCTGCTTCTGCACGTCGCGGAAGTACTCCGCCATCGTCAGCGCGGACAGGGCGACGCGCAGCCGCGTGCCCGGCGGCTCGTCCATCTGGCCGAAGACGAGCGCCGTCTTGTCGAAGACGCCGGCCTCCTCCATCTCGACGATGAGGTCGTTGCCCTCACGCGTGCGCTCGCCGACGCCGGCGAACACGGAGACACCACCGTGGTTGAGCGCGACCCGCTGGATCATCTCCTGGATGAGGACCGTCTTGCCGACGCCCGCTCCGCCGAAGAGACCGATCTTGCCGCCGAGCACGTACGGCGTGAGCAGGTCGATGACCTTGATGCCGGTCTCGAACATCTGCGTCTTGCTCTCGAGCTGGTCGAAGGCCGGGGGCTTGCGGTGGATGGGCCAGCGCTCGGTGATCTCGAGCTTCTCGCCCTCCTTGAGGTTGAGCACCTCGCCGATGACGTTGAAGACGTGACCCTTGGTGACGTCGCCGACGGGCACGCTGATCGCCTCGCCGGTGTCGCGCACGAGCGCGCCGCGGACCAGGCCGTCGGTCGGCTTGAGCGCGATGGCGCGGATGAGCGAGTCCCCGAGGTGCTGGGCGACCTCGAGCGTCATCGTCGTGACGCCCTCGGCCTCGCCCTCCCCCTGCGCCGACAGGTCGATGTCGACCTTGAGCGCGTTGAAGATCTCGGGGATCTGGTCCGACGGGAACTCGATGTCGACGACGGGGCCGATGACCCGCGCGACCCGACCCACGCCAGGACCGGACGCGTGCTCGACGGCAGCTTCGGTAGTGGTAGCAGTCATGGTGTTTCTCCGGTTCGTCTGTGGGGACGTAGTCGTCAGGAGGCGGCGAGCGAGTCGGCGCCCGACACGATCTCGCTGATCTCCTGGGTGATCTCGGCCTGGCGGGCCTGGTTGGCGAGCCGGGTGTACATGCGCACCAGGTCCTCGGCGTTCTCGGTCGCGGTGTGCATCGCCCGCTGGCGCGCGGCCAGCTCGGACGCCGCCGCCTGCAGGAGGCAGGTGTAGACGCGGCTCCGCACGTACATCGGCAGCAGCGCGTCGAGCACGTCCTCGGGCGACGGCTCGAACGAGTACAGCGGCGAGACCGCACCCTCCTCGGGCGGCTCGACGCCTTCCACGATCTCGAGCGGGAGCAGCCGGATGACCCGAGGGGTCTGCGACACCATGTTCCGGAAGTGCGTGAACACGACGTGCAGCTCCGCGACCCCGCCCTCGTCCGCCGGGGCGCGGAACGCCGCGAGGAGCGTGTCCGCGATCTCCGTCGCGGTCTCCACCGACGGCGCGTCCGAGGCGCCCGACCACTGCCCCGCGAGCTCACGCCCGCGGAACGCGTAGTACGAGATGGCCCGGCGGCCCGTGACGTAGACGACCGGCTCCTTGCCCGCCTCGACGAGGCGCCCGATCAGGCGCTCGGCCTCACGGATCGCGCTCGCCGAGTAGGCGCCGGCCATGCCCCGGTCGGACGTGACGAGCAGGACCGCGACCCGGTTGGTGTCCGTCCGCTCGGTGACGAGCGGGTGGGTCACGTTGGAGTGCGTGGCCACCGCCGACACCGCACGGGTCAGCGCGCGCGAGTACGGCGTCGCCGCCGTCACCCGGTCACGCGCCTTGCCGATGCGCGAGGCAGCGATGAGCTCCATCGCGCGGAAGATCTTCTTCAGCGACTGTGTCGACCGGATCCGCTGCCGGTAGACGCGCTGCTGACCTGCCACGTCAGCCCTTCTTCTGCCGGACGATCTGCTCCTGCTCGACGTCGACCTCGGCGCCGTCGTCGGACGAGCCGACCAGCGTCGAGCCGTCACCCGCGAGGAACCCGTTGCGGAACTCGTCGATCGCGTCGCCGAGAGCCTTCTCGGTCTCGTCCTCGAGCTTGCCGGTCGACGCGATCGTCGACAGCACGTCGGTGTTACGGCGCAGGTGGTCGAGCAGCTCGGTCTCGAACCGGCGCACGTCGGCCAGCGGGACGTCGTCCAGCTTGCCCTTGGTGCCGGCCCAGATCGACGCGACCTGGTCCTCGACCGGGTACGGCGAGTACTGCGCCTGCTTGAGCAGCTCCATGAGGCGCGCGCCACGGGTCAGCTGGGCGCGGGACGCGGCGTCGAGGTCGGACGCGAACATCGCGAACGCCTCGAGCGACCGGAACTGCGCGAGGTCCAGCTTCAGCGTGCCGGAGACCTTCTTCATCGCCTTGACCTGCGCGGCACCACCGACGCGGGACACCGAGATGCCGACGTCGACGGCGGGACGCTGGTCGGCGTTGAACAGGTCGGACTGCAGGAAGATCTGCCCGTCCGTGATGGAGATGACGTTGGTCGGGATGTACGCCGACACGTCGTTGGCCTTGGTCTCGATGACCGGCAGACCCGTCATCGAGCCGCCCCCCAGCTCGTCCGAGAGCTTGGCACAACGCTCGAGCAGACGGGAGTGCAGGTAGAAGACGTCACCGGGGTACGCCTCGCGGCCCGGCGGGCGGCGCAGCAGCAGCGACACGGCACGGTAGGCCTCGGCCTGCTTGGACAGGTCGTCGAAGACGATCAGGACGTGCTTGCCCTGGTACATCCAGTGCTGGCCGATGGCCGAGCCGGTGTAGGGCGCGAGGTACTTGAAGCCGGCCGGGTCGGACGCGGGGGCCGCGACGATGGTCGTGTACTCCAGCGCGCCGGCCTCCTCCAGGGCGCCGCGCACGGCGGCGATGGTGGAGCCCTTCTGGCCGATGGCGACGTAGATGCAGCGGACCTGCTTCGTCGGGTCGCCGGTCTCCCAGTTGGCCTTCTGGTTGATGATCGTGTCGATCGCGATGGCGGTCTTGCCGGTCTGCCGGTCGCCGATGATCAGCTGACGCTGGCCACGGCCGATCGGGATCATGGCGTCGATCGCCTTGAGGCCGGTCTGCAGCGGCTCGTCGACGCTCTTGCGCGCCATGACGCCGGGGGCCTGCAGCTCGAGGGCGCGGCGGCCCTCGGTCTCCAGCTCGCCCAGACCGTCGATGGGCTGGCCCAGCGGGTCCACGACACGCCCGAGGTATCCGTCACCGATCGGCACCGAGAGCACCTCGCCGGTACGGCGGACCTCCTGGCCCTCCTCGATGCCCGTGAACTCCCCCAGCACGACGACGCCGATCTCGCGCACGTCGAGGTTGAGCGCGAGGCCGAGCGTGCCGTCCTCGAAGCGCAACAGCTCGTTCGCCATGGCTCCGGGCAGGCCCTCGACCTGCGCGATGCCGTCGGCGGTCAGGGTCACGCGGCCGACCTCTTCAGAGACCACGCCGGTCGGCTCGTAGGACTTCACGAAGCTGTCCAGCGCGGCCCGGATCTCGTCTGGCCGGATCGTCAGCTCAGCCATTGCTCTTCTCCTGTCGTGACCGCCGGTCGGGCGGTCGTACGTTCGTGCACGTCGTTCAAGGGACCGGCCGGGGGCCGATTCTCAGCTGGCAAGTCGTCGTCGTGCGTCGGCAAGCTTGGCGAGCACGGTCGAGTCGACCACGTCCGCGCCCACCTGGATGCGCATGCCCCCGAGGATCTCGGGGTCCACCGTCACGTTGAGCTGTAGATCCTGACCGTACGACTGCTGCAGGATCTGGCCCAGCCGCTCGAGCTGTGCGGGCGAGAGCTCGCTGCCGGAGGTCACGGCCGCCACCAGGCGCTCGCGCCGTGCGGCGGCAAGCTCACCGACGAGGCCGAGGGTGGCGACGAAGCGCCGACCCCGGGGCGAGGCGGCAGCGCGTCGGGCCACCACGAGGGTGGCGCGGGCGACCTTGCCCCGCAGCAGGTCCTCCGCCAGGTCCGCCCGCTTGTCGCCGGGGACCCGCGGGTCGAACAGTGCCTGGCGCACCTCGCGCTGGCCGACGAGCGACCGCGTGATGCGGAACAGCTCGTCCTCGACCCGCTCGAGCTCGCCACCGGCCTGCGCCGAGGCGAGCACGGCGTCGAAGCCCAGTCGCTCGACGGCCTCGATGAGGTCGTCGGCGGAGGACCAGCGCTCCTGCACGGCCGTGGACAGGACGTCCACGACGCGCGAGTCGAGCCGGCCGAACGCGCCGGAGACGAGTCCCGCCTTGGCGCCGCCCTGGATAGCCGGGTCCGACAGGGTCCGCCGCAGCGAGCCCGAGGAGTCCAGGGCGTCGACGACGGCGAACAGCTGCTCGCCGAGCGTGACGGCCGTCGTGCCCGCCGCGGACAGCACCGGCGCGAACCGGAGCTGTACTGCGCCGAGCGACGCCAGACTCGTGCCGCGCATCAGTTCTCCTTGCCGACGCTCGTGGTCGTGGACCCGCCGACGGGCGCGGTCGCAGATGCCTCGAGCTCCTCGAGGAAGCGGTCGACGACCCGCGACTGACGCGCGGAGTCCTCGAGGGACTCGCCGACGATCTTGGAGGCGAGCTCGGTGGCGAGCGCGCCCACGTCCTGCCGCAGCGAGACCGCGGCCTGCTGGCGCTCGGCCTCGATCTGGCGCTGGGCCGTCTCGACCGTGCGCGCTGCCTCGGCGGTCGCCCGCGCCTTGAGGTCGTTGAGGATCTCGCCACCTTCGGTGCGAGCGGCCTCCTTGATGCGGGCTGCCTCGGTGCGGGCGTCGGCGAGCTGCTGCTCGTACTCCGCACGCAGCTCGGCGGCCTCGGCCTGCGCCTTCTCTGCATGCTCCAGCCCGCCCTCGATCTTGGCGGTCCGCTCATCCAGGAGCACCTTGAACTTGGGCAGGACGTACAGGTAGAACGGCACCGCGATGATCAGCAGGACGACCACTGACCAGACCAGGTCATAGGCCGCCGGCAGGAGCAGCGAGATACCGTCGATCGCCTCGGTCTCCTCCGCGGCCACGATCGCAGCCGCGTTCAGCGCGGCGCCGATCACGGGAACAGGAAGCCGGTGATGAGGCCGAGGAGGCCGAGGACCTCGACGAAGCCGATGCCGATGAACATGGTCGTGCGCAGCTGGCCGGCGACCTCGGGCTGACGGGCGATGCCCTCGATGGTCTTGCCGATCAGGATGCCGAGGCCGATGCCCGGGCCGATCACCGCGAGGCCGTAGCCGACGGTGGCGATGTTGCCGGAGACGGCGTCTGCCGCAGCGAGGATGGTGCCGGTGTCCGCGAGTGCCACGATTTCTCGTTCCTTCCGTTGGTCGTCCGGCCGTTCGGCCGGGCGATCGTGCGTGGGTGGGGATCACTGATCCCCGGGGGCTGAGATGGTCAGTGCTCGGCCTCGACCGACAGGTTGATGTACACCGCGGTGAGGACGACGAAGATGTAGGCCTGCAGTGCGGCCACGAAGACCTCGAAGAGGGTCAGTGCGATCGCGCTCACCAGGGTGAGGGCGCCGAACGCCTTCATCGCGGGAGCGGCCTCGAGGAGGAAGTAGTTCGTCGCGGAGAAGGTCAGCACCAGCATGAGGTGCCCCGCGACCATGTTCGCCATGAGCCGGATCGCCAGCGTGGCGGGCCGCAGGATGAACACCGTGAGGAACTCGATCGGCGTGAGCAGCACGTACATGAACGGCGGCACGCCGGGCGGGAAGAGGTTCGACTTGAGGAAGCCGCCGACCCCCTGCGCCTTGACGCCCGCTCCGAGGTACATGACGTAGGCCCACAGCGCGAGCAGGATCGGCAGGCCGATCAGCGAGGTCCCGGCGATGTTCAGGCCGGGGATCACGCCGGTGATGTTGAAGGCCAGGATCGCGAAGAACATCGTGGTCAGGAGCGCGACGTACTTGTGCGCGCGCTCCTTGCCGAGGATCTCCTCAGCGACGTTGACCCGCACGAAGTCGAGGAGCATCTCGACAACGTTCTGTGCACGGCCCGGGACCAGCGTGGCGCGACGAGCGGCCAGCATCATGAGCCCCACCAGCACGACGGCCGCGATGACGCGGACCAGCTGCAGGCGGTTGAACTCGAAGGCGGTGCCGTCGAACAGGATCGGGGGCGGGAAGAAGTCCGCGATGGACGGCGCGTGGAATCCGCCCTCGCCCTCGGCGGAGGCGAACGTCGTGATCGAGGCGAGGCTTGACAGAACGAGCTCCTGGGTCGAAGGCGCCGGGTACCGCTTCAGCGCGGGCACGCCAGCGGCGTCTGGCCGTCATGGATGGTGGAAGCCTAACCTACGCTTCGGCGTCGTCCCGACGCTCGGGACGGTCGGCGTAGGTGGGCTCGACGTACGGGATCCGGCCGCGGCTCACGGCCCGGTAGTCGAGGTAGGCGGAGCCGATGACGCCGACCAGCAGGACCACCGCGAGGACCGGCTTGCTGTAGAAGTCCATGTCGGTGATGAGCGCCAGCACGACGATGACGACGATCACCTTGGCCAGCCAGGCCCCCATCACGACGGCCGCCATGGCCTGCGGGCTGGAGCCGCTCGTGCGCAGCATCGACACGACCGTCGTGCCCGAGAAGACGAGCGCGAGGCCGACGCCGATCGCGGCGCCCCAGACCCCCTCGGTGCCGGCGACGAGCGCGCCGATGCCGACGCCGAGGACCGCGAGGGCCCCCAGCAGGATCAGCATGTCGCGCAGGGCCGTGCGGAACACCTGGTCGGCCGCGGAGCGGTCGGCGCGGGGGGTGACCGGGTCGGTCGGGGTGGATGCGTTCACGAGTGGGCCTCCGAGGGCGCGGGTGCGGTCTTGCCGCGTAGGGGTCCGAGGGTCAGGAGGGTCGCTACCACGACGCCGATCCCGAGCACGATCAGGGTAGTCGTGGTCGACAGCACGACGAGCGCGCCGGCGCCGAACGCGAACACCGCGGTCCAGACGTACATCATCGCGACGGCACGTCGGTGCGAGTGGCCGAGCTGCAGCAGGCGGTGGTGCAGGTGCATGCGGTCCGGGTGGAACGGCGACTTGCCGGCGCCCACCCGGCGGATGATCGCCAGGCCCATGTCCAGCAGCGGCAGCAGCAGCACCGCGAACGGCAGGAGCATCGGCAGGAACGCCGGGAACCGCTGGCGCGCGAGCACCTGCTCGGGGTCGATCTGGCCGGTGATGATGATGGCCGCGGCGCTGAACACGAAGCCGAGAACCATGGCGCCGGAGTCACCCATGAAGATGCGCGCCGGATAGACGTTGTGCGGCAGGAAGCCCACACACGCACCCACCAGCACCACGAGGACCAGCGCGGCGAGGTTGGCGTTGGCGTACGCGCCGGGGTTCGCCCCCTCGGTGAGCAGGTAGGCGTACAGGAAGAACGCCGTGCCGCCGATGGCGAGCACACCGGCCGCGAGGCCGTCGAGCCCGTCGACGAAGTTCACCGCGTTCATGGCCACGACCACCGTGAAGACCGTGAGGAACGTCGCCATCCGGGTGGACCCGAGCGTCGGCATTCCGGCCGTGGGCAGCTGGTAGAGCAGCACGCCCTGCCAGGCGAGGAACCCGCCGGCCAGCACCTGCCCCATGAGCTTGGTCAGCCAGTCCAGGTCCCAGATGTCGTCCGCGACGCCGAGCGCGCACACGATCGCCGCCCCGCCCATGATCCCGACCAGGGGCCTCGGGTTGGCGTACACGCCTTCCAGGAACGGCAGCCGGCTGGCCATGACGATTGCGACGAGCATGCCCGCGAAGATCGCCATCCCGCCCAGCCGGGGCGTCGGGATCGCGTGCACGTCCCGGTCGCGCACGGCCGTGATCGCGCCCCAGCGCAGCGCGCACCAGCGGGCGAGCGGCGTCATCAGGTACGCGACCGTGGCCGAGATGAGCATGGCGAGCAGGTAGACCCTCACGCGGTGGGCCCCTCGACCGGGGTGACCTCGTTCAGCCGTTCGAGGCTGATCGCCCCGGCGCGGACGAGCCGCAGGGTCTCCCCCGTGGCGTCGACGATGCTCGAGGACACCTGCCCGGGCGCCTCGCCGGCGTCGAGGTACAGCGCCACCGAGTCCCCCAGCTGGTCGTAGGCGTCCTGCGCGGTGACCGCGGCGGGCGACCCGGTCGTGTTGGCGCTGGAGACCGCCAGCGGCCCGGTGCGTGCCAGGAGGGCCAGCGCGGTCTCGTGGTCCGGGACGCGCAGCGCGACGGTCCCGTGCGTCTCCCCCAGGTCCCAGGCCAGCGACGGGTGCGCCCGGACGATCAGGGTGAGCCCGCCGGGCCAGAAGGCCTCCGCGAGGGCGCGCGCACCGGCAGGGACGCCCGTGGCCAGGCCGTCGAGGGTCTGCACGCTCGCGATCAGCACGGGCGGCGGCATCTGCCTCCCCCGGCCCTTGGCGTCGAGCAGCGCCTGCACCGCCGGCGGGGTGAACGCGTCGGCGGCGATCCCGTAGACGGTGTCGGTGGGGACGACCACGAGGCCCCCGCGGGACAGGATGTTGACCGCCTCGTCGAGCGCCCTGCCCCAGGTGGAGGGGTCGCTCGCGGGGGTGATCCGCTCGTTCACGGCGCCGAGTCTGTCACGTGCTGCTGTGCGGCTCGCCGAGCGACGAGCATCCGGGGCCGGCCGGTCAGGTCCGCGCGCGACTCGACGTCGACGAACGCGCCCGTGGCCAGCGCGGCCTCGCGCGCGGCCGCGTCCTGCACCTCGGCGTGCTCCATGACCAGCAGCCCGCCCGGGACCAGGAGCCGCGCGGCGGCCCGCAGGACCGCGCGGGGCACGTCGAGCCCGTCGAGGCCGCCGCCGTAGAGCGCGAGGTCCGGGTCGTGGTCGCGCACCTCGGGATCGACCGGTTCCGCGTCGGGCGGGATGTACGGCGGGTTGGCGACGAGCACGTCGACGGTGCCCTCCAGCTCGCGCAGCAGCATCGGGTCTCCCACGTCGCCGTGCTCGACTCGGACGGTCGGCGCGCCCACCCGCACCGCGTTGCGCCGCGTCAGGTCCACGGCCTCGGGCGACAGGTCGACCGCCACGACCCGCGCGGACGGGACCTCGGTCGCGACCGACAGGGCGATGCCGCCGGCGCCGCAGCACAGGTCGACCACCAGCGGGTCGGTCAGGCGGGCGGCCTCGTCGACGGCGACCTGTGCGACGACCTCGGTCTCGGGGCGGGGCACGAACACCCCCGGCTCGACCAGGAGGGTCAGGTAGCGGAAGCCGGTGGACCCGACCAGGTGCTGCAGGGGCTCACGGTTGCGGCGACGCTCGACCAGGCCGGCGAACCGCTCGGCGAACCCGTCCGGCACCGGTGGCGCGAGTGCGAGCTCGAGGCGCTCCCGGCCCAGCACGTGCGCCGCCAGCGCGGTGGCGTCGTGCCGCGGCGACTGCACCCCGGCCTCCGCCAGGAGCCGCGCGGCACCCTCGACCAGCGCCCGCAGGTCCGGCGCCGTCACGCGGTGCCCACGGTGCCCGCCGACGCCAGGCGCGCGGCCTCGTCGGCGTCGATCGCGGACTGCACCACGGGAGCGAGGTCGCCGTCCAGGACCGCGTCGAGGTTGTACGCCTTGTAACCGGTGCGGTGGTCGGCGATGCGGTTCTCCGGGAAGTTGTACGTCCGGATGCGCTCGGAGCGGTCGACCGTGCGCACCTGCGAGCGACGCGCCTCGCTCGCCGCGGCGGCGGCCTCCTCCTGCCGGGCGGCCAGGATGCGCGCCCGCAGCACGCGCATGCCCGCCTCGCGGTTCTGCAGCTGCGACTTCTCGTTCTGCATGGACACGACGATGCCGGTGGGCAGGTGGGTGATGCGGACCGCGGAGTCGGTCGTGTTGACCGACTGCCCGCCGGGGCCGGACGACCGGTACACGTCGATGCGCAGGTCGTTCGGGTCGATGGCGACCTCCGCCTCGTCCTCGGCCTCGGGGAACACCAGGACGCCCGCCGCGGAGGTGTGGATCCGGCCCTGCGACTCGGTGACGGGCACCCGCTGCACCCGGTGCACGCCACCCTCGTACTTCAGGTGCGCCCACACGCCGTCCTCGGGAGCGACGGCGCCGCGGCTCTTGATGGCGAGCGACGCCTCCTTGTACCCGCCCAGGTCCGACTCGGTGGCGCCCAGCAGCTGCGTGGTCCAGCCCATCTTCTCGGCGTACCGCGTGTACATCCGCAGCAGGTCCGCGGCGAACAGCGCCGACTCCTCGCCGCCCTCCCCCGCCTTCACCTCGAGGATCACGTCGCGGGCGTCGTTCGGGTCACGCGGGATGAGGACCTCGCGCAACCGGGCCGAGGCCAGGTCGGCGGCCTGCTGCAGGCTCGGCAGCTCGGCGGCGAAGCTCTCGTCCAGCTGCGCGAGCTCCGCGGCGGCCTCGGCGTCGTCGGACGCGGCCTTCCACGCCGTGTACGCCTGCGCGACGCGTCCGAGCTCGGCGTACCGGCGGCCGAGCCGGCGGGCGTTGGCGGCGTCGGCGTGCACCGCGGGGTCGGCCAGCTGCCGCTCGATCTGGGCGTGCTCGGCGAGCAGCGGCTCGGCGGCGGCGAATGCCTCGCTCATGCGGGTGGTCCTCTGGCTGGGCGTCTCGATCAGGTCCCGACAACGACGCAGCGCCGGTGCCCACGCGGACGCTGCCATGGAGGGCAGCCGTCCGCGCCGGGCACCGGCGCTGCGGGAGTGCTAGTTGGCGGTCTTCTTGCCGTACCGCGCCTCGAACCGGGCCACGCGGCCACCGGTGTCGAGGATCTTCTGCTTGCCCGTGTAGAACGGGTGGCAGGCGCTGCAGACGTCGGCGTGGATCTTGCCGGACGTGACGGTCGAGCGCGTGACGAAGGTGCTGCCACAGGTGCAGGTGACCTCGGTCAGGACGTACTCGGGGTGGATGTCAGCCTTCACAGAACTATCTCCTCGGGTGGGTGTCTCCGGGTCCGGACGCGCGACTGGCGCCGGTGAACCGCAGACCAGCGAACCATTGTGCCAGAACAGCGACGACGCCCGAAATCATCCCGCGGGGGACGTCTCGGGGCCGTCGGTCGTGCGGTCTACTCGCTGCCGGGCGTCGTCTTCTGCACCTGCAGCAGGAACTCGACGTTCGACTTGGTCTCCTTGAGCTTGCCGATGAGCAGCTCGATGGCCTGCGTCTGGTCGAGCGCACCCATCACGCGACGGAGCTTGTAGATGATCTTCAGCTCGTCGTGCGGCATGAGGATCTCCTCGCGGCGGGTGCCCGACGCGTTGACGTCGACCGCGGGGAAGATGCGCTTGTCCGCCAGGCCACGGGACAGCCGGAGCTCCATGTTCCCGGTGCCCTTGAACTCCTCGAAGATGACCTCGTCCATCTTGGAGCCGGTCTCCACCAGCGCCGACGCGAGGATCGTCAGGGAGCCGCCGTGCTCGATGTTGCGGGCCGCGCCGAAGAACCGCTTGGGCGGGTACAGCGCCGAGGCGTCGACACCGCCCGACAGGATGCGCCCGGACGCGGGGGCGGCCAGGTTGTAGGCCCGCGAGAGGCGGGTCAGCGAGTCGAGCAGCACGACGACGTCCTGGCCCAGCTCGACCAGCCGCTTGGCGCGCTCGATGGCGAGCTCGGCGACGATCGTGTGGTCGGAGGCGGGGCGGTCGAAGGTCGAGGCGATGACCTCACCCTTGACCGTGCGCTCCATGTCCGTGACCTCTTCGGGGCGCTCGTCGACGAGCACGACCATGAGGTGGACCTCGGGGTTGTTGGTCGTGATCGCGTTCGCGATCTGCTGCATGATGATCGTCTTGCCCGCCTTGGGGGGCGCGACGATGAGGCCGCGCTGGCCCTTGCCGATGGGCGCCACGATGTCGATGACGCGGGGCGACAGCTTGTTCTGGTCGCTCTCGAGGCGCAGGCGCTCCTGCGGGTAGAGGGGCGTCAGCTTGTTGAACTCGGGGCGCACGCGGGCGCTGTCCGGCTCGAGGCCGTTGATCGAGTCCAGCCGGACCAGCGCGTTGAACTTGCTCGGCCGGTTGCCCTGCGAGGGCTGCTCGCCCTCGCGCGGCTGACGGACGGCACCCGTCACGGCGTCGCCGCGGCGCAGGCCGTACCGCTTGACCTGGTTCAGGGACACGTACACGTCGTTGGCGCTGGGCAGGTAGCCCGTGGTGCGCACGAACGCATAGCTGTCCATCAGGTCGAGGATGCCGGCGACGGGCAGCAGCACGTCGTCGTCGCTGACCTCGATGTCGTCGAGCCCGGCGATGTCACCGGCGCCCGCGCGGCCGCGGGTCCCGCGACCCTTGCGGTCCCGGTCACGGTCGCGGAAGCGGTCCCGCGAGCGCCGACGGCGTCCGCCGCGCTCGTCGAAGCCGTCGTCGTCCTGGTCCCGGCGGGGCTGGTTGGCCTGCGGCGGGGTGCCGGTCTGCTGGCGGGTGTCCTGCTGGGTGCCGCGCTGCTGGCCGTCACGGGGCTGGCCGTCGCGCTGCTGGCCGTCACGCTGCTCGGCGTCACGCTGCGGGCGCTCCGACTGGCCGTCACGCTGCCGGCCGCCGACGGGCGCGCGGTCGGCGTCGTCGACCTGCGGCGCACCGGCACCACGACCGGCGCGACGCGAGCGACGCTCCCCGGTCACGGCACCGACGGCGTCGGCCGCACGCGCGGCGCGGTCGTCGCGCTGCTCCACGGGGGCGAGCTTGGCGTCCAGAGCGGCCTCGAGGCCGGCCAGCGCGTCGCCGCGCGGCGCACGAGGGCCGCGGTCCTGCGTGGGCTGGTCCTGCTCGGTCCGGTCCTGTGCGGTCCGGTCCTGTGCGGTCCGGTCCTTCTTCGGGGCGCCGAGGTCGACCTCGAGGTCGAGCTGCGGAGCCCGGGTGCGGGTCCGGCCGGTGCGCGCCGGCGGCCCGTCGCCGACGGGGGCGCCCTGCGTGCCGTCCTGGCTCGGCGTGCCGTCCTGGCTCTGCGTGCGGTCCTGGCTCTGCGCGCGGTCCTGCTCGCGGCGAGGCTCCTTGACCGCGGGCCTGGAGGTGCCGCGCGCGTCCGAGATGGCCTGGACGAGGTCGCCCTTGCGCATCTTGGAGGTGCCCTTGACGCCCAGCTGGGACGCCATGGCTTGCAGCTCAGGCAGGCGCAGCGCCGAGATGCCGGTGCTGCGGGCGCCGCCGGAGCTGCTCACGGCGGGCTCGATGGTGTCTGTCACGAAGGACCCTTCCCCTCGTCGGTGACCGGGACCCGACGGGGCGGGGATCGGCCGACGCTCGGTCGAGGTGACCGAGACGATTCTGGAGCCACACACGCGCTGCGTACGACGACGTCTGCGCACGGTGGGCTGGATCGCTCCCGGCTCGTCTACTCATTCCGAGGCGCCCGGTCAGGTGCGACACGGGCTGCTGGAGGACGAGGTCCGGGGAACGCGACGATGCTACCACTGTCGACACCACCCCCCGCGACCCCCTTCGAGCGGCGTGTTCCTGCGGCTGTCAGGCCATCCGCTCGACGGTCGCGCCGGTGCGGTCCACCGGCAGCGGGAGGATCTGCCAGCCGCCCATCGCGCCCCCGAACGCGGCGCGCACGGCCTCGTCGGCGTCGGTCCCCGGGGCTCCCCCGGCGGCCGGCGAGGCCGGCATCCGCCGCGCGAGCACGAGCACCGTCGGGCCGGCGCCGGACACCACGGCGGCGACCCCGGCGGCGCGCAGCGCGTCGACCAGAGCCAGCGACGCCGGCATCACCGCCCGGCGGTACTCCTGGTGCAGACGGTCCGCCGTGGCGGCCAGCAGCAGCTCGGGTCGCCGGCCCAGCGCCTCCACCAGGAGCGCCGCGCGTCCGGCCTGGAACGCGGCGTCTGCGTGCGGGACGCTCGCCGGGAGCACACCGCGGGCGGCCTTCGTGGACAGGTGGTTCGGCGGGACGATCGCGAGCAGCGCGAGGTCGTCGTGGACCACGAGGTCGGTGGCGCGGAACCGGTCCTCGCGCCAGGCGAGCGTCGCGCCGCCGAGCACCGCCGGTGCCGCGTTGTCCGGGTGGCCCTCGAGCTGGGCGGCGAGGTCGAGGACCACGTCGTCGGACAGCGCCTCGGGCTCGGCGATCAGCCCCCGGGCGGCCACGATCCCCGCGACGACGGCCCCGGCCGAGGAGCCGAGCCCGCGCCCGTGCGGGATCCGGTTGCGGCAGACCAGGTGCAGCCCGGTCTGCGAGGCGCCGACGAGGTCCAGGGCGGCGCGCAGGGAGCTGACGACCAGGTGCTGCTCGTCGTCGGGCACCTGGCCGGCACCCTCACCGGTCACCTCGACGTGCACGCCGGGCCGGCCGAGCGCACGCACCTCGAGCTCGTCGTGCAGCCCGAGGGCGATGCCGAACGCGTCGAACCCCGGACCCAGGTTGGCGCTGGTGGCGGGGACGCGGACGCGGACGCGGTCCGCACCCAGGCGCATCGCGGCCCTCAGTCCAGGCCGAGGGCGGTGGCGATGGACACCACGTCCGAGGAGATGCGCACCGGCGCGACCTCGCTGCCGTCGGCGGCGCGCAGCGCCCACTGCGGGTCCTTGAGCCCGTGCCCGGTCACCGTGACGACGATGCGGGCGCCCGCGGGGACACGGCCCGCGTCGCTGAGCGCGAGCAGGCCGGCGACGCCGGACGCCGAGGCAGGCTCGACGAAGATCCCGACCTCGGCGGACAGCACCCGGTGGGCGGTGAGGATCTGCTCGTCCGTGACCGCCTCGATCAGGCCCCCGGACGTGTCCCGCGCCTCCTCCGCCTGCAGCCACGACGCCGGGTTGCCGATCCGGATCGCGGTGGCGATGGTCTCGGGCTGGTCGACCGGGTGGCCGAGGACGATCGGGGCGGCGCCTGACGCCTGGAAGCCCCACATGATCGGCGTGCGCGTGGCCACGGCGGTGTGCGCCGCTCCCGCGTCGAGCGCCGCGTACTCGCGGTAGCCCTTCCAGTAGGCGGTGATGTTCCCGGCGTTGCCGACCGGCAGCACGTGGATGTCCGGGGCGTCGCCGAGTGCGTCGACGATCTCGAACGCCGCCGTCTTCTGACCCTCGATGCGGTCGGGGTTCACCGAGTTCACGAGCTCCACCGGGTACGCCTCGGCGAGCTTGCGGGCGGCGATCAGGCAGTCGTCGAAGTTGCCGTCCACCTGGAGCAGCGTGGCACCGTGCGCGATCGCCTGGCTGAGCTTGCCCATCGCGATCTTGCCGTCCGGGACCAGCACCGCGCACACCATGCCCGCGCGGGTGGCGTAGGCCGCCGCCGACGCCGACGTGTTGCCGGTCGACGCGCACACCACGGCCTTGGCCCCGCGCCCGGCGGCCGCCGACATCGCGGTCGTCATGCCGCGGTCCTTGAACGAGCCGGTCGGGTTCATGCCCTCGACCTTGACGAAGACCTCGGCACCCGTGCGGGCCGACAGCGTCGGCGACGGGACGAGCGGCGTGCCGCCCTCCCCCAGCGTCACGACGCGCTCCTGGACGTGCGCGGGCAGACGGTCGGCGTACTCGGCGATCACGCCGCGCCACTGGTGGGCCATCAGGCTCCCTCGACTCGCAGGACGGATACGACACGACGCACGACGTCGAGGCCGGCGATGGCGTCGACCGTGCTGCGCAGGGCGTGCTCGGGGGCCACGTGCGTGGTGATCACCAGGCGCGCGACATCGGCCTCGGGGGTCTGCGAGGCCGGGGACTGGCGGACGGCCTCGATCGAGACGTCGTGCGCCGCCAGGACGGCGGCGACCTGCGCGAGGACCCCCGGGCGGTCGGCGACCTCGAGCCGGACCTGGTACCGGGTGCGCGCCGCGGTGGCGGGCAGCACGGGCAGCTCGGCGTAGCGCGACTCGACCGGCCCCTTGCCGCCGAGCACGCGGTGACGGGCCACGGAGACGACGTCGCCGAGCACCGCGGACGCCGTGGGTTCGCCGCCCGCCCCGCGTCCGTAGAACATGAGCTCGCCCGCCGCCTCCGCCTCCACGAACACCGCGTTGAAGGCGCCGCGCACCGACGCCAGCGGGTGGCCGGCCGGGACGAGCGCGGGGTGCACGCGCACCTGCACGCCCTCGACGCGTGCCCCGTCCGCGTCCTCGACGGAGCCCCGCTCCGCGATCGCCAGCAGCTTGAGCACGTGGCCGGTGCGCTGGGCCCACAGCACGTCGTCGGCGGTCAGCGACGTGATGCCCTCGCGGGACACGTCGTCGATCGACACCCGGGTGTGGAACGCGAGCGACGCCAGGATCGCGGCCTTGGCGGCGGCGTCGTAGCCCTCGACGTCGGCCGTGGGGTCCGCCTCCGCGTAGCCGAGGGCCTGGGCCTCCTTGACCGCCTGGTCGAGGTCGAGCCCTTCGGACGCCATCTTGTCGAGCACGTAGTTGGTGGTGCCGTTGACGATGCCGAGCACGCGCGTCACGCGGTCCCCCGCGAGCGACTCCCGCACCGGGCGGACGATCGGGATGGCCCCGGCCACCGCTGCCTCGAAGTAGATGTCCACGCCGGCCTCGTCGGCGGCGGCGTACAGCGTGGGGCCGTCCTGCGCGAGCAGCGCCTTGTTGGCGGTGACCACCGAGGCGCCGGCCGCGATCGCCCGCAGCAGCAGCCCGCGCGCGGGCTCCAGACCGCCCATGACCTCGACGACGACGTCGGCTCGCTCGACCAGCGACTCGGCGTCGGTGGTGAGCAGCGCCCGGTCGACGACGGGATCACGCTCGGCGTCCGCGTCCCGGACCGCCACCCCGACGAGCTCCAGGGGCGCACCCACCCGGGAGGCCAGGTCCGAGGCCTGCGTCGTGAGCAGCCGCACCACCTGCGTGCCGACGACGCCGCAGCCGAGGACGGCGACGCGCAGGGGCGGGTGGGCGGGCACGGGCGAGGGCACGGTGCGGCCTCCAGTCGGATCGGGCGGGAGCGCACCCAGGATAGGGGTGCGTCCCCTCCGCCCGGACGACGGGTCCGGGTGGTGGTCCGTGGCCTCGCAGGTGGGACGGGGTGCGTCAGCCCTGGTCGAGGGCCAGCAGGTCGTCCTCGGTCTCGCGGCGCACGAGCACGCGGGTGGCGCCGTCCGCGACGGCGATCACCGGCGGGCGCGGGACGTGGTTGTAGTTGGAGGCCATCGACCGGCCGTACGCACCCGTGGCCGCGACCGCGAGCAGGTCACCGGCGCGGACGTCGGCGGGCAGCTGGACCTCGTGCACCACGATGTCGCCGCTCTCGCAGTGCTTGCCGACGACGCGGGCCAGCACCGTCTCGGGGCCCGCGAGCCGGCCGACGACCTCCGCGTGGTACTGCGCGCCGTACAGGGCGGGGCGGATGTTGTCGCTCATCCCGCCGTCGATCGACACGTAGGTACGGACGCGGCCGTCGTCGATCCGCACGGGCTTGACCGTGCCGACCGTGTAGAGCGTGAGCCCGGCGGGGCCGACGATCGCGCGGCCCGGCTCGATCGAGAAGCGCGGCAGCGGGGTGCCGAGGTCCCTGGCGCTGCCCTGCACCGACGCCGCGATGTCCTTGGCGATCCGGTCCGGGTCGAGGGCGACCTCCCCGGGCAGGTACGCGATGCCGTAGCCGCCGCCGAGGTCGACCTCGTCGACCAGCACGCCGGTGCGCTCGGCGAGCTGCGCCCGCAGCGTCAGCACCGCCCGCGCCGCGACCTCGAACCCGGAGGGGTCCAGGATCTGCGAGCCGATGTGGGAGTGGATGCCGAGCAGCCGCAGCTCGGGCCGCGCCAGCACCGCGAGCAGCGCGCACATCGCGGGACTGTCCCCGGCACCGCTGTCCACCGCGGCCCCGTTCACCGCAGCCCCGTTCACCGCGGCGTCCGCGGACGTGGTCGGCCCAGCAGCCACCTGCTCGGAGGCAGGGCGGGGCGGGGTGGCGATCGAGAGGCCGAACTTCTGGTCCTCGTGCGCCGTCGAGATGTACTCGTGCCCGCCCGCGTGCACCCCGGTGGTCACGCGGACCATCACGGGCGCGGGCCCTCCCCCGCGGGCGGCGACCGCGTCGGCCACCCGGTCGATCTCCACGAGCGAGTCGACGATGATCCGACCGACACCCGCGTCGAGCGCCCGCGCGATCTCCGCGTCCGACTTGTTGTTGCCGTGCAGCCCGAGGTGCTCGCCGGGGATCCCCGCGCGCAGCGCGACCGCGAGCTCTCCGCCCGTCGAGGTGTCGACGCGCAGGCCCTCCTCATGCACCCAGCGCGCGACCGCGACGGACAGGAACGCCTTGCCGGCGTAGTAGACGTCGACCCCGGCGCCGATCTGCGCGCACGCCGACTCGAACGCGCGCCGGTACGCGCGGGCGCGGGTCCGCAGGTCGGCCTCGTCGAGCACGTACGCGGGCGTGCCGTGCTCGGCCGCGAGCGCGTGGACGTCGACGCCGGCCACGCTCACGACGCCGTCGGGGCCCCGGCGGACACCCGTCGACCAGGGCTCGCCGGTCACATGCGCTCCGGCGCGCTGACCCCGAGCAGGCCGAGACCGTTGGCCAGGACCTGACGGGTGGCGTCGTTGAGCCACAGGCGGGTGCGGTGCACGTCGGTGACCTCCTCGTCGCCGAGCGGGGCCACGCGGACCTGGCCGTACCAGGTGTGGTACGCGCCGGCGAGCTCCTCCAGGTAGCGGGCCACCCGGTGCGGCGCGCGCAGCTCGGCGGCCTGCGCGACGATCCGGGGGAACTCCGCCAGCTGGCCCAGGAGCACCGAGTCGCTCTCGTGGTCGAGCGTCGAGGCGTCGAAGCCGTCCTCGCGCCGCACGCCGGTCGCCTCGGCGTTGCGGTCCACCGCACTGGAGCGGGCGTGCGCGTACTGGACGTAGAACACCGGGTTCTCGTTCTTGGCGCTGCTCAGCAGGTCCAGGTCGAGGTCGATCATCGAGTCGGCCGACGAGCGCGCCAGCGCGTACCGCGCGGCGTCGACGCCGACCGCCTCGACCAGGTCGTCGATGGTGACGACCGTGCCGGCGCGCTTGCTCATCCGGACCGGGGCGCCGTCCTTGACCAGGTTGACCAGCTGGCCGATCAGGATCTCCAGGTTGACGCCGGGGGTGTCCCCGAACGCCGCGCAGACGGCCATCATGCGGCCGATGTACCCGTGGTGGTCGGCGCCGAGCATGATCACCACGCGGTCGAAGCCGCGCTCGCGCTTGTCCAGGTAGTAGGCGATGTCGCCCGCGATGTACGCGGCCTCGCCGTTGGACCGGATGATCACGCGGTCGCGGTCGTCGCCGAAGGTCGTGGTGCGCAGCCAGACGGCGCCGTCGGCCTCGAAGATGTGCCCGAGCTCGCGCAGGCGGGCGATCGCGTGGTCCACGGCACCGGACTCGTGCAGCGAGTCCTCGTGGAAGTAGACGTCGAACTCGACGCCAAAGTCCTCGAGGGACTTGCGGATCTCCGCGAACATGAGCTCGACGCCGCGGGCCCGGAACGCCTCGTTGGCCTCGTCGAACGGCAGGGTGCGCGGGTCGGCCTCGCCGGCCGCGAGGGCGTCGGCCACCACCTGCTCGGCGATCTCGGTGATGTACTCGCCGCCGTAGCCGTCCTCGGGCGCCGGCTGCCCCAGCGCGCGGGCCAGCAGCGAGCGCGAGAAGCGGTCGATCTGGGCGCCATGGTCGTTGAAGTAGTACTCGCGCGTCACGGTGGCACCGGACGCCTGGAGCACCCGGGCGAGGCTGTCCCCCACGGCGGCCCAGCGCACCCCGCCGATGTGCAGCGGCCCCGTGGGGTTGGCCGAGACGAACTCGAGGTTGAGCGCGACGCCGGCCAGCGTCTCGTTGTGCCCGTACTCGACACCCTGCTCGACGACGGAGCGGGCCAGCTCGCCCGCGGCGGCCGCGTCGAGCCGGATGTTCAGGAATCCGGGACCCGCGACCTCGACGGAGGCGACGCCGTCGGTGTCGGTCAGGCGCTTGGCGAGCTCCTCGGCGAAGGCGCGCGGGTTGGTGCCGGCCTTCTTGGCCAGCTGCATCGCCACGTTGGTGGCCCAGTCCCCGTGCTCGCGCTGGCGGGGTCGCTCGAGGTGCACGGTCGCGGGGATCGCGGCGGGGTCGAGGGCGAACGTGCCGTCGTCGACGGCGTGCACGAGGGCGGCCTTGATGGCCTCGGAGAGCTGAGCGGGGGTCACCGGAGAAGGGTACCGAGCGGAACTGAACGGTTATGCAGGTGCCTCGGCACCGAGCATCGTCGGGCGGCACGCGAACCAGCCCGCCACGAGCAGCAGCGCCACGAGGCCGAGCAGCACGAGGATCGGCCCGTGCCACGAGCCCGTCGCCCCGTGCAGCACGCCGATGCCCACCGGACCGGCGATCGCGAGCCCGTACCCGAGGCCCTGCACCATGCCGGACAGCGCGACGGCGGTCGACGGCGTCCGCGAGCGCAACCCGATGAGCGTCAGCAGCACGGGGAACGATCCCGGGCCGATGCCGAGCAGGACCATCCACACCGCGGTCCCGTGCGCCGGCCACAGCATGAGCCCGACCAGACCGGCCGCCCAGCACGCGGCGAACCCGGCAACCAGGAGGTACGGGTTGCGCATCCGGGCGGTGAGGACGGGCGCGAGGAGAGACGCCGGCAGGCCCACGATCGCGAAGACCGCCAGCCACCAGCCGCCGACGTCGGCACCCAGGCCGGCGTCGTCGAGGATCTGCGGCAACCAGGCGAACAGCACGTAGACGCAGGTGGTGTTGGCGAAGAACGTGAGGACGAGCGCCCAGGCCAGCGACGAGCGCCAGACCAGGCGGTTCTCCTGCGCGCCCGGCCGGACCAGCACGGCCGGACGGTCCGAGCGCGGTGCGCGTCGCAGGAGGCCGCGCAGGTGCGACCGCGCCTGCACGGACTGCACGATGACCACCACCCACGGCACGACGGCGGCGAAGCCGAGGACCGCCCACATCCCGAGGGACACGCGCCAGCCGGCGGCCACGGCCACGGGCAGCGCCACCAGCGGAGGGACCGCCGTGCTGAACGACATCGCCACGGAGTAGGCCGCCGTGACCGCACCGATGCGGTCGGGGAAGTAGCGCTTGACCAGCGGTGGGAGCAGCACGTTGCCCATCCCCATGCCCGCGAGCGCGAGCACCGACCAGCCGATGAGGGCGGGCGCACCGCCGGCCAGGGCGCGCAGGAGCTCCCCCGACATGGACAGCAGGAGCGCCAGGATCAGGGTGGGCTCGAGGCCCAGCCGCCGGGCCAGCGGCGTGGCCAGCGAGCCGAACACCGCGAACGACGCCACGGGGACCGTGCCGAGCAGGCCCACCTGCGTGGCCGAGAGCGCGAAGTCCTGCCGGACGACCTCGATGATCGGTGACAGCGCCGCGACGGCGAGCCGGAGGTTGAGCCCGACCAGCACGATCCCCGCCAGCACGACGAGACGGCCGCGCCAGGGGGCGTGCGAGGGCACGTTGAACTGCACTGCTGAGCTCCTGGATCGGGGGCCGCGGCTGCCGGAATCATCCGTCCGGGGGTCTGGCGTGCGCCCGACCGCCAGTGTTGACTGCACCGCATGCCTCGGAACGGAGCCTAACCGGATGGTGCGACGCACCGGACTGATCGACACCGCGGTCGACGAGCTCCGCGAACGGATCGAATCGCAGCAGTGGCCGGTGGGGACGAGGATCCCCGCCGAGCCCGCCCTCGTCGACCTCCTCGGGGTGGGTCGCAACACCGTCCGCGAGGCGGTGCAGTCCCTCGTGCACGCCGGCCTGCTGGAGCGCCGGCAGGGCTCGGGCACCTACGTGCTGTCCCGCTCCGAGCTCGCGGTCACGATGGGCCGGCAGATCGCCGACGCCCGCCAGCGCGACGTCGTCGAGGTCCGTCGTGCCCTCGAGGTCGAGGCCGCCCGGCTCGCGGCCCGGCGGCGCACCGCTGCGGACGCGTCGGGCCTGCTGGAGCTGCGCGACGAGCGCGCCTCCGCCTACCACGCCGGTGATCTGGAGGCGATGGTCGCCACGGACCTGGGCCTGCACCGGGCGATCGTGCGGGCGGGCGCCAACCCCCTGCTGGTCACCCTCTACGAGAACCTGCTCGACGCGATCGGCGAGAACATCCGGTTCAACTTCGTCACCGACGCGCACGGGCACGACGCGCACGACCACCTGGTCGAGGCGATCGTGGCGGGCGACGACCAGACCGCGGCCGACGAGACCGCCCGGTACCTGTCCGCGCTGCTGGGGGAGTGAGCGACGGCTGGTAGTGTCGTGCACCGAATCGACCCTCGGGTCGGTGCCTTGCCCGCGTAGCTCAGTGGATAGAGCGTCTGCCTCCGGAGCAGAAGGTCGAAGGTTCGAGTCCTTTCGCGGGCACCACACGAACGAGCCGTACCGCTGAGCCCAGCGGTACGGCTCTTCTCGTTCCGGTTTCCGGAGGCGCCGCGCGCCTACCCGACCACCAGGACGTCCTCGACCGGGTCGAGGACGGTGATCGTGACCTGGATGTGCAGAGGGCTGCCCCAGTCCACGTGCAGGACGAACTCGACACCGCCCGTGGCGCCCTCGGGGTCGTGGGGCCCGATGTTGGTCACGTAGACGTCGGCGTCCCCCACGTGCGGGCGGCCGGTCGCATCGATGGGATCTCGCCCGGCCTTCCACTCCGCCGCGGTGATCACGACCGCGGAGCGCTTGGTGATGGGGTCCCAGTTGAAGTTCTTCGGGATGCGCCCCTGCTGGTTGCGGTAGATCAGCCGGATGGACTGCGACACGATGTTCCCCCTGTCTGACCGGATGCGGGTCGGGCTACTTGACGTACGTGACGGCTTCGGTCGGCTGATCCACCGGTGCTTGACCGACCTGCCCGTCATCGGCTCGGGCTGGGGCTACGACGTCCGGTGCGCCGCGGACGGGACGTGGTCGACGTCGACCCGAGGGCCCGCATCGATGCGGGCGGCGTGGACGGCGCGACGGTCGTGGCTCCTCGACCCGAGAAGAGCGGGGGCTCGAGGAGCTGGTTCGAACCTACTCGCGCTCGGTCCGGAGCAGGAGGGTGTTTTCCTGAGCCGCCGCGACCCCCGCCGACGACGTCCTGCAGCATCGGCAGCGCCTTGTTGTACGCCCATGCTGGTCGCGGTCCGTGAACGTCGCGAAGACGGCTCGTGACGTGGAGCCGGCCGGACGGCAGCGGGCGCTCAGCCGGCCGTCAGCGCCTCGGGCCCGGCTGACGCGAGCTCGTCGGCGGTCGGCGGCACCGCACCGAGGCGCGCGACGGTGAGCGCCGCAGCCTGCACCGACCGCGCCAGCACCTGCTCGACGACCGGCGCGCCCGAGCGAACCCAGCGCATGCCGGCATCCGACCCGAGGGTCAGGGCACTGTCGATCAGCGTGGACATGAACGCGTCGCCGCCCCCCACCCCGGCCTCCGCGTAGAGCACGGGGATGCCCGGCACGTCGACGATCCCGCGTGCGGTCACAGCCGTCGCGCCGCGTGGGCCGCGGGTCAGCACGGCGAGATCGGGTCCGCGCCCGACCCAGTCGCGCAGGACGTCGAGCGGGTGGTCGTCGGGATACAGGAAGGCGAGGTCCCGTTCGCTCGCCTTGACGATGCCCGCGAGCGCGACGAACTCGAGCGCACGCCGCCGGGCGGCCTCGCGCGGACCCACCAGGGCCGGCTCGACCTTGGCGTCGAACGTGATCAGCGACCGCCCGTAGGAGCCGGTCACCAGGTCCAGCACCGTACCGGCACCCGGCTCGAGATAGGCCGCGATCGAGCCGGCGTGCACGCAGCGCGCCGACAGGGTCCCGGGGTCCGCGGCGGGCGCCCAGTGGATCCGGAAGTCGTGCCGAGCAGAGCCGTCCACCCGCAGCACCGCCCGGGCGACGGACGAGGCGCCCTGCGTGACCGACGAACGCGACAGCCCGACGCCGGACGCCGCCAGGTACGCGGAGATCTCCCGGCCGTGCTCGTCAGCGCCGATCGCGGTGTGCAGCAGCGTGTCGCGCCCGAGCCGGGCCAGGCCCACCGCGACGTTGCCCGCGCTGCCGCCCACGCGCTCGCGGACGGTCATGCCGTCGTCGTGGACGTCGATCAGGGCCTCGCCGATCACGAGGACGTCGGGTCGGTTCATCGGTTCCTCAGCTCACGGCCTAGGGGACGGGTGCTCGTGTGGGCATCCCGAGGCCCGGGAGCCGGCTCGAACCGGGCCTCGGGAGCTCCCTGCGAGGGTGGCACGCGCGGAGTTTCCATCGGGTTTCGGCGGGTTTCCGGGACGCGAACAGGTGACGTGGGAGACGGATTTCACCCGCTGCGTCCCGACTGGTCGTCCGCCGTCGTCAGCCCACCGTGGCCGCGGCGATGTCGGGGTTGTCGCTGAACAGCCCGTCCATGCCCGCGCCGACGAACACCCGGATCTCCCCGGCCAGGTCGCCGGGCGCGTTCGGGTCCGCGCTGCTGCGGAACTGCGCGGGCAGGAACTGGTTCTCCCGACGGAACGTCCACCCGTGGACCTCGAGGCCGGCCCGGTGCGCGTCCCTGATCACCGGCGTCGGCGCTCCGAGGCTGCCGTCGGCCGTCCGCGGGATCATCAGGTCCTTGCACAGGCCGACCCCGTCCGCGTACCGGGAGATCTCGGCGAGCCCTCGACGCGTCACCAGGTCCCGATAGGTGCGCGGGTCACCCGCCACCACCAGGTCGTAGGGCGCGCCCGAGCAGTCCACGAGCTGGGCCAGGCGGACCCTGGTCATCGAGTCGAGCTGGCGCAGGTTCCCCGTCTCGAAGCTCTGGATGATCACCGGTGCGCGGCGGCCGTCGAGCCCGTCGGCCGCCAGCTGGGCCACGAGGGGCTCCTCCAGGGACAGCCCGAGCGAGTCGAAGTACGTCGGGTGCTTGGTCTCCGGGTAGACCCCGACCTGCCGGCCGTCGCAGCTCACCGAGTGCCGGGCCAGGTCGAGCACCTCGTCGAGGGTCGGGATCTCGTAGAGCCCGTCGAACGCGGTGTTCGCCGGCCGCACCTCCGGGAGGCGTTCCCTGGCCCGCAGGGTCCTGAGCTCCGCGAGCGTGAAGTCCTCCGTGAACCAGCCGGTCACGCTGCGCCCGTCGATGACCTTCGTGACCTGCCGCGCGGCGAACTCCGGTCGGGCGGCCACGTCGGTGGTCCCCCCGATCTCGTTCTCGTGCCGGGCGACGAGCACGCCGTCCTTCGTCGCGACGAGGTCGGGCTCGATGTAGTCGGCGCACTGCAGGATCGCCGTCTCGTAGGACGCGAGCGTGTGCTCCGGCCGGTAGCCGCTCGCCCCGCGGTGGCCGACGACGGTCACGTCGGAGGCGTGCGGCGTGCGCACCGTGCGCAGGTCGATGAGGGCCATCTCCGTGTCGTCGGGCGTCCCGGGGATCCGGGCCGCGTTGCCCGGGTAGTTGTTGTCGTTCGCGATGAGCAGCCGGCCGTCGCGCAGCTGCACGACCGTCTCGAAGGACTGCACCGGCAGGGCGAACGGGTCGTCGGTCCCGTAGCCGTCGCCCGAGCCGAGGCGGTCGGGGTTGGCGATCTTCAGCGCGTCCAGCACCAGCGTCTTGGTCAGGTAGCCGTCGGGGTCGGTCCTGCGCAGGTCGACCCGGTAGACCCGCTTGACCACCGACGCCGGTCCCTCGAAGTCGTCGCGCTCGATGAGGAGCAGCTCACCGCGTCCCGTCATGAACGCGTCGCCGACCAGGTTCGCGTCCCGATGGGTCTGGTAGGCCCAGGTGCGTCCGGTGTAGCTGCCGGCGGCGGTGTCGAACTCGTAGATCGTCCGGCGGCGCTGCTGCGGGTCGTCGACGAACGCGCCCTCGGTGATCGGGTACAGGAGGCGGCCGTCGCGGGAGGAGGCCAGCGCCTCGAACCCGCGGCTCGCCCGGATGTTCGGGGTCTCGCCGGGCTCCAGGTACGGGTTCTGCGGCGACTTCCCCCCGACGAAGGGCACGGGCGGAGCGAGCAGCTTGCCCGACGCGTCGACGTGCAGCAGGAACGGACCGAACTCCTCACCGATCCAGAACGTGCCGTCCTTGGCCCGCACGACGGACTCGACGTCGAGGTCGGCGCCGGTGAGCAGCCGGTCCGGGGTGGCGTCGTTGACGATCGGGAAGTCGATCCGGCGGTCCGGGTCCCGCAGCGAGATGAACTCCCCCACCTGGATCTGGCCGGCTCCCCCGCGGGCCGTCTGCCAGTCGGGCGTGACGCGGTACAGGCGCAGGAGGAAGTCCGCGGAGTTCGCCTTGCTGCCGAACCCGTTGTCCGTGAGACCCCAGAAGGTCCCGTCCCCCGCGTCGACCATGCCCGAGAACCCCGGGACCACCTGGCCGGGGAACGGGCCCTGTCGACCGTTGGCGGGCGTGGCCGCCGCGCCCGACGGCGGACCCGGCGCGATGAAGTCCGCGGACAGGGTCGCGCGGGCGACCAGGGTGGGCTGGACGACGTGCCGGCCGCGGTCGTCACCGCCACCACCCCCGCGACCGCCGGCCGTCGCCGGCGCCAGGAGCGCGACGGTCATCGCCGCCGCGAGGACAGTGACTGCAGCGCTTCGTCTCATGCAGTCCAGAGAACTCCTTCGAGGCGGCGCGCACCAGACCTCCGGGCGACGTTCCGGAGAACTCCTGTGGTCGCGGAGCGGATGTCACAGGCTCTCCCTAGGCTCGGCCCGTGAAGATCGTCGTCACCACGCCCACCGGCAACGTCGGCTCGCTGCTCGCCCCGATGCTCGTGCGGGCGGGCACGCCGCCGCGGCTGCTGGCCCGGGACGCCTCCCGGGTCGACGCGGCGCTGCGGGCGGTCTGCGACGTGGTCGAGCTCGACCAGGGCGATCGGGAGGCGGTGGCCGCAGCGACGCGGGACGCCGACGCGCTGTACTGGGTCGACCCGCAGACCCAGGACGACGACCCGCTCGACGGGTACCGGCGCATGGGCGAGTCGGCAGCGTTCGCCGTGACCGCGAACCGGATCCCCCGCGTCGTGTTCCAGAGCAGCGTCGGCGCGGAGGCGAGGCACGGGTTCGGCGAGATCGACGGCCTGGGGCTGACCGAGGACCTGCTGAACGCCACGGGCGCGGATGTCACGCATCTGCGCAGCGGCTTCTTCTTCAGCAATCTCCTCATGGACGTCGACGCCATCCGGGCCGGCGTGCTGACCACCACCCGCTCCGTGGACAGCGCGCTCGCGTGGGTCGCGCCGCTCGACATCGCCACCGTCGCGGCGACCCGGCTCCTCTCGGCGGACTGGCACGGCGTGCAGAGTGTGGGCGTCCACGGCCCGACGGACCTGTCGTTCGCCCAGGCCGCGGCGATCATCAGCGACGCCATCGGCCGGACCGTCGTCGCGCAGCAGGTCAGCGAGCAGGACCAGGCACGCCAGCTGGCCCAGTTCGGCCTGACGGCGGCGCAGATCGACTCGCTCCTGGGCATGACGCGAGGTTTCGAGGACGGCTTCGAACCGGCGGACCCGCGCAGCATCGCCACCACCACACCGACGACGCTCGGCTCCTGGGCCCACGAGTTCCTCCGGCCTGCCGTGGCAGGGTGACCCGGTACCGAGGACCCACGACCGAATGACGGGAATTCGACGCCGAATTGCGCCCTCCTGGGCGATTTCCCCCGCTGTCGCTCCTCGTGGAATACGTCTATTCTTTGCGTAGGACGCACATTGTGTGCAGTCCCCCACATGCATTGGCTGCTCCGGCGGCCCCGCCCCGGACGGCCCTCCGTCCGGGTTGAGCCAGGACCCTGGCGCCTCCGCCCGATGCCGACGTAGCCGTTGCCGCATCCCATTTTCCGGAGGACCTCATGACTCTCCCGACCACACCCGAGCGCAGCCGGACCACGGGCGTGCGCACCGCGCTGACCGCCGCGATCGTCGGCACGGCGCTCGCCACCATCCCGTCCGCTGCGCACGCCGACATCGGCACGCCGGTCCCGCTCGGCGCCGGCGCGTCGTTCGCCGTGCTCGCCTACGCCGGCGTCACCAGCACGGGCACGACCGTCGTCGGCGGCGACGTCGGCAGCTTCCCCACCGCCTCCGTGCCGGGGTCGCTCGTCCTGGTCGACGGTGCCGTCAACCACGGTGGCGACGTGGTCACCCAGCAGGCGAAGCTGGACCTGGTCACCGCGTACGGCTCCGCCTCGTCGCAGACACCCGACCCCCTCGCCGGCGTCGAGCTGGCCGGCCTGACCCTCGAGCCCGGCGTCTACGACACGGGCGGCGTCATCGAGCTCAACGGCAACCTGACGCTCGACGCCAACGGCGACCCTGCGGCGGTCTTCATCTTCCAGTCGACGGCCACGCTGCTCGCCGGCGCGGGCAGCTCGATCACGTTCGTCGACGGCGCCACCGCCTGCAACCTCTACTGGCGCGTCCCCAGCAGTGCGGCCATCCAGGCCGGCGCGCAGTTCGCCGGGACCATCCTCGCCGAGGCCACCATCGCGTTCGGTGCCGGCGCCACCCTGACCGGGCGGGCGATGTCGCAGTCCGGCCAGGTGACCCTCATCGGCAACACCATCGACCTGCCCGACTGCACGGGCGCCGGTGCACCCGGCGCCCCGACCCCCACCCCCACCGTCCCGGTTCCCACCGTGCCGGCCCCGGGCGGACCCGTGGTCGGCGCCCCGGACGGCGCGGCTGCCGCCGCGGCGCCCGCGAGCGCTCGTCAGGTGCCGGTCGTCCCGCGCGGCGGCATCGCCGCCGGCGACGGCAGCAGCACCACGGCCGCCGACCGTTCGGCGCTCGTCACCCTCACGCTCGCCGGGTTCGCGGCGGCCGCGCTGCTCGTGACCCGCGCGCGTCGCCGCCAGCGCGGATGACGCGGGCGGGCCGCCGCACCGCCGCCGCTCTGGTCGCGCTGGCCGTCGCCCTGGCGCTCGGCGCGTGCGGCTCCCACGAGCCCTCGCCGGGACCCGCGGCCGGACAGTCCGCCGGACCCTCCGCCGGCGCGACGTCCGCCCCGACACCCCGCGACGTCCCCCCGGTCACGCCCACCCGCGCACCGGCGATGGCGGCCTCGGTCCCGGTGCGGGTGGAGATCCCGACCATCGCGGTGGACTCGGAGCTCATGGAGCTCGGGCTGCAGGCCGACGGGACCCTCGAGGTCCCGCCGGGAGCGTTCCCCGCGGGGTGGTTCTCCGGTGCGCCCACCCCCGGCGAGCTGGGGCCCGCGATCATCGTCGGCCACATCGACTGGGTGACGGGCCCCGGTGTCTTCCTCCGGCTGGCCGAGCTCGCGGTCGGCGACGAGGTCCGCGTCACCCGCGCGGACGGCTCCGTGGCCGTGTTCCGCACCACCGCGGTCGAGAGCTACCCGAAGGACGCCTTCCCGACCGACCTCGTCTACGGCGACCTCGACCACGCCGGCCTGCGGGTCGTCTCCTGCGGCGGCGAGTTCGACCGGAGCACCGGCCACTACGAGGACAACGTCATCGCGTTCGCCGAGCTCGTCGTCTGACGCCGGGACCGGTCGCGCCCGGCCCAGGTCGACCGGGGTGCACCCGCACCGTCACGACGGCGCCGCGGGATGAGGGGACGTTCGGCCCACCACACGGACGATCCACGTCCGTACCGTCGAGAGCACCGGGTCGCACGTCGGCCGAGGCATCGACAGGGAGAAGAACGGTGACCGTCAAGGCTCAGACCGTGTCCCGCACAGCAACCACGACGGGGCGGACCGCCCCCGTGGAGAACGACCCCGCACCCGCGATCGACCAGCTGGTGGCCCAGGCCGCCAAGGCCCTGGCCGAGTACGCGCGATTCGACCAGGCCGAGATCGACCAGCTGGTGAAGAAGGCGTCGGTCGCCGCCCTGGACAAGCACGGCGAGCTCGCCCTCCTCGCGGTCAACGAGACCGGCCGGGGCGTGTTCGAGGACAAGGCCGTGAAGAACATCTTCGCGTGCGAGCACGTGACCCACTCGATGGCGACGCTCAAGACCGTCGGAATCGTGCACCGCGACGACCTCAGCGGCATCACCGAGATCGCCGAGCCCGTCGGCGTCATCTGCGGCGTCACGCCGGTGACCAACCCGACGTCGACCACCATCTTCAAGTCGCTCATCGCGCTCAAGACGCGCAACCCGATCGTGTTCGCCTTCCACCCGAGCGCGCAGGAGTCGTCCGTCGCCGCCGCTCGCGTGGTGCGGGACGCCGCGGTTGCCGCGGGTGCGCCCGAGCACTGCATCCAGTGGGTGGAGACGCCGTCGATCACGGCGACCACCGCACTCATGAACCACCCCGGCGTCGCGCTCATCCTGGCCACCGGCGGCAACGCCATGGTCCGCGCGGCCTACTCGTGCGGCAAGCCAGCGCTCGGCGTCGGGGCGGGCAACGTACCGGCTTACATCGAGAAGTCGGCGAAGCTCAAGAGGGCAGTCAACGACGTCGTCCTGTCCAAGGCGTTCGACAACGGGATGGTGTGCGCGTCCGAGCAGGCCGTGATCATCGACGACGTCATCTACGACGCCGCGATGGCCGAGTTCGACATCCTGCACGCGTACCGGGCGAACGCGACCGAGAAGGCCCTGCTGGAGACCTTCATCTTCGGCGTCGAGGCCGAGGGCAAGAACTGCGGCGACGCCAAGCTGAACGCCTCCGTGGTGGGTCAGTCCCCGCAGTGGATCGCGAAGCGGGCCGGGTTCACCGTGCCGGACGACACCTCGATCATCATGGTCGAGGTCGGCGGGGTCGGTCCTCAGGAGCCGCTGACGCGCGAGAAGCTCGCGCCCGTGCTGGCCGTCCTGCGCGCCGAGTCCACCGAGCACGGCATCCGCCTCGCCGAGCAGATGGTGGAGTTCGACGGCCTCGGCCACTCCGCGGCCATCCACACCCAGGACGACGCCCTCACCGAGGAGTTCGGCAGCCGGATCAAGGCCGTGCGGATCATCGCCAACGCGCCCTCGTCGTTGGGCGGGATCGGTGACATCTACAACTCGTTCATCCCGTCGCTGACCCTCGGTTGCGGCTCGTACGGCCACAACTCCGTGTCCAACAACGTCTCGGCGGTGAACCTGGTGAACATCAAGCGGATCGGCCGACGGAACAACAACCTGCAGTGGTTCAAGGTCCCCGCCAAGACGTACTTCGAGCCGAACGCGATCCGCTACCTGGCGGACATGCCGGACGTCGAGCGCGTCACGATCGTGACCGACGCGACCATGACCACGCTGGGGTTCGTCGACAAGATCCTCGACGTGCTGGGCCGCCGCTCCAACAAGGTCGCGCTGCAGATCATCGACCAGGTCGAGGCCGAGCCGTCCGTCAAGACGGTCCAGGCCGGCGCCGCGCAGATGCGCCACTTCCGTCCCGACACGATCATCGCGCTGGGCGGTGGCTCGCCGATGGACGCGGCGAAGGTCATGTGGCTGCTGTACGAGCACCCGGAGATCCACTTCTCGGACCTCAAGCAGAAGTTCTTCGACGTGCGCAAGCGCGCCTTCAAGTTCCCCGTCCTGGGCGAGCTGGCGCAGCTCGTGTGCATCCCGACGACGTCGGGCACGGGGGCCGAGGTGACGCCGTTCGCGGTGATCAGCGACCCGGACGCGGGCAAGAAGTACCCGCTGGCCGACTACGCGCTGACCCCGTCGGTCGCGATCATCGACCCGATCCTGACCGCGAAGATGCCGCCGTCGCTCGCGGCGGACTCCGGCTTCGACGCCCTCACGCACGCCACCGAGGCCTACGTCAGCGTCTACGCCAACGACTTCACCGACGGCATGGCGATGCAGGCCGTGCGACTGATCTTCGACAACCTGGCCACGTCGGTGAACGGTGACCCCGCCGACCCGGCCACGCAGGACGCCCGCGAGACCATGCACAACGCGGGCACGATCGCCGGCATGGCGTTCGGCAACTCGTTCCTCGGCATCGTGCACGCCATGGCCCACGTGGTCGGCTCCACCTACCACCTGGTGCACGGCCGCACGAACGCCACCCTGCTGCCCCACGTGATCCGGTACAACGGCACCGTCCCCACCAAGCTCACCAGCTGGCCCAAGTACGAGCACTACGTCGCGCCGGAGCGGTTCCAGCAGCTCGCCCAGATGCTCGGCCTCCCGGCGGCCACCCCCGCGGAGGGCGTCGAGTCCTACGCGCTGGCCGTCGAGTCGCTGCGGGCCCGGGTCGGGATCCCGTCCTCGTTCCACGCGCAGGGGGTGGACGAGCACGAGTTCCTCGCGCGGCTCGACGAGGTCGCGATGGGGGCCTACGAGGACCAGTGCGCCCCGGCGAACCCGCGCATGCCGATGATCGACGACATGAAGGACCTGATGACCGCGGCCTACTACGGCACGTCGCTGGATGACGTCCGTGCGCGCCGCAGCGGGCAGAGCACCGACGAGCGGGATCCCCTCCCCGCCGTCTGACTCCCCGCCCCGACGCCCCGCCCGCGTTCGCGCCGGCGGGGCGTCGACGCGTCCGGGGGCCACCCGACGGGCGGGCCGGCCCCGCGACGGGCACACTGTGGGACCGGACCGCACCCCCCGAAGCCACCCGGAGGCCCCGATGCCCAACCCGACGAGCCCGTCCCGCTCACGCCTCGCCCGTGCCTGTGCACCGCTCGCCGCCGGGCTGCTCGCGCTGACCCTGACCGCGTGCTCCGACGCCGAGATCGACGACGCCGCCCAGCAGGCGAAGGACGCCGCGGGCGAGGCGCGCAGCGCCGTGGACGGCCTGCGGGCCCAGCTCGACGACGCGAGGGCCGAGGCGGACGCCGCCGAGCAGAAGGTCGCCGACGTCAAGGCGCAGCTCGAGTCGTTCGACGAGTCGGTCCGGGCCGACGCGCAGACCGCCGTCACCGACGCGGAGACCGCCGTCGCCAACGCGAAGTCCGCGCTGGACAAGGCCCAGGCCGAGGGGGCCGCCGCGTCGCAGGAGGCGCTCGCCGACGCCCGGGCGCAGGTCGCCGACGCCACGACCGAGCTCGACGCCGCCAAGGGCAACGCCGCCGGGTCCGCCGCGGACTCCCTCGACGAGCTCGCACGCCAGCTGACCACGCTCGGCGACAAGCTCGAGGCCAGCGCCGGGAGCTGATCGACGGCGCTCCTCGGCGACGCTCATCGGTGTCGTCCTGTCGCTCGCCGGCGATTCGTTGCGTGCTCGCCGGGTGAATTCCACACCCGACGGCGCGGGACGTTGTACGTGGGACAGCGCGTGCCGATCTTCTAGTTATGGCCGATCGACAGGCGCAGCGGGTTCTGCGGCGACACCACGTGGAGTGGTGGGTCGTCACAGCCTGGGCATCGCTTGCTCTCGTCGTGGTCGCGGGCCTGACCGCCGCGGCCGGACTGGTGAGCTGAGCGCTCCCGTCCCGGGCCCGTCGTCGACGGGTCCGTCCCCGCTCACCGCCTAATCTTCTGAGCATGACCGCTCCCCGCTGGCAGGACGTCGCCCGCGCGACGGGGCTCCTCGGTGACGACGGCACCGCGCGGGCCACCGTGTTCGCGGAGATGTCCGCGCTCGCCGCGCGGACCGGTGCGGTGAACCTCGGGCAGGGCTTTCCCGACGTCGACGGGCCCGCCTCCGTCGCCCGCGCCGCAGCCGACGCCATCGCGGCGGGCGCCAACCAGTACCCGCCCGGCCCCGGCATCCCCGCCCTGCGCGAGGCGGTGGCTGCCCACCAGGGGTCGCGGTACGGGCTGCACTGGGACCCGGACACCGAGGTCCTGGTCACCGCGGGGGCTACCGAGGCGATCGCGGCAACGGTGCTCGCCCTGACCGGCCCCGGCGACGAGGTGCTCACGCTCGAGCCCTTCTACGACTCCTACGCCGCGGTCATCGCGCTCGCGGGCGCCACCCACACGACCGCTCCCCTGGTCGCGACCGCGGACGGGTTCCGCCTCGACCTCGACGCGCTGGCCGCCGCGTTCACTCCCCGGACCCGGCTCGTCCTGGTCAACACCCCGCACAACCCGACCGGCTCGGTGCTCTCGCGCGAGGAGCTCGCCGCGATCGCTCGGCTCGCGGTCGAGCACGACGCCCTCGTGGTGACCGACGAGGTGTACGAGCACCTGGTCCTCGAGGGCTCAGCCGGGGAGCACGTCCCCATGGCGACCCTGCCGGGCATGGCGGCACGGACGCTGACGATCTCGTCGGCCGGCAAGACGTTCTCGTTCACCGGGTGGAAGATCGGCTGGTTGACCGGGCCGGTGGCCCTGGTGACCGCGGTGCGGACCGTCAAGCAGTTCCTCACGTACGTCAACGGGGCACCGTTCCAACCGGCGATCGCCTTCGCGCTGCGCGACCCGGACGTCGCGGCGTGGGTCACGGAGCTCGCCTCGTCGCTGTCCCGGCGGAGGGACCTGCTCTGCGCCGGGCTGGAGGCCGCGGGGTTCGCGGTCGTGCGGCCGCAGGGCACCTACTTCGTGCTCGCGGACGCCGCGCCGCTGGGGTACGACCACGGAGTGACCCTGTGCCGCGACCTGCCGCGCCTGGCCGGCGTGGTCGGCGTGCCCGTGACCGCCTTCACGCACGCGGGCTCGGTTGTCGACCAGGCGCTGCGGTCGTGGGTGCGGTTCACGTTCGTCAAGCGCGAGGACGTGCTGGCGGACGCCGTCGACCGGCTCGCGGCGCTCCGGCGCTGACCGGCGGCGCCGCGGGCGTGCGGTGCGGTCGGCGCGGTCCGACCTGCGCGGTCCGACCTGCGCGGTCCGACCTGCGCGGTCAGACCGACCAGGCGCCGTCCCGTCGGTAGGCCGGCGTCGCCAGCGCGAGCACGAGAAGGCCGAGCAGGGCGGAACCCACCATCACGGACGCCATCGCGACCGCGTCGCCACCGAGCAGGCCGGACAGCGGGCTCACGACGCCCGCGACGCCGGCCTGCAGCGAGCCGATGACCGCGGCGGCCGTCCCCGCGATCTCCCCGTGCCGGGTCAGTGCGAGCGCCGAGGCGTTCGGCGGCACGAAGTTGACCAGCGCCAGGATGAGCCACAGCACCACCAGCAGAGCGACCAGCCCGCCCCAGCCGGTGAGCGCGAGCGCCAGCAGCACCGCGGTGAGCCCGAGGGAGATCGGCAGGACGACCCGCACGATGCGGATGGGCGCGACCCGCCGGACCAGGGCCGCGTTCACCTGCGCACCCGCGACCAGGCCGACGCCGTTGACCGCGAACAGCAGCGAGAACTCCGTGGCCGACAGCCCGTAGCCCTCGCGGAGCACGAACGGCGAGGCCACGACATAGCTCATCAGCACCGCCATGCCCAGGCCGGGCAGGATCGCCAGCGCGACGAAGTGCCGGTCCGACAGCAGCGCGCGGTAGCCGCTCAGCGCCGTCCGCAGCCCGCCGTGGCGTCGACGCTCGGGCGTCAGGGTCTCCGGCAGCCGTCGCCACACGACCACCCACAGCACGGCGCCGAACACCCCGAGCACCACGAACACCGCGCGCCAGCCCCACTGCCCGGCGACGAGGCCGCCGAGCGAGGGTGCGAACAGCGGGGCGACCCCGATGACCAGCATCAGCCGCGACATCAGCCGAGAGGCGTCGGAGCCGACGAAGCGGTCCCGGATGATCGCCATGGCGACCACGGTCGCGGACGCGTTGAAGAAGCCCTGCATCGTGCGCAGCGCGATCAGCGGCACGATCGCCGGCGCGATCGCGCACAGCAGCGACGTGACGATGTGCAGCGCGACGCCGATCAGCACCGGCTTGCGCCGGCCGAAGCGGTCGGACAGCGGTCCGATCACGAGCTGGCCAGCGGCGCCGCCGATCAGCATCGCCGTCATGGTCAGCTGCGCCGCGGTGGCCGACGTGTTCAGGTCCCGCGCCACGTCCGGCAGCGAGGGCAGGTACATGTCGGTCGACACGGCCGGCAGGGCGCACATGAGCCCCAGGAGCAGCACGTACCTGGCGTTCGGCCGGAACTGGGCGGCGGCCTCCGCGGAGCCGGTGCTCGCACCACCCGCGCCGTCTGCTGTACCCGGCGTGCGTGCCGCGCTCGCGGCGTCTGCTGTGCCCGCGGCGTTCGCTGTTCCGTGTGTCGCGACAGCGGCGGCCGAGGCGTCGGTCGTGGCGGCGGGTGTGGTCCGGTCAGTCATCGGCTCAATAATCCCACATTTCGCGAATCGATTCGATCCGAGCGGGCGGTGATGTGGGTCATCCCTGGCAGGCTGGTACCCATGTGTGGTCGATATGCCTCCTTCCGCGAGAACCAGGCCCTGGCTGACGAGTTCGCCATCGCGACGGTCGCCGACGACGTGCGCCTCCTGGGCCCGTCGTGGAACGTCGCCCCCACCGACGGCGTCCGCATGGTCGTCGAGCGCGCCGACAGGCAGACGGGCGAGATCACGCGCCAGCTGCGCGTGGCGCGCTGGGGACTGGTCCCCTCCTGGGCCAAGGACATCTCCGTGGGCAACCGGATGATCAACGCCCGCGTGGAGTCGATCGCGGACAAGCCCGCGTTCGCCCGTCCGTTCGCAGCGCGCCGCGCCCTCCTGCCGGCCGACGGCTACTACGAGTGGAAGAAGCCCGAGCCCGGAGCGCCGACCCAGCGCAAGCAACCGTTCTACCTGCACCCCGCCGACGGGGACGTCGTGGCGCTCGCGGGTCTGTACGAGTTCTGGAAGGACCCGACCAAGGCCGACGACGACCCCGCCCGCTGGGTGGTCAGCGCCACGGTGATCACCCGCCCGGCCTCGGACGAGCTCGCACACATCCACGACCGGCAGCCACTCATGCTCCGCCGGGAGGCGTGGTCCGCCTGGCTCGACCCGGCCGTCGGCGCGGACGACGCTGCGGAGCTGCTGGACGCACCGGCGCCGACCATGGTCGCGACGCCCGTGTCCACGGCCGTCAACACGGTGGCCAACAACGGTCCGTCGCTCGTCGACGAGGTCGAGCCGGAGGGCGAGACCTCGTAGACCGCCGTGCACGACCAGGCCCTGGCCCGCCACGTCGCTCGTGATCACCTGATCCCGCAGACGACGGAGCCGCCCCCACCGGTCACGGTGGGGGCGGCTCCGTCGTGCGGGTCAGGTCAGCGTGCGACCATCGCCGCCCAGGTCAGGCGACCGACGATGCCGTCGGCGACGAGGCCGTGCGCCTTCTGCCACGCACGGACCGCAGCCTGTGTGCGCGGTCCGAAGCGCCCGTCGGCGTCCGCGCCGACGATCCGCTGCACGATGGCGACCGAGGGGCCCGAGGCGCCGCGGGAGATGCCGCGTGCGATCTGCGCCGCAGGGATCGACGTCGCGGTGACCGGGGCGATGCCCGTCCCGCCGTTGGCGACGCTGACGATCGCGGCCCACGTGAGCGGCCCGACGATCCCGTCGGCGACGAGGCCGTGCGCCCGCTGGAACGCCACGACCGCCGCGCGGGTGGCGGCGCCGAAGCGACCGTCCGCGGGGGTGCCGACGACCCGCTGGATGATCGCGACGGACTCACCGGACGCGCCGCGGCTGATGCCGGCGCGGATCGTCGCCGCCGGGATGGCGTCGGCGGCGAGCACCGGCGCGGAACCGACGACCTCCCACGTGTACTCGAGCCAGCTCGTCCCGGCGCCGCGCTGGACGCTCACGCCGACCGTGTGGCGGCCGACCGCGAGCCCGGTGACCTCGAAGGTGTTGCCCTGGACCTCGACCGGCGACGCCGACTGCGCACCCGGGGGCAGGTCCACGACGTAGCCGAGGGTGAACTCGCCCGGGTCCACGTTGACCGTGAAGCGAGCGGAGGTCGACGTGGTCGACGCGGCAGGGGTCTGCGCCCAGGAGACGACCGGGTCGACGGGCTCGGGGACGACGATCGTGAGGGTCCCCGTGCTGGAGCGCTCGTCGGCGCCGCTGGCACCGGCAGTGCGACCGACCGCGACGAACTGGGCGGTGAACGTGCCACCCTCCCAGGGCGACACGGTCAGGACGTGCGTGTCCCAGTCGTAGTCGGCGTTGGCGCGGTCCCCGGGCCACTCCTCGAGGTCGATGCCCACGATCTCGCCGCTGCCCGCGGTGACGTACGCGTCGAGGTCGATCGCAGTGGTCTCACCGGCGATGGCCTGGACGGTGGCGTCCGCGACGGTCGGCGCGACGACGACCACATCCGCGGGCGGCTCCTCGTCGGAACCGTCCTCGTCGGTACCGTCCTCAGCCGAGCCGTCCTCACCGGAACCGTCCTCGGCAGAACCGTCCTCACCGGAACCGTCCTCAGCCGAACCGTCCTCACCGGAACCGTCCTCAGCCGAACCGTCCTCACCGGAACCGTCCTCAGCCGAACCGTCCTCAGCCGAACCGTCCTCGCCAGAACCGTCCTCGGCCGGAACGTCCTCACCCGAGCCATCCTCGGCGGCGGGAGCCGGGGCGTCGCCACCGCCGGCACCGCCCTCGTCGGCGAGTGCCCCGACACCGGTGTCCGGGCCGTCGAGGGGCGTCGCGGCGGCGACGCCGACGCTCCCGGCGGTCAGGACGGCGGCGATAACGCCCGCGGCGACGATGCGCCGGGCACGGGGGGCAGACATGCGTGCAGACATGTGTCGGCACCTCTCTGTTCGGACCGCCCCGGAGCAGGTGGCCTCTAGCCGCTTATCGGCATCCCTCGGTAGGACTTTCGTCCTGCGCACCACGAGCCTGGACGGCTGTCCGGTACGTGGGGAGTTTCAGGTCGTCCGGGCAAGCATTCACCCCCGCGGACGAGCCGAGCCCTTCGCCTGGGCTCGACCGCGCGGCCACGAGAGTCAGCCGGACAGGCACCCATGAGGTGAGTTGACAGCGATACCGCGGGTGTTGAGGAAGACGTACCGCATCGGCTGCCGACCTGCGGGCTCGCCCCAGGCGCCGTCACCGTGCCCGCCGGGCTCACCCCGCTCACCGCCGCCGCGCTCAGCGCGAGCGCGCTGCTCGCCACCATCGCGCCCGTCAGAGCCGCCGCGTTCTCCACCAGCGCGCCCGTCGGAGTTACCCCGCTCACCACCAGCGCGTCGGTTGGGGTCACCCCGCTCACCACCAGCGCATCCGTCGGGGCCGGCGCGGTCGCCATCGGCGACGCCTGCACCGTCACCTCGTCCAGCCGCCGCTGCCTTGGTGCGTTGTCGTCTGGTCCAGCCCGGGGGCTTTTCCTGGCGGTGGATGCTCAGGTGCAGGCGGTGGACTTCGGAGTGGTGGAACCGGCACAACAGTGCAGCGTTGGCCACCGAGGTCGGGCCGGTGTCGCGGGCCCACCAGGTGATGTGGTGGACCTCGCAGCGGGAGGCGTGCTGTTCGCACCCGTTCCACACGCACTGCCCGTCCCGGGCGACCACCGCCCGGCGTTGCGCGGTGCTGAACAACCGCTTGGTGCGGCCCACGTCCAGCGGGACACCTTCGGCGGACAGCACGATCCGGGTGAGGTCGGCCTGGCACAGCACCCGGGCCAGCTCGGACATCGCCACCGGGGTGCCGTCCTCCAACGTCGCCGGCGCCACCGTCCCCCACGGCAGGGCGATCGGCGGGGCCACCACATCCGCCCCGGCCCTCTCATGGGCGATCAGCTCCGCGACAGTCTCGGCCGACACGAGCAACGACACGTGCGGACGCGGCACCATCCCCGACACGGCCGCACCGGCCGCGCCCGCAGCCTCACCCACGCCCCCACCAGCGGTGGGGGCGGCGCCATCGGCGCCAGAGAGACTCGATCCGGCCGCCGCTCGCACCGGGCCGGTTCCGGCGCAGACCTTCTCCGCGAGCATGGTCAACGCGTCCGCGCTTGCTTGGCCTGGGGAGCGGGTCTGGTCACCGAACTGGCCCATCGCGTCCAACGCCACCCGCAGGCTCTCCCCGGCGACCCGGTCCAGGCGGCCCTTGAGGAACACCCCGTCAGGTTGGGCGGACAACGACAAGAACCGTTCCCGGTACTGCCGGTCGTGCTCGCCCTGCACCCCGGCCGGGTCCTGGGTGGCCACGAACCGGGCCAACGCCCGGGCGAAGTCCGGCGCCGACCGGGTCCGGGCCATCGCCAGCACCGCCTGCTGGGTGTCCGGGGCACGCAGGACAGACGCGACCTGCGGGGACGCGGTCGCGGCGACCCGAGCCAACGCGTCCAGGTGCGGCAACGGCACCGACCCCTCCCGCACCCCCGCAGCCACCACCGGCATCGAGACCAACGCGTCGGCCTGACGCACCTGCCGCGTCGCCTCACCAAGACCCGCCCGCGAGGCCCGGGCGTGCGCCGCCTCGAACGAGCGGTCCCCGGGGCGCACGGTGTCCCCGGCCTGACGGTCGGCGACCAGCAGGTGCGCCCGCGCCTCGGCCAACGCAGCCTGCCCCGACGCGACCGCGGCCAACGCTGAGGCACGCTCCGCAGCGCTCCAGCCCGAGCTGGCCCGGGACACGGCAGCCAGGTCGGCGGCGGCGTCGCGCACCCGCGCCGCCACCTCACCGACCCGCACCACCGTATCGAACATACGTGCGATTCTACTCGAACCGGACATCCGGATCAATGCCCTGACCTGCACAAACATATCCACAGGCCACCTCACCGAGCCGCCCACAGCCCGCAGCCACCGGACCGCGACGGCCCCGTCCACGGCCTGCAGCCACGAACGGCGGCGGCACCGAACCGCCCAGAGCGGGCGGCCAACGAACCGTGAGGATCCGCAACGCGCGCACCCATGGACGAGTAGCGCGACGCCCCATCACCGGACGCCCGGCCTGTGCGGCAGCGTCAGCCCGCACCGCATCGACAACAGCGGCCCGACGACCGCCCTACGCCTCCGCCGCCCTCAGCCGCACGGGCGCCACCGTCCCGATCCCCGCCAGCCGGCGCGACGGCCGGGGCTCGAGCACGAACCGCGGATCGGCCCCGAGCACCTCAGCGGTCGCCCCGTCCACCAGGACCGTGCTCGGCTCGGCGATGTCGGTCAGCCGCGCCGCCAGGTTCACGTCCGGCCCGAACACGTCGCCGAACCGCGACAGCACCCGCCCCCAGACCAGCCCGACCCGCACGGGCGTGACGCCGCGTGCACCCTCGAACAGGCCCCCGCTCGTCGTCTCGCGGTCGACGTCGATCTCCTTGCCGAGCGTGTCCGCGAGGCCGAGCGCGATGTGTGCGCCGGTGGCAGGGCTGTCGGCGACGAACAGGATGGCGTCGCCGATCGTCTTGACCACCCGGCCGCCGTTGGCGGAGACGATGTCGCGCGCGGCCGCCTCGAAGCGCTGGACGAACTGGGAGAGGTCGGTGGAGCCCAGGCCGGCGGTGCGGCGGGTGAACGAGACCATGTCCGCGAACCCGACGGCGCGCGCCAGCGGCAGGGCGGAGCGGTCAGGCCCCGGACCGCGCTGCTGACCGAACTCGGCGGCATAGCGCCCCGCGATCGCGGCGAGCTGCCTGCGGTAGGAGTGCACCAGCTGCGCCTCGAGGACCGGCGCGAGCGACGCAAGCCGGTCCAGGACGAGCAGCCGCGCCGAGGTGTCGTCGAGCTCGTAGCGGTCGGCCATGTCCTCGACCAGGGCCTCCACCTGCCACAGCGCGAGGCGGTCGGAGGTGTGGCCGAGGGCGCGCGTGACGGTGATGACGGTGCGGAGGTCGAGGCCGTGCTCGCGGATCAGCGCGGCCGCGCGCTCGATCGCCTCGGCGTCGCGCTCGGTGTAGATCCGCTCGTCCGGGTCCGCGTGCGGCAGACCCATCGTCATCCAGAAGCCCCGCACCACGTCCACGTCGATGCCGGCGCGGTCCGCCAGGTCTCGGGCGCTCAGGGTGCGTGGGCCGCCGAGGAGCTCGGCGTCGAGCTCTCCCACCGTCGACTCGACGAAATCAAGCTCCTGCGATCGGTCTTCCGGCACGGGTCGAGGGTAGTTCACCTGCCCGTGCGGACGTGGCGCACGTCACCCGCGAGCACCCGGTGCTCGGCCCCCGCGTCGTCGACGACCACCAGCGCCCCGTCCCCGTCGAGCCGCGCCGCCAGCCCGCTCACCGAGGCACCCCCGGGCAGCTCGACGCGCACGGTCGTGCCCAGCGTGCTGCACACCGCTGCCACCTCACCGCCCAGGCCGGAGCCCGCGGGGTCCCCGCCCGAGTCGCGCCAGCGCTGAGCCACCTGGAGCTGCGCCGCGACGATCGCGACCAGCAGGCTCTCGCGGTCCACGTGCTGCGCGCCCGCGAGCGCGAGCGAGGTCGCGCTCGGCACCGGCAGCTCGTCGGCGGACTGACTCACGTTGACGCCGATACCGATGACGACCGCCGGAGGCTGCCCCGGGGGCAGCGGCACGACCTCGGTGAGGATCCCGCCGACCTTGCGGGCCGCGCCCCAGCCCTCGACCTCGGTGTCGGCGGGCACGAGCAGGTCGTTGGGCCACTTGAGGGTGGCCGGCACGCCCGCCGTCGCGCGCAGCGCGTTGACCGTGCCCAGCCCTGCCAGCAGCCCGATCCAGCCGAAGGAGGCCGGCGGGGTCACGGGACGCAGGACGAAGCTGCACGTCAGCGAGGTCCCGGCGGGTGTCTCCCACGAGCGTCCCGCCCGGCCGCGCCCGCCGAACTGGTGCTCCGCGACCAGGACGCTGGCATCCGGCCACGAGTCGGGATCGGAGCGCAGGGTGGCGGCCAGGTCGGTGTTGGTCGACTCGGTGGCCTCGACCACCTCCACCCGCGCCAACGGCCCGGCGGGAGCGAGCAGGAGGTCGCGGAGCTCGGCGACACGGAGCGCAGGCATGGCGACCATGATGACCTGCTTGTGGGAACCCGACACCCCGGCGCGGGCAACACCGTGAGGCGCCTGCACGTGCATGGTGGGCGTCGACAACTAGCCTCGTCGGGTGACCGACACCCCGCAGCCCATCGAGACGGCTCCGCGCACCACGTCCGCGAAGCTCGTCGACCTGGCGAACCGGTACACCGCGGCTCAGACTGCGGAGCAGGGCGCCGTGGACAAGCAGCACGCGCGCGGCAAGCGGTCCGCCCGCGAGCGCATCGAGCAGCTGCTCGACCCGGGCTCGTTCACCGAGCTCGACGCATTCGTCCGGCACCGTTCCACCAACTTCGGGCTCGACAAGAAGCGCGTCCCCGGCGACGGCGTCGTCGTCGGCCACGGCACGGTCGACGGCAGGCCCGTGTGCATCTACTCGCAGGACTTCACCGTCTTCGGCGGCAGCCTGGGTGAGGTGCACGGCCAGAAGATCACCAAGGTGATGGACCTGGCGCTGCGCACGGGCGTCCCGCTGATCGGCATCAGCGACGGCGGCGGCGCGCGGATCCAGGAGGGCGTCGCGGGACTGACGCAGTTCGCCGAGATCTTCCGTCGCAACGTGGCCGCGTCTGGCGTGATCCCGCAGATCAGCCTCATCCTGGGCCCGTCGGCGGGCGGCGCGGTGTACTCCCCCGCGCTGACCGACTTCATCGTGATGGTCGACGGCACGTCCAACATGTTCATCACGGGGCCCGACGTGATCCGGGCGGTCACCGGCGAGGACGTCGGGTTCGAGGAGCTGGGTGGCGCGACGACGCACAACGCCCGCTCCGGTGTCGCGCACTACCTGGCGTCCGACGAGGACGACGCGCTCGACTACGTGCGCTCGCTGCTCATCTACCTCCCCCAGAACAACCTCACGGACCCGCTGACCTTCGACCACGAGGTCGAGCTGACGGTCGACGACGCCGACAAGGAGCTCGACACGCTCCTGCCCGACTCCGACAACCAGCCGTACGACATGCGGACGGTCGTGGAGCACGTGCTGGACGACGGGGTCCTGCTCGAGGTCCAGCCCCTGTACGCCAAGAACGTCCTGATCGGCTTCGGGCACGTGGAGGGTCACCCCGTGGGCGTCGTCGCCAACCAGCCCCTGGCGATGGCCGGCACCCTGGACATCAACGCCGCCGAGAAGGCCGCGCGGTTCGTGCGGACCTGCGACGCGTTCAACATCCCGGTGCTCACGTTCGTCGACGTGCCGGGCTTCCTGCCGGGCACGGACCAGGAGTGGAACGGCATCATCCGGCGCGGCGCCAAGCTCATCTACGCGTACGCGGAGGCGACCGTCCCGCTGGTCACCGTGATCACCCGCAAGGCGTACGGTGGCGCCTACATCGTCATGGGCTCCAAGCAGCTCGGCGCCGACGTGAACCTCGCGTGGCCCACCGCGCAGATCGCCGTCATGGGCGCCGGCGGCGCGGTGAACATCCTGCAACGCGGTGCCCTGAAGTCAGTCGAGGATGCCGGGGGCGACGTGGAGGCCGAGCGACGTCGCCTGACGGCCGAGTACGAGGAGGCGATCGTGAACCCCTGGGACGCAGCCGACCGCGGCTACGTGGACGCGGTCATCGCTCCGGCGCAGACGCGCTCGGAGATCACCAAGGCCCTGCGGCTGCTGCGCACCAAGCGCGCCAGCCTGCCGCCCAAGAAGCACGGGAACATCCCCCTGTGAGCGAGCACGCGCACGACGAGCACGGCGGGCACGACGACCCCGCCCACGGCCCCGAGCCGCTGGTCGGCGTCGACGCCGCCGACCTGCACGCCGTGGTCGCCGCGCTGGCCGCCACGCTGCACGGCTACGTCGACGTCGCCGTCGGCGTGCGCGCCGAGTTCGGGTCCACCGAGGCCGACGAGGACCCGCGGATCCTCGCCCTGGAGTCCGAGGTCGGCGCGCTGAACGCGCAGCTGTACGACCTGCTGCACGAGCGGCTGGGGCTGCACGCGGACCTCACCGGCATGTCCTGGGGCGAGGAGGAGCACGGCGACGCGGACGCCCCGCGCAGCGACGCCGAGATCGACACGTTCCACCTCGGCTTCGTCGTCGGGCCACCGCCCGGGACGTCGGACCTCTCGCTGGAGTCGGTGCTCGACCTCGTCGAGCAGGGCGGCGCCGACCTGGCGCAGCGGCTCGTCGACGTCGGGTTCGAGGTCGGTGAGTGGGGAGCGTCCCGCGGGGCTGCGGTGACGTTCCTCGAGGTCGACGACGAGGGAGAGGACGACGACCGGGCGGAGGGGTCATGAGCGCGCGCGACGCCGATGTGCACGTGGTCCGCGGCACGCCCGACGACGTCGAGCTCGCGGCGCTGGTCGCCGGGCTGATGGCCGCCGCGTCGGAGCGGGCCCGCCTCGCCGACGAGCGGGACCACGCCGTCGCCGCGCCGTGGGCGGACCGGCGTCGCACCATGCGGGGCAGCCGCGTCGGCCTGCTGCCCGGCCCGGACGTGTGGCGCTGGAGCCTGCGCGGCTGACCCGATGCCCTCCCGGAATCCCCTCCGGCTGCGGGGCCCCCGGCGGGTAGGGTCGGGCGGGTGACGATGACGCCTTCGAACCCCGTCGCGCCCGTGCGCGACGCCTCCCCGATCGACTCGATCGCCGAGGCCTACATCAGCCAGTACGCCACCCTCGACCCCCTGGCAGCGACCAGCATGGGTATCGCAGGGCACGACCACGAGATGACGGACCACTCCCCGGCCGGTCTCGCGGCACGCGCAGATCTCGCCCGCACCACCCTGCAGTCGCTCGACGGCGTGGCGCCGACGGACGAGGTCGACCGGATCACGCTCGCGGCCATGCGGGAGCGGCTGGGCCTCGAGCTCGAGCTGCACGACGCCGGCGAGTTCCTGCGCGACCTCAACAACATCGCCTCGCCCGTCCAGCAGCTGCGGGACGTCTTCGACATCATGGCGACCGACACGGTCGACGACTGGTCGAACGTCGCAGCGCGTCTCAACGCGCTGCCGTTCGCCATCGACGGCTACATCGAGTCGCTGCAGCTGGCCGCGAGCAACGGCGCCGTCGCCGCGGTCCGGCAGGTCGAGGAGTGCGCCCGCCAGGCCGCCGAGCTCGCCGATCCTGCCGAGTCGTTCTTCACGTCGTTCGTCACCGGCGAGGCCGTCGACGCGGTCCTCGACGAGTCGGCGGCGTGCTCGTTGGTCCGCGCCGAGCTCGAGCACGGTGCCACCGCAGCACGCGGCGCGTACGCACGGCTGGCCTCCTTCCTCAGCGAGGAGCTGGCCCCGCAGGCGCCGCAGGCCGACGCCGCGGGTCGCGAGCGCTACGCGCTGTGGTCCCGGGCCTTCCTCGGGGCGACGGTCGACCTCGAGGAGACCTACCAGTGGGGGCTCGAGGAGCTCGCCCGCGTGGTCGCGGAGCAGGAGGCCGTCGCAGCGCAGATCGCCGGACCCGGCGCCACGGTCGAGCAGGCGGTCGCGCTCCTCGACGAGGACCCCGCGCGGACGCTGCACGGCACGGCCGCGCTGCAGGCGTGGATGCAGGAGACGGCGGACGCGGCGATCGAGGCCCTGGACGGCAAGCACTTCGACATCCCGGTCCCGGTGCTCGCGCTCGAGTGCCGCATCGCCCCGACGCAGAACGGCGGCATCTACTACACCGGCCCCAGCGACGACTTCAGCCGCCCGGGGCGCATGTGGTGGTCCGTCCCGCCCGAGGTCACCACGTTCAACACGTGGCGCGAGAAGACGACCGTCTACCACGAGGGCGTCCCCGGCCACCACCTGCAGATCGGCCAGGCCGTCTTCGAGCGGGCGACGCTCAACACGTGGCGCCGGCTGGCGTGCTGGACGTCGGGCTACGGCGAGGGCTGGGCGCTGTACGCCGAGCGCCTGATGGCGGACCTGGGCTTCCTCGACGACCCGGGCGACCGGCTCGGCATGCTCGACGGCCAGCGCATGCGCGCCGCACGCGTGGTGTTCGACATCGGCGTGCACCTGGGCCTCGAGGCCCCGCCGGAGTGGGGCGGCGGCACGTGGGACGCCGACAAGGGCTGGGAGTTCCTCCTGGCCAACGTCAACATGCCCGAGGCGTTCATCCGCTTCGAGTGGAACCGGTACCTGGGCTGGCCGGGCCAGGCACCGTCGTACAAGATCGGCCAGCGGCTGTGGGAGCAGGCCCGCGACACGGCGCGCGCCGAGGCGGAGGCCGCCGGCAAGCAGTTCGACCTGCGGGCCTTCCACGCCCGGGCGCTGAGCATGGGTTCGCTGCCGCTGGACGTGCTCAAGACCGCGTTCGCCGGCTGACGACGACGAGGGGGCCGGCGGCGCACCCGCGCTGCCGGCCCCTGGTGCGTCCGGGCTCAGGCCAGGATCGTCGAGCCGTACCTGGCCAAGATCGCGACCGCGAGCAGCACGATGAGGGCGGCGGTCACGAACCAGTCGTTGCCGTGCGCGACGAACCGCCGGCCGGCGGGACCCCAGCTGCCGGGGAGCGACAGGACGCGGTCGCGCACGTTCAACCGGGTCAGTCCCGCCCACACCAGCGTCGTCGTGACCGTGATCAGCAGGCACCAGGGGCAGAGCGCCTTGATGACGAAGAAGGCCTCGAAGAACAGCCACCACGCGAACAGGAACCCCAGCGTGTAGACCGCCTGCGCGCCCAGCATGAACCAGCGCGGGAACCGCACCCCGCCGAGGATCGCGATCGCGACCGTGATGACGACGGCCTCGGCAGCGATCCCGAGGAACGCGTTGGGGAACCCGAACAGCGAGGCCTGCCAGCTCTGCGCGACGATGCTGCAGCTGATCACCGAGTTGATGTCGCAGCCGAAGGTCGCGTCGGGGTTGCCCGCGAGCGTGACGGCCTCGATCGAGAGCACGAAGGACGCCACCAGCCCGATCAGGCCGGAGAGGACCATCTCGACCGCGGTGCGGGCCCGCCAGGCGTACGAGGAGGGCTGCAGCAGGTCGGGATCGGGGTCGAGGTCGTCGACGTCGTCGAGGTCGTCCACGTCGTCGACGTCGTCCACGTCAGCCGACGACATCGTCGTGTCACCCACAGTGCCTCCTCGCGTCCTCGGCCCGACGGTGCCGCCCGCCGCAACCGACCATCGCCGGTCCATTGTGCCCCGCAGACCCCCGCCTCGTGCGCGGGTCGGAAGTCCCGACCGGTACGTCGCCTTCGCCGGGATCGAACTAGGCTCGCGACCCGTGACCCGCCTCCTGCTCGCCTCCGCCTCCCCCGCCCGCCGCGCCACGCTCCTCGCCGCGGGGATCGATCCCCTCGTCGCGGTGTCCGCCGTGGACGAGGAGGCAGTGCTGCGGGCGGCGCAGGAGCGCTTCGGCACGCTGGACCCCGCGGACGCCGTGCTCCTGCTCGCCCAGGCCAAGGTCGAGGACGTGGCCCGGAACCTGCCGGAGGACCTCGACGACGCGGACGACCTCCTGCTGCTGGGCTGCGACTCCATGCTCGAGCTGGACGGCGAGATCTACGGCAAGCCGGCCGACGCCGCCGAGGCGACCGCCCGGTGGCGGACGATGCGCGGGCGGACCGGCGTCCTGCACACCGGGCACTGGCTCATGGACGAGCGCGACGTCCCCGCGATGCTCGGAGCGACCTCGTCGACGACGGTCCGGTTCGCCGACCTCTCCGACGACGAGATCGACGCCTACGTCGCGACGGGTGAGCCGCTCGCGGTGGCCGGCGCGTTCACGATCGACGGCCTGGGCGGCCCCTTCGTCGAGCGGATCGAGGGTGACCACCACGGCGTCGTGGGCCTGAGCCTGCCGCTCCTGCGCGAGCTGTTGGGCGAGGTGGGAGTGCCCATCCCCAGCCTGTGGCGACACGCCTGACTTTGGTCCCAGACGAGCGTCCAGCTTCCAGGGAACTATCTTTCCTGTGAGCCAGCCCGAGAGGCTCACCGGGTCCGGGTAGGCCGGGACCGTTCCAGGGCGCCAAGGACTCATACATCATGTCGACCACCACGAACCCCCGCTTCGTCCGCATCGCCGGGCTGATCTCGATCATCGCCGGCGCCTTCCTCCTCGTTGCGGGAGGTGTCACCTGGGGCCTCGTCTCGTCGAACCTCTCCGCCGAGAACATCACGGTCTCCGACGACGCCGCCGCGTTCGGCGGAGCCAAGGTCGACACCCCGTGGGAGGCGTTCGCCGAGGCGGACATCATCAACCACCACGCCCTCGACGCGACCGGCAACAAGACCTACGCCGAGCTCGACAAGGAGGACCCGCTGCGCGGCACCGCGATGAACGCCTCGTTCCTGCGCGCCTCGCTGTTCACCTCGGTCGTCGCGTTCGGTGTCGCCGCCCTGGTCATGGGTGTCGGCGTCCTGTTCGGCCTCATCGGCTTCGCCCTGCGCCACCTCGCCCCGTCCGCCGCTGCCGCGAAGGCCGCCGACGACAACGCGCTGGCCGCAGTCTGACGACACCGCACCGCACGACGAGCCCGGTCCCCGCAGGGGGGCCGGGCTCGTTCGTTGTGGCGACCGGACAACGGCACGGACCCTGGCGCGCCCTCGGGCACCACCGCGCTGTGGATCCCTACAACGGTCGCGCCGGGGCGCTGGCCGGATCGACAATCTTGGCCGGGTACGCCGCGCGCGCACGGGTCCGGATCGCCCTGGGCGTTACGGTGAGCCGTGCCCGCCATCTCCAAGGTCCTCATCGCCAACCGCGGTGAGATCGCCGTCCGCATCGCCCGAGCCTGCCGCGACGCAGGGATCGGCTCGGTCGCCGTGTACGCGGACACCGACCGGGAGGCGCTGCACGTGCGCATCGCCGACGAGGCGTTCGCCCTCAACGGGGCCCGTGCGGCCGAGACCTACCTGGACGTCCCCAAGCTGCTCGACGTCGCACGGCGTGCCGGCGCGGACGCCGTACACCCCGGGTACGGCTTCCTCGCCGAGAACGCGTCGTTCGCGCAGGCCGTCCTGGACGCGGGCCTGACCTGGATCGGTCCCCCGCCCTCGGCCATCGACGCGCTCGGCGACAAGGTCAGCGCGCGACACATCGCCCAGCGCGCCGGCGCCCCACTCGTCGCCGGCACGGCCGACCCGGTCACCGGGGTCGACGAGATCCACGCGTTCGTCGCCGAGCACGGGCTGCCGGTGGCCATCAAGGCCGCGTTCGGCGGCGGCGGCCGTGGCCTGAAGGTGGTGCGCGAGGCGAGCGAGATCGGCGAGCTGTTCGAGTCGGCGACGCGTGAGGCGGTCGCCGCGTTCGGCCGCGGCGAGTGCTTCGTCGAGCGGTACCTCGACCGGCCCCGCCACGTCGAGACGCAGTGCCTGGCGGACCAGCACGGGACGGTCGTCGTGGTGTCCACGCGCGACTGCTCCCTGCAGCGGCGTCACCAGAAGCTCGTCGAGGAGGCACCCGCCCCCTTCCTCACCGCGGCGCAGAACACCCAGCTGGTCGAGTCCTCCCAGGCGATCCTGCGCGAGGCCGGCTACGTCGGCGCCGGGACGTGCGAGTTCCTGGTCGGCGCCGACGGGGTCATCTCGTTCCTCGAGGTCAACACGCGGCTGCAGGTCGAGCACCCGGTGTCGGAGGAGATCAGCGGCGTGGACCTGGTGCGCGAGCAGCTCCGGATCGCGTCGGGCGAGCCGCTCGGCTACGACCACGTGCAGACCCGCGGCCACTCGATCGAGTTCCGCATCAACGGCGAGGACCCCGGCAAGGGCTTCCTGCCTGCCCCCGGCCGCATCACGACGCTGCGGATGCCGTCCGGCCCGGGCGTGCGGGTCGACTCGGGCGTCGTCGAGGGCGACAGCGTGTCCGGCATGTTCGACTCGATGATCGCCAAGGTGATCGTGACGGGAGCCGACCGCACCCAGGCGCTCGCGCGCGCCCGACGCGCCCTGGCCGAGCTGGAGGTCGTCGGCATCCCGACCGTCGTCCCGTTCCACCGCGCCGTGCTCGACGCCGAGGCGTTCGCCCCCGCGGACCCGGCGCAGCCGTTCTCGGTGCACACCCGCTGGATCGAGACCGAGTTCGCCGAGACGGTCGCCGCGCTCAGCGCCACGCCGACCCCGGAGGACGAGGACGCCGAGCCCGCCGTGCTCGAGCGCGTCGTCGTCGAGGTGGGCGGCAAGCGGCTCGAGGTGGTGCTGCCGGCCGCGTTGTCGCTGAGCCGGGGCGCGACGAACGGGTCGCGCGGATCCGCGACGGGCGCGCGCCGGCCCGTGCGCCGGGTGGCGCGGCCGACCACCAGCGGGAACGGCACCACGCTCAGCTCGCCGATGCAGGGCACGATCGTCAAGGTCGCGGTCGCCGAGGGCGCCCTCGTGGCCGCGGGTGACCTGGTCGTCGTGCTCGAGGCCATGAAGATGGAGCAGCCCCTCGTGGCGCACCGGCCCGGAACGGTCACCGCCCTGTCGGCGGCCGTCGGGTCCAGCGTCAGCGCCGGGATGGCCATCTGCGAGATCGTCGGCTGACCCGCGAGTGAGCGACGCGGCCGCGGGTCACCGCCAGCGCCAGCCGGGCGACGGCTGGGTCGAGTGCGGCTGCGGTCATCGCCACTGGGGTCTGAACGGCGCTGCTGGGCTGCTCGTCGTGCGACGTGACGCGGACGGCAGACCCGTCGCCGTCGTCCTGCAGCACCGGGCGCTGTGGAGCGACCAGGGCGGCACGTGGGGCGTGCCGGGCGGCGCGCGGATGCCCGGCGAGGCGGCGCAGGACGCCGCGCTGCGGGAGGCTGCGGAGGAGGCCGGGATCGAGCCGTCGCGCGTCCGGGTGCGCGAGTCCAGCGTCCTGGAGCACCCCGGCTGGTCCTACACCACGGTGATCGCCGACGAGGTCGGCGAGATCCACCCGGCGGTCACGGACGCGGAGAGCCTGGAGCTGCGCTGGGTACCGGTCGACGAGGTGGCCCGCCTCCCGCTGCTGCCCGCGTTCGCCGACGCGTGGCCGGGGCTGCTGACCCGCCTGGAGACGCTCGACGGTCGGTGACCTCCGGCGCGGACCGGGCAGCACGGGGACCCGGGGTACTGTCGCGCGCGTGACGTCCACCCCCACCACCGGTACGCCCGTCCGGACACCCCCCGACGCCGGGACACCGACGCGGGTGTGGCTCGTCGCCATGCTCACCGTGCTCTGCCTGGAGCTGATCCGCGCCAGCGGGCCGCTGCTGGACCGTGCGTTCGCCGGGGGCGCCGCGAGCGTCGCGGTCACCGCCCTGGGCACGTACGCTGCCGCCGGACTGGTGGCGGCCCTCCTGCTGCTCGTGCTCGGTCGGACCTCCGGCACACCCGACGCCCGCACGCTCCTGCTGGGGACCGCCGCACTGGGGGTGCTGCGGCTGGTCGTCCAGGCCCTGGACGGCGAGGCGCTGTTCGTCGTCGGCCTCGTGGCGGTCGCGGTCTGCGTGGCGGTGCTGACGCTGGCGGTCGCGTTCGTCGCCGGGCGGCCCGCCGGAGGACGGCAGGCGGCGATCGGCCTGATGATCGGCTGCGGGCTCTCGGTCGGGCTGCAGCTGGTGCTCGGCACGTGGGACGCGGTGTGGCGCGACGGGTGGGTCGGCTGGGTCGTCGCCGTCGCGCTCTCGGTCGGCGCCCTCGTGACCGCCCGCGGGCTCGTGTCGTTCACCGCCAGGGCCACCTCGGCGTCGGCCGCGGAGGCGACCGGGCGACCGCGACGCCTCTGGGTGCTGGGCCTGTTCCTCGCGCTGGCCGCGACGGTCGTGGCCAACCCGGCGTTCGTCGCCTCGCAGTCCGGGGTGGCGCTCGGCTGGGCGGGCCTGGCGGTCGTCCTCGCGAACTCCGTGGGCACCTGGGCGCTCCTGCGCGCCGACCCGTGGCGGGGTCCCGTGCGTGTGGGTGCCGCGGTCCTGGTCGTGGCGGGCGCCGCCGGCGCCCTCTGGCTCTCGGGGGTCGCCGCCCTGGTCTGCGTGGTGGTGCTCGAGCTGTGCCTGGGCATCGTGCTGTCCGCCGCGCTGAGCGCGCACCGGCCCGCGCCGCGCGGGATCGTGCGGACGGGCGCCGCCACGCTGGTGGTCGGGCTCGGCACCATCGGCCCGCTGCTCCTCTACATGCTCGACTACGACGTCCCCCTGCCCGTCGACAACGTGTGGGTGATGGTGCTCGCGGCGCTCGGTCTGGCGCTGTCCGGGCTGCGCCGGCGCACGCCGGGTGCGGTCCCCGCCCTCACGAGCCCGGACCGGATGCCCGCGCGGACGAGCTCGGTGCGGCTGCTCATCCTGCCCGCGCTCGTCCTGGCGCTGCTCGGGTTCCTCAGGTCCGACGCGAGCGCCACGGGGGCCGACGTGCCCGCCCGGGCGGCGGGTGACGACCTCACGCTAGTCGACTGGAACCTGCACTACGGCGTCTCCCCGCTGACAGCGGTCGACCTGGAGGGCATCGCCGCGACCATCGAGACGTTCGACCCGGACGTCGTCGCGCTGCAGGAGGTGCAGCGCGGCTGGGTGTTCGGCGGCGGGTCGGACATGGCCACCTGGCTGGCGCACCGCCTGGACATGACGGTCCACTTCGCACCCGCGGCCGACCACCAGTTCGGCAACGCGGTGCTGGCCCGCTCGGAGCTCACCGACGTCGCCGTCCACCCGCTGCCCTTCGGCGTCGGCCCCCAGGCCCGGTCGGCACTCTCGACCACGCTGACCACCGCCGACGGGACCGAGGTCCGGGTCACGTCGGTGCACCTGCAGCACCGCGAGCCGAGCACGCCGACGCGCCTGGCGCAGCTGACCGCGCTGGCCGACGCCGAGCCGGTGCGGCCACCGGCGGTGCTGGCGGGCGACCTCAACGCGGAGCCGGGGTGGCCGGAGATCGAACGGCTCGAGGCCGGGGGGTGGGTCGCGGCCGACGACACGCTGCTCACGTTCACCGCGCAGCAGCCGGACCGGAAGATCGACTGGGTGCTCGGGCAGGGCGTGACGTTCCGCACGCCGACCAGCCCGCAGACGTCGCTGTCCGACCACAGCCCGCTGGTCGTGGAGCTCTCGGTCGACGACTGACGCGCACCGGCTCACGTCGTCGCGACCACCCGCACCAGGGACAATCGTGTGCATGACGCATCGCCAACCGCTGCCCTCGCGCCCGATCGCCGACCCCCGCGCGGTGGTCCTCGGTCCGACCTACCGCATCACCGTCCTCACCGACGGCCTCGTGCGGCTCGAGCACTCCGCGGACGGTGTCTTCGAGGACCGCGCCTCGACGTTCGCGCTCAACCGCGAGCTCCCGGTGCCGGACCTGCGCGTCATCGAGTCCGACACGCACGTGGAGGTGCTCACGGACCGGTTCCACCTGGTCTACGACCGCTCACCCTTCAGCACCAGCGGCCTGAGCGTGTCGGTGCTCGGCGGCGTCAGCGCGTACCACTCGGTGTGGCGCTACGGCGAGGACGCCCCGAACCTCGGTGGCACCGCGCGCACCCTCGACATGGCCGACGGAGCCATCCCGCTCGAGCCCGGCGTGGTGTCGCGCGAGGGCTACGCGGTCATCGACGACTCCCGTTCGATGGTCCTGGACGGCGAGGGGTGGGTCGCCCCCCGCGACGGCTCCCGGACCGACCTGTACGTGTTCGCCTACGGTCACGACCACCGGGCCGCGATCCAGGCGTTCTACGCGGTCTCCGGCCGGACCCCCGTGCTGCCCCGGTTCGCGCTCGGCAACTGGTGGAGCCGCTACCACCGGTACACCACCGACACCTACTCGGCCCTGCTCGACCGGTTCGCCGCCGAGGGTCTGCCGTTCTCCGTCGCCGTGATCGACATGGACTGGCACGTCACCGACGTCGACCCCAGCCTCGGCAGCGGCTGGACGGGCTACACGTGGAACCGGTCGCTGTTCCCCGACCCGCCGGCGTTCCTCGCGTCGCTGCACGAACGGGGTCTGCGGGTGACGCTCAACGTGCACCCGGCGGACGGCGTGCGACCGCACGAGGAGGTCTACCTGGCGATGTGCGCGGCGCTCGGCCGCGAGCCGGGGGACGCCATCCCGTTCGACGTGACGGACCGCGAGTTCCTCGACGCGTACTTCGACGTGCTGCACCGCGGCCTCGAGGACGAGGGCGTCGACTTCTGGTGGCTCGACTGGCAGTCCGGACCGCACTCGCGCGTCGCCGGCATCGACCCCCTGTGGATGCTCAACCACTTCCACTTCCTCGACAGCGCGCGCGACGGGCGCCGGCCGTTGACGTTCTCGCGCTACGCGGGCCCCGGGAGCCACCGCTACCCCGTCGGCTTCTCCGGCGACACCGTCATCTCGTGGGCGTCGCTGGAGTTCCAGCCGTACTTCACCGCGACCGCCTCGAACATCGGCTACGGCTGGTGGAGCCACGACATCGGCGGCCACATGTTCGGCGCCAAGGACGACGAGCTGGCCACCCGCTGGCTGCAGCTCGGGGTGTTCTCCCCGATCCTGCGCCTGCACTCGGGGGCCAACGCGTTCACGACCAAGGAGCCGTGGACCTACGAGCCCGCGGCGCAGGCCGTCATGACCGAGCACCTCCGGCTGCGCCACCGGCTGCTGCCGTACCTGCACACCATGAACCACCGCGCCGCGCACGACGGCCGCCCGCTCGTCGAGCCGCTCTACCACGCGTGGCCGAACGCCCGGGAGGCCTACGAGCAGCCCAACCAGTACGTGTTCGGCAGCGAGCTGGTGGTCGCCCCGCTGACCTCCCCCGCCGACCCGCACACGCGGCTGTCCTCCGTGCGGGCCTGGCTGCCGGCGGGCACCTGGGTCGACGTGTTCACCGGCCTGGTCTACGACGGCGGCCGTGAGCTGCTGCTGCACCGCGACCTGTCGAGCATCCCGGTGCTGGCGCCGGCCGGTGCGATCGTGCCGCTCGACGCCGCGGCGATCCCCGGCAACGACCCGGTGAACCCGGCCGCGCTGGAGGTCTGGGTGGTCGTCGGCGCCGACGGGTCCTTCACGCTGGTCGAGGACGACGACACCGACGACGCGGTGGTCCGCACGGCGCTCACCTACCGCGACGGCACGTTCACGGTCCACCCGGCGCAGGGAGCGGTGCAGTGCCTGCCCGCGACGCGCACGTGGACCGTGACGTTCCTGTCGTTCGACGGCTCGCCGCGCGTACCGGGCTTCGAGAGCCGGTTGGTGCGCGGGGACGGCCGGGTCTCGGTCACGGTCGACGACGTCCCGGTCGACGCCACGCTCACGGTCGAGGTCGGTGCCGGCGCGCAGGTCGCGGAGAACGACGTGGCGGGTCGCCTGTTCACGCTGCTCGACCGCGCGAGGATCGGCTACGACCTCAAGACGCGCATCCACCAGATCGCGACGTCGGACGCACCCCTGACGGTCCGGGCGTCCCACCTGCAGTCCCTGGAGCTCGACCCGCCGCTGGCCACCGCGGTCGGCGAGCTGCTCTTCGCCCGCGCGTGACGGCCGACCATGCCCTGAGCGACGCGGGCACGGTGCAGACCGTCGCTCAGGGCATGGTCGCTCGGCGCCCCGGTCAGTCCTCGATGCGCTGGTGCAGGATGCGGGCGACCTCCGCGATCGTCCCCGACATCGACGGGTACACGGTGGCGGTCTCGGCCAGCTGGTCGGTGGTCATGCGGTGCGTCACCGCGAGCGTCAGCGGGTAGATCGACTCGCTGGCGCGCGGCCCGACGACCACCGCGCCGAGCACGGTGCCGGTGCCGGCGTGCGCGAAGACCTTGATGAAGCCGTCGCGCACCCCCAGCATCTTGGCGCGCGGGTTGCGGGCCAGGGGCAGCATGCTCACCGAGTACTTCACGCCCTGCTCCTGCATGCGGGCCTCGGACCAGCCGACGGTCGCGATCTCGGGCGACGTGAAGATGTTCGCGGACACGCCGCGCAGCGACAGCGGCTTCACGGCGTCGCCCAGGGCGTGCGCCATCGCGATCCGGCCCTGCATGGCCGCGACCGACGCGAGCGGCAGCACCCCCGTCACGTCCCCGGCGGCGTAGACGCCCCGGACGTTGGTGCGCGAGACCTTGTCCACCTCCACGTGACCGGACGGCTTCAGGCGCACACCGGCCTCCTCGAGCCCGAGGCCCGCGGTCGTCGGGACGGACCCGACGGCGAACAGCACGTGCGACCCCTCGATCACGCTGCCGTCCGCCAGGGTGACCTCGACGCCGTCCGCGGTGCGGCGGGCACCCGAGGCGCGGCACCGCGACATGACGGTCATGCCGCGGGTCTTGAACACGTCCTCGAGCAGCGTGGCCGCGTCGGCGTCCTCTCCGGGCAGCACGCGGTCGCGGCTGGAGACCAGCACCACGTCGGCCCCCAGCGAGGTGAAGGCGCCGGCGAACTCGGCGCCCGTCACGCCCGAGCCCACGACGATGAGCCGACTGGGCAGCGCGTTCAGGTCGTACAGCTGGGTCCACGTGAGGATGCGCTCGCCGTCCGGCCGCGCGGAGTCCAGCGTCCGCGGCGTCGCCCCGGTGGCCACCAGCACCGCGTCCGCCTCGAGCGTGAGGTCCTCGACGCCGTCCTGCCGCGTCACGACCACCCGCGACGGCCCGTCGAGCCGGCCGTGCCCGAGCACGATCCGCACGCCCTCCCGCTCGAGCCGCGCCCGGATGTCCGCGGACTGCGCGCCCGCGAGCGCCTTGACGCGCGTGTTGACCGCGGCCAGGTCGATGCGGTGGCGCAGCTGCTCGAGCGTGCCGCCGACGGCGCCCGCCAGGGGCGTGCCGTCGAGCCGGATGCCCAGCTCGGGGGCGCGGTCGGCGATCGTCATCCACTCGGCGGTGGCGATGAGGGTCTTGGAGGGCACCACGTCCGTCAGCACCGCCGCGCCGCCCATGCCGGCGGCCTCGACGACGGTGACATCCGCCCCGAGGCGGCGGCCGACGAGGGCCGCCTCATACCCCCCGGGCCCACCACCGATGATGACGACGCGGACGGACGGGGGCTGCTCGGGGGTGCTCACGAGCAGACATTCTGCCGGTCCCGGGGCCGACGGCGAGACGGACGGACCACGTTAGCCTCGGACCCATGAGCGACGTGACCCTGCACCCCGACCTCGACGACCCCACGACCGACCCGTTCGACCTGGCCGGCGCGGCCGCCGAGCACATCGCCGTGGCCACGGGTGTGGCCCGCCACGACGTCGCGCTCGTGCTCGGATCCGGCTGGGCCGGTGCTGCCGAGCTCCTGGGCGAGACGGTCGCGGTCCTGCCCAGCACCGAGGTGCCCGGGTTCGCCGCACCTGCCGTCGTCGGGCACGTCGGCACCATCCGCTCCATCCGCATCGGCGGCACGGACAAGCACGCGCTCGTGCTCGGCTCGCGGACGCACCTGTACGAGGGCAAGGGCGTGCGGCGCGTCGTGCACGGCGTCCGCACGGCCGCCGCGGCCGGCGCGACGACGGTCGTGCTGACCAACGGCTGCGGAGGGCTGAACCCCGCGTGGGGACCGGGCACGCCCGTCCTGATCAGCGACCACCTCAACCTCACCGCGACGTCCCCGCTGGAGGGCGCCACGTTCGTCGACCTGACCGACCTCTACAGCGCGCGGCTGCGCGCGGTCGCCCGCGAGGTGGACCCGGAACTCGACGACGGCGTGTACGTGCAGTTCCGCGGTCCCCACTACGAGACCCCGGCCGAGGTCAGGATGGCCGGCGTGCTCGGCGGCGACCTGGTCGGCATGTCGACCGCGCTCGAGGCCATCGCGGCGCGGCACGCCGGTCTCGAGGTGCTCGGGATCTCCCTGGTGACCAACCTCGCGGCGGGCATCAGCGACGAGCCGCTGTCGCACGAGGAGGTCCTCGAGGCGGGGCGCGCCGCCGGTCCCCGGATCAGCGCCCTGCTGGCACAGATCGTGCGCCGGCTGTAGCGGTCCGATGCGGCGTCGGCCGGTCTGGGTCGGTACGTTGGGCCCATGACCGGCGACGACGCATGGGCAGGCCTCGAGGCGCGGGTACGGACGTGGATCGATGACGACCCCGATCCCCAGACGGCCGACGAGCTGCGTGAGCTGCTCGACCTGGCCTGTGCTGCACCCCCGACGATCGACCCGGGGGTCGACCCGACCCCCGCGCAACGGCTCGCGCTCGAGGACCGGGCGATGGCCCGGGACGACCTGGCGGACCGGTTCAGCGGCCTCCTGCAGTTCGGCACCGCGGGGCTGCGCGGGCGGCTCGGCGGCGGCCCTCACCGGATGAACCGCGCGGTCGTCATCCGGGCCGCGTCCGGCCTGGCGGACTACCTGCTGGGCGAGCTGGACGGTGTGCAGCCGCGCCCGCGCGTGGTGATCGGCTACGACGCCCGGTACAAGTCCGCGGACTTCGCGCGGGACTCGGCCGCCGTCCTGACGGCTGTGGGCATCGAGGTGCTGGTCCTGCCGTCGCCGCTGCCCACCCCCGTGCTCGCCTTCGCGGTCCGGCACCTGGGCGCCGACGCCGGCATCATGGTGACGGCCTCGCACAACCCGCCGCAGGACAACGGCTACAAGGTGTACCTCGGCGGTCGCGTCGTCGTGGACGCGGGCCAGGGCGCGCAGATCGTGCCGCCCGCCGACGCGGCGATCGCCGCCGAGATCGCGCACGTGCCCTCGGTCGCCTCGGTGCCGCGCGCGGCGAACGGCTGGACGGTCCTGGGTCCCGACGTGCTCGACGCGTACGTGGCCTCGGCGGTCGCGCTGGCACCCACGGACGACGCCACGCGCGCCGCCGCCGCCCGCCTGCGGATCGTCCTGACGCCGCTGCACGGCGTCGGGGGCCAGGTGGCCCAGCGCGTCCTGGCGGAGGCCGGGTTCACCGACGTCCTGGTGGTTCCCGAGCAGGCCGATCCCGACCCCGACTTCCCGAGCGTGGCGTTCCCGAACCCCGAGGAGCCGGGTGCGATCGACCTGGCGCTGGGGCTGGCCAGCGACGAGCGCGCCGACCTCGTGATCGCGCTCGACCCCGACGCCGACCGCTGTGGCGTCGGCATCCTGGACCTGCGGCACCGGTCGTACCGTGGGCCGGACACCGCGCAGGCGGAGGGCTGGCGCATCCTGCACGGCGACGAGACGGGCTCGCTGCTGGGCGCCGACCTGGCGCGGACCCCTCCGCGGGCCGGTTCGTCCTTCGCGAGCTCGATCGTCTCGTCGCGGCTGCTCGCCAAGATCGCGGGCCGCGCGGGCTACGGCTACGCGCAGACCCTCACGGGCTTCAAGTGGATCTCCCGGGTCGACGGCCTGGTGTTCGGGTACGAGGAGGCGCTCGGGTACTGCGTGGACCCGGCACACGTGCGGGACAAGGACGGCATCTCGGCGGCCGTGCTCGTCGCCGGCCTGGCCGCACGGCTCAAGGCCGAGGGCCGGACCGTCATCGACGCCCTCGACGACCTGGCCCGCGAGCACGGCCTGCACCTGACCGACCAGGTCTCCGCGCGGTTCGCGGACCTCGACCAGATCGGTGCCACGGTGCACCGCCTGCGCAGCAGCCCGCCCACCTCGCTGGGCGGGTCCCGCGTCACCGAGGTGGTCGACCTCGCCGCCGGGACCCTGGACGACCGCGACGGCCTGCCGCCGACCGAGGGCCTGCGGCTGCTCACGGCGGACGGGACGCGCGTCATCGTGCGACCCAGCGGCACCGAGCCGAAGGTCAAGTGCTACCTCGAGGTCATCGTGCCGCTGGACGCCGCGGCGGACGACGAGGCCGTGGGGCGCGCCCGGACCGACGCCCGCGCCCGCCTGGACGCCGTGGCGGCCGACGTGCGCGGGGCGCTGGGGATCTAGCGCGTCCGGGTGCAGGTCACCTGAGGCGCCTGCCGCCCGGTCTCGCCGGGGGCGGTGCCCTGGAACCCGAAGGTCGCGGTGTCGCCCGGACGCAGGCTGCCGTTGTAGGACATGTTCTCCGCCGTCACGGCGGACCCGCTGGTGCCCAGCCGCGCGTTCCACACCGAGGTCACCTGTCCGCCGGCGGGCAGCGTCCAGCCGACCGCCCACCCCCCGACCCCCGAGCTGCCGGCGGTGACCACGACCTGCGCCTGGAACCAGTTCTGGCCCTCGGAGCTCCAGTGGCTGGTCACCGTGTACGCCGCGGAGCACGCGCTCGCCGGCACCGGTTCGGGGGGCTCGACGCCGCCCTGCGTCGGCGGTGCGGACGGCACCGTCGGCACGTCCGGCTCGTCGGGCGGGGCCGTCGGCGCGGGGGTCGGGGCCGTGCTCGGAGCGGGCGTCGGGGACGTCGGCCCCGGCGTCGGCGTGCCGGTGGGCCCCGGGACCGCGCTGAGCGCCAGGTCGGCGGCCGTCATCGGGGTCGGCGCCGGGTTCGCGTCGGGCTCGCCCGCGCGCCCGTCGCACGACCGCGCCGGGTCGTACGTCAGGTAGGAGCCGGCCGTGCACCGGAAGTCGACGACCGCGTCGCCCCCTACCACCACGCTCCCGCTCAGGTGGGCCGACGAGCGCAGGAGCGCCACGTCCCGCACGACCACGTCCCCCTCGGCCACCGCGCCGGCCTCGACCCAGGCCCGCCCCTCGATCCGCACGTTGCCCCGCACCTGTGCGTCGCCGCGCACGACCGCGTCGGGACCGACGAACGCGGTGGGGTCCACCGTCGCCGCGTCGTCCACCCAGCCGCCGCCGTTCGGGTGCCGGTGGCCGCCCGACGGGATCGGCTCCGTGCCGTCGGCGGGCACGCTCGCGCCCGACACCCGGAACTCGTACGGGTAGCGCGCGACCTCCCCGAAACCCTCGTCGGAGGCGTGCGGGTGGTGCACGGTGGGGGCCCCGACGACGACCAGGTACACCTGCTCGTCCGTCCGCAGCGTGAGCTGCACCTCCTGGTCGAGGCTCTCGGTCACGGGGCTGTACCGGGGGACGCCGTCGCGGAGGACGACGAACCCGAAGCTCAGCCCCGCGTCAGGGGCGACCTCGTGCCCGCGCAGGCGCAGGTGGATGGCGCGCGCCCCGGGGTCGGGCGCGAGCCGGACGATCGTGAAGCCGTAGTCGGACGGCGCGAACGCGTCGAGCACCCGGTAGTGCCCGGGGTCGCCGTCGACGGCCTGGACCGGGGTGGTGCGGTCGGCGAGCAGGACGGGGTCGAGCTTGTCGACCGCGTCCGCGATCGCGCTGCCGTTGGCGAAGTCCCAGGACACGGTGCGCAGCGCGTACTCGGCGACCCGTCGGTTCAGGTCCGCCTGGCTGAGGCCGGTCAGGCGCTTGTAGGCGCTCAGGGGGTCCTCGCCGGCCTCGGCCTCGCGCCACAAGCTCGCGAGCAGCTGCTCGCCGTCACGCTCGGCGAGGTACTGGAGCAGCAACCAACTGCCGTCCCCGAGGCGCGGGCTCGGCCAGTGCAGCTGCGGGCTGCGCACCAGGTCCGCCGGGTTCCCGATGCCGCCGGGCGCCGCCACGGTGGCCAGGTAGGCGGCGCTCGCCGCCCAGTACGTCGCGGCGTCGTCGGAGGCGAACCCGCCGCCGGGCGTGTCGAGGACGGCGAACCCCTGGACGACCTCCGCGAAGCCGCGGGCGAGGTCCCAGGACGGGTCGAACTCGGAGCCCCCGGCGGGTGCCGGCTGACCCGTGGGCGGCGCCGTCGCGGACTCGTGCCCGCGGGCGGTCAGCGCGGCCACGTCCACGCGCAGCAGCCCGACGCCGTTGCTCACCGTGCCGGTGGCCCCGCGCCCGGGTTGGGCGAGCCCGCCGCCGGGGACGGCGGTGCGTGGGCCCGATCCCGGGCCGCGCGACCACGTCCCGTCGACGACGACCACGATCTTGTGCCGGGCGATCGCGCCGCGGTCGTCGACGACGCCGAGGTCGTGCACGTCGAGGGCGTACAGGGCGTCCAGCTGGGCGAGTGCGCGCGCGGGGTCGAACCGCAGCCCGGGCGGCGCCGTCGCCGGGTCGGCTCCCGCCAGGTCCCCCCAGGCGAGCACCACGTCCCGCCCTTCGCGCACGTGCCCGCGTTCCCACGACTGCGCCCAGGTGGCGGGCACCACCACGGTCTTGTCCGGCCGGAGGTGCCGCACGGCCGCGGCGAGCCCGGCGCCGACGACGACCAGGACGACGACGGCGACGACGCCGCGTCCCCACCGACCCATCCGGTCCGTCCTCTCGCGTGCTGCCCGGCTCCGCCGCAAGGCTGCCCCACTGTCGCCGAACGTCCGGGTCGAGTCAACGCCCCCGCGCTGCTCAGATGAGCACGTAAACCTACGACTGTTGCCACGGGGTGCGGCCGTGCCTACGGTGGGACGAGGCGGGAGGAACCGGATGATCGAGTCGGACGAGCTGCTGTCCATCCGCGCTGCCGAGCTGTACTACGAGGCGGACAAGACTCAGGACGAGATCGGCTCGATCCTGGCGCTGACCCGCTGGAAGGTCGGTCGGCTCCTGGCGCAGGCCAAGGCGAGCGGCTTCGTGCGCATCCAGATCGTCCACCCGCGGGCACGGCGGCTGGCGCTCGAGCGGCGGCTGCGGGAGACCTGCGGGCTCGCGGACGCGGTCGTCGTGTCCGCCACGGGCGTCGACGGCGCGGACGAGCTGCAGTCGCGCACCGCGCAGGCCGCCGCCGACTACCTCGCCGCGCTGCGCCCCGTCCCCCGCACGCTCGGGATCAGCTGGGGCCGCACGCTCGACGACCTCTCCCGGCACCTCGCGGACGGCTGGGGCTCCGGCGTCGACGTCGTCCAGATCAACGGCGGCATCAGCGTCAACCGGCGTGCCGGAACCGCGGCCGCCACCGCCGTCACCATCGCGCAGAAGGCCGGTGGGCACGCGACGCTGCTGCCCAGCCCGGCCATCCTCGAGCGGCTGGAGACCAAGCGGGCCATCGAGTCCGACCGCGCCGTCGCCGCCGTCCTGGACGAGGCCGCCGGTGCCGACGCCTACCTGTTCAGCGCGGGGGCCGCCGACGCGGGCTCCGTGCTGGTGGACTCCGGCTACCTCACGGCGGGCGACGTGGCCGAGCTGGTCCGGCGGGGCGCGGTCGGTGACGTCGTCGGCCGGTACATCGACCACCGCGGCGCCGTCGTCGACCCCGACCTCGACGAGCGCACCGTGGGCCTCCCGCTGGAGCACCTGCGCTCGGCGGCGCTCAGCATCGCGGTCATCGCCGGCCCGGCCAAGCACGCGGTCGCCCGGGCGGTGGTCGGCAGCGGCCTGTGCACGGTCCTCGTCACGGACGAGGAGACGGCCGTGCACCTCATCGAGAACCACCCACCGGTCAGCGACAGCAACGGTCAGTGAGGACCCGACATGACAGGCACCCAGGTCGTCCCCGGGGAGCGCGCACTCGCGCTCCTGGGCGGCGAGGCGAACGACGCGAACCTGCGCCGCTACCTGCACGGCATCCCCGGCGTCGACGCCGTCGGCCTCGAGCAGCGGGCGGCCGGGCTCGGCACGCGGTCGATCAAGACCACCTCCAAGGCGTGGGCGCTGGACCGCACCATCGGGCTCGTCGACCTGACCACCCTGGAGGGCGCGGACACCCCCGGGAAGGTCCGCTCGCTGGTCGCGAAGGGCATCACGCCCGACCCGGCCGACCCCACCTGCCCCCGCGTCGCCGCGGTCTGCGTGTACGGCGACATGGTCCCGCACGCGCTGCAGGCGCTCGGCGCCGCGCACGGTGACCCCACCGACGGCGGAATCAGCGTGGCCGCCGTCGCCACGGCCTTCCCGAGCGGGCGCGCCTCGCGGTCCGTCAAGCTCGCGGACACCGCCGACGCGGTCGCCGCGGGGGCCGACGAGATCGACATGGTCATCGACCGCGGGGCCTTCCTGTCCGGGCGCTACGGCCAGGTGCACGACGAGATCGTCGCCGTGAAGGAGGCCTGCCGCCGCCCCGACGGCACCTACGCGCACCTCAAGGTGATCCTCGAGACCGGCGAGCTGACCACCTACGACAACGTCCGCCGCGCCTCCTGGCTGGCGATCCTCGCGGGCGGGGACTTCATCAAGACCTCGACGGGCAAGGTCTCCCCCGCCGCGACCCTGCCCGTCACGCTGCTGATGCTCGAGGTCGTGCGCGACTGGCACCGGCTCAGCGGCGAGAAGGTCGGCGTGAAGCCGGCCGGTGGCATCCGCACGTCCAAGGATGCGATCAGGTACCTCGTGACGGTCGCGGAGACGGTCGGCGAGGAGTGGCTGACGCCGCACCTCTTCCGGTTCGGCGCCTCGAGCCTGCTCAACGACGTGCTGCTGCAGCGCCAGAAGATGGCCAGCGGGCACTACGCCGGCCCCGACTACGTGACGATCGACTGAAGGGCCCACCGATGTCATTCCTCGACTACGCCCCCGCCCCCGAGTCGCAGGCGGTCCTGCACCTGCGCGACTCCTACGGCCTGTTCATCGACGGCGAGTTCCGCGAGGGCCACGGCGTCCCGTTCGCGTCGATCTCACCGGCCACCGAGCAGCACCTCGCGACGATCGCGCACGCCGACGCGTCCGACGTCGACGCCGCCGTGGCCGCCGCCCGCCGCGCCTACGACCGGACCTGGTCGCGGATGTCCGGCGCCGACCGCGGCAAGTACCTGTTCCGGATCGCCCGCCTGGTGCAGGAGCGCAGCCGCGAGCTGGCCGTGGCGGAGAGCCTGGACAACGGCAAGCCGATCAAGGAGAGCCGTGACGTCGACGTGCCGCTGGTCGCCGCCTGGTTCTTCTACTACGCGGGCTGGGCGGACAAGCTCGACCACGTCGGCCTCGGCGCCCGTCCCGTCCCGCTCGGCGTCGCCGCGCAGGTGATCCCGTGGAACTTCCCGCTGCTCATGCTGGCGTGGAAGATCGCCCCGGCCCTGGCCGCCGGCAACACGGTCGTGCTCAAGCCGGCCGAGACCACCTCGCTGACCGCGCTGCTGTTCGCCGAGATCCTGCAGCAGGCCGACCTGCCGCCGGGTGTCGTCAACATCATCACGGGTGCCGGTGAGACGGGCGCCGCGCTCGTCGGGCACGGCGACGTCGACAAGGTCGCGTTCACGGGGTCGACCGCCGTCGGGCGGTCGATCGCGCGCACCGTCGCCGGCACCCACAAGAAGCTGACCCTCGAGCTGGGCGGCAAGGCGGCGAACATCGTGTTCGACGACGCCCCCATCGACCAGGCCATCGAGGGCATCGTCAACGGCATCTTCTTCAACCAGGGCCACGTCTGCTGCGCGGGCAGTCGGCTGCTGGTGCAGGAGTCGGTCCACGACGAGGTCGTCGACCGGCTCAAGGTTCGGCTGTCCACCCTGCGCCTCGGCGACCCGCTGGACAAGAACACCGACATCGGCGCCATCAACAGCGCCGAGCAGCTGGCGCGGATCCGCGAGCTCACCGACGCGGGCGAGGCCGAGGGCGCCGAGCGCTGGACCGCCGCGTGCACAATCCCGGAGAACGGGTTCTGGTACGCGCCGACCATCTTCACCAACGTCTCGACCAGCCACCGGATCGCGCGCGAGGAGATCTTCGGACCGGTCCTCTCGGTCCTGACCTTCCGCACGCCCGCGGAGGCGATCGCCAAGACGAACAACACGCCGTACGGCCTGTCCGCCGGCATCTGGTCCGAGAAGGGCAGCCGCGTCCTCGCCGTCGCCGACAAGCTCCGCGCCGGCGTGGTCTGGGCGAACACCTTCAACCGGTTCGACCCCGCGAGCCCGTTCGGCGGCTACAAGGAGTCCGGCTACGGCCGGGAGGGTGGCCGCCACGGCATCGCCGCGTACCTGACGAGCGGCACGACCGTGCCCTCCGTCGAGACCCCGCGCACGTCCGTCGCCAAGGGAGCCCGCACGTGACCCGCCTCGCCGTACCCAAGACCTACAAGCTGTACATCGGCGGGGCGTTCCCGCGCAGCGAGTCCGGTCGGACCTACGAGATCGTGAGCGCCAAGGGCGCCTTCCTGGCCAACGCCGCGAAGGCCTCGCGCAAGGACGCCCGGGACGCCGTCGTCGCCGCACGGGCCGCGGTCGGTGGCTGGTCGGGCGCCACCGCGTACAACCGTGGCCAGGTGCTCTACCGCATCGCGGAGCTGCTCGAGGGCCGACGGGCGCAGTTCGTGGCGGAGATCGTCGACGCCGAGGGCGTGTCCGCCGCGGTCGCGACCGCGCAGGTCGACGCGGCGATCGACCGGTGGGTCTGGTATGCCGGATGGGCCGACAAGTACGCGCAGGTGGCCGGCAACGCCAACCCCGTCGCGGGGCCCTACTTCAACATCTCGGTCCCCGAGCCCACGGGCGTCGTCGCGATCATCGCCCCGCAGGACTCGTCGCTGCTCGGCCTGGTCTCGGCCGTCGCCCCGGCGCTGGTGTCCGGGAACACGGTCGTCGTGGCGGCCGCCGAGCTGCTGCCCCTGTCGGCGATCAGCCTCGCGGAGGTGCTCGCCACCAGCGACGTGCCCAAGGGCGTCGTCAACATCCTCACCGGCTCGCCGGCGGAGATCGCCCCCTGGCTGGCCGGCCACCAGGACGTCAACGCGCTCGACCTGGTCGGTGCCGGTTCCCTCGACTGGGTCGACCTGCAGATCGCCGCGGCGGACACGCTCAAGCGCGTGCTCCCGCCGAACGGCCCGGGCTCGGCGGCCCCGTCGCTGGACCGCATCACCGCCTTCGTGGAGACCAAGACGGTCTGGCACACCAAGGGCCTGCTCTAGTCCCTTGCTCTAGTCCAGGGACGACGACGGCCCGCGCCCTTCCGGGTGCGGGCCGTCGTCGTGGTCGGGCTCAGGCCCTGTGGCGTCCGCCGCGGGCCGCCGCGTACGCGGGCCGGATGACCTGGTCGATCAGCGTCGAGCGCTCGTCGTGGTGCAGGAACGAGTGCGCGGCGGCGGTGACCGCCGCGTCGCGCAGGTCGACCAGCGTCCATCCGGCCTCCTCGACCAGGAGCGTGAGCTCCCGACTCATCGACGTGCCGGACTGCAGGCGGTTGTCGGTGTTCACGGTCACGGCGAAGCCCAGGTCGCGCAGCCGCGTGATCGGGTGGCTCGCGACCGACTCGGCGGCACCGGTCTGCACGTTGGACGACGGGCACAGCTCCAGCGGGATCCGACGGTCACGGACCCAGTGCGCCAGCGTGCCGAGCCTGTCGCCCAGCTCGTCGGCGGTGACGTCCTCGATGAGCCGCACGCCGTGGCCGATCCGGCAGGCGTGCGCCACGTGCACCGCCTCGGCGATCGACTCCAGCCCGGCCGCCTCACCGGCGTGCACGGTCGCCGGGAAGTCGGCTCGCGCGAGGGTGTCGAACGCGGCCGCCTGGCGCGACGGCGGGAACCCGTTCTCGGCACCGGCGATGTCGAAGCCGACCACGCCGTTGTCCCGGTTCGCCAGGGCGAGCGCCGCGATCTCGTCGCCGCGGTCCGCATGCCGCATGGCGGTGATCAGCGTGCCGATCCGGATGGAGCGCCCTGCCGCGGCGGCCTCGGCGATCCCCTCGGCGAAGCCCTCCTGCACCGCGTCGACCACCTCCTGCAGGCTCAGCCCCTGGGTCAGGTGCTGCTCGGGGGCGTAGCGCTGCTCGGCGTACACAACGCCGTCCGCGGCCAGGTCGACCACGGACTCGCGCGCGACGCGACGCAGCCCGTCCGTCGTCTGCATGACCGCGACGGTGTGGTCGAAGGTCTCGAGGTAGCGCTCGAGCGTGCCGGAGCTGGCGGCCTCGACGAACCAGCGACCGAGCGCCTCGGGGTCCGTCGCGGGCAGCTCGTGCCCGATCTCGGCGGCCAGCTCGATCAGCGTCGCGGGGCGCAGGCCACCGTCCAGGTGGTCGTGCAGCACGACCTTCGGCAGGGTCGGGATCGCCGCGACGAGCGCGGTGACCGTGTCGGCGGCCTCCGCCGGGTCGGCGGGCGCGTCAGCCACCAGGGGCTCGGAAAGGGTCATGCGCCCACCGTAGCGGGGCAAAGCCGCCCGAACAGACCTCAGGCGTCCGACGGCTCGTCGTCGGTCGGCACCTCGGTGTCCTGCTCGATCACGTCCGCCTCGTCGGCGTCACCGTCACGGTCGGGCCGCGGGAACCCGGGCTCGTAGTCCTCCGGTTCGGGCGCGGGGTCGACGGACTCGTCCTCGAGGCTGCGCGGACCGTCCGGGTCGACCGGCGCCAGACCGGCGTCCCGCCAGGCATCACTTCCGGGAACTGTGCTCATCTGGACATCGTGCCCCCGCCGCCACGGGGGCGCGAGGCGTCAGGCGTCGATGCGGTCGATCACCAGCGGCCGCGCGGGTGCGGCGGTGCCCGCGGGTGCGACGACGACCGCGCCGTCGAGCGCCTCGAACGCGCGCCCGAACCGCTCGGGGGTGTCCGTGTGCAGCGTCATGAGCGGCTGCCCGGCCCGGACGCTGTCCCCCGGCTTGGCGTGCAGCTCGACGCCGGCACCCGCCTGCACCGGGTCCTCCTTGCGCGCCCGGCCGGCGCCGAGCCGCCATGCGGCGATCCCCACGGCGTAGGCGTCCAGCTCGGTGAGCACGCCGTCGGACTGCGCGAGCACCTGCTCGGTCTCGCGCGCCACCGGGAGCGTCGCATCGGCGTCGCCGCCCTGCGCCTCGATCATCCGCTTCCACACGTCCATCGCGCGCCCGTCGGCCAGGGCGGCAGCGGGGTCGGCGTCGGGCTGCCCGGCGGCCGCCAGCATCTCCCGGGCCAGCGCCACGGTGAGCTCGACGACGTCCGCGGGTCCACCGCCGGCGAGCACCTCGACGGACTCCCGCACCTCGAGCGCGTTGCCGGCGGTCAGGCCCAGCGGCGTCGACATGTCGGTGAGCAGCGCGACGGTCCGCACGCCGGCGTCCGTACCGAGGGCGACCATCGTGCGGGCCAGCTCACGGGCACGGTCGACGTCCTTCATGAACGCGCCCGAGCCCACCTTGACGTCGAGCACCAGCGCGCTCGTGCCCTCGGCGATCTTCTTGCTCATGATCGAGCTGGCGATGAGCGGGATGGCCTCGACCGTGCCGGTGACGTCCCGCAGGGCGTACAGCTTGCGGTCGGCCGGGGCCAGCCCCGAGCCCGCCTGGCAGATGACCGCGCCGACGTCGTCGAGCTGGGCCATCATCTCCTCGTTGCTCAGGGCGGCGCGCCAGCCCGGGATCGACTCGAGCTTGTCGAGCGTCCCGCCGGTGTGGCCCAGGCCGCGGCCGGACAGCTGCGGCACGGCGACCCCGAACACCGCGACCAGCGGCGCCAGGGGCAGCGTGATCTTGTCGCCCACACCGCCGGTCGAGTGCTTGTCCGCCGTCGGGCGGGACAGGCCCGAGAAGTCCATCCGCTCGCCGCTGGCGATCATCGCCGCGGTCCAGCGGGCGATCTCCGCACGGTCCATCCCGTTGAGCAGGATCGCCATGTTCAGCGCCGACATCTGCTCCTCGGCCACGGCCCCGCGCGTGTACGCGTCGATGACCCAGTCGATCTGCGCGTCGCTCAGGCGGTGCCCGTCGCGCTTGGTGACGATGACGTCGACGGCGTCGAACTGCTCGCTCATGCTCGTTCCTCCAGGTCTGCGGGACCGAAGGCGTCGGGGAGCACCTCGGTCATCGGCTTGACGCCGTGCGCGGTCTCCACCAGCAGTCGCGCCCCGCCGTGCTCCCAGAGGAGCTGACGGCACCGCCCGCAGGGCATCAGCAGGTTGCCGTGCTTGTCCACGCAGGTGAAGGCCACGAGGCGTCCGCCGCCCGAGCCGTGCAGCCCGGAGACCAGCGAGCACTCGGCGCACAGCGTCAGGCCGTACGAGGCGTTCTCGATGTTGCAGCCGACGACCACACGGCCGTCGTCGACCAGCGCGGCAGCGCCGACCGGGAACTGCGAGTACGGCGCGTACGCCTTGTGCATGGCCTCGGTGGCCGCGGAACGCAGCGCGTCCCAATCTACGGATGTTGCGTTGTTCATTTCCGCTTTCACTTCGTGTAGGGGATGCCCTCTGCCGCGGGTGCGCGCACGCGCCCGACGAGCCCTGCGACGGCGAAGATCGTCACGATGTAGGGCGTCATCAGCATGATCTGGCTGGGGATGGGGGTCTGGATGATGCTCAGCTGCAGCTGGAGGTTGTTGGCGAAGCCGAACAGCAGTGCCGCAGCGAGGGCGCCCTTCGGGCTCCAGCGGCCCAGGATCATCGCGGCGAGCGCGATGTAGCCCTTGCCGTTGGTCATCTCCTTGCCGAAGGCGAGGCCCGCGGCCACGGTGAAGAAGGCGCCGCCGAGGCCGGCCACCGCGCCGCCCAGGACCGTGGCGCGCAGCCGGGTGCGGTTGACCTTGATGCCGACCGTGTCGGCGGCCTTCGGGTGCTCGCCGACCGACCGCAGGCGCAGCCCCCAGCGGGACTTGAACACCATGACCTGCAGCAGGATGACGACGACGTACATGATGTAGACGAGCACGGTCTGCCGGAACAGCACCGGGCCGATGACCGGGATCTGCGAGAGCACCGGGATGCTGATGACCGGCAGGCTCGGCGGGTTGTTCCAGGTCTCCGGGTTCTCCTTGAGCACGGTGGAGAACAGGTAGCTGGTCACGCCGACCACCAGGACGTTCAGCACGACGCCGACGATGATCTGGTTGACCACGTACTTGATCGAGAAGAGCACCAGCAGCAGGCCGACCAGGGCCCCCGCGATCGGCGCGGCGATCAGGCCGGCGTACGCGCTGCCGGTCAGGGTCGCGACGACCGCGGCGAGGAACGCCCCGGCCAGCAGCTGACCCTCGATCGCGATGTTGATGATGCCGGACCGCTCGCACAGCAGGCCCGCCAGGGCGCCGAACACGAGCGGGATGGCCAGGAACAGCGAGCCCTGCAGCAGCCCGGTCAGGGGCAGCGCGCTGTCCTTGCCCGCGACGGCCCACACGAGGAACGCGAAGACCATGAGCACGCCGTAGGTGATCGGCAGCCAGACGCCGGCCTTCTCGCGGCGGCGCGTCTCGTAGAACGACACCCCGGCCAGCGCCAGCGCGGCGAGGCACAGCACGATCGCGGTGACCTTCGACGGCACCGAGAACGGCGTGAACTGGATGAAGTCGCGCGCCGTGGACACGCCGAAGGTGCTGACCACACCGCCCTTGCCGAGCAGGCCGAAGGCGATCAGCCCGAGGACGGCCACGGCCGCGTAGGCGATCGGGGCGTGCCAGCGGATGGGGGGCAGCACGGGCTCGGAGGCGGGGCGTGCCGACGCCGGGGCGTCGATCGTGGCGGCGCTCATGCGCTGACCTCCTTCGCTGTGACGGGGACGATCGGCTTGGGTGATCGCGACCCGCCTGCTGACGGGAGCCGGAACACCGAGCGGACCAGCGGCGGGGCCGCGATGAACAGCACGATGAGGGACTGCACGACGAGCACGATGTCGATCGGCGTCCCAGTGCGTGCCTGCATGACCACGCCGCCGGCCCGCAGGGCGCCGAAGAGCAGGCCCGCGAGCACGGTGCCGAGCGGCTTCGACCGGCCGAGCAGGGCGACGGTGATGGCGTCGAACCCGAAGCTGGCCGCGACGCCGGCGGTGAGCACGCGCTCCGTGCCGAGCACCTGCGCCGAGCCGGCCAGCCCTGCGAGCGCTCCGGCGGTGAGCATGACCCAGACGTAGGTCGAGTTCACCGAGATGCCCGCGGTGCGTGCCGCGTCGGGGTTGGACCCGACCGCCCGGAACCGGAAGCCGATGGTCGAGCGCTCCATGAGCCACCACGTGAAGAACGCCGCGGCGATGGCCACCAGGAAGCCCGCGTGCAGCCGGTAGCCCGTGCCCAGCAGCAGCGGGTACACCCCGGTGTCGGCGATGGGCGGGCTCACCGGGTTGTTGCTCCCGGTGCGCTGGAACGGGTCGAGGCTCAACAGGTACGCCACCAGGTAGATAGCGATGTTGTTGAGCATGATCGTGACGATGACCTCGTTCGCACCCGTGCGCGCCTTGAGCACACCGGCGATGCCGGCCCACAGGGCGCCACCGAGGGCCGCGCCGAGGACGCAGAGCACCAGGTGCAGGCCCATGGGGAGGTCGAACGTGAAGCCGATGAACCCGGCGAAGATCCCGCCGAGGATGATCTGGCCCTGCGCACCGATGTTGAACAGGCCGGCGCGGAAGCCGATGCCCAGGCCGAGACCGGCCAGGATGAGCGGCGTCGCGACCGTGAGCGTCTCGGTGATCGGTCGGATCGCCCGGCGGAACTCCTCGGCGCGCGGGTCGAAGACCGCGCCCGCGAACAGGGCCGCGTAGGCATCGGACACGGCGGTCCACGCCAAGCCGAGCAGGTCACCGGGGCGCGAGAAGAAGTAGCCGGCCGCGGCCTGGACCTCCTGGTTGGCGGCCGCGATGAGCAGCCCGCCGATCACGAGCGCCAGCACGACGGCGAGGACGGACACGAGCCAGCTGCTCGACACGATCTCGTGCAGGATGCGCCGACCGCCGTCCGGCTCCTGGGTGGGCTGCTCGGCACCGGTCTGCCCCGAGGGCGGGACCTGAGCGTCGGGCAGCGGGACGGGCGGCTGGCCGCTCACAGCTCCTCCAGGGGAAACGGGAACGCGTCGGGGGCGGGGGGCGGGGGTGGTTCATGGGCCGCCTCGAGGTCGGCCTCGCCGAGGGCCGTGTGGTGCGCGGCGGCCTGGCGGACGGCCTCCTCGAGCGGGACTCCGGCCATCATGAGGCCGAGGACGTCGCGGTCGGTCCCACCGGGCACGTCGCCGACGATCCGGCCGCGGTACATCACGAGGATGCGGTCCGCGAGGGCGAGCACCTCGTCCAGCTCGGTGGACACGATGATCACGGGCGTGCCGCTGTCGCGCTCCTGGACGATGCGCGAGTGCACGAACTCGATCGAGCCGACGTCGAGGCCTCGGGTCGGCTGCGACGCGATGAGCAGCCGCAGGGGCCGGGACATCTCGCGCGCGAGCACGACCTTCTGCTGGTTGCCGCCGGAGAGCATGCTCGCGGTGGCGTCGATCGAGCTGGTGCGGACGTCGAACTCGGCGATCCGCCTCTCGGCGTTCTCCCGCACGGCCGCGGGCCGCAGGGCGACCCCGCGCGCGAAGGGCTCGTGCCGGTGCAGGTCGAGGATGAGGTTCTCCGCGATGGAGAAGTCGGCGATGACGCCGTCCGTGGAGCGGTCCTCGGGGACGAACCCGATGCCCGCGTCCAGCACGTCCCGCACGGAGCGGCCCACGAGCTCGTTGCCGTCGAGCTGCACGGAGCCGGCGACGGGCGCCTGCAGCCCGAGCATGACCTCGGTGAGCTCGGTCTGGCCGTTGCCCTGGACGCCGGCGATCGCGACGATCTCGCCGCGTGCGACGTCGAACGAGACGTCGTCGAGCTGTCGCACGCCCGCCTCGTCGATGACCGTCAGGTGGCGCACCTGGACGGTGCGCTCGCCGGGTACGGCCACCGCACGCTCGACGCCGAGGGACACCGACCGGCCCACCATGAGCGAGGCGAGCTCGGTCTCGGAGGACGTCGGCTCGGCCGTGCCGACCACCTTGCCGCGGCGGATGACCGTGATCCGGTCGGCGACGGCGCGCACCTCACGCAGCTTGTGGGTGATGAAGACGATCGAGGTGCCGGACTCCTTGAGCTGGCGCATGATCGCGATCAGCTCGTCGGTCTCCTGCGGGGTGAGCACAGCCGTGGGCTCGTCGAGGATGAGGACCTTGGCCTGGCGGGACAGCGCCTTGATGATCTCGACGCGCTGCTGGACGCCCACCGGGAGGTCCTCGATGTACGCGTCGGGGTCGACGTGGAACCCGAACCGGTCGGAGATCTCCTTGACCCGGCGTCGCGCCTCGGGAAGGTCGATCAGGCCGCCACCGCGCACCGGCTCGTGGCCGAGGACCACGTTCTCGGCGACGGTGAAGACGGGTACCAGCATGAAGTGCTGGTGGACCATGCCGATCCCGGCCGCCATCGCGTCCCCGGGCCCGCCGAACGCCACGGGGGCGTCGTCGACGAGGATCCGTCCGCCGTCGGGCTGGTAGAGCCCGTAGAGCACGTTCATCAGGGTGCTCTTGCCGGCGCCGTTCTCGCCGAGGAGGGCGTGGATCTCGCCCGGCTCGACGACGAGGTCGATGTGGTCGTTGGCGACCAGATCCCCGAACGTCTTGGTGATGCCCTGCAGCTCCAGCTTCACCGGTCGTCTCCCTCGACGTCACATCTGTTCTCAGACACTATCCATCCCCAGGTCGGGTCCGTGCCGGACAGGCCGACGGCCCGGGCGCGGAGCCCGGGCCGTCGACCTGCTGTGGTGCGTCAGATCACTTCGGGGAGGCGTCGGACTCGACGACGATCTCGCCGTCGATGATCGCCGTCTTCAGCTCCTCGATCTTCGCCTTGGTCTCCTCGGAGACCTTGGAGTCGAAGTCGTGGAACGGCGCCAGGCCGAGGCCGTCGTTCGCCAGCGTGCCGACGTACGGCTGGAAGCTGAACTCGCCGTCGACGGCCTCGCTGATCGTGTCGAAGACGGCCGGGCCGATCTCCTTCATGACCGAGGTCAGGACGATCGGGCCGTACTGCGTGGTCTCGAACCAGTCGGCGTCGACACCGATGATCGAGACGTTGCCGGCGGCCTCGGCGACGGACGCCGTGCCCAGGCCGACCGGACCGGCGACGGGCATGATGACGTCGGCGCCCTGGTCGATGAAGGACTGGCCGATGTTCTTGCCGTCGTCCTGGCTGTCGAAGTTGCCGGCGAAGACGCCGGTCTGCGCCTCCTTGTCCCAGCCGAGCAGCTGGACCGACGCGCCGTTGTCCTCGTTGAACTTGGCGACGCCGTCGGCGAAGCCGTCCATGAAGATGGTGACGGACGGGATGTCGACGCCACCGAAGGTCGCGACCTTGCCGGTGGCGGACTGCGCGGCGGCGACGTAGCCCGCGAGGTACGCGGCCTGCGACGTGTCGAACAGGATCGGCTTGGCGTTGTCCAGCGTGACCGGCGCGAAGTCGGCGTCGGAGAAGGCGCTGTCGACGAGCGCGAAGTCGACGTCCGGGTTCGCCTCGGCGGCGGCCTGGATCGGGTCCTCGAGCAGGAAGCCGACGCCGATGATCAGGTTGCAGTTCTCGGCGATCAGGCTGTCGATGTTCGGGGTGTAGTCGGTGTCCGCGGCGGACTCGACCGTCGCCACCTCGATCCCGAGCTCCTCCTCGGCCTTGGTCAGGCCCTCGAAACCGGCCTGGTTGAACGACTTGTCGTCGAACCCGCCCGCGTCCGAGACCATGCAGGCCTTGTAGTCGACGCTCGCAGCGGTCTCGCCGCCGGTCGCCTCGTTCTCCTCGGGGGCACTGCCACACGCAGCAAGCGCGAGGGCGACGGCCCCGCCGAGCGCGGCCACTCGAATGATCTTCTTCACGCGACTCTCCTGGATCTCGTCAACAGCCGGTCCGGCTGGACCGACCGTGCGGGTTAGCACGACGGTGTACCACCACAGCTTCTGGGGTTGCCCGGCTTCGATCCTCGGACCTTAACGACCCCGCCGTGTCGTTCACGTTACCGACGGGTATCCACGCCGGTTCCGTTACCGACTTGGTATGTGTCGGCCCAGGCGACGGACCTCCGTCTCAGCCGGCGAGCAGCGCCGTCCGCGCGAGCAGCAACGCCCCGACCTCGATCGCGCGCTCGTCCACGCGCAGGTCGCCCTGGTGGATGTCGTACGTGTGACCGCCGGGCGTCCGGGAGCCGAGGCGTGCCATCGCGCCCGGCACGTGCGTGAGGTACCAGGCGAAATCCTCGCCGCCGAGCGACTGCTCGGTCAGCACCACGGACGACGGGCCGAGCACGTCGCGCGCCGCCGCCTCGAGCACCCCCGTCGCGTGCGCGGCGTTCTCCACGGGCGGCACCCCGCGCTGGTGGCGGACCTCGGCGGTGACGCCGAGCGGCGCGACCACCTGCTCGACGGCGGCGTGGAACACCTCCGACGCCTTCTCCCAGGCGCGCACGTCGAGGCACCGGAGCGTCCCCTTCACGGTGCCGGTCGCCGGGATGGCGTTGTGCGCCTGTCCGGCCTGCACCGCGCCCCACGTCAGGTTCACCCCCGAGCGGGGGTCGAGCCGTCGGCCGAGGATGGCAGGCACCTGGGTGATCACCTGGCCGAGCGCGAAGACGACGTCGCCGGTCAGGTGCGGGCGCGACGTGTGTCCGCCCGGCCCGGAGACCGTCACGGTCACCTCGTCGCTCGCGGACGTGATCGGGCCGATCCGCGTGCCGACCTGACCGACGTCGAGCTTGGGGTCGCAGTGGAACGCGTAGATCTCCGCGACGCCGTCCAGCCCGCCGGCGGCGATGACGTCGAGCGCTCCCCCGGGCTGCACCTCCTCGGCGGGCTGGAAGATCAGCCGCACCCCGGTCCGCAGCTCGTCGACCACCTGGGCGAGCACCAGGCCCGCACCCAGGACGGCCGCGGTGTGCACGTCGTGGCCGCAGGCGTGCGTCACGCCACGCACGGTCGACGCCCACGGCACACCGCTCGTGTCCTGCACAGGCAGCGCGTCGAGGTCGGCCCGCAGGGCGATCCGCTTGCGCCCGGTCGTCGCCGGCCCCGGACCGATGTCGCAGACCAGGCCGGTGCCCGGCAGGAGCCGGGGCGCCAGGCCGGCGGCCCGCAGCCGGTCGGCGACCAGGCCGGTGGTCCGGACCTCGGTCCGGCCCAGCTCGGGGTGCGCGTGCAGGTCGCGCCGGAGGGCGACGAGCTCGTCGCGCAGCTGTGCGACCAGCTCGGCCAGGCGTGCGGACATGGGCTCCGTCGGCTCCGCCCGCAGGGTGCTGAGCGGGGCGGCGACGGGGGCGGGGACGGCGGGGGGCACGGCCTCGACCCTAGTCGCGAGCGGGTCGCGGGCCGATCCCGGGCGCCTCAGAGCAGGTCCTCGCGGCCGCGCGCCCGCCAGCCGTCGACCGCGGACTTCACGGCCTGCGCGTGCGCCAGCGTGGTGACCAGCACGGCGTCGGGCGTGTCCACGACGACCGCGTCCGGCAGCCCCACGACCGAGACCGTCCGGCCGCCGCCGGGCACCACGAACGCGCCAGGCGCGTCGATCCGCAGGGTGAGGTCGTCGTCCCCGAGCGTGTCACCGGTCAGCAGGTGCGCCAGCGAGTCGAAGTCGCCGATGTCGTCCCAGGTGAAGTCGCCGGGCACCACCGCGACGCCGCCGGCGGCGGCGACCGGCTCGGCGATCGCGTGGTCGATCGCGATCTTGGTCAGGCCCGGCCAGACCCGGTCGAGGACCTCGGCCCGCTCGGGACCGTCCCACGCGGCGGCGATCTCGCGCAGACCCGCCGCCAGTGGCGGCAGCTGCGCGGCCAGGTGGTCGAGGAGCACGCGCGCCCGCACGATGAACATGCCCGCGTTCCAGCGGTACTCCCCCGTCGCCAGGTAGGCGGACGCGGTCACGGCGTCGGGCTTCTCGGCGAACCCCTCGGCGTGCGCCACGCTCGGCGCCTCGTCGAGCCCGAGCGACGCGCCCGAGCGGACGTACCCGAACGCGGTCGACGGCCCCGTCGCGGTGATCCCGATCGTCACGACGTACCCGGCGTGCGCGGCGACGACGCCCTCGCGCACGGCACGCTCGAACGCCTCGGTGCCGTGGATCACGTGGTCGGCCGCGAACGAGCCCAGCACCACGTCCTCGCCGTGCCGCTCGAGCAGGACCGCGGCGGCCAGGCCGATAGCGGCCATCGAGTCCCGCGGCGACGGCTCCGCCAGGACGTCGGCGGTCCCGAGCTCGGGCACCTGGGCGGCGACCGTCTCCGCGTGGCGCGCCCCGGTGACGACGAGCACGCCACCCTCACCGGTCAGGGGGAGCAGCCGGTCGACCGTCGCCTGCAGCAGCGTGCGGCCGGAGCCGGTGAGGTCGATGAGGAACTTCGGGTGGCCGGCGCGGGACAACGGCCACAGGCGCGTGCCCGCACCGCCCGCCGGGACGACGGCGTGGAAGCCGGGGATCGAGGTCGACATGGGGGCCAGGGTAACGACCGCGGCACCGTGCCCGGAGGCTGTGGAATACCTCACACGGGGCCCCGGCCGACGGGTCCGGCCTGAGCGGTTCACTAGTGTGGGTACGACAAGGACGCCGTCGTCCGCACCTCGTACTCGCCAGGAGGCTCTCCGTGCCACCAGCGCCAACAGCGCCGGCCGCCCGAAAGGTGCCCGCCGGAACGCTCTACCGCGGGCGTGAAGGCATGTGGTCGTGGGTCGCGCACCGCGTGACCGGCGTCGCGATCTTCTTCTTCCTACTCGTGCACGTGCTGGACACGTCGCTCGTGCGCATCTCCCCCGAGGCGTACAACGACGTCATCGGTACGTACAAGAACCCGATCATGGGCATCGGCGAGGCAGGCCTGGTGGCCGCCATCGTCTTCCACGCCTTCAACGGTATCCGGATCATCCTGGTGGACTTCTGGGCCAAGGGTCCTAGGTACCAGCGCGTGATGCTGTGGGTCGTGATGGGCCTGTTCGTCCTGACGATGGCCGGGTTCCTCCCGCGGCACCTCATGCACGTGTTCGGAGGCGAGTGATGACCACGATCGCCGACCCGAAGGCCCCGCGCCCTCCCCGGGCACGCCCGTCCCGCGTGACCACGCGCGGCAACAGCGAGCTGTACGGCTGGCTGTTCATGCGCGCGTCCGGCGTCATCCTCATCGTCCTGATCTTCGGGCACCTGTTCGTCAACCTGGTGGCCGGCGAGGGCATCTCGGCGATCGACTTCGGCTTCGTCGCCGGCAAGTGGGCCTCGCCGTTCTGGCAGGTCTGGGACCTGCTGATGCTCTGGCTGGCGATGATCCACGGCACCAACGGCGTGCGCACGATCATCAACGACTACGCGGAGCGCGACGGGACGCGGCTGGTGCTCAAGGGCCTGCTGTACCTGGCGTTCGTCGTCGTGGTCGTGCTCGGCACGCTCGTGATCTTCACGTTCGAGCCGTGCCCGGCGGGCTCCCCGGCGGACCTGCTGCCCTCGTTCTGCACGGCGTAGCCCCTCCCCTGGACGCGCGCTCCCTCAGCAAAGGAAGGCATCGACCTCGATGCAGACCCACCAGTACGACGTCGTGATCGTCGGCGCCGGCGGCGCCGGGATGCGCGCGGCGCTCGAGTCCTCGACCCGCGTGCGCACGGCCGTCATCTCCAAGCTCTTCCCGACGCGCTCCCACACCGGGGCGGCGCAGGGCGGCATGTGCGCCGCGCTGGCCAACGTCGAGGAGGACAACTGGGAGTGGCACACCTTCGACACCGTCAAGGGCGGTGACTACCTGGTGGACCAGGACGCCGCGGAGGTGATGGCCAAGGAGGCCATCGACGCGGTCCTCGACCTGGAGAAGATGGGCCTGCCGTTCAACCGCACGCCCGAGGGACGGATCGACCAGCGCCGCTTCGGCGGGCACACCCGCAACCACGGCGAGGCGGCCGTGCGCCGGTCCTGCTACGCCGCGGACCGCACCGGTCACATGATCCTGCAGACGCTGTACCAGCAGTGCGTCAAGAACGAGGTCGAGTTCTTCAACGAGTTCTACGTCCTCGACCTGCTGGTCGACCACGACCTCGCTGCCGGCCACGTGCCCGACGGCGAGGAGGTCAACGTCTCCGGTGTCGTCGCCTACGAGCTGGCGACCGGGGAGATCCACGTCTTCCAGGCCAAGTCGGTGGTGCTGGCCACGGGCGGCGCCGGCAAGATCTACAAGACGACCTCCAACGCCCACACGCTCACGGGTGACGGCATGGCGCTGGCGTACCGCCGCGGCATCCCGCTCGAGGACATGGAGTTCTTCCAGTTCCACCCGACCGGCCTGGCGGGTCTGGGCATCCTCCTGTCGGAGGCGGCGCGCGGTGAGGGCGCGATCCTGCGCAACTCCGAGGGCGAGCGCTTCATGGAGCGCTACGCCCCGACCATCAAGGACCTCGCGCCCCGCGACATCGTGGCGCGGTCGATGGCCAACGAGGTCCGCGAGGGCCGGGGAGCCGGTCCGAACAAGGACTACGTGCTGCTGGACCTCACGCACCTCGAGCCCGCGCACATCGACGCCAAGCTGCCCGACATCACCGAGTTCGCCCGCACCTACCTGGGCATCGAGCCGTACACGGAGCCCGTGCCGGTCTACCCCACGGCGCACTACGCGATGGGTGGCATCCCCACCAACATCGAGGCCGAGGTGCTGCGCAACTCCACCGACGTGATCCGCGGGCTGTTCGCGGCAGGCGAGGTGGCGTGCGTGAGCGTGCACGGCTCCAACCGGCTGGGCACCAACTCGCTGCTCGACATCAACGTCTTCGGCAAGCGGGCGGGCATCTCCGCCGCGGCCTACGCGCAGACGGCGTCGTTCGTCGAGCTCCCCGAGGACCCCGCCGCCACGGTGGTGGCCGGCCTCGAGGAGATCCGCACGCGGCCCGACGGTGAGCGCGTGGCGGACCTGCGCAAGGCGCTCCAGGAGTCGATGGACAGGAACGCGCAGGTGTTCCGCACCTCGGAGTCGCTCACGCAGGCGCTCGACGACATCAAGTCCCTGCAGCGGCGGTTCCGGCACGTGTCCGTGCAGGACAAGAGCCGCATGTTCAACACGGACCTCCTCGAGGCCGTGGAGCTCGGCTTCCTGCTCGACATCGCCGAGACGGTCGTAGTCGGCGCCCTCAACCGCGACGAGTCGCGCGGGGGGCACTTCCGCGAGGACTTCCCCGAGCGGGACGACAAGAACTACATGCGGCACACCATGGCGTACCGCCGCCCGCTGCCCGCCAAGGGCCACCGCCTGTGGGGCACGGAGGGCGATGGCGACCACAAGGGCCCCTTCGCCCACACGACGGTGTTCGAGGACTACCAGTTGGTGCTGGGGTCCAAGCCCGTCACGATGACCCGCTACCAGCCGATGGAGCGTAAGTACTGATGACTGCGACTCTCGAAGCGTCCACCCCGAACTCCGAGGTCGGGGCCGTCCCCAGCTTCGACGTGACCCTGAAGATCCGGCGCTACCTGCCCGACGACGGTGCCGGCGCGCCCGAGCCCTACTGGGACGAGTTCACGGTCCGCGCCCACGGCACCGACCGTGTGCTCGACGCGCTGCACAAGGTCAAGTGGGAGGAGGACGGCTCGCTGACGTTCCGTCGCTCCTGCGCGCACGGCGTGTGCGGCTCCGACGCGATGCGGATCAACGGCCGGAACCGGCTCGCGTGCAAGACGCTGCTCAAGGACCTCGACCCGAGCAAGCCGATCATCGTGGAGCCCATCAAGGGCCTGCCGGTGATCAAGGACCTGGTCGTGGACATGGAGCCGTTCTTCGCCTCCTACCGCGAGATCATGCCGTTCCTCATCACCACGGGGAACGAGCCGACCAAGGAGCGCCTGCAGAGCGCCGAGCAGCGCGAGCGGTTCGACGACACGACCAAGTGCATCCTGTGCGCCGCGTGCACCTCGTCGTGCCCGGTGTTCTGGACGGACGGGCAGTACTTCGGCCCCGCCGCGATCGTCAACGCGCACCGGTTCATCTTCGACAGCCGCGACGAGGGCGGCACCCAGCGCCTCGAGATCCTCAACGACAAGGAGGGCGTGTGGCGCTGCCGCACGACCTTCAACTGCACGGAGGCGTGCCCCCGCGGCATCGAGGTGACGAAGGCGATCCAAGAGGTCAAGCGTGCGATGATCACGCGCGCCATCTGACCGACGGCTCACGCACCGAAGGGCGCGCCCCCCGTGTGCACCTCGGTGTGAAGACTTCGTACCGCCTGGCGATACGAAGTCTTCACGCGAGTCGCGTCGCGGGTGCGTGGTGCGCAATCATCGCCCGTGCCCACTGACGCCTCCCTCGGCCCCGTCGACGAGATCCCGCTGCCCGGTGGGAACGTCGGCGGGGCCGTCCGCGTCGGTGACACCGTCCGGCGACCGACCGGCCCGTGGACGCCCGCGGTGCACGAGCTGCTGCGGTTTCTCGACGAGGCCGGGCTCCCCCTCATCCCCCGCGTGCTGGGGATCGACGACCGCGGCCGCGAGATCCTCACGTTCCTGCCCGGCCGCGTGCTCGACATCGGCCGGGAGACGCTGACCGACACCCAGATCCGCTCGGCGATGCACTGGCTGCGCGACTTCCACGCGGTGGTGGCCGGCTTCCCCCGGGAGAGCCGGCGGTGGCGGTTCGTCGAGCGCGCGCTCGAACCCGGGGAGATCATCTGCCACCACGACGCCGCGATGTACAACATGGCGTTCGCCGCCGATGAGCTGGCCGGGGTGTTCGACTGGGACGTCGCCGGCCCCGGGATCCCGCTCGACGACGTGGCGATCTTCGCGTGGAACACCGCGGTGCTGTTCCCGGACGCCGACGCGGCGGAGGTCGCCCACGCGCTGCGCACGATCGCGGACGGCTACGGCGGGCTGGACCCGCACGACCTGCTGGACCGCGTGATCGTTCGCATGACCGAATCGGCGAACCGCATCGAGGCCGCGCAGACGGCGGGCGACCCGGGCATGCTCCGGCTGGGCACGGTCGGCGAGCCGGCGAGCACACGCGCGCGGATCGCGGTCCTGGCGGCGCGACTCCCCGAGCTGCACGAGGCACTGTCGACCTAGGGCCGGCGGGCATATTTGCCTGCCGGGACAGCTCGACCGAGCACTAGGGTCGCCGCCGTGACCGACACCGAGCCCGCCCGCCTCGAGGGCGACCACGGGGTGAGGACGGATCGTCGGAGGCGCGCGCTCGCGTGGCTGTGGACCGCCGGGGCGCTCCTCGCGAGCGTGGCGTTGGCCCTGCTGGCGACGCTGCCGCCTGTGCCGCCCGGCGCGGCTGCCGCCTGGGTCGAGGACGGCACGTTCCCGCTCACGTGGGCAGGAGAGCTCCTGTTCTTCGCGACCCTCGCGTGGGGAACCGGCGCCGCCGGTGCCCTAGCCACACGCGGCGCCGGCACGTCGGTGCGCGGCACGATCGCACTCGTCGCTCTGGGCGTCGCACTCGTCGCGTTCGTGGTCGTCCTGCTCGCGCTGGGCCGCCTGGTCTACCCGGTCGTCGCCGGCGACCTCGCCGCAGACACCGTCGTCCTCCTGGCGAGCGTCGTCGTCGGCGCCGTCCATCTGGCCCTGCTCGGTCTCGCGGTCGCGGCGTTCGCCCTGCCCGTGCCGGCGAGGTCCACCCGGGCCCGCCGCACCATCGCTGCCGTCACGATCACGCTGGGTGCGGTGTTCGTCGTGGGGTCGTACCCGTGGCTGCTGCCGACGTGGCTGAACCTCGTGACCGCCGGCGCGGTCGGGTTCTGGGGCGTGCTCGTGGGCGTCGCGATGGCGCGAGACCCCGGTCGCGCCGTCACCTAGACGGCGGGTGCGTCCTCGTCGGCCGCGTCCTTCGCCGCCGGGTCGACGAACGGCGGGTCCGCCGTCCAGGCCGCCGCGAGCAGGACGATGCGCGCGATCAGGTTCACCCACACCAGGAGGGTGACGATGACGGCGACCGACGTGAAGAGCGGGTTCCTGCTCACGCTGCCCGCGACGACGCTGGTCCCCAGGATGCGCACGATGCCGATGCCCGTCGCCGCGATGACCGCCCCCCACCGCAGGTCCCGCCACGGCGGGTTCTCGGCCGCGAGCACCTTGACCAGCAGCAGGAAGATCGCGGCGTCGATGACGAAGGAGACGAGGATGCCGGTGCCGCGCAGGACGACCTTCGTCGAGCCCTCCCAGCCCAGCGCGTCCAGCACCCACGACGCCACGCTGCCGACGGCCGTGGTCACCACGGCCGAGAGGAGGACGGCGAACGCCATGCCGGCGAAGCCGCCGAGCTCGCGGGCCTTGCCCAGCACCACGTTGCCGCCGCCGCCCTGGTCGGAGAACATCGCCCGCACCGCGGTGCGCAGCGCGGCCATCGCCGCGAGCGCGCTGACCAGCAGGACGACGACGGCGACGACGCCGGTGAGGGTGAGCCCGTCGCTCAGCTGCAGGTCGCTCGGGTTGATCATCCCTTCGCGGTCACCGGTGTCGATGAGCCCCGGCAGGGAGGCGTCGATGGCCTCCAGCACCCGCTGACGCAGCGCGTCGTTGTTGCCCAGGACCGCCATGAACACCGTGTACCCGATGGTCAGTGCGGCGAACACCGAGAAGAGGGCCGAGTACGCGATCCCGCCGGTGAGCACGCCGCCTCCGCGCGCACCGAACCGGGCGTTGGCCCGCGCCACGCGCGTGTGCTGCCACCAGGCGAGCAGGGCCTTGGCCCGCTCGATCAGCGACCGCTGCGGACGCTGCTCGACCGGGTCCGGGGAGGCCGCCGAGGCGTGCGCGTGAGCCACTCCCGCGCCGGTCGCAGGTCGGGCCTGGTCCTGCGCGCGGGTTCCGTCGGCTGCCATGGAGCGACCCTAGGTCGCGGCGCTGACCTCGGCATCTGCGGGCGAGCCGGTGAGGCTGAAGTCACGCGACGGCCGCCACACGCCGTCGTCACCGTGCGCGTAGCTGTGGAAGCTGTCCACCACGAAGGTCGCGCCGAAGCCGGCGAGCGCGTCGGACGTCTCGTCGAGGAGGTCGTCCTCGACCTCGTGCGCGACGGTGACGTGCGGGTGGTACCGGAAGTGCGTGTCCTGGGCGAGCACGCCGGAGCGGACACTGCGTTCCAGCCCCACGCACCCGGCCAGCCCTTCGGCCACCTGGACGAACACCACCGGCGAGACCGGTCGGAACGTCCCCGTGCCGCGCAGCTCGACGACGAACGGCGCGTGCTGGCGCGCGACGGCCGCCAGGTGCTCGTCGACCTGTGCGATCTCGTCGGGCTCGACGACCGTCGGACCCAGCAGCGTGATGTGCGGCCGGATGTACTGGGCCCACGGGTCACCGCACCGGGCCCGCGCGGCGTGCAGCACCGAGGCGTACGGCTCCGGGACGGTGATCGCCACGCCGATCCGGACCTGGTCGCCGGATCGTTGCGGCAGCCTCACGCGCCCACCCGCGCGCGGGACCGGCGCGGGAGCAGGCCGCTGCGGTCGTAGAGGCGCTCGAGCGTCGTGCCGGCCAGCTCGCGCGCGCGGTCTGCGCCGTCGGCCAGGACGTCGTCGAGCGTCGCCGGGTCGGACAGGTAGCCGTGCACCCGCGCCTGGAACGGCGTGAGGAAGTCGACCACCACGGCGGCGAGGTCCACCTTGAGATCGCCGTAGCCCTTGTGGGCGTAGTCCGCCTCGAGCGCGGGGATCTCCCGGCCGGTCAGCGCCGAGTAGATGGTCAGCAGGTTGGAGATGCCGGGCTTGTTCTCGGGGTCGAACCGGATCTCGCGCTCGGCGTCGGTGACCGCGGACCTGATCCGCTTGGCCACCACCTTCGGGTCGTCGAGCAGCTCGATCAGACCGTTGGGGCTCTCGGCCGACTTGCTCATCTTGGCCGTGGGGTCCTGCAGGTCGTAGATCTTCGCGGTCGCCTTGACGATGTGCGGCTCGGGCACCACCACGGTGTCGGGACCGAACCGCGCGTTCATCCGCTGAGCGAGGTCCCGCGTGAGCTCGAGGTGCTGGCGCTGGTCCTCCCCCACGGGCACGAGCGTCGTGTCATACAGGAGGATGTCCGCGGCCATGAGGACCGGGTACGTGAAGAGCCCCACCGTGGTGCCCTCGGCGCCGTGCTTGCCGGACTTGTCCTTGAACTGCGTCATCCGGTTGGCCTCGCCGAACCCCGTGTGGCACGAGAGCAACCAGGCGAGCTCGGCGTGCTCGGGCACCTGCGACTGCACGAACAGGATCGACCGCGCCGGGTCCACCCCCGCGGCGAGGTACTGGGCCGCCGTGCGGCGCGTCCGGTCCCGCAGGACCGCCGGGTCGGGGCCCACCGTCAGCGCGTGCAGGTCGACGACGCAGTAGATGGCGTCGTGCTCCTCCTGCAGCGCGACCCACTGGGTCAGAGCGCCCAGGTAGTTGCCCAGCTGGAGGGAGTCGGAGGTGGGCTGCATCCCGGAGAAGATGCGCGACTGCTGGGGCGCCAAGACCATCGGACCATTCTGTCAGGGCGGGAGGGCCCGGCGTGCCAGGCCTCCCGGGGGGAGGGGTGGGGGCTGTCAGGTGGCTTCGTCGTCGTACGGTGCCGCCGCCGGTCCCCGCTCGGCCGCGTGTGCTGCCGCCGCGGCGCCGGTCATGGGGCGGCTGCTGGGCGGGGTCACGCGACGAGGCGGGTCGTCGTCGAGGAGGGCGTCGCGCACGATGCGCCGCGGGTCGTACTTGCGGGGGTCCAGCGCGGCCCAGTCGACGTCGCCGACCTCCTCGCCGAGCTCTTCGTCGACGCGGGACTTGGCGTCCCTCAGGAGCTCACGCCCGCGTCGCACCCACTGCCCGAGCTGCTCGGCATACCCCGGAAGCCGCTCGGGGCCGATGACCAGGGCCGCGACGGCGAGCAGCACCAGCAGCTCACCGCCGTTGATCCCGAACACCGGGCCAGAGTACCCCCGGCCGCTGAGCCCGGACGTCCGTACCGTGGGCCCGCTGTGCGGCTCAGGTGAGCGGGTGGACGGCCGTCCTCACTGCGTGGGCGACTCGTCGAGCCGGACGCGCACGTCGCGCTCGCTCGACCCGCTGCGCACGCGCAGCACGATCGTGTCCCCGGGCGTCCGCGCCCGGATCGCCACGATGAGCTCGTCGGGATCGGTCACCGGACGGCCGTCGATCGCCAGGATGACGTCGCCGGGGTGGATCCCGGCGCGCTCGGCGGGACCGCCGGCCGTGACCGACTCCCGTCCCGCGGTGTCTGCGGTGGAGACCTGCACGCCCTCGCCGCTGTACCGCTGGTCCAGCAGGACGCCGATGATCGGGTACGTCGCGCTGCCCGTCTCGATGAGCTGGCCCGCCGTGCGGCGCACCTGGTTCGAGGGGATGGCGAAGCCGAGCCCGATGCTGCCGCCGACGAGCGACGTGGACCCGGGAGGCTGCGCGATCGCCGAGTTGATGCCGATGACCTCGCCGGCCGCGTTGACCAGGGGGCCACCGGAGTTGCCCGGGTTGATCGCGGCGTCGGTCTGGATCGCGTTGATGAAGGCCGTGTCCTCCGTGTCGGTGGACACGCCCGCCGAGACCGGCCGGTTGAGCGCGCTCACGATGCCGGTGGTCACGGTTCCCGCCAGGCCGAGTGGCGCGCCGACGGCCACGACGGCGTCACCCACGACCACGGTGTCCGAGTCGCCGAGCGCCAGTGGTGTCAGGCCGTCGACGTCGACCTTGAGCACGGCCAGGTCGTAGTCGGACGTGCGCCCGACGATCGACGCCTCCTGCTCGCTGCCGTCGACGAACGTCACGGTGATCGTGGCCGACTCGGAACCGTCGGCCTGCGCGACGACGTGGTTGTTGGTGACCAGGTACCCGTCGGCGCGCAGCACGAAGCCCGAGCCGGTGGAGCTGCCCTCGGCCCCGTCGACCTGGATGGACACGACGCTCGGCAGCACCTGGGCGGCGATGCCCGCCACGGAGTCGGGTGCGCGCTCGATGGTCCCCGAGCCGGCCGGCGTCACCGGCAGGCCGGCGTCCGCCAGGCGGTCGTCCTCGGTCAGCCGGGAGCCGACGATCCCGCCGACCGCTCCCGCCACCAGCGCGAGCACGAGCAGCGGCACCAGCCACGCGACGGAGAGCGACCGCCGCCGGCGCTTACGGCGCACCACCAGGGTGTGGGGCATACCGGGCTGGCCGGGCGCCTGCTCGTCCACGGGCGCGCTCATGGCGAACGGAACGCCCGCCCAGGGCTGCTGCTGACCTGCCGGAGCCTGCGGCATCGGCGGCGCGTACGGGGTCTGCGAGAACGGCGGGACGGAGCCGTGCGGGACCGGCCAGTGCGTGCCCTGGGCCTGCGGCGCGGGCGCGGCGACCGGGGCGCCGGGCGTCATGCCGTCCGTGGCGCTCGGGGTCGGGGGCAGCGCTCGGCGGCCGGAGGGTGAGGCGAAGGGGCTCGGCTGCGGGTCGGTCCGCGCGGTCTCGGCGGCGGGCGCCTCAGCCGGCTCGGGCACCGTGCCTGGCTGGGCATCGTCCGAGGTCGTCATGGCCGTTCGAGCGCTCCTGTCACGGTGTCCCAGCCGCGCGTGATCCGCGCGGGCACGCCGTCGTCGTAGGCGCCGCCGGGGAAGGCTCCCACAAGTGTGACGGCAGAGGGGGACGACTGCGAGCCGACCACCTGGACGACCGTGGCGCCGGACTGCCACACGACGTGCCACGGCTCGTAGGACAGCACGTGCACCTGCCGGCCGCCCACGTCGTCCGTGGGGGCTCCGGCCAGCGCGGTGGTGTCGAGCCGACCCTGCTGCTCGGTCACCACGAGGGACGTGCCGTCGGCGCCGACCACGTCGACCTCGAGCACGCTCGAGTCGTCGCCGGACCAGCGCACGGCCGTCACCGACCAGCCGTCGGGCAGCTCGGAGGGGAAGGTCCACGCGTGCGCGCGCAGCCACGACGCGGTCTGGGGAACGGACTGCTCGAGGTCGTCGACCGCAGGCCGCGCGGCGGCACCGGTCGCCCCGTCGCGCGCGGAGGGGTCAGCGGTGACGGCCTGGCTCAACAGCCCCAGGTCGACGCCGGGGTGCACGGTCGGCACCACGTCGGGCCGCTCGCCCAGGACGAACAGCATCGCCGCCACGGCGCCCAGGCCGGCCATGGACCCGGCGGCGATGCGGACCGACGACCGCCGGTGGTTGACGTCTCCGCGCAGTGACCCGCCCGCACGCCAGCTGCCCGCGCCGAGCCCGCCGCTGGCGACGCCGTAGGAGGCGAGCTCGTCGCGCGACTGGCGCACCGGGGGCGCGAACGGGTCGCCGGTGCACGGGTCCGCGTTCGCGGCCAGCGACAGCAGCCGCGCGGTCAGGTCGGACGTCGGCGCCACCTCGTCGGCGGACGCCAGGGCTCGGCGGGCAGCGCGGGACGCGGCCAGCTCGGCGCAGCACTCGGGGCAGCCGGCGACGTGGGCGAGGGCCTTCTCGGTCTCGACGACCGAGAGCTGCCCGTCGACCAGCGCGCTGATCCGCGACCCGAGGTGGCTCATCCGAGGACCGTCAGGGGTGTGTCGTCGACGGGGACACCGAGGGCCGCCGGAGCGCGGTGCTCGAGCGAGACCCGCAGGCGGGCGCGAGCGCGGTGGATGCGGGAGCGGACGGTACCCAGCTTGATGCCGAGCGTCACCGCGATCTCCTCGTAGGAGAGGCCCTCGATGTCGCACAGCACGACGGCCGCGCGGTACTCGGGAGGCAGGTCGTCGAGCGCCCGCTGGATGTCGAGGTCGAGGTTGCCGTGCTCGAACGCCCGCTCAGGCGCGCCCAGCTGGTCACCCGAGGGGTACCTGTCGGACTCCTCACCCATCGAGTCCATGCGGATGCGCTGGCGCCGGCGGGCCTGGTCGAGGAACAGGTTCGTGGTGATGCGGTGCAGCCAGCCCTCGAACGTGCCGGGCGTATAGGAGTGCAGCGACCGGAACACGCGGACGAAGGTCTCCTGCGTGAGGTCCTCGGCGTCGTACTTGTTGCCCGTGAGCCGGTACGCGAGGCGGTACACCCGCGCGGAGTGGTCGCGGACGATCTCTTCCCACGACGGAGCCTGCCAGACGGCGGGCTGGGTGGTCACGGGTGCGGTCTCCTCAGGGTTCGACATCGTGCCCTCAGTGTCCCAGGTCGACCTGTGGGCCTCGAACGGTAGGAACGCCTCTGGCCGCCCAGAAGTTCCGCCCGTAGCGGACCGCGCGCGCCCCCGCTGCTCCGGACGGGGCGCGACTACGCTGGTGACGACCACCGAACGACCCCGTCGCCCTGCCCCAGGAGGCAACCATCTCCACCGACAAGGCCCAGAGCTGGGTCTACTGCGAGGAGTTCCTGCCCGAGGACGACATCCTGCAGCGCGCCCGTGAGCGCGCCGCGCAGCTCGGGTGCACCCCGGTCCTGCCCGGTGCCGGAGCCGCGCTGAGCGTGCTCGCCGCGGCGGTCGCCGCGCGTGCCGTCGTCGAGATCGGCACCGGTGCCGGTGTGGGCTCGCTGTACCTCCTGCGCGGCATGCCCGCCGACGGCGTGCTCACGACGATCGACCTCGAGGTCGAGCACCAGCGTGCCGCCAAGGAGGCGTTCGTCGAGGAGGGCGTCAAGCCCACCCGGACCCGGACCATCTCGGGACGCGCCCTCGACGTGCTGCCGCGGCTGACCGACGGCGGCTACGACCTCGTGTTCGTCGACGCCGACAAGGGCAGCTACGCCGGGTACGTCGAGCAGGCCGTGCGGCTGCTGCGCCGTGGTGGCGTGCTGGTGGTCGACAACGCGCTGTGGCACGACCGCGTGGCCGACCCCGCGCGGCGCGACGAGACCACGACGACGATCCGCGAGGTGGGCCGGACCGTGCGGGCCGACGACCGGCTGCTCCCGTCGCTGCTGCCCGTGGGCGACGGCCTGCTGGTGGCAGTCAAGCGCTGAGGCGCTCGGCGACCATCACAGCAGGCGGCGCCACGGCCGCGTGCTGACCCCTGTGACCCTGTCACGGACGAACGGTGACAATCCGGACGGTCGCTGCTACGTTCGACGAACCGACCAGTCGGTTTGTTGAAAGGAGGTAGCGGCCCGCCCATCGCCTCACTCGTCCCGGTCGGTTCCCGTGGGGCAGCACCCAGGAGAGGACACACCGTCGTGACATCTCTGACCTCATGGCGTCGCACCGTCGCCACCGCCGCACTGAGCGCCTCGCTCCTCGTCGGGGGCATCGCCAGCCCCGCCGGCGCCGCGGACAACCCGTACCAGCGTGGACCGGAACCGACCCGCGCCAGCATCCAGGCCGCTCGCGGCCCGTTCGCCGTCTCGCAGACCTCGCTCTCCCGGTGGCTCGTCTCCGGGTTCGGCGGCGGCACCATCTACTACCCCTCCGACCAGTCACAGGGCACGTTCGGCGCCGTGGTGGTCGCTCCGGGGTACACGGCCGACCAGTCGAGCATGGCCTGGCTCGGCCCGCGCATCGCCTCGCAGGGTTTCGTCGTGTTCACCATCGACACGTCGTCGCGCTATGACCAGCCCGCATCCCGCGGCGACCAGCTGCTTGCGGCCGCCGACTACCTGACCCAGCGCAGCACGGTCGCCGGCCGGATCGACGCCACCCGCGTCGCTCTCATGGGCCACTCGATGGGCGGCGGGGGGACCCTCGAGGCCGCCAAGGACCGCCCGTCCCTGAAGGCGGTGATCCCGCTGACCCCGTGGAACATCGACAAGACCTGGCCCGAGGTGGTCACACCCGCGCTCGTCATCGGCGCGCAGAACGACTCGGTCGCGGCCGTCACGTCGCACGCGCGACCGTTCTACCAGTCGCTGCCGGCGGCCACGCCGCGCACGTACCTCGAGCTGCGGGGAGCGAGCCACTTCGCGCCCAACACCTCGAACACGACGATCGCCGAGAACTCGATCGCCTGGCTCAAGCGGTTCGTCGACAACGACACCCGCTTCACGCAGTTCCTGTGCCCCGCGCCGTCCGGCACGGCGTTCTCCGCGGTCAGCTCGAGCTGCCCGTTCTGACCGCGAGCGCGTCCCGCACCGGAGACGGTGCGGGACGCGTCAGCGCAGGTCGTCGAGGTAGCGCAGGAGGCGGGCGCCGAAGCCAGTCGCACTCTCGGTGACCTCGTGCTTGTCCGACGTCGCGCGGGCGGGGCCGGCGATGTCGAGGTGCCCCCACCGGGGGAACCCGGGTTCGGAGCTCACCAGTCGCACCCGCCGAGGCGCCTGCTACGCGTGCGTCAGGAAGACGGTGAACTCCGCCCCGAGGTCGGCGTCACCGGCGGCACTCGGCGGCTCCACGTTCCGAACCGTCAAGCCAGCCTGTGATGCGAGCTCGGTGATGGTTCTCAGGGTCTGCCAGTGGATCACCCACTCCCGGTCGACCCGCTCTCGCGGACCGGTGGTGGGGACCCGTTCGTAAGTAACGGCAGTGCGCCGAGTACGCGTTGCCGGGTCGTAGACCTCGGACACGGGGGTGTAGCGCAGGACTGCGCCGGAGTCGTCGACGGCCTCGCGGGCTGCTCCGAGCTGCTCGGCGGGCGTAGGCCCGGCAACCCACAGGGGGACCATCAGGGTGCCGCCTGGCGCGAGGTGGCGGCGGAACGCCTCGAGCGCACGGAGGGCCACCTCGTCATCGGGGAGCAGCTGGAAGGTCGGCCCGGCCAGGTAGATCGACCGGTACTGCCGGCCGAGGTCCATCTGTTCCATCCGCGCCACGTGGAGCCTGACATCCAGCCCTTGCTGTCGGGCCGCCGTCCGCGCCTGCTCGATCATGTCGGGCGAGGAGTCGACGCCGTCGACGTCGAGCCCGTTGCTGACCAGCTCGAGCAGGGGCTGACCGGCGCCGCACCCGACTTCCAGACCAGGCTGCCCGTGCGATCGGACGAACGCGGCGTACGGGGCGGGATCGAACGTCTGGGCCTTGAGTGCCGAGTAGGCCTGAACGACGAGACCGGTGTAGAAGTTCGCGGGATCGGTCATGCGGTGGTACCCCCGTTGGTCGAGCGCATCATCGAGTCAGGGCCAGCCGGTGAGCAGGCCAGAGCGTGTACCGGGATGAGGACGGAGACGTCCTGAGCTCGGTGCACCGGCGCCCGCCGGCCGTGGGCGGCTCAGCGCAGCTGTTCGAGGTACCGCAGCAGGAGGCGGGCGCCGAAGCCGGTCGCGCCCTCGGTGACCTCGTGCTTGTCCGACGTCGCGCGGGCGGGACCAGCGATGTCGAGGTGCGCCCACCGGCGGGATCCCACGAAGTGCCGCAGGAACAGGGCGGCGGTGATCGAGCCGCCACCGATGTGCTTGTCCACCGGGACATGGCGCAGGTCGGCGATCTGCGACTCCACCGCCTCCTCGTACTCCTCGACCAACGGCATGTGCCAGGCGAGCTCGCCGGACGCGTCGCCGGCCGCGGCCAGCGCGGTCGCGAGCTCCTCGTCGGCGCTGTACAGCGCGGCGTGCTGCTTGCCGAGCCCGAGGGTCGCGGCGCCGGTCAGGGTGGCGACGTCGATGAGCACGTCGGGGTCGAGCGTCGCGTCGGCCCAGGCCAGCGCGTCGGCGAGGACGAGGCGACCCTCGGCGTCGGTGTTGGCGATCTCGACGGTGGTGCCGCCCCACATCGTCAGCACGTCACCCGGCCGGTACGAGGCACCACCGAAGTGGTTCTCCGCCAGGGGCAGCACGGCCGTGACCCGGTGCGCGACGCCCGCGGCAGCGGCACCCAGCACGGTGGCCAGCGCGACCGCGGCACCGGTCATGTCGGTCTTCATCGGGACCATGGCCTCGCGCGGCTTGATCGAGAGGCCGCCCGTGTCGAACGTGATGCCCTTGCCGACGACCACGACGTGCCGGCCGCCGGCGGTCGGCGGCGTGTAGGAGACGGTCACCAACCGCGGCGAGGACGCCGATCCGGCGCCCACCGCGAGGATCCCGCCGAAGCCCTCCGCCGCGAGCTCGCGCGGGCTCCGGACGACGACCTCGAGGCCGGCCTTGGTCGCGAGCCGCTTGGCCTGGTCGGCGAGCCAGGCGGGCGTCTTGGTGCTCGCCGGGGTGGCGGCCAGGTCGCGGACCAGCCACGTCGCGGTGGCGGCAGTGCGGCCCTCGGCGACGGCGGCGGTGGCCCGGGTCCCGTCTCGGCCGAGCAGCACGAGCTCGGCCGCATCGCGAGGCGACGAGTCCTGGGTGGCGGACGTCTGCGGCACGTACGCGGCGAGCAGGTAGCCCTCGGCCACGGCTCGGGCGCACGTGGCGGCGGCCGAGTCGTCCTGGTGCGCCTCCGCACCGAGGGTGGTCACGACCCGGCGGAGACCGCGGGTCGACCGCGCGAGTGCGGCACCGGCGCGACGCAGGTCAGCGGGTCGGCCGGAGCCGACGCCCACGAGCACGAGCCTCGGCGGCAGTCCCGACCACGGCAGCGTCACGGAGGACCCGACCGGGCGCGGCAGCTGCAGGACGTAGATCTCCCCGGCCGCACCGCTCAGCCCGGCGCGATCACCGATCTCCGCGAGGTCGACGCCGTAGCGTGCCGCCGCCTCGGCGGTGCCCTGCAGGGGACGCAACGCGTCGTCCCCGTCGCGCGGCGGCGCGACGGGGACGGCGACGGCGTCGGTGGAGCCGTCGGTGAGCAGCGTCGTGGTGGTGATGCTGCCGCCGTCGACCGTCACCGCGGGGGGCGTGCGACCGATCGACGCTCTCGAGCTGGTCCGTGCCATCGTCAGCTGACGACGGACGTCAGAGCCTCACCCAGCTCCGCGGCCTCGGTCGCGTTGAGCTCGACCACCAGCCGTCCACCGCCCTCGAGCGGAACGCGCATCACGATGCCGCGTCCCTCCTTCGTGACCTCGAGCGGGCCGTCACCGGTCCTCGGCTTCATCGCGGCCATGCGGGGCCTCTCCTTCGCTGGTGCGTCCGGTGCGTGACTCGTGGGGAGCGTTTTCACGCACCCCACGTCGGCCTCGCCTATCGGTTGTCCGGGTCCCATCCTAGTTCACCGGCGGCCCCCCACCTGTCCCGATGCCGGTCAGGCCACGATCGGACGAATGTCCAGCACCCGGCGGCGGATCCAGCCGTGCCTCCGAGCGGTCACGGCGGCCAGTCCGCCACCGGGTTGGCGTGCCACATCTGGCGCACCCACAGGACCTGGAGGCCCAGCATCAGCACGAGCACGGCCCCGAACCACCAGCGCCGGGCCGCCGCCGGGCGCGTGACCACGCCGGCCGTCACCGCCCCCAGCGGGTACGCGAGCAGCAGGAAGCGGGCCAGGCTGCTGCCGGGCTCCACGACGGCGGCGATGTAGACGATGTACGCGGCAGCCCAGGCGTGCAGCTCGCGGCCCAGGCGCCAGGCGGCCGGGACGACGAGCACCGCGATCACGAGCGCGAAGGACAGGGCCACCACCGGCAACGCGTACTGGCCGAACCAGAACTGCGGGACGTAGGTCCACCCGCCGAACGGCGCCACCTCGCGCACCCCCCGCCAGGCCTCCTGGGTCTGCAGGTAGCCGTCCGGCACACCGGTGACCCAGCCGCAGATCGCGGGCCACAGCAGGCCCGACACCGCCGACAGCACCGCGAGCGCCCCCAGGCCCGTGCCGGTCCGCCAGGTCCACGTGCCGGTCCCCCGCCGGGCGGACCACCAGCGGACCGCGGCGTGCACCACGACCACGACGGCCATCGGGAGCGCGACCGCGCGCGTGAACCCCAGCGCGACGACGACCAGCGCCATCCACGCGTAGTCGCGCCGCAGGAGGAGCAGCAGAGCGCCCGCGACGAGCAGCAGGGCGAGCGCCTCGGTGTACGCGACCTGCAGCACGGCGGCGGTGGGGAACACGCTCACCAGCGCGACGGTCGCCAGCGGGAGGCCGGGACGAGCGGCGACCGCGCGCGGCGCTCCGCGCACCACCGTGCGGTGGATCGCGAGCATCGCCCCGGCGCCGAGGACGACGGCGAGCAGGGGCGCGACGACCTCCCACGGCCCGCCCGTGAGCCGCATGAGTCCGCGCGCGAGCATCGGGAAGAGCGGGAAGAACGCCCACGCGTTCTGCTGCACCAGTCCGTCGGCGCCGATCGGGAGCTGCGCGGGGTACCCGTTCTCCGCCACGGTCCGGTACCAGGACCCGTCGAACATGAACCCGACGTACGGGAAGTAGTCGGGGTCGGCCGGGGTCCACGGGTTCTGCTCCTGCAGGCCGGCCACCCACAGGAACACCGCGGTCGTGAAGAGCCGCGCCGCCCCGTAGACGGCCAGCACCTGGACCCACCAGGGCCGGCTCGCAGCCCAGGCCCACAGCCCGGGCGTGGGCTCCAGGGACGGCTCGTCGACCACGCGCACCTCGCTCACGCCAGCCCTCGCACGGCCCGGGCGGGCGGGCGGTCCCCGCGGAGGGTGGCGACCATGTCGAGGGTCCGCCGGGTCGCGCGCACGTCGTGCGCCCGGAACACCCTCGCGCCCAGCCATGCGGCGAGGGTGGTCGCGGCGAGGGTGCCCTCGAGCCGTTCCTCGGCCGGCAGGTCGAGGCTCTCCCCGACGAAGTCCTTGCGCGACAGCGCCATCAGCACCGGGAAGCCGAGCGCCACGAGCGCCTCGGTGCGCCGGACCAGGTGCAGCGAGTGCCACGTGTTCTTGCCGAAGTCGTGCGTCGGGTCCACCAGGACGCTCGCGGGGTCGATGCCGAGGCCCACCGCCCGGGCCGCGGCCGCGCTGACCGTGCGGACGACGTCGTCGAGCACGCCGTCCAGCGGGTCGCCGTCGCCCGGCGGGTACTCGACCCGGAACGGGTCGGTGCGCGGACGGGCGCCGCCGGTGTGCGTGCACACGATGCCCAGGCCGCGCTCGGCCGCCACCTCCATCAGCGCGGGGTCGTGCCCGGCCCAGGTGTCGTTGACCAGGTCGGCCCCCTCGTCGGCGGCCGCCCGGGCCACCTGCGCGCGCCAGGTGTCGATGCTGACCACCAGGTCGGGGTGGCGTGCGCGGACGCGCCGCACCAGCGGGACCACCCGGGCGATCTCCTCCGCGGCGTCGACCCGGGGGCCCCGCCCGGCGCGGACCCCGCCCAGGTCGACGATGTCCGCGCCGTCGTCGACCGCGCGGGCCACCGCCTCGTCCGCGGAGGCGTCGTCGTAGCGGGCGGCCGCGTAGAACGAGTCGGGCGTCCGGTTGACCACCGCCATGACGACGGGGCGGTCGGCGCCGAACCAGCGCCCGCGCAGGCGCAGCGCGGCGCCGGCGGGCGGCAGGTTCACCGTGCCGCGTCCCGCGCCGACTCCCACGCGGCCTGCTGCGCGCGAGCCGTCTCGGCGGCGGCTGCCTCCTCCTCGGCGCGCAGCTGGGCGCCCCGCTCGAGCACCACGTCGACCGCCTCGCGCGCGGTGTCCACGACCTTGAGCAGCTCGAGGTCGGCCGCGGAGATCATGCCGCGGTCGAGGACCGCGCTGCCGACCCAGTCGATGAGCCCCTGCCAGTAGTCGCGGCCCACCAGCACGATCGGGAAGCTGATCACCTTGTGCGTCTGCACGAGCGTCAGCGCCTCGAACAGCTCGTCGAACGTGCCGAAGCCGCCCGGCATCACCACGAAGCCCTCGGAGTACTTCACGAACATGGTCTTGCGGGCGAAGAAGTAGCGGAAGTTCACGCCGAGGTCGACGTAGTCGTTCATGCCCTGCTCGAACGGCAGCTCGATGCCGAGCCCGACCGAGAGCCCGCCCGCCTCGTAGGCGCCCTGGTTGGCGGCCTCCATGATCCCGGGGCCACCTCCGGTGATGACGGCGTACCCCGCCTCGACCAGCAGGCGGGCGACCTCCCGGCCGAGCGCGTAGTCGGGGTGGTCCACCGGCACGCGGGCCGAGCCGAACACGCTGACCGCGGGGCCGACCTCGGCCAGCGCCCCGAAGCCCTCGACGAACTCGCTCTGGATGCGCATGACGCGCCACGGGTCGCCGTGCACCCAGTCGGCACTGCCGGCACGGCTCAGCAGCCGCTGGTCCGAGGTGGTCTTGGGGATCTGGTCGCCGCGCAGCAGCACCGGTCCCTTGCGGTAGCCGTGCCCGGGTGCGGAGAGTCCTTCGTCGCTCATGGCCCCGACTCTAGGTCGGCTCGCCCGACCTGGGCACGCGTTCTCGACCGGACCACGCGGCCGGTCTCAGGCGGTCAGCCAGTCCCGCAGCGCCGCGTGCACGGCCGTGATCTGTCCGACGACGCACCGCTCGTCCCGCTTGTGCGCCAGCAGCGCGTCCCCCGGACCGAAGTTCACGGCGGGCACACCGAGCTCGGAGAACCGGGCGACGTCGGTCCAGCCGTACTTGGCCGCGGGGACGCCGCCGGTGATCGCCAGCACGGCCCGTGCGAACTCCTGGGCGGTCGGGTCGTCGAGGCCGGGGCGGGCGCCGGGCGCCGCGTCGACGATCTCCACGTCGTACCCGTCGAACAGCTCGCGCACGTGCGCGGACGCCTGCTCCACGCTCGCCGACGGAGCGAACCGGTAGTTGACGGTGACGACGCAGGCGTCGGGGATGACGTTCGTGGCCGTGCCGCCGGAGATGAGGACCGCGTTGAGGCTCTCCCGGTAGACCAGGCCGTCGACCTCGACCTCGGCGGGCGTGTACTCCTCCAAGCGGCGCAGCACCTCTCCCGCGGCGTGGACCGCGTTGCGGCCCATCCAGGCACGCGCGGAGTGCGCCGCGACTCCCGTGAGCCGCACCTCGGCGCGCAGCGTCCCGTTGCAGCCGCCCTCGAGCCCGCCGCCCGTCGGCTCGCACAGCACGGCGAAGTCGCCCGCCACCCAGTCGGGGTGCTCGCGCACGATCCGGCCCAGCCCGTTGAGCTCGGCCGCGACCTCCTCGTGGTCGTAGAACACCCACGTGACGTCCCGGCTCGGTGCGCTCAGCTCGGCCGCGAGCGCGAGCTGCACGGCCACCCCGGCCTTCATGTCCACCGTGCCGCGACCCCACAGCTCGGCCTGGGACCCCTCGCCGACGAGCCGCGTGGGCAGGTTGTCCGTGATCGGCACGGTGTCGATGTGTCCGGCGACGACCACTCTGCTCGGTCGCCCCTGGTTGGTCCGCGCGACGACCGCGTCGCCGTCGCGGAGCACCTCCAGGTGGGCGTAGCGGCGCAGGGCCGCCTCGATGGCGTCGGCGATCGCGCGTTCGTCGCCGCTCTCCGAGGGCAGGTCGCAGAGTGCGCGGGTGAGCGTCACGAGATCGGACGAGAGGTCCAGGGTCGTCTCCACGTCGCGACCCTAGCCCGATGGGGCCCGTGACCTAGGGTTGTCGCCATGACTGCACGGACGGCCTGGGGGTTCGGCCTGGCCACGGTGACCGACGACGGCACCACGCTGGACGTCTGGTACCCCTCGCCGAGCCTGGGCAGCCCCGACGGCTCCCCCGCTCCGGCGTCGCTGAGCGCCGGCGAGCGGGTCGACGAGGCGCGGGCCGTCCGCGTGGAGGTCGTCCGGACGGTGATCGACCTGGACACCGGCCCGGTCGACACCGCCGACGCCTACCTGCGTCTGCACCTGCTGTCCCACCGCCTGGTCCGGCCCCACGACCAGAACCTCGACGGCCTGTTCAGCGTGCTGCCCAACGTCGTGTGGACCGACCGCGGACCGTGCGCGGTCGACTGCTTCGAGCAGACGCGCGGTCGCCTGCGCGCGGCCGGCGTCACCGTCACGGTGCTCAGCGTCGACAAGTTCCCGCGGATGGTCGACTACGTCGTGCCCTCCGGCGTCCGCATCGCCGACGCCGACCGCGTCCGCCTCGGCGCCCACCTGGCCGCCGGCACGACCGTCATGCACGAGGGCTTCGTGAACTTCAACGCCGGGACGCTCGGCACGTCGATGATCGAGGGCCGCGTGTCCGCGGGCGTCGTGGTGGGCGACGGGTCGGACATCGGCGGTGGCGCCTCCATCATGGGCACGCTGTCCGGCGGCGGTCGGGAGGTCGTCTCGATCGGCCGGCGCACGCTGCTCGGCGCGAACGCGGGCGTCGGCATCCCCCTCGGCGACGACTGCGTGGTCGAGGCCGGGCTCTACGTGACCGCCGGCACCAAGGTCTCGCTCATCGACTTCGAGGACTCGCCCCGCGTGGTGAAGGCCCGCGAGCTCGCCGGACGCGACGGGGTCCTGTTCCGCCGCAACTCCCTGACCGGAGGCGTCGAGGCCGTCGCGCGTGCCGGCTCGGGCGTGCAGCTGAACGCCACGCTGCACGCCAACGAGTGAGCGCGCGACGACGGCGGCGTGCTCGCCGGGCCGGTCTCGCCGTCGCCGCGGCCGTGGCGGTGCTGCTCGTCGGGATCGCGGGGGTCGTCCTGGCCCTGACGCGGTCCCACCCGGCCCCACCGGCCGCCCAACGCTGCGTGGCGGAGCTCGACGGTACGAGCTGGTCGCTCAGCCCCGACCAGGCGCAGAACGCCGCCCTGATCGCCGCGACGGGCGTCCACCGTGGGCTGCCCGCCCGCGCGGTGACCATCGCGTTGGCCACCGCGCTGCAGGAGTCCAAGCTGGTCAACGTCACCTACGGCGACCGCGACAGCCTCGGCCTGTTCCAGCAGCGTCCCTCCCAGGGCTGGGGCACCGAGGAGCAGGTGCAGGACCCGGTGTACGCCACGGGGAAGTTCTACGACGGCCTGGTCACGGTCGACGGCTACGAGACCCTGCCGGTCACCGAGGCCGCGCAGGCCGTGCAACGCTCCGGATTCCCCGACGCGTACGCGCAGCACGAGACGCGCTCACGGGCCTGGGCATCGGCGCTCACCGGCTGGTCTCCCGCGACCCTGACCTGTCGGCTGCACGCACCCGACCCCGCCGCCGCGTCGCCCGACGCGGTCGTCGCACGCGTGCAGCGGGACCTGGGCGCCGTGCCGGTCGTCGCGGACGACGCCGGCGGCCTGGTCGTCGACACCTCCGCGTTCGGTGCCGCGCAGGACCGCGCCCGGCTCGACTGGGCCGTGGCGCAGTGGGCCGTGTCCGTCGCGGAGCCGCTCCAGCTGACCTCCGTCACGGTCGCCGACCGCACGTGGGACCGTGCCGCCGGCGCGTGGGAGACGACGGACGCCGCCGTGCCCGCGGGGGCCGTGCGGCTGACCGTCGCCGGCCAGCAGGCCGGTTAGCGGGCGTCGAGCTCGGTGTAGTCGCGCGCCGTCGCGCCCGTGTAGATCTGCCGCGGGCGGCCGATCTTGGTCTGCGGGTCGGTCATCATCTCGCGCCACTGCGCGATCCACCCGGGCATGCGGCCCAGGGCGAACAGCGGGGTGAACATCTGCTCGGAGAAGCCCATCGCCTTGTAGATGAGGCCCGTGTAGAAGTCGACGTTCGGGTACAGCTTGCGGGAGATGAAGTAGTCGTCCGACAGCGCGATCTCCTCGAGCCCCATCGCGAGGTCCAGGAGCTCGTCGTTGCTGCCCAGCGCGGACAGCACGGAGTCGGCGCTCTTCTTCACGATGGCGGCGCGCGGGTCGTAGTTCTTGTAGACGCGGTGCCCGAAGCCCATGAGCCGGACGCCGGGCTCCTTGTCCTTGACGCGCTTCATGAAGTCCGAGGCGTCGCCGCCGTTGGCCTGGATCTCCGTGAGCATCTTCAGCACGGCCTCGTTGGCGCCGCCGTGCAGCGGACCGGACAGCGCGTTGATCCCTGCAGCGACCGAGGCGTACAGGTTGGCGTGGCTCGAGCCGACGATGCGGACCGTGGACGTCGAGCAGTTCTGCTCGTGGTCGGCGTGCAGGATCAGCAGCTGGTCCAGGGCCGCGACGACGCGCGGGTCCGGCTCGTACTGCTGGTACGGCACCGCGAACGTCATCCGCAGGAAGTCCTCGACGTACCCGCGCGAGTAGTCCGGGTACAGGAGGGGCTCGCCCTTGGCGGCGCGGTGGACGTAGGACGTGATCGTCCGCGTCTTGGCCAGGATCAGCACGGTGGCGAGCTCGACCGTCTCCGGGTCGAACGGGTCCAGCGACTCCGGGTAGAACGTGGACAGCGCGTTGATCGCGGACGACATCACGGCCATCGGGTGCGCGTTGCGCGGGAACGTCCCCATGAACGTGCGGAAGTCCTCGTGCACGAGCGTGTGCCGGTTGACCCGGTCCTCGAAGGCCGCGAGCTCGGTCGCGGTCGGCAGTGCGCCGTGGATGAGGAGGTAGGCGACCTCGAGGAACGTCGAGTGCTCCGCGAGCTGCTCGATCGGGTACCCGCGGTAGCGCAGGATGCCCTCGTCACCGTCGATGTAGGTGACCTTCGACTCGCACGACGCGGTGTTCATGAAGCCGGGGTCGACCGTGACCTTGCCCGTGTCCCGCAGCAGCGTGGAGACGACGATGCCGTCGTTGCCGTCGGTCGCGGTCACGACCGGAAGCTCCTTGGACTGTCCACCGATGATGAGCTGGACCGGCCCGCTGACGACGTCCGACATGGTTTTCCTCTCCTGCGACTCCGGGTGGCGGGGATGTCCCGCGGCCCCGGTCGTCGGCGACGACGGCCTGGCGCGCTGACGCGATGGTGCCCTCTTTGGCGTGGAGCGACGGTACCCGGGCGGAGGTTCCGTGACCAATCCTCGACGAGACGTTGGGGTCGGTGTGACCACCCTCACACCGCGTGATCACGCGCCGGAGAGCCGTGCGGCAGCCTCCGCGACGCGCTCGTCGGGTGCCGTCAGCGCCACCCGCACGTGCTCGCCGTCGCCGTAGAAGGCGCCGGGTGCGACGAGGATGCCCAGGCCCGCCAGGTCGGCGACGGTGGCCCAGCTGTCCTGGCCCCCCGCCTCCGGACGGACCCACAGGTAGAGACCCGCGTGGGAGCCGTCGACCGCGTAGCCCGCGCTCTCGAAGGCAGCCTTCAGCAGCCGCCGACGGCGGCCGTAGAGCGTCCGCTGGGCGGCGACGTGCTCGTCGTCGCGCAGCGCCGCGGTCATGGCGGCCTGCACCGGTCCGGGAACGATCATCCCGGCGTGCTTGCGCACCTCCAGCAGCCGCGCGACCAGCTCCGGGTCGCCGACGACGAAGGCCGCGCGGTAGCCCGCCACGTTGGACTGCTTGGACAGCGAGTAGACGGCGAGCAGGCCCGTGAGGTCTCCGCCGGTCACCCGCGGGTCGAGGATGCTCGGCACCCCGGCCGACGTCCACGGCTCGTCCCAGGCCAGCTCCGCGTAGCACTCGTCGGACGCGACGACGACGGGCCTGCTCGACGCGCGCGCCGCGTCCACGACCGCCCGCAGCTGCTCGACCCCGAGCACCGCGCCGTCGGGGTTGCCGGGTGAGTTGAGCCAGACCAGGCCGACGTCCCCGTCGGCGAGTCGGGCGGCCGGGTGGTCGGAGGGCTCGGGGGTCGCCCCCGCCAGCCGCGAGCCCACGTCGTACGTCGGGTACGCCGCCGACGGGTGCAGCACCACGTCCCCCGCGCCGAGGCCCAGCAGCGCCGGCAGGAACGCGACCAGCTCCTTGGAGCCGACCGTCGGCAGGACCGCGGCCGGGTCGAGCCCGGGCACGCCGCGCCGGCGGGCGAACCAGTCGACGACCGCCTGCCGCAGCTCGGCGGTGCCGTGCGTCGTCGGGTAGCCCGGTGAGTCCGCCGCCGCGGCCAGCGCCTCCCGCACGACCGCGGGCGTCGGGTCCACAGGGGTGCCCACGGACAGGTCGACGATGCCGCTGGGATGCGCGCGCGCCTTCTCGGCGAACGGCGTGAGCGTGTCCCAGGGAAAGTCCGGCAGCGCGCCGGTCAGCAGGCCCATCGGGCCGGTGTCAGTCGCCGTGGACGCGCAGCGGCAGGGTCGCGATGATCGGGTGGTCCTTGTCGATCTCACCCATCTTCGCGGCACCGCCCGGCGAGCCGAGGTCGTCGAAGAACTCGACGTTCGCCTTGTAGTACTCGGTCCACTGCTCCGGGACGTCGTCCTCGTAGTAGATCGCCTCGACCGGGCAGACCGGCTCGCACGCACCGCAGTCCACGCACTCGTCGGGGTGGATGTACAGCGATCGCTTGCCCTCGTAGATGCAGTCCACGGGACATTCCTCGATGCACGCCTTGTCCTTGACGTCCACGCAGGGCTCGGCGATCACATACGTCACGGTCGGTCCTCCACAGGCCAGGGGTGCTCTTAGTATCGCTCACATGCTCCTGCTCGTAGCGCGATGTCCATCACAGGGACCTCGGTGAGCCCGGGCGGCTGGCGGTCGTGGTCGCCCGGGGTCCGCGTGGTGGTCCGCCGGGTGCGCGACGACCTGCCCGAGGCCCACCCCGAGCACCCCGCACTGCACGTGCCGCAGCACAGCGACGTGCTCGGCGAGCTGCTCGAGGTGGACGACGACGGCGTGCTGGTGCGCACCCGGCGCGGCGACGTGCGGGTGCCCGCGCAGGACATCGTGCTCACCAAGCTGGTGCCGCCCGCGCCCACGCGTCGCCACCGCCCGACGGGCGACTAGCTACGGCGTGGCGGGGGCCGTGGGCGCCGGCGGCGCTCCGCAGATGATCTTGTTCTGCGGCTTGTAGCGCCACGAGTTGGACTCGGTCTTGGCCAGCTCGCCGTTCAGGGAGATCTTGCGCGTCACCGTCACCGAGAAGCCCGGGTTGCCCGCGCTCTGCGGCTCGCACGTGGGCGACTGCGAGTAGACGGTCGTCGGCTGGACCACACCGGACCGCGGGCTCGTGATCGACTCGACCGTCCAGTGCTTGGTGCCCCACACCCGCACGTACACGCGCCCGTCCGAGACCCAGGCCTGCACCAGCGCGCCGTACGGGGTGTTGTTCTTCCACCGCATGTCGAGCGTGCCGGTGAAGATCGTCGCCTCGCGCCCCTCGGGGTACCGCGAGAACCACTCGCTGTGCGGCCGGTGCTCGACGTCCTCGAAGCCCGCCAGGAACGCCGCGTTGTACGTCGTCGTGGAGATCTGGCTCAGACCGCCGCCCCACGCGTCCTTGTGCTCGCCGCTGACGATGGCGCCCGCCTCGACGTACCCGTGGGCCGCGTCGATCGGTCCGAGCGCCTGGGTCAGGCTGAAGATCTCCTCGGGGCGGATCAGCGTCCCGCTGATCTTGCTCGCCCCGTTCGCGATGTTCACCGTGCGGCGCGGCTCGTTGTTCAGAGGCGTGGAGAACTCACCGACGACCTCCTTGATGCCCAGTGCCTCGAGCTCGGCCGTCGACTGCGCCGGGTCGGCCTGGACCAGCTCCACGGCGGCCGTGCGATCGGTCGCCGTGGACGCCGTCGCGACGGCGGTGCTCAGCGCTGCCGGGTCCAGCGAGGTCCCCGGCGTCCCCGGGATGATCACAGGGGCGTTGTTCACGAACTCGAAGTGCGCGTCCGCCGACTCCGTCAGCAGGTCGGGCAGCTGCGCCAGTACCGCCGCGGCCAGCCCCTCCCCGTTCATCTGCAGCACCAAGGCGCCCTCGGACGGGACGAACGACGCGTTCGCCGCCAGGGTCGGGACGTCGAGGGCTGCGCTACGCCCCGCGACTGCGACCGCGACCGGTGCCGACGTCACCTGCTGCGCCTGCACCACCGCGGCCTCGGTCTCGGCCTGCGTGATGTCCGGCTCGACGGTCTGCGCCGGAAGCTCGATCGGCCGCGCCGCCACCAGCCAGTCGGCCGCCAGCACGTCCGCCGCACCCTCCGGGTCCAGGTCCCAGCCGTCCACCGCCGCTGTCGACTGCGCGGACCCGTCGACGAACACCACGGTCCCGTCCACGGGCGGCAGCGTCAGGGAGCTGCCCAGGTCGTCGATCGCCGCCGCGAGGGCGTCGTCGTCGACCGCCGTGACGGGATCGTGCTCGCCGACTCCGACGAGGTGACCCCACAGGCGCTGCGGCTGCGCGAGGTTCACCCCGGTCAGCTCGTCCACCGTCGCCTCGGCATCGAACGTGAGGCCGGCCGCGGCGGGGTCGATGGTCGCCTGCACGTCGTTGGCGACGACGTCGATCGGCAGCGTCGTCGCGCCCTCGAGCTCCTCGTCCAGCCGGTCGACCGCCTCCTCCGACGACAGGCCGCCGACGTCGACGCCCGCGACGGTCACGCCGCGCGCCACCCGGTCCGCGAGCGCGTACGACGCGCCGACGTACGCGGCGCACAGTACGACGACCACGGCAGCGACGACCAGCAGCCGCCGCGGCCAGCGGCGCCGGCCGTCGTCGGGCTCGAACCCGTCCAGCGGCGACTCCTTGCGCTCGGACGGCGGCACCGGGCCGGACGGGATCGGACCACCTGTCCGGGCTGCCGGCGCCTCGCCCGGCGCGGTGTCCGCGCGCGTCCCGGCCGACGACGCAGCTGCCGCCGTCGTCGCCGGGAAGACGGGCGCCGGGTTCGACGGCGCGCTCGTCCCCGACCCGGGGACCGTGCGGGTGACCGGGGCGGCCAGCGTGCCGATCGGTGTCGTGCCCGGTGCGGGCTGCTGAGCCGGGGGCGCAGAGGTTGTCGCCGCGGCCGCGGCCACGGGCGCCATGACCGCCGTGGCGTCGTCGCGGCTGGTGGCGGCCGTGGGTCGAGCCGGCTCGGTGGAGTCCGTCGCGTCGGCGGTGCCCGCTTCGGCGGTGCCCGCTTCGGCGGCGCTCGCGTCGGCGGTCGGGTCCGCGTCGGCGGGGGCCTGGGGGTCGCCGGCGGCGCCCGTCCGGGTCGGCTCGGCAGCGCCGTCGGCGTCTCGTTCGTCCGGGGTCACCGCTGCGGCGTCCGCCTCGGCCGGGACCTGCGTCTCGTCGGCAACCGCGTCGCCGACGACCGCGTCGTCGGCACCTGCCTCGTCGGCAACCGGCTCGTCGGTGCCCGTCGCGTCTGCATCCGTCAGATCGGCAACCGGCTCGTCGGCAACGGTCTCGTCGGCAACGGTCTCGTCGGCAACCGGCTCCTCGGTTGTCACCTGGTCGGCGCCCGCCTCCTCCAGCGCGACCTCGTGAGCCAAGACGTCGGCCGTAGGCGCCTCGGTGGCGTCGGTGCCGTCGGTGCCGTCGCTGGACGCCACCTCAGCGGCACCCTCGTCGGCCGGCACCTCGTCAGCGGCCTCCTCATCGACCGGCGTCTCGTCAGCGGCGCCGTCGTCGACGGCGGGCTCAGCGAGGGCAGGTTGAGCGACGGCAGGTTCGGCGACGGCGGACTCGTCGACCGGCGCCTCGTCGGCAGGGCCGTGGACCGGCGCATCGTCGGCAGCAACCTGGTCGTCGGGCGCTTCCTCCGCATCGACCGGCGCCACGTCAGCGGCGTCCTCGTCGACCGGCGGCTCGTCGGCGGCAGGCTCGTCGACAGCAGGCTCGTCGGCAGAAGCCACGTCAGCGGCAACCTCGTCGACCGGCGCGACATCAACCGCAGCCTCGTCAGCCGGCGGCACATCAGCGGCGTCCTCGTCGACCGGCGGCCCGTCGGCGGCAGGCTCGTCGGCAGAAGCCACGTCAGCGGCGACCTCGTCGACCCGCGCGACATCAGCAGCCTCGTCGACCGGCGCCACGTCAGCGGCAGCCTCGTCGACCGGCGCGACGTCAGCGGCACCCTCGTCCACCAACGTCTCGTCGGCGACCTCGCCGACCGGCCCGGTGGTCTCAGGAACGTCCTCGCCGTGAGCTCCGTCGGCCGCGGGTTCGTCGGTCGGCTCGCCGGCGGGCGGGGACACAGGGGCGAGCTCGTCGGCCGGGGGCACGGCGGGGATCGGCGTCGTCGCGCCGTTCCCGCCCCACACCGGCCAGACCGGGTCCGACGTCCGATCGCTGCTCTCGGTGGCCCCTCGGGGCCCGTCCTCGATGCGCTGTCCCGGCTCGTCGCGCTCGGTGCCCTTGCTCATCCTGCTCCCCACTGCTCGCCGCGCGCACACGCGTCCGCGCGAGTCTACGTGGCTGCCCTGAGCCGCGGGCACGCGCACGGGGCGATCTCACCCGCTCACGCACCGCGCACACCGGGGCCCGCACGCCCGGAGCACGGCACGTCATCAGCCTCGCGCGTCGGCGGGTCAGCGCACCGGGTGGATCCGGCCGCGCAGGTGCACGAGCCCTCCGGCACCGGCCGCGCCCTGCTCCGCGAGCAGCACCGACCCGACGACGATGTCGTGGTCACCGGCCCGGTGCACCGAGGCGGTCCGGCAGTCGAACCATGCCGCGGCGCCGTCGACCCACACCGCGTCGGCGACGGGTGCAGGCCGGTGCGGCACCCGGGCCAGCTGGTCGATCGCGGGCCGACCGGGCGAGGCGAGCCAGTCGGCGGTGTGCGCCTGGTCGTCGGCCAGGACGCTGACGGACCACGTGTCGACGTCGTCCAGGGCGTCCCGGAAGCGCGCGTCGGTGTGGACGCAGAACAGGAGCATGGGCGGCTCGAGCGACACCGAGGTGATCGCGCTGGCGGTCATCGCCTGCAGGGTGCCCCGCCAGCGCAGCGTGATGACCGCGACCCCCGCGGGAAGTCGTCCGACCGCCGCACGGAACACGTCCGGGGCGAGGTCGCTCACGCGCCGACGCCCGGCCCGTCGTGGCGGCCCGCGGTGGGGTCCGCCTCCCACGGCTGTCGCGGCCGCTCCTGGAAGAGCCGCCGGGGCAGCACACCGACGAGCGCCGTGACCGCGACCGCCCCGAGCACCCAGGCCCAGCCGATCGCCTGGCCGTCCGGCACCAGGATGTCGCCGCCGGGGCCTCGCGTGGCCAGGACCTGCATGCTGAGCACCAGGCCGCCGGTGTAGCCGACGAGCGTGAACCACCCCGCCCAGGCCCGGGTCGTGAGGGCCGCGGCGAACGCGAGCGCCAGGCACACGACCATGCCCCAGGGCGGCATGCTGCGGTGCATCACGGTGCCGAGCGCGCCGACGACGACGCCGAGCACGAGTGCCAGGGCGGCCTTGCCGAGGACGCCTGCGGTGAGCGGTTGCACGCGCGTCAGGCTACCGGGCGGACGCCGGCGGGCCAGACGACGGCCTCCGCCGACCCGGTCACCCGCCGGTACGTCTCGGCGGCGAGCACCGGCGCCAGGATGCGGTTGCTCAGCGCATAGCACGCGACGAGCCCAGGCTGGTGGTCGATGGCGCGCACCGCCTGGACCTGGGTGGCGTGCGCCCGCAGGGCGGCGAGCACGCGGTCCCGCACGGGCAGGACGTCGACCGCGAGGTCGAGCTGGTCGTCGGGGACCGCGACGGACGGCAGCTCAGCCTCCGGGTCGGGCAGCTGGAGACCGGCACGCGACGACCCGAGGGCGGCGAGCACCGCCCCGCCCCCGAGATCCCGCAGGCCGCGCCGGAGGGCCGAGCGGCCCTGCACCGCCCACAGCACGACCGGGACCGCGAACGCCGGCGACGCCTCATCGGGGCGCACCCCGGCCAGCTCGACCGCGCGCTGCGTCACCTCGTGGGTCCGGACGTGGTCCGGGTGGCCGTAGCCGCCCCCGGGCTCGTACGTGGCGACCACCTCGGGGCGCCTGGCCCGCAGGACCCGGGCGAGCCGCTCGGCGGCCTCGTCCAGGTCGACGCCGACGAAGGCGCCGGGCGGGACCTCGTCGGCTCGGCCCGCTCGCCCGGCACCGACCCAGGCCATGCCCGAGTCCTCGAAGCGCCGAGCGGGCGGTCCGCCGAGGGCGTCGAGGAAGCCGTGCTCGCGCACCCCGAGCGCCGTCAGCGCGCCGGCGAGCTCGCGCTCCCGGTGCTCGGCCAGCGCCGGGCCGTCACCCTCCAGGTGGGCCAGCTCGGCGCCGATGACCTCGCCACGCTCACCGCGGGTGCACGTCACCACGGCGACGGGACGACCGGCGGCTGCCCAGGTGGCGAGCAGCGCGCCAGTCGTCAGCGTCTCGTCGTCGGGGTGCGCGTGCACCGCGACGAGACCTCCGGAGGTCACAGACCCAGAGGTCAGGCGCGCTTGGAGCGAGCCGTGATGCGCGCGCGCTCGGTCTGGTCGAGGACCACCTTGCGGATACGCACGATCTCCGGCGTCACCTCGACGCACTCGTCCTCGCGGGCGAACTCGAGGGACTCCTCCAGCGTGAGCTTGCGCGGCGGGATGATGTTCTCGAAGTTGTCCGCCGCCGCGGAGCGCATGTTGGTGAGCTTCTTCTCCTTGGTGATGTTGACGTCCATGTCCTCGTTGCGCGAGTTCTCACCGACGATCTGGCCCTCGTAGACCTCCTGCGTGGCCTCGACGAAGAACGAGCCGCGGTCCTGCAGGTTGATCATGGCGAACGGCGTCACGGCGCCCGCGCGGTCCGCGACGAGCGAGCCGTTGACGCGCGTGTCGATGGGGCCGGCCCACGGCTCGTAACCGTCGGCGATGGACGACGCGATGCCGGTGCCGCGCGTGTCGGTGAGGAACCGTGTGCGGAAGCCGATCAGGCCACGCGCGGGGACCAGGAACTCCATGCGGACCCAGCCGGTGCCGTGGTTCGACATGGTCTCCATGCGGCCCTTGCGCTGCGCGAGCAGCTGCGTGACGGCGCCCAGGTACTCCTCGGGGACGTCGATCGTCATCCGCTCGACGGGCTCGTACGTCTTTCCGTCGACCTTCTTGGTGACCACCTGCGGCTTGCCGACGGTCAGCTCGAAGCCCTCGCGACGCATCTGCTCGACCAGGATGGCGAGCGCGAGCTCACCACGGCCCTGGACCTCCCAGGCGTCGGGACGCTCGGTCGGCAGCACGCGGAGCGAGACGTTGCCGACGAGCTCCTTGTCGAGGCGGTCCTTGACCTGGCGGGCGGTGACCTTGTGGCCCTTGCCGCCGCGGCCGGCCAGCGGCGAGGTGTTGATGCCGATGGTCATCGAGATCGCCGGGTCGTCGACCTTGATCAGCGGCAGCGGACGCGGGTCGTCGGGGTCGGTCAGCGTCTCGCCGATGGTGATGTTCTCGATGCCGGCGACGGCGACGATGTCACCGGGGCCCGCGGAGTCCGTGGGGACGCGCTCGAGCGCCTTGGTCTCCAGCAGCTCGGTGATCTTCACGTTCTGCATCGTGCCGTCGGCCCGCGCCCACGCGACGGTCTGGCCCTTGCGGAGCTCACCGTTGAAGATGCGCAGCAGCGCGAGGCGGCCCAGGAACGGTGACGCGTCGAGGTTGGTGACGTGCGCCTGCAGCGGCGCGCCCTCCGTGTACGTGGGGGCGGGGATCTTCTCGAGGATGGTCTTGAACAGCGGCTCGAGGTTCTCGGAGTCCGGCAGGCCACCGTCCTCGGGCTGGTTCAGCGACGCCCGACCGGCACGGGCCGCCGCGTACACGACCGGCACATCGAGGATGGCGTCCAGGTCCAGGTCCGGGACCTCCTCGTGCAGGTCGGACGCCAGGCCCAGCAGCAGGTCGGTCGCCTCGTGCACGACCTCGGAGATGCGGGCGTCCGGACGGTCCGTCTTGTTCACGACGAGGATCACGGGGAGCTTGGCCTCGAGCGCCTTGCGGAGCACGAACCGCGTCTGCGGGAGCGGGCCCTCGCTCGCGTCGACCAGCAGGACGACGCCGTCGACCATGGACAGGCCGCGCTCGACCTCACCGCCGAAGTCGGCGTGACCCGGGGTGTCGATGACGTTGATGGTGATGCCGTCGGGCTGGCCGATCTCCGCAGCCGCGGGTCCGGAGTACCGGATCGCGGTGTTCTTGGCGAGGATCGTGATGCCCTTCTCGCGCTCCAGGTCGCCGGAGTCCATCGCGCGCTCGTCGACGTGGGCGTGGGAGCCGAAGGCCCCGGACTGCCACAGCATGGCGTCGACCAGGGTCGTCTTGCCGTGGTCGACGTGGGCGACGATGGCGACGTTGCGCAGGTCGGCGCGCACGCTCGTGCCCGCCGACGACGTCGGCACAGACTCAGGCACCGTCGTGGGCTCAGACATGGGGAACTCATCTCAGAAGGTGGGGAGCGCACCGAGTCGTCGGTCGCGCCGGTCAATTCTACCCGTACAGGCCTCCGCCTGTGCCGCAAGGTGACCAGGCCCACCTCAGGCGTCGGTGCGCGCCCAGGACCACCAGGACGTCAGGTCCGCGCGGCCGAGCGCCAGCGGCTCCACCTCGGGCGCCGCCGGCGTGGTCCCGGGGGTCGGCGCCGCGGAGCCTCGGGTGGCGACGACGATCGGCTGCCGCACCAGCGGGACCGCCGCACCGCCTGCGGCGAGGCTCTCCGCGACGGCGGCGAGCGGAGCCGGGGCAGCGGCGGGGTCGAGCGTCTGCGACAGCGTGGCGACGGCGGCGTCGGTGGCCGCGTCCGACCAGCCGGTGACGTTCGTCGCCCCACCCGTCCGCCACCGTGCAAGCACGGAGTCCAGCGGCAGGTCCGACTGCGGCACGGGCACCAGCGCCGCGTCCCACGCGCCCGGTGTCGCCAGGTCGGGGCCGAGCCCGTCGACCGGCGTGTACGGCTCGACCTCGAAGCCGGCCTCCGCCGCCGACGCCACGATCAGGTCGAGCATGGCCGAGCGCAGCGGGTCCGACGTGTTGGTCAGCACCCGCACCGCGACGGGCTCGCTCACGCCCGCCTCGGTCAGCAGCCGGCGCGCACCGGCCACGTCCGCCGCGCCGTCGGCGGTCACGCCCCCCGCGCCCGGGGCAACGGACGGCAGGAGACCGGAGGCCACGTCGGCGTCCGGCCACAGCGGGGCGACCACGTCCGCGGCGAGCGCGTCGCGCGGCACGGTGAGCAGGAACGCCCGGCGCACTGCGGACGCCACCGCGGCGTCGCCCCCGTACGTCGCGGGGTCGAAGGCGCCCGCGCCGGCGGCCTGGAGCTCGAGCTGGAGCTGGCTGTCGCCGCCCGTGCGGACCTCGGCCCCCGACACCTCGGTCAGCGCGTCCAGCACGTCGGTCGTGCTCGCCGGCGTCACGACGTCGACCGTGCCCGCCGCCAGCGCCTCGACCTCCTCGAGCGGGTCGAGGTCGCTGCGGACGACCAGCCGCTCGTACCGCGCGGGCTGCTCGCCCCGGTACTCCTCGTTGCGGACCAGCTCGACCCGCTCCCCCGGTACCACCAGGTCCACGGCGTACGGGCCCGTGGTGACGGCGTGATCGACGTGCTGGGCCAGGGCGTCGGCATCGAACTGCGTGCGCCACGCCGCCGAGACGGAGCTGAGCGCCGCCTTGTCCTCGTCGACGATGGCCTTCGACACCGCCGCGGCCGCAGCCGTCGCGTCCTCGACGCCCAGCGCGGACCTGCCCACCACGTGCGCGGGCACGTTCACGTCGAGTGCGGCCTGCCAGTCGGGCACGGGCGCCGCATAGACGAGGGTGAGCGTCGCTCCCTCCACGGTCGGCCGCTGCTGCACCTGGACGAGCGCCGGGGAGGTCGCCGCGAAGGCCACCCCCGCGTCGAGGGCGTCGTTGTTGGTGATGCCCCCCTGGGCGTCGAGCTCGGGGGTCACGTCGTCGAGCTGGCCGCTGCGCGCGGCCCACTCGAGCAGCAGGTCGTCCGGCGTGACCGCCGTGCCGTCGGACCACGCGGCGTCGGGCGCGATCGTGTACCGCACGGTGAGCGGCGAGTCCGCGAGCTTCTCGACGGTGCCGAAGCCCTCGTCGAGCACCGCGACACCGTCCTCGTCGAGAGAGACGAAGCCCCCGTTCACCAGGGAGCGCACGAGCGTGGAACCCGGCGTGCGGCCCTCGGCCGTGCCCGCGTTGAGCGAGGTGAACGGTGCGGCGACGGCGACGACGGCCGTGTCGGTCCGAACCTGCTCGGGCTCCGCCGTGGTGCACGCGCTGAGCAGCACCAGCGTCCCTGCCGCCACGACCCCGACCCACGACCTGCGCTGCACGACGACCCCCGCTCAGACCCACCGATGACGGACGAAACCGCCCGCCGGGAGCGATATCGACCGATCACACCCGGAACTGAACCTTGCCGGACATCCCGTCCACGTCCCGGACGCCACGCGGGCCCGGTCGGATGACTCCGGCCGGGCCCGCGCGGGGTGCGTCAGGACTTGTCGAGGAGCAGCGCACGCAGCTCGCGACGCTCGCGCTGCTTGTCCGGGTCGGGCAGCGGGACGGCCGCGATGAGCCGCTGCGTGTAGGCCTGCTGCGGGTTGCGCAGGATCGCGTCGCGGGTGCCCTGCTCGACGATCGCCCCGCGCCGCATCACGGCGATGCGGTCGGCCAGCACGTCGACGACCGCCAGGTCGTGCGTGACGAACAGGCACGCGAACTTCAGCCGGGACTGCAGGTCCTGCAGGAGCTCCAGCACGGTCGCCTGGACCGACACGTCGAGCGCGGACGTCGGCTCGTCGGCGACCAGGAGCTCGGGCGACAGCGAGATCGCGCGCGCGATGCCGACGCGCTGCTTCTGGCCGCCCGACAGCTCGTGCGGGTAGCGGTTGCGGTAGCTGCGGGGCAGCTGGACCTGGTCCAGCAGCTCCTCGATCCGCTTCTGCAGTGCGTCGCCCTTGGCGACGCCCGCCAGGAACATCGGCTCGCCGATGCTCTCGCCGACCGGCAGCCGCGGGTTCAGCGACGACGACGGGTCCTGGAACACCATGCCGACCTTGCGCCGCAGCGAGCGCAGCTTCTTCGGGTCGCGCTTGGTCAGCTCGACCCCCGCGACGGTGAGCGTGCCCTCGACCACGGGCAGCAGGCCCACGGCCGCACGGCCGATGGTGGTCTTGCCGGAACCCGACTCACCCACCAGACCGACGACCTCGCCCGGACGGATCACCAGGTTGGCGCCCTCGACCGCACGGAAGGCCGGCATCCGACCCTGCTTGGGGTACTCGATCGCCACGTCGACCAGCTCGAGGATCGGGGTGGTGCCCTCGACCTCCGCTGCGCGCTGCGCACGCTCGGCGATCTCCAGCGCCCGCTTGTTCGCCGCCTCCCGGCGAGCGAGCTCCTCGGCGTCGACCGCGATGGCGTCCTCGTTGCCCGTCGCCGCCGCGAGGGCGGCCGTGAGGTCGATCTCCTCGCCCGTCGAGTCGGCGGCGCCCAGGTGCGGGACCGCGGCCAGCAGCTCCTGGGTGTACGGGTGCTTCGGGTTGCTGAAGATCTCCCGCACGGTGCCGGTCTCGACGATCAGCCCGCGGCGCATGACGGCGATGCGGTCCGACAGGTCCGCGACCACGCCCATGTCGTGCGTGATCAGGATGACCGCCGAGTGCAGGTGGTCGCGCAGGTTGCGCATGAGGTCCAGGATCTCGGCCTGCACCGTCACGTCGAGCGCCGTCGTGGGCTCGTCGGCGACCAGCAGCACGGGATCGTTGGACAGCGACTGGGCGATCATCGCGCGCTGCCGCTGCCCGCCGGAGAGCTGGTGCGGGTAGGAGTTGAACGCCTTGAGGGGATCCGGCAGCTCGACCATCGTGAGGAGCTCGAGCGCCCGGTCCTTGGCCTGCGTCGGCGACATCATGGTGTGCAGCCGCAGCGCCTCGACGATCTGCGCCCCGATCGTGTAGACGGGGTTCAGCGCGGTCATGGGCTCCTGGAAGATCATCGCGATCTCGTTGCCGCGGATCTCCCGGACCCGCGACGACGACATCTCGCTCATCTCGTGGCCCATCAGCTTGATGCTGCCCGTGACGCGTGCGTTCTTGGGCAGCAGGCCGAGCAGGGCCATCGAGCTGACGGACTTCCCCGAGCCCGACTCGCCCACGATGGCGAGGACCTCGCCGGCGTGGACCTCGAAGCTCACGTCGATCGCCGCGGGGATCCACTTCTTGTCCACGGCGAAGTCGACGGACAGGTCGGTGACCTGGAGGACGGGTGCGCCCTGGGCGGTCGTATCGGTCATCGTGAGACTCCTGAGATCATGCGTACATGCGTGCCGACAGTGGCGACCTGACATACAGGCCGCGCAGCAGATATGCGTCCACCATCGCCTCGTGGGCGGTGATCGCGGGACTGACGGCCGCGCAGGGCTTCGAGGACGGGATGACGGCGGTGCTGCGGGCGCTGCCCCTCGCCGTCGCGCTGGGGCTGGTCGCGTGGCTGGTGTTCTGGCACCCGCGCGTCGACGTCACCGATCACGACGTGGTGCTGGTCAACCCGCTGCGGACGATCCGCGTGCCGTGGGCGGCGCTCATCAACGTGGAGACCCAGTACGCGCTGGCGCTGGTGACGCCCGGTGGGCGCTACCGCGCGTGGGCGGCGCCCGGCCCCGGGCGCCACCAGGTGGTCACGGCCGGCAGCGACGAGCTGGTCGGGATGTCCCGCCTGGCCCGCGACTCGCGCGGCGCCGTCGCCATCGGCGACCTGCCCAGCGCGCCCTCCGGCCGCGTGGCCGCCCTGGTCCGCCGCCGGTGGGAGCACCTGGCCGAGAACGGCCAGCTGACGCTGGGTGCCGCCGACGAGACCCCGGTCGAGACGACCTGGAACCGACCGGCGCTCGTGGTGCTGGCGGTGGCTCTCGTCGGCGTGGTGGTCGTGGCGCTGACCTGACGTCACCGCCGGCCCTCACCGTCGTCGTTGCCCTCGCCCATGTCACGCGGCTGGTCCAGCGACTCGTAGAACCCGCCGGAGGCGACCGTCGTGGCGCCACCGCTGGCGACCGGACCGCGCGCCGTCGGCTGCGCGTACAGGTCGGGACGCTCGCGCGTCTCCTTGACCCGGCGCAGCGCGAACTTCTTCTGGCGGGGGTCGAACGCGTCGCGCAGACCGTCACCGATGAAGTTGATCGTCAGGCAGATGACGACGATGAACACACCGGGCCACCAGAACAGCCACGGGCGGGTGGCGAACGCCGCCTGGTTGGCGCTGATGAGCAGCCCGAGCGAGACGTCGGGCGACTTGACGCCGAGCCCCACGTAGCTGAGCGCCGTCTCGGTGAGGATCGCCGCCGACATCAGCAGCGTGGTGTTCACCGTGATGACGCCGACCGCGTTCGGCAGGATGTGCTTGAAGATGATCCGGCCGTTCGACGCCCCGGCGAGCCGGGCGGCGTCGACGAACTCCCGCTCGCGCAGGGTCAGGAAGTCACCGCGCACCAGTCGCGCCATGCCGGTCCACGAGACGAGCCCGAGGAACAGGGCCAGGGCGACGACGCTCTTGGCCGAGTTGCCCACGACCGCGGCGGCGATCAGCGCCGGGATGATGATGATCATGTCGGTGAACCGCATGAGGACGGCCTCGATCTTGCCGCGGAAGAAGCCCGAGGCCGACCCGATGAGCACGCCCACCAGCGCGGCGATCGCGCCCACCATCAGCATGATGAACATCGAGATCTGGGCGCCGCGCATCGTCATCGCGAACATGTCGCGCCCGACGCGGTCCTGACCGAACGGGTGGTCCCCCAGCGAGAACGGGAACAGCTGCAGGGTCGGCTTGCCCCCGTCGACGAGCGGCGGGGTCTGCAGGTAGGTGTACTTCCACCACCCCGGGATGGGGCCGATCCCGATCGCCGAGATGGCGAGGATCAGCACGCCGGCCAGGACCCCGATGCTGACGACCGCACCGGTGTGGCCGAAGAAGCGCTTGGTGACGATACGGCCCTGGCTGAGGCCACGGACGTCCTCGCCGCCGCCGGGGGTCGCAGGGTTGGGCGGGACGTCCGCCGTGTTCTCCAGGACGGTGGTCATGCCTTCACCCTCACTCGGGGGTCGAGGGCCGAGTAGGTGAGGTCGGCCAGCAGGTTGAACATCACCGCGGTGATACCGGTGACCAGGAAGACGCCCATCACGGGGTTGGGGTCGGTGTTGCGCAGGCCGGTGAGGAACAGCTGCCCCATGCCCTTGAAGGAGAACACGTTCTCGGTGATCACCGCCCCGCCGATCAGGCTGCCGATGTCGATGGCGACGATCGTGGCCAGGGGGATCATCGCGTTGCGGAACGCGTGCCGGGTCACCACGACCCGCTCGGACAGGCCCTTGGCGCGCGCCGTCCGGACGTAGTCCTGGCCCATCACCTCGAGCATCGACGCCCGCGAGTAGCGGGTGTACGACGCCAGCGAGATGAGGATCAGCGCGATGGTCGGCAGGATCAGGTGGGTGTACTTGTCGAGCCCCTGGATCCAGAAGTCGCCCTCGAGACCGGGGGTCTCGGCACCGATCGTGGCAACCGGCCGGTTACGGATGCGCGGGTTGTCCATGTACGCGGGCCACGCCTGCATGAAGCGGTCGAGCAGCACCAGTGCGGCGACCGCGAAGCTGGTCAGGCCGGCTGCCTTCATCGACTGCCCGCGGTCGTAGCCGCCCATCAGGTAGCCGACCAGGATGCCGGCGCCGACAGCCACGACGCCCAGCAGGACGACGAGCCACAGGGTGGCCTTGTCCAGCAGCGGCTGCAGGGCGACGTACGCGACGAGGCCGATGGCGACGCTGATCAGCGAGGAGTACAGCGCCTTGCGGTTCTGCAGGCCGGCGAACAGCACGGTGAACCCGTAGGCCGCCGCGATCCCCGTGACCCCGATGACGACGAGCCCGAGCGACGGCGTCGTGAACCAGCGCGTCACGGAGAGGTAGTACAGGACGGCTGCGGTGACCACGAAGGCCGTGCCGAAGGTCAGCAGCCGGCGCTTGAGGGGCCCCGCGATGATCACCGTCCACAGCAGGCCGACGACCAGCGCTATCACCACGATCGTGGCGTTGCCGATGAAGGGGTCTCGCAAGAAGTCGTTGAAGCCGATGGCCCCGAACTCCTTGAGCAGGACCGCGACCCAGAACACGGGGAGCGAGAAGAAGAGGAACGTGACGAAGGTGACCCCGTAGTCCAGCGTGCTGTACTGCCGCAGCGCCGTGATGACACCGATGGTCACGCCGAGCACGATGGCGAGCAGAGCCGCCGTCGTCACCAGCTGGAGCGTCGTCGGGATGGCGGACGACAGCGCCGCGGTGACCGGCTGGTTCTGCAGCGTGACGCCCAGGTCGCACTGACCGGCGAACGGCACGACGCACTTGACGGCACCGCCCAGCCAGATGAAGTAGCGAAGAGCCGGCGGCACGTCGAGGTGGAGCAGCTCCGTGCGCTGCTGCATCTGGGCCGCCTTGCTCGGCGAGTTGCTCGACCGGATCTCGGCCAGCGGGTCGCCCGAGTAGGCGATGAGCAGATAGACGATGAACGACGCGCCCAGCAGGATCAGCAGGGACGCGAGCAACCGTCGAAGGATGTAGGTGGTCATCGTTTCTCAGGTGGTGTCGGGGGGCCGCCCGCCGGAGGCGGACCGGAAAGGAGTCAAGCCTAATTCAGACGCCACCCCCCTCACGCACGGACCCCGTTGTCCCTGCTGTGCATGCTGAGGACGGACCCGAAGGTGCCGGGCCCCCGCGAGGCGGGCGACCCGGCACCTTCGGCCGTTCAGGCGACTGTCACACAGTCGTCCGGTGGTGCGCTAGGGCGACTGGGTTCAGCCGTCGTTGACGCTCCAGTTCCAGACGTTCCACCAGACACCGTTCTGGTTGGGGTTGTACGCGTCGATGCCCTCGACGCGCTCGGCGACAGCGTCCACGCCGATGCTCTGGAAGAAGGGCAGGCCGTAGGACGACGCGAAGATCTTCTCGTCGATCTCCTGCTGCAGACGGGTCTGCTCCTCGACGTCCGTGGTCGTGATGAGCTCGGCCATCAGCTCGTCCGCGGACGGGTCCGTGAAGCCGTTGAAGTTCGACGCCGCACCGGTGCCGAAGATCTGCGGCACGCCGCTGACGCCGACGCCGGAGTTGACCCAGCCGTAGATCGAGGCGTCGTACGAGCCGTCGCCGAGGCGCGAGCCCCACTTGGCGTCGCCCTGGTCCTCGATGATGAAGCCGGCCTCGGTGGCCGACTGCTGGATCAGCGTGAACGCGTCAACGCGGTTCGGGTTGTTGACGTTGTAGAGGATGCGGACCGTCGGCGTGGCACCGGCGAGCAGCTCCTTGGCGCCGGCGATGTCCGGCTCGGCGTACGCGGCGGAGCCGTTGTTCGCGATCGCGTCGGCGTAGCCGTCCTGGGCCGGCACGAACAGCTGCGAGTCGAGGACCTTGGCCTCGGGGTCCAGCGGCGTGATGATCGCCTCGAGGATCGCCTGACGGGGGATCGTCTTGAGGAACGCCTCACGGACGTTCTGGTCGGCGAAGACACCCGAGAAGTTCAGGTCGATGTGGTCGTACGCGAGCTGGTTGCCCTTGTGGACGTCGACGCCGTCGAGACCCTCGAGCGCGGCGAGCGTGTCGGCGTTGGCCTGCGGCGAGATGACGTCGACCTCACCGTTCTGCAGCGCCTGGACCATGGCGGACGGGTCCGCGATGGTGCGGATGGTGATCTCGTCCAGCTTCGGCCCGAAGTCACCCTCGTACTTGTCGTTGGCGACCATCGTGACCGACTGGCCCTCGACGACGTCCGAGACGATGTACGGGCCGCTGGACAGGTACAGCGACGGGTCGCTGGGCAGCGTGCGGGAGTCGAAGCCCGTGTTGTAGAAGTCGGCGACGGCCTTGAGCGCCGGGTCCGTGGGGACCGGGGCGTCGACGTTGCCGCGCGGCTTGTCCTTCAGCAGGTCGATGAGCGCCTGGCCGTCGGCGAGGCCGCCACCCTTGGCGACGACGTGGGCCGGACGGTCGAGACCGAACGCCACCTCCCAGTCGGCGAACGGCTCGGCATACGTCAGCGTGACGCTGCGGTTGTCGTCGCCGATCTCGGGGAACTCGGTCAGGCCCAGGCCCTCGGTGGAGCCGGCGTAGCTGAAGTAGGACGTCCCGGTCGTCGGGTTGCCCTCCTCGTCCGGGTTGCCACCGTCGTCGTAGAAGCCGGAGTAGACGGCCCACGCCAGGATCAGGTCGTCGGCGTCGATCGGCTCACCGTCGGACCAGGTCTCGCCCTCGTTGACGGTGTACTTGACCGTCAGCGGGTCGTCGCTGACCTTCTCGATGGTCCCGAACGACTCGTCGCGCTGGACCTTGAGGTCACCGTCGATGTAGTAGAAGTTCGAGTTCGTCGCGAGCGACACCTTCGAGTTGATGTCCGTGTTGCCGTTGGCCGTCGAGGAGTTGAACGAGAAGAACTCGTTCACCTCGGCGACGACGACGTTGCCACCGGTCGTCGCAGCAGCGGACTCCGACGGGGACGCGGTGTCGGTCGGCGTGTTTGAGCACGCGGTGAGCACCAGGGCACCGGCTGCGAGAACCGCAGTCGCGGCGCTGATTCGCCTGATCTTCAATGTTCCTCCTGGAAAGGGGTGGACGCTGACCTACGCGCTCCGCGTCCGCAGCAGGGCTGCGGGCAACGAGCGGTCCGGTGTCGAGCACGTCCGCCGTGAGTTGACAGACAAGGTAAGTCACGGTTGGCCGCACTTATGAGCCACGGGTGTGCATGGCGCCGGATCGTTACCCGATTGATACTGGGCAGTACAGTCCAGCATACGAGATAGAAACCTGCGGAAACATCACCGTAACGTGTCCGATCCTGCGGCCGGAAGCGTTGTAGACCACGAATCTGACGGTTGTCCAGGTCAGGGTCTGGTATGTGGGCCCCCGCGGCGTGCGACGGCGCCGCGTCGGCCGGCTCTCGGGCACACTCGCCGGATGGATCTCACGCCCACCGTGCGGCGGCTCGGCCGGACCCGCTGGTTCGCTCGGCTGGGCCGCGCGTGCGCCGGGGTCGACCGGCGGCTGCACAAGGCCACCCGGGGACGGTGGAGCGTGCTCGGCCCGGTCACCCTGCCGCAGCTGGTCCTCACGACGACGGGCCGCCGTTCCGGGGAGCCGCGCGAGGCCGTCCTGCTGTACGCGGCCGACGGTGACGGCTGGGTGCTCATCGGCTCGAACTGGGGCCAGGAGCACCACCCCGCGTGGTCCGGCAACCTGCTGGCCGACCCGCGTGCCACGGTGACGATCGGTGACCTGACCCGACCCGTCGTCGCCAGCCTCGCCGACGCCGACGAGTGCCAGCGGTTGCTGCCGGCCCTGCTGGCCGTCTGGCCGGGCTATGCCGACTACGCCGCGCGCGCGGGCCGCGAGCTGCGGGTCTTCCGGCTGGCCCCGGCGTGAGCGCGCCGCTGGTCCTGCCCACGCTGCTCGGCGCGCAGGTCCGGCTGCGCGGGTTCACGGCCGCGGACCTGCCCGCGGTCCGGGAGGCGAGCACCGACCCCCTGATCCCGCTGATCGGCTCGGTGCCCGCGCACGGCGACGACGACGCCTGCCTCGCCTTCGTCGCCCGCCAGCGCGAGCGTCTGACCACCGGGGCGGGGTACGCGTTCGCCGTCGCGGACCTCGAGACGGACGTCGCGGTCGGCCACGCGTACCTGGGCCTGCGGGACCTCGACCACGGACGGGTCTCGCTCGGGTACTGGGTCGTCGCTTCGCGGCGCGGCCGCGGGCTGGCACGCGACGCCCTGCGCACGCTGGCGGGCTGGGCGCTCACGCTGCCGGGCGTGGCGAGGCTCGAGCTCTACGTCGAGCCCTGGAACGTGGCGTCCGCCCGCACCGCCCTGGGCGCCGGGTTCGAGCGCGAAGGGCTGCTGCGCTCGTGGCAGGCGGTCGGGGGCGAGCGCCGGGACATGGAGATGTACTCGCGGCTGCGGGACAGCACGCCGCCCGAGCGCCGCGGCTGACGGACGGCGCGCGTGGCATCCGTCACGCGCTATTGCGCTTGCGGCCCGCAATCATGCGGCGAATGCTCGGACGAGTGCCCCTTGCGCAGTCCAGGACGCGGACAGCGGCGGGGCGCCTAGTTACTCGCTGGTAACTCAGGGGTGGGCCGCACACGGCCCGGTCGTCGAACCATTGCTAGGAGAACCACCGTGAAGCGCGCTGCCGTCCTGTTCGCCGCTGCCGTCCTGACCGTCACCACCCTCACCGCCTGCGACGGCGGCTCCGACGCCGCGGACGCGACGGCGACCTCGTCCGCGTCGTCGGCGCCCGCCGAGAAGGACGCGAGCCCCGCCGCGCCCGTCGAGCCCAACGCGGCCCTGGCCTGCGGCCGCTACTTCAACGGCGGGGAGAGCTCGCTCAACGCGCGCATCGCCGCGGCCGTCCCCGTGCTCGAGGCGCAGGACGCCGGCACGGCGCTCGACGAGGACCAGACCGAGGAGCTCGGTGCCATCTCTTCCGCCCTCGCGGACGCCGTCAAGGTGGCGCCGGAGGACCTCGCCGGCGCCTACACCTCGATCCAGGAGCGCGTCGACGGCGCGCTGGAGGCCGCCGAGACCGGCGGCGCCAACGCCGCGACGCTCGACTACCCGAGCGTGTCCGCGACGATCGTGACGGCGTGCACCGAGGCGGGCTTCCCCGTCAGCTGATCGGCAGCGGGTCGCGGCTCCGGCCGCGACCCGCTCCCCGGCTGGCGACGAACACCATCTCCATCCCGGGCCGATCCGGCGCCTCGCGCACGTCGACGACCTCGAACCCGGCCTCCGTGAGGGATCCCTCGACGGCCGCCCGGTCCCGGAACCGCAGCGTGGAGTCGGAGGTCAGGACGGCCCCGTCGGACTCGAAGACCCACGTCCAGCGGAACGTCACGAGCTCGCCGACCACGTCGGTGACCTCGCCCCACGCCTCGACCCGGCCCACGCCCGCGACGTCGGCCACCCGATGGGTCGCCTCCCGCGTCCACCCCCGCCACGCCTCGCGCTCGGGCACCCGCGTCTCGAGCACCAGGTGGCCGCCCGGTCGCAACGCCTCCCGGACCGCCGTCACCGTCCGTGCCCAGTCCTCGTCGGTGACGAACACCTGGGCCACGTTGCCCGTCATGGTCGCCAGGTCCACCTGCAACGGCGGGAGCGCCGTCGCGTCACCCTCGAGCCACCGGACCGCGTCGGCTCCCGGCTTGGCCCGAGCCACGTCCAGCGACGCCCTGGCCGGGTCGAGCCCCACGACGTCGAGCCCGCGCTGCGCGAGCATCAGCGCGAACGTGCCCGTCCCACAGCCGACGTCCAGCACGCTGCGGGCACCGAGCTCGTCGACGAGCGCGACGTACACGTCGAGGTCGCCGCGGTCCGGGTCGAGCGGGTCGTAGAGCTGGGCGAGGCGGGGGACCTCGAAGATGTCGTCGGCCATGGGCTGACGCTAGGCGGGCCGGCGCGCACGGGCCGCCCGGTCTCACGGGCGGTGGGTCAGGCCTCCGGGGTCTGCTGGTGGACCAGCAGCCGCCAGCGACCATCCGGACCGCGGGTGTAGGTCGACGACAGCACCGCCCGGTACGTGCGGCTCCCCCGCGTGCCGACGAACGGATACACGACGGTCGCGGTCGCCCGCGACTCCACCAGCCGCGGCTCGCCCAGGTCGACCTCGTCCCAGCCGGGCGAGGCGTCCATGGCCCGCACGCACTCGTCCTTGGTGAGCACGGCGCCGGGCACCACGACCAGCGCATCGTCGTGCAGCACCCGCTCGTACTGCGCCCCGCGGCCCAGTGCGAGGTCGTTCTCGATGGCCATCAGCTCGTCGACGACTGCCATGCCTCCAGGCAACCATCGCGGTCGCGACGCCGCAGCCGGGATCGGCCGCACGACCGACGAGGAACGACCCCGGTGCGACATATGGCGCATGCCGTACCGGGGTCGTGGGCGGCTGCAGGGCGGCGGCTCGCTGATCCCCACCCGGCGGGTCAGGCCGATCGATCCCCGAGGACCTGGACGTCGTTCAGTGGGTTGGTCTCCAGGCGGGCGCGGATGCCGCTGCGCACGAACCCCGCTGCGAGGCTGTCCGGCTTGCGTCTGGCCTGCTCGTCGAAGCACCCGGCGAACACGTCGGTGAGGTCGAGCCGCGGGTACCGGTGGAGGACCTCGACGAGGGTCGAGCGCGGCCACTGCTTCGAGTTGCGGCCGCTGACGTCCAGCCCGGTCGCGATCTCCAGCAGGTGCCCCTCGGGGTCGACCGCGGGGTCGACGTCGTCCTCCATGTGCCGCACGATCACCTCGCCGGCACGTCTGCGCCGGGCTTCCGGCCAGCCCGCACCCCACGTGAACACCTCCGCGAGGTGACCGCCCGAGATCTCGAACGGTTCGGTCGCGGAGTCGAACACGGCCACGAGCCCGATGTCGTGCAGCAGGGCCGCGACGAACAACAGCTCGTCGTCGACGTCGAGCCCGAGGCGACGCCCCGCGTCGGCCGCGAAATGGTACGAGCGAAGGCAGTGGTTGAAGAGTGCCGGCGGGTAGTAGGCGCGCCCGACCTCGACGGCGGCCTGGGCCACCGCGGTGCGGGGGCGGGGGAGCTCGGTCATGGCGGTCGATCCGTTCGTCACCTGCGGCTTCGCCTCGACCGGCGCCGCGAGACGGCCACCGTCTCGCAGGTCGCGCGCGACCGGCGATGCGCCCCCGCGCCAACCTTGCCCGAGTTCCTGCCACCCGTCTCCGCGCGACCGGTCTCTCAGTGCCCGGTCGGGACCTGCTCGGGCCGCGCGCGGAGCGCCGACGGCGGCGGCACGTCCGCCCGCGCCGGGTAGGAGGCCTGCGCGCCACGGCGCTGCACGCTGCGTGCGGCCACGTGGGTGGCCCACCGGACCGCCACCTCGAGCCCTTCGCCCTCCGCGAGCGCGACGGCGACCGCCCCGACGAAGGAGTCGCCCGCGCCGGTCGTGTCGACCGCCGCGACCTGCTGCGCCGGGACGTGCACCACGTCGGGCGAGTCGACGGACGCGAGCAACGCGCCCGAGCCACCCAGGGTGACGACGACCGACCGGGCCCCCAGCGCCAGCAGGTCGCCCACGACGGACGGCCCTGTCGCGAGCGTGACCTCGGCGCCGACCAGCGCGGCGGCCTCGGACTCGTTGACCACGAGCGGGTCGCACACGGCGAGCGTCGCCCCGTCCAGCGCACCGGCGGGCGCGGCGTTCAGGACCACCCGGGTGCCGGCAGCGGCGGCGCTCTGCGCGACCGCGTCCACGGTCTCGATCGGCACCTCGAGCTGCAGGACCAGCACCCTCGCACCCGCCCACCGCGCACGGGACGCCTCGGCGGCCGCCGGTGTCATCCTCCGGTTGGCGCCCGGGGCGACGACGATCGAGTTGTTGCCGTCGGGGGTCACCATGATGATCGCCGTGCCGGTCGGGGCGTCGACGACCTGCAGCATCGACACGTCGGCCCCGGCGGCCGACAGCGACGAGCGCAGGAGCCCGCCCGGACCGTCGTCGCCGACGCAGCCGACGAAGGCCACCGAGCCGCCGAGGAGCGCCGCCGCCACCGCCTGGTTGGCACCCTTCCCGCCCGCCGTCGTGACCAGGTCCGACCCGAGGAGGGTCTCCCCCGCCGCCGGACGGTGGTCCACGTCGACCACGAGGTCGACGTTGGCCGAGCCGAGGACGACGATCCCGTGCGGCGGGGGGCGGTTCATCTGCTGCTCCTGATGCTGGTGCGCACGACCGGACGCGGACGAGGGGTGCGGCGGCGGTGCCGGGTCGGCGCACGGCGGGACGGCGACCTCGCCCCGCACAGCATCGCCTACGCACGCGGGCGTGGCTCGGACATCCATACCCAGGGGGGTATTATTGGAGGCGTCGATTGGAGACACCGATGAGCACCACCCCCACGAGCACGTCCCGCCGGTCCTTCCTCGACCGACACGCGAGCCTCGTCGTGGTCTGCGCGTCCGGCATGCGCTCACGCTCGGGCGCCCAGCAGCTGCGGAGCATGGGGTTCCAGGCCACCAGCCTGTCGGGTGGCATGGCGGCGTGGCAGCGCGCGGGCGGCGAGGTGACGCGATGACCGCCCCGACGAGCGCACCTCGCCGCATCGTCGTCGTGGGCGGCGTTGCCGGCGGCATGTCCGCCGCCGCCCGCGCCCGGCGGCTCGACGAGCAGGCGCGGATCGTGGTGCTCGAGCAGAGCGACTACGTCTCGTTCGCCAGCTGCGGCCTCCCGTACCACCTGTCCGACGAGATCGAGCGGCGCGACGACCTGCTGCTGCACACGCCGGCCACGCTCGGCGCCGCGCTCAACCTGGACGTCCGCACCGGGCACCGCGTGCTCTCCATCGACCGGGACGCCCGCGCGCTGACGGTCGAGACCGCGCAGGGTTCGTACCGCGAGCCGTACGACGCCCTCGTCCTGGCCCCCGGTGCCGTCGGCGTGCGACCTCCGATCGCGGGCCTCGACCACCCGGCCGTGCACACCCTGCGCACGATCCCGGACGTCGACGGGCTGCGGGCGGTCGTCGAGGGCCTCCTGGACCGTCGGGACCCGGCCGACGCACCGCACGCAGTCGTCGTCGGCGCCGGGTTCATCGGCCTCGAGGCCGTCGAGGCCCTGGCCCACCGCGGCCTGCAGGTGCACCTCGTGGAGCTGGCCGACCACGTGCTCCCGCCGCTGGACGCCGAGCTGGCCCCGCTGCTGTCCGACGAGCTCGCGGCGCACGGCGTGGACCTCCACCTGGGCGTGAGCGCGGCGTCGGTCGGCACGGGCGACACCGGGGCCGCCGAGGTGACGCTGTCCGACGGCGTCCGGCTGCCCGCCGACCTGGTGGTCGTCAACGTCGGTGTGCGCCCCGCCTCCCAGCTGGCCGCCGACGCCGGCCTCGACCTGGGCCCCACGGGCGCGATCCGCGTGGACGGCGACCAGCGCACGTCCGATCCGCACGTCTGGGCGGTCGGCGACGCGGTCGAGGTGCACCACGCGGTCACCGGCGCCACGGGTCCGGTTCCCCTGGCCGGACCGGCCAACCGGCAGGGACGACGCGCCGCCGACTCGATCTGCGGGCACCGCACCACCCCACAGGCCCCCGTACTGGGCACCGCCATCGTGCGCGTCTTCGGGCTCACCGCCGCGATCACCGGCGCCAACCAGGCCACCCTGCGCCGCGAGGGCATCCCCCACGAGGTGGTGCACGTCCACACCGCTCACCACGCCGGCTACTTCCCCGGCGCCGAGCAGATGCACCTGGTGGCGACCTTCGCCCCCGACGGCACCCTGCTGGGCGCGCAGGGCGTGGGCCGCGACGGCATCGACAAGCGCATCGACGTCCTCGCGACGTCCATCCGGGCCGGCTTCACCGCCGACGACCTGGCCGAGCTCGAGCTCGCCTACGCGCCGCCGTACGGCTCCGCCAAGGACGCCGTGAACATGCTCGGGTTCGTCGCCCAGAACGCGCTCGACGGCACGATGCCGCAGTGGCAGGCGTGGGACCTCGACGACGCCCTGGCGACCACCCTCGTGCTCGACGTCCGCTCGGAGAAGGAGTTCGCCGGCGGGCACGTGCCCGGGGCGCTCAACATCCCGCACACCGACCTGCGCGGCCGCCTCGACGAGGTCCGCGCCGCAGCGGCGGGGCGACCCGTCAGCGTGCACTGCGCCAGCGGCGTGCGCTCCTACCTGGCCACCCGCATCCTGCGGGGTTCGGGCCTCGACGCCCGTAACCTGTCCGGCGGCTGGCTCACCCTCGTGGCGGCCCAGCCGAGCCTCGGCACGTCCTGACACCCACCACCCCTGGAGGACACCTATGTGCAGCCCCGCTCGTTGCCCCCGCTGCGGCAAGACCACCTGGACCGGCTGCGGCGAGCACGCCGACGCCGTCATGGCCGGCGTCGCGCCTCAGGACCGGTGCACGTGCCCGACCTCATGACCGACGTGGAGCCGGTGCTCGTCACCCCCGACGCGGCCGAGCTGGTCAAGGTCGTGAACCGGCTCAAGCGCGCCCAGGGCCAGCTCGCCGGCGTCATCCGCATGCTCGAGGAGGGTCGCTCCTGCGAGGACGTGGTCACCCAGCTGTCCGCGGTCTCCAAGGCCGTCGACCGCGCCGGCTTCGCCGTCATCGTCTCGGGCATGAAGCAGTGCCTCACCGACCCGGACGCCGCGGGCTCGCTCGACGTCGACAAGCTGCAGAAGCTGTTCCTGTCGCTCGCCTGACCCCCGAGGAAGGGCCTACGTCAGCCGAGCAGCACGACGCGGCGGCGCAGTCGATCCACACGTCGAAGCGGACTCCCCGTCCCGTAACCGCGCCCGCCGGGGCGCCGCTCACACCCAGATACTGTCTCCGCATGGTGGAGATCCACGGCCTCGACGCACTTCTGCAGGCACTGAACTCGGGACAGACGATCCCCGGAGGCTCGCCGCACCACGTGGCCATCCACGCCACGAGCCAGGAGGCGCTACGCATCACCGCCGAGCTCAACGGGCGCTATCACTCCCCCGACGAGGTACGGGCCCTGATGAGCGAGCTGACCGGGCACGAGGTCCCTGAGTCCTTCCACCTCTTCCCACCGTTCAGCGCGGACTTCGGCAAGAACCTCCGCTTCGGTGAGGACGTGTTCGTCAACAGCGGCTGCCGGTTCCAGGACCAAGGTGGGATCGACATCGGCGACGGATCCCTCATCGGCCACAACGCCGTCATCACGACGTTGAACCACGACATGTCGCCGAGCCGACGAGCCGACCTGCACCCCGCTCCCGTCGTCGTCGGTCGAGGTGTGTGGTTCGGGGCAAACGTGACGGTGCTGCCTGGCGTGACCATCGGCGACGGGGCGGTCGTGGGTGCGGGGGCCGTCGTCACCAAGGACGTGCCACCGCGTGCAGTGGTCGTCGGCGTGCCGGCGAAGCAGGTGGGCACGGTGCAGGACGGGTGATCGGGGACTACGCCGCTGCACTCACCGAGTCGATTGCGGCGTCACGCGATCGGGCTACACGTTGAATCTGAACTCCACCACGTCGCCGTCGGCCATGACGTAGTCCTTGCCCTCGATGCGCGCCTTCCCGGCGGCGCGGGCCGCGGCGACGGAGCCGGCGGCCACGAGGTCGTCGAACGAGATGACCTCGGCCTTGATGAAGCCCTTCTGGAAGTCGGTGTGGATGACACCGGCCGCCTGCGGGGCGGTCCAGCCCTGGTGGATGGTCCAGGCGCGCGCTTCCTTCGGGCCGGCGGTGAGGTAGGTCTGCAGGCCGAGGGTGTGGAAGCCGACGCGCGCCAGCTGGTCCAGGCCGGCCTCCTCCTGCCCGCTGTCCGCGAGCATCTCGCGCGCCTCGTCGGGCTCGAGCTCGACCAGCTCCGACTCGAACTTCGCGTCCAGGAAGATCGCGTCGGCGGGAGCGACCAGCGCGCGCAGCGAGTCCTGCATGGCCGTGTCGGCCAGGCCTGCGTCATCGGTGTTGAACACATAGATGAACGGCTTGCTCGTCATGAGCTGCAGCTCGTCGAGGTGCTCGATCTGCTTGCCGCTCTGCGACAGGGTCGTGCCCGTCTCGAGGATCGCCTGCGCCTCCTGCGCGGCGGCGAGCAGGCCGGGCTCGGCCTTCTTGGCCCGCACCTCCTTCTCGAGGCGCGGGATCGCCTTCTCGAGGGTCTGCAGGTCCGCGAGGATCAGCTCGGTGGCGATGATCTCGATGTCGTCCTTGGGGTTCACCTCACCGGAGACGTGCACCACGTCGGGGTCGGCGAACACGCGCGTGACCTGGCAGATGGCGTCGGCCTCGCGGATGTTGGCCAGGAACTTGTTGCCCAGGCCCTCGCCCTCGCTGGCGCCCTTGACGATGCCGGCGATGTCCACGAACGACACGGTCGCCGGCACGATGCGCTCGGAGCCGAACAGCTCCGCGAGCTTGTCCAGGCGAGGGTCGGGCAGCGGCACGACGCCGACGTTGGGCTCGATCGTCGCGAACGGGTAGTTCGCCGCGAGGACCTGCGCGCGGGTCAGGGCGTTGAAGAGGGTGGACTTGCCGACGTTGGGCAGGCCGACGATGCCGATTGTGAGTGCCACGGGGGGAAAGTCTACGGGGGCCCCTCGTCAGGCGAACGCCACGATCCGGCGCAGCAGGTCGGGAGCGGTGCGGTCTAGGGTGCGGCCGCCGAGCCGGACGCCGATCGCCAGGAGCAGCGCGCCGAGCACGAGCCCGACCGCCAGGGCCGCCCAGCCGAGGGCCGCCGAGCCGCTGCGGATGGCCATGAGCGCCAGGAGCCCCTCCGGCAGGCACAGCACCATGATCGCGAGCGAGCCGGCGAGCTGGGAGACCACCGCGGCCGTGGACGCACCCTGCTTCGACTGGAACGGGTTCTCCCCGGGCAGCTGCACCGGGTAGACGACGAGCGCGGACAGCACGCTCGACACACCGAGCGACGTGAGCAGCACCCCCAGCGACACCCCCAGCAGCGCCGGGACGGCGGACGGGTCGCCGGAGAGCACCGCCGCGCCGACGGCCAGCAGCGTGACCGTCGGCAGCGCGATGGCCCCCGCGGCCAGCACGCGGCCCAGGCGGTCCACGTGCCCGCGCAGCGGGGCGGCGACGTGCGTCCAGAACGCCGTGCCGTCGTAGGCCACGTCGGCGGAGATGCCCCACCCCATGAGGTAGCCGGTGATCGGCGCGATGAGCAGGACCAGGGCGCCGCCGGGACTCACGACGTACAGGACGATCGCCAGGACCGGCACGACGGCCACGGCGAGCGCGTAGCGGGGATCGCGCGCCCAGTAGGTGAGGCAGCGCGCGGTCACCGCGCCCAGCGGCGTCGCGGGCAGGCGATCGAACCAGCCGAGCCCGTGGCCCTTGCCGGACGCCTTCTCGTGGGCCGGGTTGACCAGCGCGTGCGCGAGCGCCCGGTCCCAGACGACGGCCACGACGGCCACCGTGGCCAGTGCGATGGCGAAGCGGGCGGCGGCGAGGCCCCACTGGCCCGCAGCGACGTCGCCGGGCACCGCCCAGACGGCACCGAACGGCGTCCACGCGAGCACGTCGGCGAGCTGCTCCACGGTCGCGGCGCTCGGCAGGCCGCCGTCGGTGAGCCGACCCAGCACGGGACCGATCACGATGATCGGCAGCACGGCCACCGCCGCCATCACCTCGCGGAATCGGCGTCCGGCCAGCAGGCCGGACGCGAGCGACGTGGTGGCCCGCGAGCCGAGGACGCACGTGGCCAGCGCGACCACGGCGCACACGATGCCCGCCACGAGGGCAGCGGGTGTCCGCCACCACACGCCCGCCATGGCCAGCACCGACACGAGGGTCACGACGCCGGGGACGCCCACCACCCCCGCGAGCGCCAGGCCGGTGAGCAGGGACCGCCGCGGGATGGCGAACGTGACGAACCGGGCCGGGTCGATCGTGGCGTCGAGACCGAACGCGAGCAGCGGCACCACCCACCAGCCCAGCACCAGCAGGGACCCGAGCAGGACCACGACGAGCCCGCGGATGTCGGGCTCCTGCACGCTGACCACCGCCATCCCGATGACCACACCGGCCAGGGCGCCGAGCCCGTACAGCACGGCGACGGCGAGCCCGACGACCTGCCACGGGCTGCGGCGCAACGAGTTGCGCAGGAGGGTGAGCTTCAGACGGAGGAGGTGCGCAACCACGCCAGTCCTTCCCCGCTCACCCGACCGCCGACCAGGTCCACGAACCGGTCCTCGAGCGTGCTCCCGCCGCGTACCTCGTCGATCGTGCCGGCCGCCAGCACGTGCCCGGCCGCGATCACGGCGACGTGGTCGCACATGCGCTGGACCAGGTCCATGACGTGCGACGACACGATCACCGTGCCACCGGAGCGGACGTAGGAGGCAAGGATGTCGCGGATGTTCGCGGCCGAGACGGGGTCGACGGCCTCGAACGGCTCGTCGAGCACCAGCAGCCGCGGTGCGTGGACCAGCGCGCACGCCAGCGCGACCTTCTTGGTCATGCCCGCGGAGTACTCCACGACGAGCTTGTCGGCGTCCGCGCGCAGGTCCAGCGCGGCGAGCAGGTCCGTCGCGCGGGTGGCGACCGTCTCGCGGTCGAGGCCCTGCAGCAGGCCCGCGTAGGTGATGAGCTGCTGACCGGTGAGCCGGTCGAACAGGCGGACCCCGTCGGGCAGGACGCCGAGCATGCCCTTGACCGCCACAGGGTCGGCCCACAGGTCCTGCCCGTGCACCAGCACGGTGCCGAAGTCGGGCTGCAGGAGGCCCGTGGCCATCGACAGCGTGGTGGTCTTCCCGGCTCCGTTGGGCCCGACGAGCCCGTAGAAGGAGCCGGCCGGGACGACGAGGTCGATGCCGGAGACTGCGATCTTGTCACCGAACTTGCGCCACAGTCCGCGCAGCTCGAGGGCGGGTGCGTTCACCATCGGTACACCGTAGACGGCGAGGCGCGCCCGTGGGTCCTGACCAGGGATGTCGGTGGCGGCTGGCAGCCTGGGGCGCATGGACACAGGACTGCTGCTCGGGCTCGTGATCGGTGCCGCTGTCGGCGCCCTCGGGGGCTGGCTGCTCGCGTCGCGGCGACTGCGCGCGGCGGACCTGGCGGCGGCGCGGGCCCAGGCGCTGCTGGAGGCGGAGCGGCACGGCGCGCAGGCGCGGCTGGCGGACTCCGACCGGCTCGCGGACCAGTTCCGGGCGCTCGCGGCCGACGCGCTGGCCACGAGCACCGACCAGTTCCTCGCCCTCGCGCACCAGCGGTTCGCCGCGGACCACCAGACGCAGGTCGGCGAGCTCGCGCAGCGTGAGCAGGCGGTGCGCGCGATGGTCGAGCCGCTGTCCCGCACCCTCGACCAGGTGCGCGCCGAGCTGTCCACGGCGGAGCAGGCGCGCGCGGCCGGCCATGCGGCCCTGGGTGAGCAGGTGCGCGCCATGCACCAGGCGTCCGAGCACCTGCGTGGTGAGACGGCCCAGCTGGTCACGGCCCTGCGCTCGTCCCAGGTGCGCGGCAAGTGGGGTGAGCTGCAGCTCAAGCGGGTGGTCGAGGCAGCGGGCATGCTCGCCCACGTCGACTTCGTCGAGCAGGACCAGGTGCGCACCGACGACGGGCTCCTGCGCCCCGACATGGTGATCAAGCTGGCCGGCGGCAAGAACGTCGTCGTGGACGCCAAGGTCGCGTTCCTCGGGTTCCTCGACGCGGCGCAGGCCACCGACGAGCGCGTCCGCGCGGACCGGCTGGCGGCGCACGCCCGGCACGTGCGCGCGCACGTCGACGACCTGTCCGCCAAGCGCTACTGGGACCAGTTCGCCCCGGCGCCGGAGTTCGTCGTCATGTTCGTGCCGGCCGAGTCGTTCCTGCACGCGGCCGCCGAGCAGGACCCCGCGCTGATCGAGTACGCGTTCGAGCGCAACGTCGTCATCGCCACGCCCACCACGCTGCTCGCCCTGCTGCGGACCGTCTCGTACGCGTGGCGGCAGGACGCGCTGGCCAGCAACGCGCAGGCGGTCCTGTCGCTCGGCAAGGAGCTGCACGGCCGGCTGGCCACCATGGGCGCGCACCTGGCCAAGCTGGGCCGCGCCATCGACGCGGCGGCCGGTGCGTACAACCAGACCGTGTCGTCGCTCGAGACGCGCGTGCTGGTCAGCGCCCGCCGGTTCGCCGACCTGCACGTCGTGGACGGGGACCTGCCCACACCGGCGCCGGCCAACCCGCAGCTGTCCGCGGTGAGCGCACCGGAGCTCGTGGCCTCGGCGGACGAGCTGATCGTCATGTTCGACGGCGGCGCCGACCGCGACGAACGGGCGCTGCGGGACGAACGGGCGCTGCGGGACGAGCGGGCCCTGCGCGACGGGCTAGCCACCCCGGACGCGTCGAGCGCCTGAGGGTCGTCAGGCGGGCTGGACGTCCAGCGAGCGGCGACCCTCGCGGCGCGGCGTGGCGGGCGCCTTGCCGGCGGCCTTGAGGTCGGCGCGCAGCTCGCGGGGCAGCGAGAACATGAGGTCCTCGGTGGCCGTGCGGACCTCCTCGACGTCCCCGAAACCGTGCTCAGCCAGCAGCGCGAGCACGTCCCGGACCAGGATCTCGGGGACCGAGGCGCCCGAGGTCACCCCGACGGTCCGGACGCCGTCGAGCCACGCGAGGTCGATCTCGGAGGCCCGGTCGACGCGGTAGGACGTCCGGGCGCCGGCGTCGAGGGCGACCTCGACCAGCCGGACCGAGTTCGAGGAGTTGGCGGAGCCGACCGTGATGACGAGGTCGCACTCGGGGGCGAGCTTCTTGACGGCCACCTGGCGGTTCTGCGTGGCGTAGCAGATGTCGTCGCTGGGCGGGTCCTGCAGGTTGGGGAACCGCTCGCGCAGACGCCGGACGGTGTCCATGGTCTCGTCCACCGAGAGCGTGGTCTGGGAGATCCAGATGAGCCGGTCGGGATCGCGCACGACCAGGTCGGCCACGGCGTCCGGCGAGTTCACCACCTGGATGTGGTCCGGCGCCTCGCCGTAGGTCCCCTCGACCTCCTCGTGCCCGTCGTGGCCGATGAGCAGGATGTCGTAGTCCTCGGACGCGAACCGCACGGCCTCCTTGTGCACCTTGGTGACCAGGGGGCACGTCGCGTCGATCGTCTGCAGGTTGCGCACGGCCGCCGCGGCGTGCACCGCCGGCGAGACGCCGTGCGCCGAGAACACCACGCGGGCGCCCTCGGGCACCTCGTCGGTGTCGTCGACGAACACCGCACCGCGGGCCGCCAGCGTCTCGACGACGTACTTGTTGTGCACGATCTCCTTGCGCACGTACACCGGGGAGCCGTAGTGCTCGAGCGCCTTCTCCACCGCGATGACGGCGCGGTCCACGCCCGCGCAGTACCCGCGCGGAGCGGCCAGCAGGACGCGCTTGCCGGTGGCGGTCGGCCCGACGGGCGCGCCGGGGGCGGGGACGGTCGCAGAGGTCACGGTGCGAGTCTAGTTCGGCAGGTCGAGCCGGCCGGGTCGGGAGGGTGCCCGCGGATGTGACCTGCACCCGACCCGCACGGCGCCGACACATGCGGTCTCGTCCCGGCGCCGTCCGCCGATCGGGGTCGGTTGTCGCCGTGTCGGCGCCATGAGGCAGGCTGAGGGCGTGAGCACCGGTCCCCTGAGCACCCCGGCGGCGGCCGGTCCCCCGCTGCGCGCCGCGGACACGACGCCGGACCGCCCGTGGCCCGTCCGGCACCTCGCCCCGAAGATCGCGGACTACATCGCGAAGATGCCGCCGGTCTGGGTCGAGGGCCAGGTGCTGAACCTGAAGAAGTGGAACACCCTCTACTTCCTCACCCTGCGGGACACCGACCTCGACATGTCGCTGTCGGTCACGGCTCCGGCCGGTGCGATCGGTCGGCTCGCCGAGAAGCTCGCGGACGGCTCGCACCTCGTCGTCCACGCCCGGCCGCAGTTCCACGCGAAGAAGGGCACGCTGACGTTCGCGGCCGACGACGTGCGGCTCGTGGGCCTGGGTGAGCTGCTCGCGCGGATCGAGCACCTCAAGGGCATCCTCGGCGCCGAAGGGCTCTTCGAGCCGTCACGCAAGCGCGCGCTGCCGTTCCTGCCGGCGGTCGTCGGGCTGATCGTCGCGCAGCAGGGCGACGCCGAGCACGACGTGGTGTCCAACGCTCGCGCCCGGTGGTCGGCGGTGCAGTTCGAGATCCGGCGCGTGACGGTGCAGGGGCCGCGCGCCGTGCCCGAGGTCAGCGCGGCGATCGCCGAGCTGGACCGGGACCCGCGCGTCGAGGTCATCGTGGTGGCGCGCGGCGGCGGCTCGTTCGAGGACCTCCTGCCGTTCAGCAACGAGTCGCTGGTGCGCGTCGCGGCGGCCTGCCGCACGCCTCTGGTCAGCGCGATCGGGCACCACCTCGACACCCCCCTGCTCGACCTGGTCGCCGACTTCCGCGCCTCGACCCCGACCGACGCCGCCAAGCGGGTCGTGCCCGACGTCAGCGAGGAGCGGGCGCGCCTCACGCAGGCGCGGCTGCGCGCCCGGGCCGCCCTGACCATGCGGCTGACGCGGGAGCAGACCGCGCTCGACCACTGGCGCAGCCGCCCGGTGCTGGCCAACCCGACCACGGTGGTGGACCTGCACGAGCACCGGGTCCTCGCCCTGCGGGAGAGCGCGCGCCGCTCGCTGCACACCGCGCTGGTGCACGGTCGCGCCGAGGTGGCCGGGCTCGCCGCCCAGGTACGCGCGCTCTCGCCCGCGGCCACGCTCGACCGGGGGTACGCCGTCGTGCGGCGCGCCGACGGGTACGTGGTGCGGGACCCGGCCGAGGTAGCGGCGGACGACGCCCTGCGGATCCGCGTGGCGCGCGGCGAGCTCGCGGCGACGGTCACCGACGCCTGATCCGGGTACGCGGGCGGCCGGCTCCATGCGTCGACCGTCGGTCACGCGCCGCTCCTGATTGACTGTGCTTGTGCCCAAGCCCTCGCAGTCCCCGCCGTCCGATCCCCACGCCGACGTGGCCGACCTCGGCTACGAGGAGGCGCGGGACGAGCTCGTCGCCGTCGTCGCGCGGCTCGAGGCCGGTGCCGCGACGCTCGAGGAGTCGCTGGCCCTCTGGGAGCGCGGCGAGGCACTCGCCACGCGGTGCCAGACGTGGCTGGACGGCGCGCGCGAGCGGCTCAGCGCCGTGCGCGACACCGCCGTGCCGGCCGAGGAGGAGTCACGATGACCACACCGCCGGACCAACGGGCCCTCGTCCTCGGCGAGGCGCTCATCGACGTCGTCACCCGACCCGACGGCACCCGCTCGGAGCACCCCGGCGGCAGCCCGGCCAACGTGGCCCTGGGGCTCGGGCGCCTCGGTCGGCGCGTGGACCTGCTCACCTGGCTGGGGAACGACGCCTACGGCGACCTCGTCCGCCGGCACCTGCGCGGCTCCGGCGTGAACGTCCCGGTGGGCAACCGCTCGGCGCTGCACACGCCCGTGGCGGCGGCGCACATCGACGAGGCCGGGGTCGCGTCGTACGAGTTCGACCTCGAGTGGGACCTGCCCGAGACGTGGGACGAGGAGCCGGGGGACCCGCTCGTCATCCACACCGGGTCGATCGCGACCGTGCTGCAGCCCGGCGGCGCGGCGGTCGCGGCGATCGTGGGGCGGCGCCACGAGTCGTCGACCATCACGTACGACCCGAACCTCCGTCCGGTGCTCATGGGGTCCCGGGAGCACGCCCTGCCGGTCGTGGACGGGCTCGTCCGGCAGGCGGACGTGGTGAAGGTCAGCGACGAGGACCTGGCCTGGCTGCACCCCGGCGTGGCGCCGGCGGAGATCGCGGAGGAGTGGAGCCGGTCGGGGCCGTCGCTCGTCGTGGTGACGCACGGCGGCGAGGGTGCGTTCGCGAGCACGTCGGCGGGTGCGCGGATCTCCGTCGAGGCACCGAAGGTGCACGTCGCCGACACCGTCGGCGCCGGCGACTCCTTCATGGGCGGGCTGATCGACGGCCTGTGGTCCGCGGGGCTGCTCGGGGCGGATCGGCGCCAGGCGCTGGCCGACGCGGATCCCGCGACCGTGCAGGCCGTGCTGGAGCGCTGCGCGCGCATCGCCGCGATCACCGTGTCCCGCGCGGGCGCCAATCCCCCGCGGCTGTCCGAGCTGGGCTGAGCGCCGCCCCCACGGCAACGTCCGAGCAGATGTGGCCCCTGGCCGCCATCTGCTCGGACGCTGTGGTCGAGGAGGTCAGGCGGTGGCCTTCTCGCGAGCCTGAGCGCGCTCCAGCGAGGCCTTGCGGTCGGCCTCGTTCTCGCGGTCCAGCGTCTGCGCCAGCTCGCCGTCCCAGGTGAGGTTCTCCCCCGTCTCCGGGTCGAACACCATCATCCGGGCCGGGTCGAACCACAGCTCCGCGTCGACGCCGTCACGCACCTTGGTCTCCGAGCCGAGCGTGACGATGAGCTGGGTGCGCAGGCCCTCGCCGTCGAGGTCACGGTCCAGCTCCTCGAGCGTCGTCGCGACCTCCGGGTTGGTCTCGAACGGGAGGTACGCGTAGAGCTCGGAGCCGAGCCACTCGGTGACGTCCACCGGTGCGGTGAACGTGACACCCGACGCGCGCTTGTGGTCCTCGAGCAGGGTGGCGTCCGCGAAGTGCTCGGGACGGATGCCGACGATGACGAGCTCCTTGCCGCGCAGCTTCGGGGCGAGCTCCGCGGAGATGGGCGCGGCGGCGAAGGGGAGCTTGAGGGTCGAGCCCTCGACGGTGCCCGGGAGGAAGTTCATGGGCGGCGACCCGATGAAGCCGGCGACGAACAGGTTCTTCGGCTGCTCGTACAGCCCGCGCGGACTGGCCACCTGCTGGAGCTCGCCCTTGCGGAGCACGGCCACGCGGTCGCCGAGGGTCATGGCCTCGGTCTGGTCGTGCGTGACGTAGACCGTCGTCGTGCCGAGCCGGCGCTGCATCCGGGCGATCTCGGTGCGCATCTGGCCACGCAGCTTGGCGTCCAGGTTGGACAGCGGCTCGTCGAAGAGGAACGCCTCGGCGTCGCGGACGATGGCGCGGCCCATCGCGACCCGCTGCCGCTGGCCACCGGAGAGGTTGGCCGGCTTGCGGTCGAGGTGGTCCTGCAGCTCGAGGGTCTTCGCCGCGAACTCGACCTTCTCGCGGACCTGCTCCTCCGTGAACTGGCCCTTCTGCAGCCGCAGCGGGAAGGCGATGTTCTCGAAGACCGTCAGGTGCGGGTAGAGGGCGTAGTTCTGGAACACCATGGCGAGCTTGCGGTCGCGCGGGGCCTTCTCGTTGACCCGGACGCCGCCGATCGTGAGCTCGCCCGCGGTGATGTCCTCGAGGCCCACGATCATGCGCAGCAGCGTCGACTTCCCGCACCCCGACGGGCCGACAAGGATGACGAACTCGCCGTCGGCGATGTCCAGGCTCACGCCCTTCACGGCGAGGAAGCCGTCGCCGTACTGCTTGACGATGTCCTTGAGGGTGATGGCGGCCATCGGATCTCCTTCGTGGGACGAGCTGTGCGCGCGGGCGTCAGCCCTTGACGGCGCCCTGGGTCAGGCCGGACACGATCTGGCGTTGGAAGAGCAGGACGAGGATGACCACCGGGATGGTCACGACGATGGCCGCGGCGGAGATGGCCCCGGTCGGCTCCTCGAACTGGGAGGCGCCCGTGAAGAACGCCAGCGCGGCCGGGACGGGTCGGGCGCGGTCGGTCGAGGTCAGCGAGATGCCGTAGACGAAGTCGTTCCAGGCGATGAAGAACGCGATCAGCGCGGTGGTGAACACGCCGGGAGCCGCCAGCGGGACGATCGCCTTGCGGAACGCCTGCCACGTCGTGGCGCCGTCCACCTGAGCGGCCTGCTCGAGCTCCCAGGGGATCTGCCGGAAGAACGCCGCCAGGGTCCAGATGGAGATCGGGAGCGTCAGGGACAGGTACGGGATGATCAGGCCGAGCCACGTGTCGTAGAGGCCGATGTTGCGCCACAGGTTGAACAGCGGGGTCACGATCGAGATGACCGGGAAGATCGAGACGCCCAGCGCGGTGAGCAGGACGACGCGCTTGCCGGGGAAGTCCAGGCGGGCGATCGCGTAGGCGGCCAGTGTCGCCAGGACGACCGCGATGGCCGTGGCGATCAACGAGATGCCGACGGAGTTGCGCAGCGACGACAGGAACAGCGTCTGCGCGGAGCCGTCGGGCGCGAGGATCTGCTCGTAGTTGGTGGTCGACCACGTCTTGGGCCAGAACAGCCCGAGGTTCAGCTGGCTCGGCAGCTTGAACGACGTCGCGAAGATCGACACGACCGGGAAGAGCGCGTACAGCAGCACGAAGATCGTGATGAGCGCCCAGCCCCACTTCGCCCTCGTCGACAGGTAGCTCATCAGGACGCTCCCCTCGTGCCGCCGGCCAGATCGACCTTGAAGAGCTTGATCGCCGCCCAGCAGATGAGGATCACGCACAGGAAGAGGAGCACCGAGATCGCGGAGCCGAGCCCGATCTCGAGGCGTCCGATGGACGTCCGGTAGGCCAGCAGCGAGAGCACCTCGGTGCCGTTGGCGCCGTTGGTCATGATGAAGACGTTGTCGAAGATGCGGAACGCGTCCAGGGCCCGGAACAGGACCGCGACCATGATCGCGGCCTTCATGTTCGGCAGGATCACCCGCGTGAGGCGCTGCCACCAGGTGGCGCCGTCGACCTCCGCGGCCTCCTCCAGCTCGGTGGGCACCTGGGACAGCCCGGCGAGCAGAAGGAGGGAGATGAACGGCGTCGTCTTCCAGATCTCCGACATGATGATGACGGAGAGGCTGGTCCCCTGCTCGGCGAACCAGTTGAGGTCTTCGCTGATCCCGGGCACCCAGTCGAACCAGTGGTTGACGTACCCGGAGCTGATGTCGAACGCGTAGAACCACGCGAAGGCCGAGACCACCGTGATGATCCCGTACGGCACGAGGATCGCGGTGCGCAGCAGCCCGCGCAGCCTGGTGATCGCGCGGTGCATGACGAGTGCGAGCGCGAAGCCGAGGATCAGCTCGACGATGACGGTGACGACCGTGATGAACACGGTGACACCGAGCGCCTGCCAGAACAGCGAGTCCGACAGGACCACCCCGTAGTTCTCCAGCCCGGCCCAGGACCTGTCGTCAGGCGCGGTCAGCCGGAAGTGGAACAGCGAGTCGTACACGGCCTGCAGGATCGGGTAGAGCGTGACCGCGAGCATGACGACGAACGCCGGACCGGCCAGCAGCCAGCCCAGGCGCGCCTCGGACCTGGCGCGGTCGCTGCGGCCGGCCTTCGCCCCCGCATCGCGCAGGTCGGGCCTCGCCCCGTCAGGGATCGCGGCCGTGACCGCCCCCGCACCCGTCGACGCTGTGCTCATAGCAGTCGCTCCCCTCGCAGCACGGCGATGATCAGGTCGGTCGACTTCGTCGGCGTGACTTCCGGACTCACCGCGCTCGGCGGGTGCCACGTCTGCTGCAGACCCGTGGAGACCTCGTTGTAGTACGGCGTCTGCGGCCGCGGGACGGCGAGCTCGAGGGACTCCCGGATGACGTCCGCCATGGGGAACGCCTCGGTGACCGCCGGGTCGTCGAACGCCGTGGTGTTGGACGGCGGGTTGCCGTTCGTCGCGAAGTAGAAGGCCTGGTGCTCGGGGGTGACGATGCACTCCGCCGCCTGGTACGCGAGGTCGACGTGCTTGCTGAAGGCGCCGATGCCGAGGTTGATCCCGCCGTAGGGCGGAGCCGTCGGCTGGTCGGCCGTCACCTGCGGGTACAGCGCCCAGCCGATGTCGTCGAGCAGGGCCTGCGTGAACGTCCCGTCCTCGACGCCGGCCTTGGTGGCCGACCAGACGAACGGCCAGTTCACCATGAACGAGCCCCTGTCCCCCTGGAAGATCGACAGTGACGCGTTCTCGTCCTCCGTCGGCAGCGCGGGCCCGCCGAGCCCCTCCTTGCCGATCGTGCCGATGATCGTCGCGGCGGCGTCGCCCGCGGGGGTCTCCAGGCCCAGCTTGATCTGGTCCGCGGGCGCCTCGGGGTTCTCGAGGATCTCCCCTCCGGCCGACGCGACGAGCGCGTTGATCCACACCGTCAGGCTCTCGGCCTTGGTGCCCTGGACCCCGAGGTACTTGTCCTGGTCCTTCGACGCGTCCATGATCTGGTCCCACGTCACCGGGGTCGTCGCCGGGTCGAGTCCTGCCGCCGAGGCCACCGACTTGCGGTACCAGAGCAGCTGCGTGTTCGCCCAGAAGGGGACCGTCACCAGCTCGTCGCCCCACGACGCGCCGGCCAGGGCGCCGGCGACCACGTCCTTGCTGACCCGTTCCTGCACGTCGTCGGGCACCGGAGCCAGGAATCCGGGCTCGGCCATCTCGGGGATGAACGGCGGGTCCAGGCTCATGATGTCGATCGACGAGTCCTTGGCGGCGAGCCTGCGGGCCAGCTGCTCACGCTGCGCGCTCGCGTCACGCGGGAGGACGGACGTCTCGATCGCGTAGGCGCCGTCGGCGTCCTCGGTGCACTGCTTGGCGATCTCGGCCTGTCCCCCGTCGTCGGGGTTGATGTACCAGGTGAGCACGGGCGTACCCGACCCGGAATCGGCACAGGCGGCGAGCGGGGCGAGCACCCCCACCGCGAGCACCAGCGCGATCCCCCGTGTGCGTCGTCGCACGGAACACCTCCCCCTGCGAGGCGTCCTGCCCCACCCCCCTTGGCTACACCTGCCTCCGGGTGCCCGCCACTGGAGACGGTCTGCCGATTCCGGAGATGACCTGCGAGCATGAGGCCCGTGACACGACCCACGACACCCGCCGAAGCCTGGTCCGCACTGCGCGAAGGGAACACGCGGTTCGTGCGCGGCGAGATGCTCCATCCCTCGCAGGGCGTCGACCACCGCGCGAACCTGAGCTCCGCCCAGCACCCGTTCGCGGTGATCTTCGGGTGCTCGGACTCGCGTGTGGCCGCCGAGATCATCTTCGACCAGGGCCTGGGTGACGTGTTCGTGGTCCGCACCGCCGGCCACGTGCTCGACACGACGGTCATCGGCTCGATCGAGTACGGCGTGGACGTCCTCGGCGCGTCCCTGGTGGTCGTCCTCGGCCACGACAGCTGCGGCGCCGTGGCGGCTGCCACGACCGCCCTGACCACGGGCGAGCTCCCGACCGGGTTCGTGCGCGCGATCGTCGACCGGGTGATCCCGAGCATCGTCAACCTCGCGGGTGGCGGCCTCGGTGCCCTGGACACCCTCGACCCCGCCGTGCTCGGCCAGGAGCACGTCCGGCACACGGTGCAGATGCTGCAGGGCTACTCGCGCTCGCTCGCCGAGGCGATCACGGAGGGCCGCGTGGCGATCGTCGGGGTCGAGTACACGCTCGCCGAGGGGACCGTGCACCTCTCCGAGGCCCTGGGCGACGTCGGGGTGTAGTCCGTGCGGCAGGATGACCGCATGACTTCTGAGTACCGCATCGAGCACGACACGATGGGCGAGGTGCGCGTCCCCGTCGACGCCCTCTACCGCGCACAGACCCAGCGGGCCGTGGAGAACTTCCCGATCTCCGGCAGCCGCCTCGAACGCAGCCACATCGAGGCGCTCGCCCGCATCAAGAAGGCGGCCGCCCGCGCGAACGCCGAGCTGGGGGTCCTGGAGCAGGACGTCGCCGACGCCATCGCCGCCGCCGCCGACGAGGTCGCGAGCGGCAGGCACGACGGCGACTTCCCGATCGACGTCTACCAGACCGGGTCCGGCACCAGCTCCAACATGAACACCAACGAGGTGCTCGCCACCCTCGCCGGCCGGCTCCTGGGCCGCGACGTGCACCCGAACGACCACGTCAACGCCTCGCAGTCGTCCAACGACGTGTTCCCCACCTCGGTGCACGTGGCCGCCACGGCCGGTGTCGTGCGCGACCTGATCCCGGCCCTCGGCCACCTGGCCGAGGCGCTCGAGGCCAAGTCGGTCGAGTGGGCGCAGGTGGTCAAGTCCGGCCGCACACACCTCATGGACGCCACCCCGGTGACGCTCGGCCAGGAGTTCGGCGGCTACGCGGCCGCCATGCGGTACGGCATCGAGCGCCTCGAGTCGGCGCTCCCTCGCGCGTCGGAGGTCCCGCTCGGCGGCACGGCCGTCGGCACCGGGATCAACACCCCGGCGGGCTTCCCGCAGCGGGTGATCGCGCTGCTGCGCGAGGACACCGGCCTGCCGCTGACCGAGGCGCGCGACCACTTCGAGGCGCAGAGCTCACGCGACGGGCTGGTCGAGCTGTCGGGTGCGCTGCGCACGATCGCGGTCGGCCTCACCAAGATCTGCAACGACCTGCGCTGGATGGGCTCGGGCCCGAACACCGGGCTGGGCGAGATCGCGATCCCCGACCTGCAGCCGGGCTCCTCGATCATGCCGGGCAAGGTCAACCCCGTGATCCCCGAGGCCGTGCTGATGGTCGCGTCGCGGGTCGTCGGCAACGACGCCACGGTCGCCTGGGCCGGCGCGAGCGGGTCGTTCGAGCTCAACGTGCAGATCCCCGTGATCGCCGCCGGGGTGCTCGAGTCGATCCGCCTGCTGGCCAACGCGTCCCGGCTGCTGGCCGACAAGACGGTGTCGGGCCTCGTCGCCAACGTCGAGCGCGCCCGTGCGCTGGCCGAGTCCTCGCCGTCGATCGTCACGCCGCTGAACCGCGTGATCGGCTACGAGGCGGCCGCGAAGATCGCCAAGCACGCCGTCAAGCACGGGATCACGGTCCGCGCGGCCGTCATCGACCTCGGCTTCGTCGAGCGCGGCGAGGTCACCGAGGAGCAGCTGGACAGCGCGCTGGACGTGCTGAGCATGACGCGGCCGCCGCAGGCCTGACCGTCCGGCGAGGGCCCCGGTGCACCGGCACCGGGGCCCTCGTCCGTCCCTGACCTGCATGTCTCGGTTCGGTCACAACTGCGGAAACGCTCCCACGGAGCGTGAGTGCTCCCCTACGATCGCCGCACCGCGCAGCCGCACCACGGCCGGTCGTGTGCGCCCGGACGGGGAGGTCTGATGGGGTGGAGCCTGCGCGTGCTGCGTCACCGCGCCGGCGCCCAGCGGGTCCTCGTGGCGACGGTCGTCGCCGTGGCGCTGGTCGGATCCAGCCTGCTCGGCACGTTCGCGCTCCTGCTGTTCACCAGCGAGCACCGCGCGCTCGACATGGCGCTCGACCAGGCGCCGGCCGCGGCGACCGAGATCGACGTCGACCTCTCGCTGCTCAACACCCGCCCGGACGACGCCGTCGCGGCGGGCGGGGAGTTCCTCGACGAGCTCCTGGCCGACGTCCCTGCCGAGCGATCCACGTGGCTCACCTCCCCCCTCTACCGGCTCACCGGCGAGGACGGGAGCATCAAGCCGCTCGCGTACCAGGCCTCCTACCCGGTGATCCCGTCGCACGCCACGCTCCTCGAGGGCGAGTGGCCGACGACCTCCGCGGACGCCGCGGGTCGCGTCCAGGTCTCGGTGCCCAAGGTCGCCGCCGACGAGTACGGGTGGACCGTCGGCACCGAGCTGCCGGTGCAGAACCTCGACACCTACGACGAGTCCGCGGTCGTCGTGGTCGGGGTGCACGAGCTCGCCGGTCCCAGCACCCTGTGGACCCGGGACCTCCTGGTCGGTGCGGAGCACGACCCCAACCACCCCATCCCCAACAGCTTCGGCCTCATGACGACCGACGCCTGGGGGCCCTTCGTGGTCGCCCCGGACGCGCTGACCGAATCCGCGACCGTCGCGATGGCGACTCTGGTGGCGTCCCCGGAACTGACCGGGAGCCCGCCCGGCGCGGTCACCGCCCTGCGCGAGCGGCTGCAGGATGCGCAGCCCTCGCTGCTGTCTGCCACGGACTCCTTCACCGTGTCCAGCATCTTCGGCTCACGGCTGGCACCGACGATCGACGAGGCGATGAACGCGCTCGCGGTCACCCGGGTCAGCCTGGTCATCGTCGGGCTGATGCTCGTGGTCCTGGCCGTGACCGTGCTCCTGCTGGCCGCGCGGCTCCTCGCCGACCGGCGCGCACCCGAGCAGACGCTCATGGCGTCGCGCGGCGCCTCGGGTCGCCAGCTCCTGGGGCTCGCCGCGCTCGAGTCGGCCGGGGTCGCCCTGGTGACGACGCTCGTCTCGCCGTGGCTGGCCGTGCTCCTGTTCCAGGCGATCACCGCAGCCGGCCCGCTCGCTCGGGCGGGGCTGCACCACGACCCGGGCCGACCCCCCGTGCTGTGGATCACGTGCGCGGCCGCGTCGTTCGTGCTGTCCTGCGTGCTGCTCGGTCCGCTGCTGCGCCGCCGCGGGAGCGTGGTGGACGCCGAGCAGCAGCTGGTGCGCCAGGACCGCCGGGGCGGCCTCGCCCGCTCGGGCGCGGACCTCGCGCTGCTGGTGGTGGCCGGTGTCGCCATCTGGCAGCTCAGCAGCTACCGCTCGCCGGTCGCGGCCACCGGACCGGCTCGGCTGGACCCGGTGCTCGTCGCCGCACCCGCGCTCCTGCTGCTCGCCGGTGCCGTCCTGGCGCTGCGGCTCCTGCCCGTGATCACCGGCGCGGGTGAGCGGCTCGCCGCGCGCAGCCGCTCGCTGGTCTGGCCGCTCGCGGCCTGGGAGGTGCGCCGACGACCGGGCCGCGCCGCCGGCGCCGTCCTGCTCCTCACGCTCGCCCTGGCCGTCGGGTCCTTCTCCCAGTCCTTCCTCAGCACCTGGCGGATGTCGCAGGCGGAGCAGGCCGACCTCGCCCTCGGCACCGACGTCCGGCTCGACCGCCTGGAGGGTTCGGCGATCGAGCAGACGGCGGCCGTCGCCGGGCTGCCGGACGTCGAGCACGCGAGCGGGGTCACCAACCGCTCGGTCGCCCTCGGCCCGCCGTCGGTCGGAGGCGCGCGCGGACGGACCGCGTCCGCCAACCTGCTGGCGGTCGACACGACGCTCGCCGACGAGCTGCTGCGCGGCCGCATCTCGCCCGACTGGGCGGCCCTCACCGAACCCCTGCACCCCGCCGGACCCACGGCCGGGCTGGAGCTGCCGGGGTCGCCGACCGGTCTGCTCGTCGACGTCGAGGGCGTGACCGGGGACGAGGTCGTCGGCAGCCTGCTGGTCACGCTGGTCGTCGAGGACGCCATGTCGAACCGGGTCGGGCTGAACCTCTCGGAGGTGCCCCTCGACGAGCAGGTCACGGACGTGTCCGTGCCGCTACCGCCCGGGTCGCAGGGGCTGCGGCTGGTGGGCGTCGTCGGACAGGTGCTCTCGGCGATCGAGGGAGGCGGGGAGGCCGTGTCGGCGCGCGAGCGGGTCCTCGTCGACGTCAGCATCTCCCTGCGCAACCTGCGCGTGGTGGAGTCGGAGGCCATCACGCCCGTCCCGCTCGACAGCCCGGAGTGGACGGTCCGCGGCCGACCCGGTCAGGTCGGTGGCGGAGCAGTCTTCTCGGTCGTGCCCGACGGCGAGGGCCTGCACCTGCGGGCCCTGATCCCGTACGTCGACCTGCTGTTCGAGGCGACCGGCTTCGCGGCCGTCACCCACCCCGACCCCGGGCCGATGCCGGTGCTCGCCACGGACACCCTGCTGTCGAGCGTCTCCGGCGAGGTCGGCGACGAGTTCGAGCTCGACCTGGGCGGCACGCTCGTGCCCGTGGTGATCCAACGGGAGGTGCCCTACCTTCCCGGGCTGCCCCGCGGCTCCGGCCTCCTGGTCGACAGGGAGACGCTCGCGCGTGCCGCCCTGCTGCAGTCCTGGACCGCCACGCTCCTCGACGAGTGGTGGCTCGAGGTCCCCGACGAGCACGCCCCCGGGCTCATCGACCACCTGGAGCAGGCCGGCCTCGGCGTCTCGGAGTCCCGCGCCGTGCAGCGCGGGGAGGCCACGGACGGCCCGCTGCGGATCAGCGTCCAGGCGGCGCTGTGGATCGTGACCTTCGCCGCGGTGGCGCTCGCGGTGGCGGGCTTCGCCATGAGCGCGACCGTCGCGGTCCGCACCCGGCGGCTGGAGCTGGCGCGGCTGCAGGCGCTCGGCTCAGCACGGTCGGGGCTCGTGCGCTCGGTGCTCGTCGAGCACGCGATCCTCGGCGTGCTCGGCCTGCTGGCCGGTCTGGCGCTGGGAGCCCTGCTCGGACGCGTCGTCGCACCGTTGGTGACCGTGGCCGGCGACGGCAGGCGACCGGTGCCCGCCGTCATCGTGCAGTGGCCGTGGGCCGTGCAGCTGGCGCTGGTGACGGTCCTCCTGGTGCTCGTCGGCCTGGCCGTCGCGACGACCACGAACGCTCTCCTGCGCCGGGCCTCGGGCGAGCTGCTGCGGCTGGGGGACGAACGATGAGCGCACCGACGCTGCGCCGGCCGCCGAGGGTGGGGTGGCGTGCGGCCACGGGGGACGCGGTCCTCGTGGCACGGCGCCGTGGCGCCCAGGACGCAGGGCTCCTGACCCTCGCCGCCGTCGTGCTCGCCGTCGCCGTGCTCATCGCTCTGGCGGTGCCGCGCCTCGTGCAGGAGATGGCCGACGAGGGGGTCCGGCAGAGCATCGTGGACGCCGGGCCGGGGGCGGACGTGGTCGCGGTGCTCCCGCGCGGTCCCGGTTCCAGCAGCGCCAGGTTGGCGGATCCGGTCCGGGTGGACGACGCGGCGGTCCTCGCCGCCAACGCCGCGCGGGACATGGGGACCGTGCTGCCGCCCGAGGTGCAGGCCGTCACCGCGCCGGCCGTGTACTCCGTGCGGAGCCAGGACGTCAGCGCGACGATCCGGCCCGGTGACGGCGGCGACACCATCGTGCTCGGCACCCGGCTCGTGCACGTCGGGACCACCTGGCGCACCGACGACCCCGTCGTCCGCTGGGTCGCCGGTGCCGAGCCGGCCCCGACCGCGTCCGCCCCCCTGGAGGTCACCTCGCTCGTCCAGGTCGGTGTCTCCGCCCCGGCCGCCGCGCGGCACGGTCTGGTGGTGGGCCAGCGCCTCGACCTCAGCGGCACGCTGCCGCAGGGGGTGCAGGTCGAGATCAGCGGGCTGTACGAGCCGCTGGACCCCGCGTCGCCGGTGTGGTCGCAGTACCCGGACCTCCTCGACGAGACCCCGGCACCCGCGGCGGCCGTGGCCGTCGGGCGGGTGGCGATGCTGCTCTCCGACGAGTCCCTGCCGGACATGCTCCTCGCCGTGCAGCAGACCCGCGGCGTGACGACCACCTACCGCTTCCCTGCCGACCCGACGCACCTCACGGCCCCCGACGTCGGCGCGCTGGCGGAGGCGGTGTCGCAGGTGGTGCTGGTGCCCACGCCGCTGACGGGTACCGACGGCACCCCGCCCGCCATCCAGACCGAGCTCGACACCGTGCTGCGCATCGCCCAGGAGCGCATGGTGGCGGCGAGCGCGCAGACCTCGGTGCTCCTGGTCGGTCTCGGGGTCGTCGGAGCGCTCGCCCTCGTGCTGGCCGCGCGCCTGCTGGTGGTGCGCCGCGAGACGTTCCTGGTCGCCGAGCGGGCTCGCGGTGCGTCGATCGCGTCCGTCGCCGTGCGGTCGCTGGTCGAGACGGTGCCCCTCGTGGTCGCCGCCGCTGCGGTCGGCGCTGCCGGCGCCTGGCTCATCGCCCCGGACGGCCGCGGCACCTGGGTCGTCGCGGCGATCATCGTCGTGGTCGCGGCCCTGGCCCCGGCCGTGGCCGCCTGCGTCGTGGTCGCCGGCGCCTGGACGGGTCGGCGCCAGCCGGCCAACCGCGCGGACCGCGAGCGCGCCCTGCGTCGCCGCGGGGCCCGCCGCGTGACCGCAGAGCTCACGCTCGTCGCCATCGCCGCCGCCGCGCTCGTCTCCGTGCGCAGCCGCGGGCTGCTGCAGACGGCGACCGGCGACGTCGACCTGCTGCTCGCGGCGACCCCGGTGCTGCTGGCCGCCGCCGCGACCGTCCTGCTCGCGCGCATCCTGCCGCCCACGCTGCGGGCGATGTCCCACGGCGCCTCCCGTCGCCGGGGGTTGGTCCCCGTCATCGCGACGGCGCGCGCCAGCCTGACGTCCGGCATCCGCGTCCCCCTGCTGACGCTCACGATCTCGGTGGCGCTCGTCGTGTTCTGCGGGACCACGGCAGACACGGTGCAGCAGGGGCAGGAGACCGCCGCGGACATCGTCGTGGGCGCGGACGTGCGCGTCGACGGGCCGGTCGACCCGGCCGACGTCGCGCGCCTGCGCGACCTGCCCGGGGTGACGTCGGCGGCGGCCGCGACGGCGCTCGGCGACCGCACGTTCGGCCAGGAGAGCGGGACCAAGGCGCGGCTCCTGCTGGTGGACGCGGCCGAGCTGGCGACCATCCTGGAGGCGCACGACCGGCCGGTCGACCCGGGCCTCGCCACGCTCGGCACGGGCGAGGGCATCCCGGTGCTCATCAGCGCGTCGCTGCGGCGCACCGCCGAGCTGGTCCAGCCGGCGGTCATGGGAGCCTCGCGGTTCGTCGACCTCGACGTGGTCGGCGCCACAGAACACCCGCCGAACCTCCCCCGGGACCCGAGGGCGCTGCCGTCGGCCCCGGCCGACGGCACGATCGTCGCCGACCGCGACACGTTCCTGGCCGGAGCGGGGATCGAGGCCCCCATCACGACCCTGTGGGTGGACGGTCCCGGCGCGCTCGCCGCGGTGCGCGAGGCCGGCCTGGCGGACTCCCCCGGGCTGATGGTGACCGAGCGGTCGGACTGGCTCGAGACCTGGCGGGCCTCCTCGCTCAACGCGGGCCTGCTCCTGCTGCTGATCGCGACCGGGGTGGTCCTCGCCGGGTACGCCGCGCTGGCCCTGGTGCTCACGGTGGTCGCCACGAGCCGCGAGCGCGGCCGCACGCTGTCGGCGCTGCGCACGCTGGGGATGGACGGCCGCACGGGCCGTGCCATGACGTTCGGCGAGCTGGCACCCCTGGCGCTGTCCGCCGTGCTCACGGGGACCGCGATCGGTATCGCGGTCCCCTGGCTCCTCACGGGCGCGCTGGGCCTGGACCTGCTCACGGGCGACCCGGCAGCGACCGGGTTGGTGGTCACCTGGGTGCCCATCGCCGGCGCGTCTGCGGTGGTGCTCGTGGCGCTGGCGGCGGCCGTCATGGTGGAGTCGGCCGTGCGGCGGCGCGACCGGCTCGGTGAGGTGCTGCGGGTGGGCGAACGATGAACCGGACGACACGTGGGAGGCACTCGTGACCCTGACCGACGAGCCGACGCTCGGCGCGCTCGAGGAGCGTGCCCGGCAGCGCACGGGCGCCTTCGGCGAGCACGCCCTGATCGTCTGCGACTCCCTGGTGCGCATCTACCAGTCCGAGGGCGTGGAGGTGCAGGCGCTGCAGGGCCTGGACCTGCTGGTCGAGGAGGGTGAGCTCGTCGCGATCGTGGGCGCCTCCGGCTCGGGGAAGTCGACGCTGCTCTCCGTCCTGTCCGGGCTCGACGTGCCGACGGCCGGACGCGTCCGCGTCGGTCCCTGGGACCTCATGTCGATGACCGGCGCGCAGCGGGTCGCCTACCGGCGCTCCATGGTCGGCTTCGTCTGGCAGCAGACTGCGCGCAACGTCGTGCCGTACCTGAGCGGCACCGAGAACGTCGCCTTCCCGCTCGCGCTCGCCGGCGTGCGCCGCAAGGAGCGCGACCGTCGTGCCGCCGAGCTGCTCGACGTCCTCGGCGTCGGCTACTGCGCGGACCGGCGACCGTCACAGATGTCCGGCGGCGAGCAGCAGCGCGTCGCCATCGCGGTCGCCCTGGCGAACTCCCCGCAGGTGCTGTTCGCCGACGAGCCCACCGGGGAGCTCGACTCCGCGACGTCGCACGACGTCCTCGAGGGGCTGCGGACGGTCAACCGCGAGCTGGGCACCACGGTGGTGGTCGTGACCCACGACCCCGGCGTGAGCGAGCACGTGCAGCGGACCGTCGCCATCCGCGACGGGCGGACCAGCTCGGAGGTGATCCGGCGCACCCAGACGCGTGAGGACGGGAGCGAGCACGTGGTCGCCGAGGAGCTCGCCGTGCTCGACCGTTCCGGGCGCGTGCAGCTGCCGCGCGAGTACCGCGACGCGCTCCAGCTGGTCGGCCGCGTGCGGCTGGCGCTCGAGGAGTCGCACGTGTCGCTGTGGCCGGACCGCCCCGCCCCGACGGCCGAACCCGCGCGCAGGTTCGGCCGCCACTCCGCCCCCTCCGAGGAGACCGGCCGATGACCCTCACCAGCACCCCTGCGCCGACCGCCCGGGCGAGTACCGACCCGGTCGTCCGGGTCGAGGGCGTCAGCCGCACCTACGGCACCGGCGCAGCTGCGGTGCACGCGCTGCGGGACGTCTCGTTCACCATCGCGCCCGGCGAGCTGGTCGCGCTCGTCGGCCGCTCCGGTTCGGGCAAGACCACCCTGCTCAACGTGATCGGCGGCCTGGACCGGCCCGACGAGGGCCGCGTGGTCGTCGAGGGGCGCGAGGTGTCCTCGCTCGACGAGGCGGGGTTGGTCGAGCTGCGCCGCGACGTCGTGTCGTTCATCTTCCAGACGTTCGGGCTCGTGCCGGTGCTCTCGGCGGCCGAGAACGTCGGCGTACCGCTGCGGCTGCGCAAGCTGCCGACCAAGGACCGGGAGGCGCGGGTGCAGCTGCTGCTCGACCTGGTGGGCCTCGGCCCGCACGCGCTGCAGCGACCCGGTGAGCTGTCCGGCGGGCAGCAGCAGCGCGTCGCGATCGCACGCTCGCTGGCCAACTCCCCCCGGCTGCTGGTGGCGGACGAGCCGACCGGGCAGCTGGACACCGAGACCGGCACGGCCGTGATGGCCCTCATCCGCGCGGTCGTCGAGGCCGAGGGCATGACCGCGATCGTGTCCACGCACGACCCGCTCATGGTGTCGCTGGCCGACCGGGTGCTGCACATCGCCGACGGCCGGCTGGTCGAGGGACCCGAGGGCTGACGGGCGCCAGGTGCCTGGCGCCCGTCGGCGCCTCAGACCTCGATGCCCTCCAGCAGCTCGGTGACCAGCGCGGCCACGGGCGAGCGCTCCGAACGCGTCAGCGTGACGTGGGCGAACAGGGGGTGGCCCTTGAGCGCCTCGATCACCGCGGCGACGCCGTCGTGCCGCCCGACGCGCAGGTTGTCGCGCTGGGCCACGTCGTGGGTGAGGACCACCCGCGAGCTCTGGCCGATGCGGGACAGGACCGTGAGCAGGACGTTGCGCTCGAGCGACTGGGCCTCGTCGACGATGACGAACGCGTCGTGCAGCGAACGCCCACGGATGTGCGTCAGCGGCAGCACCTCAAGGATGTCGCGGTCCATGATCTCCTCGACGACCTCCTTGGACACGAGCGCCCCGAGGGTGTCGAACACGGCCTGGGCCCAGGGGTTCATCTTCTCGTCGGCGCTGCCGGGCAGGTAGCCCAGGTCCTGGCCGCCCACGGCGTACAGGGGTCGGAACACCATGACCTTGCGGTGCTGGCGCCGCTCGAGGACGGCCTCCAGGCCCGCGCACAGGGCCAGCGCGGACTTGCCGGTGCCCGCGCGTCCCCCCAGGGAGACGATGCCGATCTCCTCGTCGAGCAGCAGGTCGATCGCGATCCGCTGCTCGGCGCTGCGGCCGTGCAGGCCGAACACGTCCTGGTCGCCGCGCACCAGCTGCACGTGCTTGTCGGCGGTCACCCGGCCGAGCGCCGAGCCGCGCGGGCTGTGCAGCACCACCCCGGTGTGGCACAGCAGGTCGTTCGGGTGCGTGCCGGCGACGCTCGTGGGGGTGAACGCCGTGGCCACGTCGGCCAGCGCGATCGACTCGTGCTCCCACAGCTGGGCCATCTGCTGCTCGCCCAGGTCGAGTGCGTCCATCCCGGTCCAGCCCGAGTCCACCGCCAGCTCCGCGCGGTACTCCTCCGCGCACAGCCCGACCGCCGACGCCTTGACGCGCATCGGCAGGTCCTTGGAGACGACGACCACATCACGCCCCTCGGCAGCGAAGTTGGCCGCGACGGCGAGGATGCGGCTGTCGTTGTCGCCCAGCCGGAACCCGGCCGGGAGGACCGTGGGGTCGGTGTGGTTCAGCTCGACCCGCAGGGTGCCCCCGTCGTCGTTCAGCGGGATGGGGACGTCGAGCCGGCCGTGCTGGATGCGCAGGTCGTCCAGCATGCGCAGCGCCGACCGGGCGAAGTAGCCGAGCTCGGCGTGGTGCCGCTTGGCCTCGAGCTCCGTGATGACGACCACCGGGAGGACCACGTCGTGCTCGGCGAACCGCAGGATCGCCCGCGGGTCCGACAGCAGGACCGAGGTGTCGAGCACGTGCGTCTTGCGACCCTCGGCCTCGGCGGACGGGTCCGGCTGGGGACGCTCGGACGTCGTGTGCTGGGCGTCGTGCTGCGCGTTGCTGACCACGGCAGGCTCCCTCCGGCGCTACGTGCGCCGCGACGGGCACCGGACGCCGGTGTCCTGCCGGAGCAGGACCATGCACCGACGGACGGCGACGGGACGGGGGCGGTCGGCCCCTCCGGGGACGGAGGGCCGGAACCGGCCCTCCTCCCGGAGCGGATGCTCCATGGGCTGGCCTCCCGGGGACGGCGGTCGCTGTCCTCTACGGCGGAACATAGGGCGCGGTACCCGTCCGTCGAGGGCGACACGCGACGCCGTCACGCGGTGTTCATCCGCGTCTTTCCGGGGGAACGCCGGACCGGGTCCCCCACCCGGCGCGAACGCGCAGGTGGGAGCCGTCGGTCGGGCCGCGGGTCGCGAGCCGCCGCGAGAGTGCCGAGTGCGCGCCTGCCCGGCATGCGGACGGCGCGTCGCCGGCGCTCAGCGCACGTGCCCGCTCAACGGCCTCCGCGACGCTCCCGGGCGGCGTACGCGCGGACCGCCCGCAGGAAGTCCACCCGGCGGAAGTCCGGCCAGTAGGCCTCGCAGAAGTAGAACTCCGAGTGCGCGCTCTGCCAGAGCAGGAACCCGCCCAGGCGCTGCTCCCCCGACGTCCGGATGACCAGCTCGGGGTCCGGCTGCCCCTTGGTGTAGAGGTGCTCGGCGATGTGCTCCACGTCGAACGCCTCGGCCAGCTCGTCCAGGCTCGACCCGGCGTCCGCGTGCTCGCGCAGGAACGCCTTCACCGCGTCGGCGATCTCCTTGCGCCCGCCGTACCCGACCGCGACGTTCACGTGCAGACCGGTGACCGCGACCGTGGCGTCCTGGGCGGCGGTGAGCGCCTTGACGGTCTGGTCCGGGAGCATCTCGAGCGAGCCGACGGCCTGGATCCGCCACCGCCCGGTCTCGGCCAGGGCCGCCACCGCGTCCTCGATGATCTCCAGGAGCGGCTCGAGCTCGTCGGCGCTGCGCGCGAGGTTGTCCGTGGACAGCATCCACAGGGTCACGACCTCCACGCCGATGTCCTCGCTCCACTGGAGCAGGTCGGCGATCTTGTCGGCCCCCGCCTGGTGCCCGTGCCGCGTCGACTCGCCCAGGCTGCGGGCCCAGCGACGGTTGCCGTCGAGGATGACCCCGACGTGGCGCGGGAGCCCGTCCTGCGGGAGCGATGCTGCCAACCGACGTTCGTACAGCCCGTAGAGCGGGTGGGGCAGACGCACGCGCACTCCTCGGTCTGGCGATCTGGACCCCTCACGGTACTCGCCGCGCGGGCACCGCGGACGCAGTCCGCAGGGCCCCCTGCTCCGGTTGGTGGACCGCGTCACATCGTCCGCAGCGCGGTCGACACCCCCCCTACGGCGTCGTAACCTACGGTGTCGTAGGTTCCCCGCTGACGAAACGAGTCCGCTCCATGAGCTCCTCCCCCGCGCCCGCTCCGGGACAGCAGGGCAGCACGCCCGCAGCCCCCTCCGCGGTGCAGGGGCAGACGCCCGGAGCCGGCGTGGCCGGGGACGAGGAGTCCGCCGGGATCGTCGAGCGGGTCGCCGACACCGTCAAGCCGCACCTGCGGGGCTGGATCCACGCCGGTGCCACCCCGTTCGTCGTCGTCGCGTCCATCGTGCTGGTCATGTTCTCGCCGACCGCACAGGCCCGGTGGTCCACCGCCGTGTTCGGCGTCACCGCGGTCATGCTCTTCGGCACCAGCGCGGTGTACCACCGCGGCCGCTGGACCCCCCGGACCGCCGCGGTGCTGCGCCGGCTGGACCACACGAACATCTTCCTGATCATCGCCGGCACCTACACGCCGCTGGCGGTCCTGCTGCTGCCCCCGGACACCGCCCGCACCCTGCTGATCGTCGTGTGGTCCGGCGCGGTGGTCGGCCTGCTCGCGCGCGTGTTCTGGCTCGGCGCGCCCCGCTGGTTCTACGTGCCGGTGTACCTGGCGCTCGGCTGGGTGGCCGTCTGGTTCTTCCCCGACTTCTACCGCTCCGGGGGCGTGGCCATCATCTCGCTCATCGCCGGCGGCGGGCTCGCCTACACGGTCGGCGCGATCGTCTACGGCACCAAGCGGCCCAACCCGAGCCCGCGCTGGTTCGGGTTCCACGAGATCTTCCACGTGCTGACCGTGATCGGGTACGGGTGCCACTACGTCGCGGTGTCGCTCGCGGCCTACGGGTCGGCCTGACCCCTGGCTCAGACGACCGGGACCACCGCGTACCGGCGGTTGGCCAGCGACGGGTTCTGCTCGCGGACGCGCAGCAGCGCGGCACCGTCCACGTCGACCGTCCGGACCTGCGGCTCGGTGTCCATCTCCAGGCCCACGACGCCGTCCGGGGCCACCACGAGCGAGCGTCCGGTGACGGCCCTGCCCGCCTGACCGACCGCGACCACCGCGGCGGTGTTCTCGATGGCTCGCGCGATGGCCAGCGTCCGCCAGTGCACCGCCTTGAGCTCGCCGGCGGCCCAGGCGGCGGGCACCACGAGCACCTGCGCACCGGCGTCGACCAGCCGGCGGGCCGACTCCGGGAAGCGCAGGTCGTAGCAGGTCAGCACGCCGAACCTCAGGCCGCCCACGTCCATGACGAGCGGCGCCGCGTCCGCCGGCCCGGGCGCCAGGCGCTCCGACTCGTGCTGACCGAACGCGTCGTACAGGTGGACCTTGCGGTAGACCCCGACCACGTCGCCCGCGGCGTCCACCCCCACGACGGCGTTCACCGCACGCGGGTCGTCGCCGTCGGCGGGCAGCGTGGTGCCCGCCAGCACGGCGACACCCGTCGCCGCCGCACGGGCACGCAGCATCGCCACGAACGGACCGTCCAGGGGCTCGGCGTGCTCCACGCCGACCCCCCGGGGATCGAACCCCGAGGCGTACTCGGGCAGCACCAGCAGGTCCGCCCGGGCACGGGCAGCCGTGCGGAACGCGTCCTCGACCACCTGCCGGTTCGCGGTGTGGTCGTCGCTGACCTGGAGCTGCGCCACGGTCACCCGCACCGACGGGCGCTGCGGGGGCTCGGGGCGCGAGCTCATCGGCCGGTACCCGGACGGTCGTCGGGCTCCGGACCGTCGTCGGGCCCGGTCTGGCGCGGCGAGACGTCGAGGTCCGGACCCGCGGCACCGGTCTCCACCGCACCGGGGTCGGGGCGCACGGGCGCCTGCTCCTCCGCGTCGCGGCGCTCGTCCTCGAGCTCCTGCGCCTTGGCGCGGCGGTCGACCACGCGCATCTGCTTGGTCAGCGACAGGAACAGGAAGACGGCCGCCACTGCCAGGGCGAACGTGAAGACGAAGCCGAGGAACCCGGGCGAGCCCAGCGGCGTCCCGTCGATCGTCACGTCCGAGGGCGACGGGCTCGGCGTCGGCACGGCCAGGAGCAGGGTGGCGATCACGCGGGCACCACCTCTCGCAGTCCGGCGAACAGGTCGTCCTCGGGCAGGGTGACCGGGACGCGTGAGGTCACGAGCTCGTACTCCTCGGTGGGCCACTGGGCGACCTCCAGCTCGCGGGGCACCGCGAAGAAGAAGCCGTCGGGGTCGATCTGGGTGGCGTGCGCACGCAGGGCTGCGTCGCGCTGCGGGAAGAACTCCGAGCAGTCGATGCGGGTGGTCACCTCGCGCTCGGGCACCTCGCGGGCCTGCCGGGAGTCGAGCCAGTCACCGAAGGGCGACTCCCCGCCGGCGGCGACGATCGCGTCGTGCACGGCACGCATCCGCGCCAGCGAGAACCCGTGGTTGTAGTAGAGCTTCGAGGGCGCCCACGGCTCCCCGAGACCGCGGTACCGCTCGGGGTCGCCCGCCGCCTCGAACGCCTCCACCGACACCCGGTGGCACATGATGTGGTCCGGGTGCGGGTAGCCGCCCGTCGGGTCGTACGTGGTGACCACGTGCGGCCGGAACTCGCGCATCAGCTGGACCAGGGGCGCCGACGCCTCCTCCAGCGGGACCAGCGCGAAGCAGCCCTCGGGCAGCGGCGGCAGCGGGTCCCCCTCCGGCAGACCGGAGTCGACGAAGCCCAGCCAGTGGTGACGCACCCCGAGCGCCGCGGCCGCGGCCGCCATCTCGTGCCTGCGGTACTCGCGCATCCCGTCGAGGCCGCCGTCGACCGGCGGGTGCTTGGGGTTGAGCACGTCCCCGCGCTCCCCCCCGGTGCAGGAGACGACGAGGACGTCGACGCCCTCGGCCGCGTACTTCGCCGTGGTCGCCGCCCCCTTGCTCGACTCGTCGTCGGGGTGGGCGTGCACCGCCATCAGGCGCAGCCGATCCGTCACCTGGGGCCTCCCGTCGGTCGCCCGCCGGTGGACCGCGGGCGCGGTACCGCTCGGCACGGGCGGGTGGTTGGACGAGAGACAATGATCGCGCACGCGGCGCCCGCATCGCGCCACGGCCCGCGTGCAGTCCACCGAGCTCGCGCAGCGCGCGCGAGAGCACGAGGAGTCCCGTGACCGAGTCAGCCGCCACCCGACCGCCCGCAGGTCGCTACGGTCCCGAGCCGACCGCGCGTTCCGCACGCCGCGGGCGCATCGCCCTGCTCGCCGCCGCGGTCCTGGGGATCGCGGTGGCCCTCTGGGTCGCCCTGTCGATGGCGTCCCGGCCGGTGTCGTTCAAGGACGTCGGCTTCGCGCTCGACGGCGAGCAGGCCATCGACGTGACGTTCGAGGTGACCAAGCCCAAGGAGTCCACCGTCGCGTGCCGGGTGACCGCCCTGTCGGAGTCGTACTCCGAGGTCGGTGTGCGCACGGTGGAGATCGGTCCCGCCGACCAGGCGACCCGACGGGTGACCGTCACGGTGCCGACCACCGGGCTGCCGGTGACGGGGACCGTGGAGTCCTGCGAGCTGGTCTCCGACGCACGATCCTGAGCGCACACGGGTGATCTCGGGGGCCTGACGGCCGACGCTTGCTATCCTGTTCGTTTCAACGCCGCCCCGGTTGCGCACCATCACTGGTCGACATCACTGGTCGACGTGACCGAGAGGGAACGGCGGAGAACCCCTCAGTACCCGCTATCCGGACGCGTTCCATGCTTCCGGTCGATCGGACTGCCGAGCGTCGTCCCCCGACGACGCTCACCACGGCACGTCCGGCATACACGTCAGGAAAGGAGCGATCGTGTCCGATACGACTGCGGCCACATGGTTGACCCAGGAGGCCTACGACCGCCTCACGGCCGAGCTCGCGCACCTCGAGGGTGAGGGCAGCGCCGAGGTCATCGAGCGGATCGCCGCCGCGCGCGACGAGGGCGACCTCAAGGAGAACGGCGGCTACCACGCGGCTCGTGAGGAGCAGGCCAAGCAGGCGGCCCGCATCCGCGAGCTCAAGGAGAAGCTGCGCAACGTCCAGATCGGGACGCCCCCCGACAACGGGGTCGTCGAGCCGGGCATGGTCGTCACGGCCGTCGTCGCCGGCGACGAGATGGTCTTCCTGCTCGGCTCCCGCGAGATCGCCGGGTCGTCCGACATCGAGGTCTACTCGCCGACCTCGCCGCTCGGCGCCGCCATCAACGGCACGATGATCGGCGACTCGACCTCGTACACGGCGCCCAACGGCCGCGTGATCGAGGTCAAGATCACCGGCGCGAAGCCCTTCGAGGGCTGACCCAGGACCACGGCCGCGAGGCGTCACCCCGACGGGGTGGCGCCTCGCGCTCGTTCCGCGTCAACCGTCCGCGAGCCGGTATCCCGCCGTGCGGAGCCGGTCCAGGACGTAGGCGCAGTGCTCCGGCCCCTTCGTCTCGACCTGCACCTCGATCGCCACCTCGTCGAGCTGCAGGTCGCCGACGGTGCGTGCGTGCGAGACGTGCATGACGTTCCCGCCGGTGTCCGCCAGGGCGCGCAGCAGGTCCGCGAGCGCGCCGGGGGTGTCGTCGATGCGCACCCGCAGCTGCAGGAACCTGCCGGCCGAGGCCAGCCCGTGCCGCACCACCCGCATGAGGACGAGCGGGTCGATGTTCCCGCCGGACAGGATCGCCACGACGGGCCCCGTGACCGGCCCGATCCCGGACATCAGGGCCGCCGCCGCGGCAGCCCCGGACGGCTCGACCAGCATCTTGGCGCGTTCCGCGACCAGCAGCAGAGCGCGCGACAGGTCCTCCTCGGAGACGGTCCGCACCTCGACGTCGTGCGCGGCGAGGATCCCGAACGGCACGCCGCCCGGCGTCCCGACCGCGATGCCGTCGGCCATCGTCCGCAGCTCCCGGGCGGCGGTCGGCCGGCCCGCCGCCAGGGACGCGGGATACGCGGCCGCCCGCTCCGCCTGCACGCCGATCACCCGCACGTCGGGCCGCAGCTCCGCGAGCGCCGTGACGACCCCCGCCGCGAGCCCGCCGCCACCGACCGGCACGACGACCGTCGCCACGTCGGGCACCTGCTCCACGATCTCCAGCGCGATCGTGCCCTGGCCCGCCACGACGTCGTCGTGGTCGAAGGGGTGGATGAGCACGGCCCCCGTCCGGTCCGCGTACGCGCGCGCGTGCACCAGCGCCTCGTCCACGCTGGCCCCGACCAGCTCGACGTGCGCGCCGTAGTCCCGGGTGGCCGCGATCTTGGGCAGCGCCGCGTCGGCCGGCATGAACACGACCGCGGTCAGCCCGAGCATGCGGGCCGCGAGCGCGACGCCCTGCGCGTGGTTGCCCGCGCTGGCGGCGACGACCCCCCGCGCCTGCTCCTGCGGTGAGAGCCGGGCCATCCGCACGTACGCGCCGCGTAGCTTGAACGAGCCCGCGCGCTGCAGGTTCTCGCACTTGAGCCACACCTGCGCCCCGCACGCCTGCGACAGCGCGCGGCTGAGCTGCACCGGGGTCCGGTCCGCGACCCCGTCGAGCAGCACGGCTGCGGCACGGACGTCCGCGAGGTCGGTCACCGCGGGTCCGAGGTCGCAGGTCGGGAGTCGGGCCCGCCCGGCTCGCCGGCGTCGTGCGCCTCGGTGCCGATCACGGCCGGCGCGTCCGCCTCGGCGCGCTCGGCGGCCTCCGCCCGCGTCGCCACCCGCTCGGAGCGCGCCTCGGCCATCTGTGCGATGGCGCGGTCGAGGATCGGGTGCCCCCGACCCCGGACCGGGACGTGGTCGTCGGTGCCCAGCTGGGGGAACTTGTCGTGCCCGTGCAGGTACAGGATCACGGTGTTGATCGTCGCCGCGACGGGCACCGCGAACAGGGCGCCCACGATCCCCGCGACGAACGAGCCCGCCGCGACCGAGAGCAGCACCGCGACCGGGTGCAGCGAGACGGCGTGGCCCATGAGGAACGGCTGGAGCACGTGACCCTCGAACTGCTGCACGAGCAGGACCACCGCGAGCATCCAGATGGCCGATCCGGGGCCGTTCGAGACCAGCGCCACCAGGATCGCGACCGAGCCGGTCACCACGGCACCGACGACGGGGATGAACGAGCCCAGGAACACCAGCACCGCCAGGGGCAGCGCCAACGGAACCTGCAGGATCGCGGCACCGACGCCGATGCCGACGGCGTCGACGGCCGCGACCAGGATCTGCGTGCGGGTGTACGCGCCGAGCGTGACCAGCCCTCGCCGGCCGGCCTGGTGGATGTACTCACGCGACCCGCGCGGGAAGAGCCCGACCACCCAGGCCCAGATCGTCCGGCCGTCGAGCAGGAAGAAGAACGTGCAGAAGAGGGCGATGAGCGCTCCGGCGGCGACGTGCCCGACGGTCGTCGTGGCGTGCAGTGCCCCCGACACCAGCGTCGGGGTGCCGCCGGTGAGTGAGCCCTGCAGCGTCTCGGTCCAGCTCGCGATGTCCGCGTCGGACACCTGCAGCGGGCCGTCCGCCAGCCACGTGGTCAGCCTGTCGATCCCCTGCGCCGCCTGCTGCCACAGCTGGCCGAAGCCCTTGATGATCGAGCGGCCGGCGAGCGTCAGCAGACCGGCCACCAGCGCGAGCATCCCGAACAGACCGATCCCGGCCGCCGCGGCGCGGGGCATGCGGGTGACCCGCTGGAGCCAGCCGACGAACGGCGTGAGCAGGACCGCGAGCAGCACGGCCACGGCGATCGGGACGACGACGACCTTGAGCTCGTTCAGGAGCCAGAGCAGGACCGCCAGCCCGGCGCCGATGAGCAGCAACCGCCACGACCAGGCGGCCGCGTTCCGCACCGCCGGGGGGACGGCCTGCCCATCGCCGGTGCGACCGGGCTCGTCGAGCCGTGGCCTGGACGCGGTCGGGCTCACGCGCCGCGCCCGGCGACGAGCGCCGCCTCGAGGTCGGCGAGCAGGTCGGCGACGTCCTCGATGCCGACCGACAGGCGCACGAGGTCGGCGGGCACCTCGAGCTCGGTGCCCGCCACCGACCCGTGCGTCATCTGGTGCGGGTGCTCGATCAGCGACTCCACGCCGCCGAGGGACTCCGCGAGAGTGAACACGCGGGTCGCCGCGCACACCGCGAGGGCCGAGGCCTCGCTGCCCGTGCGGAACGAGATCATCCCGCCGAACCCGGTCATCTGGCGCGCCGCCACGGCGTGCCCGGGATGGCTCTCGAGCCCCGGGTAGATCACCGACACCACGGCGTCGTGCGCCACGAGGAAGTCCGCGACCGCGCGGGCGTTGCTCGCGTGCCGGTCCATCCGCACGGCGAGCGTCTTGAGGCCGCGCAGCGTCAGCCACGCGTCGAACGGGCCCGCGACCGCGCCCGAGGCGTTCTGATGGAACCGCACCGCGTCGGCCAGGCTCGCCGTGCCGGTCGGGCCGTCGAGCCCCACGGGGAGCTGCGCGCCGTCCGCCACGACGAGGGCGCCGCCGACGACGTCCGAGTGCCCGCCGATGTACTTGGTGGTCGAGTGCACGACGACGTCGGCGCCGAGCGCGAGCGGCTGCTGGAAGTAGGGCGTCGCGAAGGTGTTGTCGACGACGAGCACCGCGCCCGCCGACCGCGCGTGCGCGGCCAGCACGGCGATGTCGGCGATGCCGAGCAGCGGGTTGGTCGGCGTCTCTACCCAGACCACCTTCGTGCGGCCGGGCTGGATGGCGGCGAGCACGGCGTCCGAGTCGGACAGGTCGACCGCGGTGTGGTCGATGCCCCACGGGCCGAACACGCGCGCGATCAGGCGGTACGTGCCGCCGTAGGCGTCGTTCGGGATGACGACGTGGTCGCCCGGCCGCAGGGTCGCGCGCAGGACCGTGTCCTCGGCGGCGAGCCCCGAGGAGAACGCGAAGCCGGCCGCACCCCCCTCGGCCGCGGCGAGCGCCGCCTCGAGCGCGGTACGCGTCGGGTTGGCGGAGCGCGAGTACTCGTACCCGCCGCGCAGGCCGCCGACGCCGTCCTGCTTGTACGTCGAGGTCGCGTAGATCGGGGTCACGACCGCCCCGGTGGCGGGGTCGGGGTCCTGGCCCGCGTGGATGGCGCGGGTCGAGAAGCCGGCGGAGGACCAGTCGTCGTGGGGCTGCGCGTCGTTCGTCACCGTCCCAGGCTAGGCGGTCGCCGACGTCCGCCGGGTCGGCCGCGCGGGACGGCCCGGGGTGCGGTCCCGGTGCGGTCCAGGTCATGCGCTCGTGCGTTCTCGGTCAGGTATTGGTTCGGTCAAGAGAACCCCTGGTCGGCGGGAACACCCGTCGCGTGCGCACGGTTGCAGACCCCGGGAGGACCCAGGTGACCCACCGGGCTCCCGGAGAGGAACACCACCATGAACTGGCTGTTTGGATCCGCCCTCAAGTCCACGATGGTGGCACCGGAGCGGGCCCTGCCGGGCCGTGACCGGTACGCCTACAGCATCCCCTCGACCCACACGGTCCTCGGCACACCCCTGCAGGGCCCCTGGCCCGAGGGCACCGAGGTCATCTACCTGGCGATGGGCTGTTTCTGGGGTGCCGAGCGCACCTTCTGGCAGATCCCCGGCGTCGTGACGACCGCGGCCGGCTACCAGGGCGGCTTCACGCCGTACCCGACCTACGAGGAGACCTGCACCGCCCTGACCGGGCACACCGAGATCGTGCTCGTGGCGTACGACCCGGCCGTCGTCTCTGCCGAGGAGCTGCTCCGCACCTTCTGGGAGTCGCACGACCCGACGCAGGGCTACCGGCAGGGCAACGACGTGGGCACGCAGTACCGCTCCGCGGTGTACACCACGACCCCCGAGCAGGAGCGCCTCGCGCGCACCACGCGGGACGAGTACCAGCCGCGGCTGACCCGGTCGGGATTCGGTGAGATCACCACGGAGATCCGGTCGGCACAGGACGCCGGCCCGTTCTACTACGCCGAGGACTACCACCAGCAGTACCTGGACAAGAACCCCAACGGGTACTGCGGGATCGGCGGCACGGGCGTCTCCTGCCCGCGGCCCACGGGCGCGTGACCGCGGCGTGACCGGACGCGCGACGACGCTGTCGCGGCCGGCGTCTGGTCCCCTGCGCACGGGCGGGTGACCGGTAAGCCCCCGCTGCCGGTCACCCGCCCGCACCGGGGCTGGTCAGGACTCCCCCGTCGTCCTGATCAGCCACCCACGGGAACGTCTGTGGCGGACCGGCCGAGTCGCCCCCTGCCGGTCCGCCGCGAACCTATCCAGGGCGCGCCGACGTCGTCCACGATCGTCCATGCGGCGTTGGACCTCGGTCCACGTACACCGCCGCGAGCGCCCGACGGCAACCCGTCCCGAGCCGGGGTAGGGGTCGCCGAGCAGCCGCGCAGCAGTCAGACTGCACGTCGTGACCGCCCAGCTCCCCGTTCCCGTGCTCGACGACCGACGGTCCGCCGCCCAGAACGCCGCCCGCCTCCTCGCGGCGGCGCTCGTCTGCGGTGCCGCGGTCCTGCTGTTCGCGGTCCACGTCCGCCCGCTCGGCTACCTGCCGCTGGTCGCGGGGGTCGCACTGGGCCTCGCCGTGGACCGGCGGCTCGGCCGCGACCTGGGGCTGATCGCGCTCGGCCAGGCGATCATCAGCACGATCTCGCTGAAGGCCGACCTGTCCAACCTGGGCATGCTCAAGTTCACGCTCGCCCTCGGCCTCGCGGTGCTGGTGCCGACGCTGATCTCGCGCAAGGTCTTCCGCGACGACAAGATCCACTACCCGATCCACACGGGCCGCCGCTGGGACCGGTGGCAGGCGGTGTACCTGGTGGCCGTGGCGGTCGCCGCGTACCTGATCCTGCCCGCCTACTTCCTGGGGTCGGGCGTGTGGCGCAACTGGCCGGACCTGGACGGCACGGGTGACGTCGTGCGGCTGTTCGTCGGGGTCAACGCGGTCGGCATCTGGGACGAGCTGTTCTTCATCTGCGTGGTCCTCGCGCTGCTGCGGCCGCACTTCCCGTTCTGGCTGGCCAACCTGCTGCAGGCGACGGTCTTCGTGTCGTTCCTGTGGGAGCTGGGCTACCGCGAGTGGGGCCCGCTGCTGACCATCCCGTTCGCGCTGATCCAGGGCTGGATCTTCCGGCGCACCACGTCGCTGACCTACGTCGTGGCGGTCCACCTGCTCTTCGACCTGTTCGTGTTCATGGTGCTGGTGCACGCGCACGACCCGAACCTGTTCGATATCTTCGTCACCGGTGGCTCGTAGGTGGGAGTGGTGATGCTGACGAACTGGGCGGGCAACTACACGTACGGCGCCGCCCAGATCCACCATCCGCGCACGGTCGAGGAGCTCCAGGAGACCGTCGCGGGCGCGCGCCGGATCCGCGCGCTGGGCACCCGGCACTGCTTCAACGACCTCGCCGACGGCCCGGACGCGCTCGTCGCGCTGGACGGTCTCGAGTCCACCCCGGAGATCGACGCGCAGGCCCGGACGGTCACCGTCACCGGCGGCACCCGCTACGGCACCCTCGCCCAGCACCTGCACCCCGCCGGGTGGGCGGTGCACAACCTGGCGTCCCTGCCGCACATCTCGGTCGCGGGAGCGGTCGCCACCGGGACGCACGGCTCGGGCGACGCGAGCAGGAACCTGGCCGGCGCCGTCGCCGCGCTGGAGATCGTCGGGCCCGACGGCGCGCTGCGGACCGTCCGACGCGGCGACGAGGACTTCGCCGGCTCGGTGGTCGCCCTGGGGGCGCTCGGCGTGGTCACCCGCGTCACCCTCGACATCGAGCCCACCTACGACGTCGCCCAGGAGGTGCACGTCGACCTCCCCTGGCCCGCCGCCCTCGAGCACCTGGACGAGATCACCGGCAGCGCCGACTCCGTCAGCCTCTTCACCGACTGGACGGGCGACACCATCCAGCAGGTCTGGCGCAAGTCGCGCGTCACCCCGTCGTACCAGCAGCGCGCCGAGCTGTTCGGTGCCACGCCGGCCGACGGTCCGCGACACCCGCTGCCCGGCATCGACCCCGTCAACTGCACGGCGCAGCTGGGCGAGCCCGGACCGTGGCACGACCGCCTGCCGCACTTCCGGATGGACTTCACGCCGAGCAACGGTGACGAGCTCCAGTCCGAGTTCCTGGTGCCGCGCGCGCACGCCGTGCAGGCGCTCGAGGCCGTGCGGTCCCTCGGCGACCGGATCTCACCGCTGCTCCAGGTGACCGAGGTGCGGACCATGGCCGGCGACGACCTGTGGCTGTCGGGCGCGCAGGGCGGGCCGCGCGTGGGCCTGCACTTCACCTGGCGCCCGCTCCAGCGCGAGGTCACGGCACTGCTGCCGACGATCGAGGCCGCGCTGGCCCCGTTCGACGCGCGACCGCACTGGGGCAAGCTGTTCGCCGACGAGGGCCGCGACCTCGCCCGGCTCTACCCGCACTGGGACGACTTCCGCGCGCTCGTCGCCCGGACCGACCCCGAGGGCGTCTTCCGCAACGCCTACCTGGAGCGGCACGTCCTCTAGGACCGCCAGCGGTTCACCCGCGCGAGCAGGTCCGCGTCGCCCACCCGCCCGGTCGGCGACAGCGTGACGACGGAGCCGCCCGGCCGTAGCCGCGCGTCGGTCGCGTACCGCCGCGTCAGCTCGGCCTCCGCCCGGCCGTCCCCCGCGTCGGCGGCCACGAGCAGCGCGGCGACCTCGTCGGCCAGCCGGTCGAGCTCGTCGGCGGGGGTGTCGGTCTCCGGCATCGTGTCGCCCCAGACGTCCCAGAGCAGCAGCTCGTCACGCCGCCGGTGCGCGAGCTCGGTCACCACGTACCCGCGCACGAACTCCGGCCCGCACAGCTCGGGCAACGACGGGTCGACGCCGTAGGTCGAGACGTCGAGGCCGTCGAGCCGGTGCGCGCGCCACACCTCGGCGGCCGTCTCGAACGGCGCCCCCAGACCCGTCGGCAGGTCGTGGGAGTCGAAGTCGAACCAGTCGTCGCCCGCGTCCAGCTCCGGGTCGAAGCGGACCCAGCGCGACCCGGCCCAGCGCTCGGCCACCACGTGGTCGTGGTGGAAGCCCGGACGGAAGTAGGCCGCGAAGCCGACGCGGCTGCGCGCCGGGATGCCGTGCTCACGCAGGACCGCGACCGCGACCAGCGTGTGGTCGCGGCAGCATCCCGCGATCTGCTGGACCGGCGGGCGCTCCGCGTCGAGCGGTCCGGCGGCGCGGCGCTGCGCCTCGCCGAGGATGTCGGCCAGCCAGCGCAGGTCGATGTCCGCGTCCTGGCCCGGGACCAGCTGCTCCGCGCCGGCCCGGTAGTGGATGACCGTGCGGCACGACGCCGCGTGCAGCGCCGCCGGGTCGGTTCCGACCCCTCGGAGCAGCGCGGCGTGGCGGCCGGGGTCGGTGTACGGGCTGTGGGTCGCGTACGCGTCGAGATCGGGCATGGCGCCAGCGTGGTGTCTGCCCCTGGGGCAGGGTCAAGCGACCGGCTGCGCGACGTGCGCGACGACGCCCTCGTCCGACCACGGCACCGGGTAGAGCTCGCGCGACGGGCCCGCCGCGCGGCGTCCACCGACGGAGAACCAGGTCTCGAGCGCGACGTAGGCACCGATGATCTGGGGGTAGCGGCAGTCGGCCGCGGTGACCGGGACGAACGCCATCGTCTGCGCGGGCTCCTGCCGCAGCGTGATCGGGCCGACGGGCGTGAGCGCCCCCTCGTACGGCAAGCACGTCTCGATCGGCCCGTCGCCGTCACGCCCCACCGCGCCGTGGAAGACCACCCAGAACTCGGTGCCGTACGAGGCGCCGCCCTCGTCGAGGAACGACCGGATCTCCAGGACGTCGGACGCGAACGCAGCGACCAGGTCGTCCTGCACCACGTGGCGCCGCACGGTCGCGACGGTCCGCGCCGCGGCCGGCCGGACGAGCACGTCGTCGATGCCGAACCGCCCGGTGTGGACGGACTCGCCCGCCGCACCGAGGGACTGCAGCACCAGGTCGAGCTCGGGGCCGCGGTCCGCCAGGTCCCGCTGCCTCTCGGACCACCACGAGCGGATCGCGGCCGCCTGCCCGACCGGCTCGGCCAGCACGTCGGCGATCGCACCGAGCGGCATCTCGAGGCGGCGCAGGAGCGAGACGGTGCGCGCGCGGGCCAGCTGGTCGAGGTCGTAGTAGCGGTAGCCCGTGGCCGGGTCGACGCGCACCGGCTGCAGCAGCCCGCGGGCGTCGTAGAGCCGCAGCGCCTTGAGCGAGAGCCCGGAGCGGCGCGCGAACTCGCCGATCGTCACCTCGCCCGCCGCCACGCGCCGAGGATAGCGACAGCCCCCACGCGGAGCGCGGGGGGCTGTCGCCGGGCGATCAGTTGCTGCTGGTGCCGACGATGTCGACCACGAAGACCAGCGTGTCGCCGCCCTTGATGCCGGCCTGCGGCACGCCGCGGTCGCCGTAGCCCAGGTGCGACGGGATCGACAGCAGGACGCGCGACCCGACCTGCTGGCCGACGAGGCCCTCGTCCCAGCCGCCGATCACGGCGCCGACGCCGATCGGGAAGCTGATCGACGAGCCCCGGTCGTACGAGTTGTCGAAGACGCCGCCCTGCCACGCCTGGCCGAGGTAGTGCACCTCGAGGTCGTCACCGGCCTCGACGAGGGGGCCGTCCCCACGGGACAGGACCAGGACCTCGAGCTCACCGGAGGGCGCGGCGTCAGGGAAGGTCAGGGTCGGCTTCTGGCCGAAGGAACCCGAGACCTCGGGCAGCGCTGCGGACATGACGTACTCCTTCAGTGGATGACGGTGCGATCGTGCGGAGCCCATCTTGCCAACCCCTGCCCACGCCCGCCGCATCGGGGGTTGACGGGATTGGCTAATGCCATTAGCTTTGCTGCCATGACACCCATCCAGCACCTGCAGCGCCCCGAGGGGCGGATCGCCTACACGGTCGACGGGCCCGCCACCGGGCCGCTCGTCGTGCTCGTCCCCGGCATGGGGGACCTGCGCAGCACCTGGCGCGAGCTCATCGGACCGCTCGCCGACGCCGGGCACCGCGTCGCCGCGCTCGACCTGCGCGGCCACGGCGACTCCGACACCTCCTTCCGCACGCACGGGGACGTCGTCACCGGCCAGGACCTGCTCGCGCTCGTCGAGCACCTCGGCGGCCCCGCGGTCCTCGTCGGCAACTCCATGGGCGCGGCGTCGTCGGCATGGGCGGCGGCCGAGCGCCCCGACCTCGTCGCCGGCCTCGTGCTCACCGGTCCGCTCCTGCGTGACCCGCCCGCCCCCGGGCTCGTGACCGCGGCCATGCGCGGCCTGATGCGCGCGCTCTTCGCACGCCCGTGGGGGGCGGCCGTGTGGACGTCGTACTACCGCGGCTACCTCAACCGCGGCACCAAGGCGCCGTGGCTCGACGAGCACGTCGCCGACCTGCGGACCTCGATGCGTGACCCCGCGCACCTGCGCTCCTTCCGGCACCTGACCGTCCAGCTGACCCACGCACCGGTCGAGGCGCGGGTGCCCGAGATCGTCGCGCCCGCGGTGGTCTTCGTGGGGGCGATCGACCCCGACTACAAGGACCCCGCCGCGGAGGCCGCGTGGCTGCGCAGCGCGATCGACGCCGACGTGACGCTCATCCCCGACGTGGCCCACTACCCGCACCACCAGGCGCCCGAGGTCGTCGTGCCGGGCACGCTGGCGTTCCTGGCCGACCTCCCCCGCGACGCCGCCGGCCGGTTCCAGGTCCGCTCGAGCGCCCGTGCCTAGGGCCGGCCTGGACCGCGCCGCCGTCGTCGACCTCGCCCTCGCGGTGGTCGACGACGGCGGACCGACCGGCTTCACCGACCTCACGCTGGCGGCCGTCGCCGGGCGAGCCGGCGTCGCGGTGCCGAGCCTCTACAAGCACGTCGCGGGCCTGCCCGGCCTGCGACGCGAGGTCGCGCGCACCTCGATCGAGGGGTTCACGACGTCCCTCGTGGCGGCGCGCGGGTCGCTCGACGGTCCCGACGCGCTGCGCGCGATGGCCGACGCCACCCGCGCCTACGCCAAGTCCTACCCGGGCCGCTACCAGTGCGTGCAGGGCAGCAGCTGGGCACGGGACCCCGACGCCGCCGCGGTGCAGACGGCGGCCGCCCGGACGGTCGACCTCCTCGCCGGGGCGATCGCCGCGCTCGGGGTGGCGCCCGAGCGACGCATCGACGCCGTCCGGGCGTTCCGCGCCGCGGTGCACGGCTTCGTCGTGCTCGAGCTCGACGGCGGCTTCGGCATGCCGGACGATGTCGACGTCAGCTTCGCGTTCCTCGTCGACGGCCTCGTCGGTGGGCTCGAACGGCTGGCCGTGCACTAGCCCGCCGGGAGAGGATCACCGGGTGATCACGCTCGTCTCCGCACCGAGCAACCTCGGCCTGCGCCCGCCCGAGCCCGGCGGCGTCCCCGGCTCGGCCAAGGCGCCCGAGGCCCTGCGGGAGGCGGGTCTGTTCGAGCGGTTCGCGCTGACCGGCGCCCGGGACGGCGGGGTGGTCCTGCCCGGTCGCTACGTCGACGACGACGCCACCCGCGCGCCCGGGCTGGTCCGCAACCAGGCCGCGCTCGTCGACCACTCGATGCGGCTCGCGACCCGCATCGGCGACGTCCTGGCCTCCGGGCGCGCGCCGCTCGTCGTCGGCGGGGACTGCAGCGTGCTCCTGGCCGCCGGCATCGCCACGGCCACCCGCGGTGGGGCCGGTCTCGTCCACGTCGACGGTCACACCGACTTCCGCCACCCGGGCAACAGCGACGAGTGCGCGAGCGTCGCCGGTGAGGACCTCGCCGCGGCCGTCGGCCTGCACTGGCCGGCGATCGCCGACATCGACGGGTTGGGCCCGTACTTCGCTCCGGCCCGCACCGCCCACATCGGCCACCGGGACGACGACGGGGGCGCGCACGAGGCGCGCCGGGTCCTCGGCTCGGTCACCCCCGCCTCGGCGGTGACGACCTGGGGCGTCGTACCCGCGGTCACGGCAGCGAAGGCCGCCGCCGGGTCCGGGTACTGGCTCCAGGTCGACGTCGACGTCCTCGACCCCTCGGTCATGCCGGCGGTCGACAGCCCCGATCCCGGCGGCCTGGACGTCGCCGGGCTCGCGGGGCTGCTGAGGGGTCTGGCGCCCGACGCGCTCGGGGCCTCGATCACGGTGTTCGACCCCGACCTGGATCCCGACGGACGGTACGCGCGCCTGCTCGTCGACCTCCTCGTCGACGGGCTGTCCGCGCTGGGCAGCACGGTGCACCACGGGCCGTGACGTCGGGCGTGGCCCTGGTCGGGCTACGCCGCGTGCAGCGCCCGCAGCCAGCGCAGCTGCCGGTCCACCTGGAACGCCTGCCCGCCCTCGTGCTGGTTGTAGGCGTAGACGGCGATCTCGGTGGCAGGTCTCGCCCCCGACAGCCCGGCGTAGTGGTTGTACGCGGCGAACACGGTCGACGGCGGGCACGTCTGGTCCCGCAGGGCGACGGAGAACAGCGCGGGGGCGGAGGCCCGCCGTGCGAAGTGCACCCCGTCCAGGTACGACAGCGTGCGCAGCACGGCCGCCTCCTGGTCGCGGTGCACCGCCAGGTACTGCACGACCTCGCCGTACGGGAACGCGTCGGTGATCGCGAACGCGCGCGGGTAGTGGCACAGGAACGGCACGTCGGGCAGCACCGCGACGAGGTCGTCGGCGAGGCCGCCGACCGCGAGCGCGAGCCCGCCGCCCTGGCTGCCGCCCGTCACGCTGACGCGGGCGGCGTCGACACCGGGCAGCGCGCGCACGGCGTCCACCGCGCGGACGGCGTCGGTGATGACCCGACGGTAGTAGTGCTCGTGCGGGTCGAGGATCCCCCGCGTCATGACCCCCGGTGCCGCCGGGCCCGAGCCCGCGGGGTCCGGCGTGTGCCCGCCGCCGCCCCAGACCGACCCCTGCCCACGGGTGTCCATCACCAGGTGCACGTACCCGGCGGCCGCCCAGGCGAGCCGCTCGTGCGCGAAGCCCCGCCCGCCGCCGTAGCCGATGAGCTCGACGACCGCGGGCAGGTCCCCCGCCGCCCCGGCCGGGCGGGTCACCCACGCCTTGATCGGGTGCCCGCCGAACCCGGCGAACGTCACGTCGAACGCGTCGATCACCGTGAGCCCGGTGTCCACCGGCGTCACCGTCAGTGCCAGGTCGAACGTCCGGGCCTCTGCGAGGGTGCCGGCCCAGAACTCGTCGAAGTCCTCGGGCTCGTCCAGCTCGGGCAGGTAGCGCTCGAGGTCGGGCAGGGACAGGTCGAACAGGGCCATCGTGCTCCTTCGAACGGGATCTCTCCCTACGAGAACCTACCTCGCCAGGAAGCCCAGGAGGTCGTGGCGCGTCAGCACGCCGACGGGCGCGCCGTCGTCGACCACCATGAGCGCGTCCGCCTTCTGCAGCGCCGACCGCGCGGACTCCACGGACTCGCCCGACCCGATGAGCGGGAGCGCCGCGGACATGTGCCGGTCGACGCGGTCGGACAGCTCGGCCTCGCCGGAGAACACCGCGTCGAGGAGCTCGCGCTCGCTGACCGCACCTGCCACCTCGCCGATCTTCACGGGGGGCTCCGCGCCGACGACGGGCATCTGCGAGACGCCGTACTCGTGCAGGATCTCGATCGCGTCGCGCACGGTCTCGTTCGGGTGGGTGTGCACCAGGTCGGGCAGCGTGCCGGTCTTCGTGCGCAGCACGTCGGCCACCGTGGCGCCCTCGTCGGCACCCAGGAAGCCGTACGAGCGCATCCACTTGTCGTTGAAGATCTTGGACAGGTACCCGCGTCCGCTGTCGGGCAGGATCACCACGATCACCGCGGCGGCTGCCGCCTCCGGGTCCTCCTCCTGCAGCCGCCGCGCGTACCGCAGGGTGGCCTCGACCGCCATGCCGCAGGACCCGCCGACCAGCAGACCCTCCTCGCGCGCGAGCCGACGCGTCATCGCGAACGAGTCGGCGTCGGAGACGGCGATGATCTCGTCGGGCACGGTGGGGTCGTACGCGGTGGGCCAGAAGTCCTCGCCGACGCCCTCGACCAGGTAGGGACGACCGTCGCCGCCGGAGTAGACGGAGCCGGCGGGGTCGGCGCCGATGACCACGACGCGACCCTCGGACACGTCGTGGAGGTAGCGCCCGGTGCCGGTGATGGTGCCGCCGGTGCCGACGCCGGTGACCAGGTGCGTGACGCGACCGTCGGTGTCCGCCCAGATCTCGGGGCCGGTCGTCTCGTAGTGGCTGGCCGGCCCGTTCACGTTCGCGTACTGGTTCGGCTTCCAGCCGCCCGGGATCTCCCGGGCCAGGCGGCCCGACACCGAGTAGTACGAGCTGGGGTGGTCGGGCGCGACCGCCGTGGGCGTCACGACGACCTCCGCGCCGTAGGCCCGCAGCACGTCACGCTTGTCCTGGCTGACCTTGTCGGGGCAGACGAACACGCAGCGGTAGCCCTTGCGCTGCGCGACGAGGGCCAGGCCGACGCCGGTGTTCCCGCTGGTCGGCTCGACGATCGTGCCGCCCGGCAGCAGCTCGCCGCTGGCCTCCGCGGCCTCGATCATCTTCAGCGCGATGCGGTCCTTCACGGATCCGCCGGGGTTCATGTACTCGACCTTGGCGAGGATCGTCGCCGTCAGGCCGGCCGTCACGGTGGTGAGCTGGACCAGCGGGGTGCCGCCGACGAGCTCCGAGATGTGCTTCGCGAACTTCACTGTCCTGCAGCTCCCATGGGTGGCGGGGTGGGCAGACGCACGTCGGCCCGGGTGCGATCGATCATCGCACCCGGGCCGACATCAGGCAGTCAGGCAGGGTCAGTCACCACGCAGGATCGCGAAGATCCGCAGCAGCTCCAGGTACAGCCAGACCAGCGTCACGACGAGCCCGAAGGCCGCCGTCCACGCGAGCTTGGCCGGGACCCCGGCCTCGACGCCGCGCTTGATGGAGTCGAAGTCGACGATCAGGCTCGCGGCGGCCAGGCCGACCGCGATCAGGCCGACGACGACGCCGAGGAAGCCGGACCGCAGCGGGCCGTACTCGCCGCCGCCGACCCCGAAGAGCATCAGCACGACGTTGACCAGCGAGAACACGAGGTACCCGCCCATGGCCAGGAGCAGCCCACGCGTGAACTTCGGCGTGACGCGGACCTTGCCCGACCGGAACAGGACGAGCGACACCGCGAACACCGAGATCGTCGCGAGCACGGCCTGGACGACGACTCCGTCGTACCAGGACTCGTACATCGCGCTGATCCCGCCGAGGAACACACCCTGGGCGGCGGCGTACAGCATGATCAGCGGCGGGCTGGGGTTCTTCTTGAACGCGTTGACCAGGCCGAGCACGAGCCCGACGATCGCGCCCACGATCCACAGGCCCGGAGCGAGCACCCAGGTGGCCGCGCCGGTCACGACGAGGATGGCCAGCAGCCCCGCGGTCTTCATGATGACGTCGTCGTACGTCAGCCGGCCGGTCTCGCGCGTGGTCGCGGCGGGGGCGGCGTACATCTGGTCGAGGGTGGCGGCATCCGCCACCTGGGCACCGGCCGTGCCGTAGGACACCGTCGAGGCGGGCGACTTCTGGCCACGACGCTGGACGGGGTCCTGGAAGACCGGACTGTTGTTGAACACGGGATTGGCCATGCGTCCTCCTGGACGGATCGGGCGCTGTCAGACAAGGCTGTCACCGTAGCGAACGCAGACGGGGGTGCGTTCGTTCCCAGGCCGTCGACGGCTCGACCTTTCGGCGGGGTCCACCTCCCCCCTTGGTCCGATGTATCGCCGTGCGTCGCAGTCCTACGTTCGACGCGGCTCACCATCCCGACGACGAGGGAACAGACATGATCGAGGCCCACGACCTCACCAAGAGATACGGCAGCACGACGGCGGTGGACGACATCTCGTTCACGGTCCAGCCCGGCCGGGTGACCGGCTTCCTCGGCCCCAACGGCGCCGGCAAGTCCACCACCATGCGGATGATCGTCGCCCTCGACCGGCCGACGCGCGGCTCGGTCACCGTGAACGGGCGTCCGTACGCCGAGCACCGCTCGCCGCTCACGGAGGTCGGTGCGCTGCTCGAGGCCAAGGCGGTCCACACCGGCCGCACCGCCCGCAACCACCTGCGCGCCATCGCGGCGACCCACGGCATCGGCACCAAGCGCGTCGACGAGGTCATCTCGATGACCGGGCTCGACTCCGTCGCGAAGCGGCGGGTCGGCGGCTTCTCGCTCGGCATGGGCCAGCGCCTCGGCATCGCGGTCGCCCTCGTGGGCGACCCGCAGACGCTGATCCTCGACGAGCCGGTCAACGGGCTCGACCCCGAGGGCGTGCTCTGGGTGCGCAACCTGGTCAAGTACCTGGCCGCCACGGAGGGCCGCACGGTGTTCCTGTCCTCGCACCTGATGAGCGAGATGGCCGTGACCGCGGACCACCTGATCGTCATCGGCCGCGGCCGGATCATCGCCGACGGCCCCACGGACACGGTGATCGCCGCAGCCACACGTTCGACCGTGCGCGTGCGGTCCCCGCAGGCCACGGACCTGGCGGCACGCCTGGCCAGCCGCGCGGTCACGGTGACCCCCGCCGAGGACGGTCTGCTCGAGGTCCACGGCGCGACGTCCGTGGAGGTCGGCGAGATCGCCGCGGCGTCCGGCATCGTCCTGCACGAGCTCACGCCGATGACCGGCTCCCTCGAGGACGCGTACATGTCCCTGACGTCCGACTCCGTCGAGTACCACTCGGCCGCGATCCCCGGCGAGACCCGCTCGGCGGGCAGCCAGGCCACCGCCGCCACCCCCGCAGCCACCACCCCCGGAGAGGACGCCCGATGAGCACCGCCGTCGCCACCGAGCCGCGCCGCCGCGCCACCCCGCAGAACGACTACAAGCTCAGCTTCGGCCACCTGCTGCGCGGGGAGTGGATCAAGTTCTGGTCGGTCCGTTCGACCACGTGGACGCTGTCGATCTTCCTGGTCGCCACGGTCGGGCTGGTCTGCCTGATCAGCCTGGCCTTCATCAACGTGCCGAGCCCGGAGGAGGGCGGGCCGCCGGAAGGCACGGCGGGCAACCCGCTCGACCCGCTGAGCATCGCCGTGACCCTCGCCCAGCTCGCGCTGGCCGTGCTGGGCGCGCTCACGATCACCAGCGAGTACAGCACCGGCATGATCCGGTCCAGCCTCACCGCGGTGCCCAAGCGCCTGCCGATGCTGTGGGCCAAGGGGATCATCCTCGTGGTCTCCGTGTTCGCCGTCGCGCTGGTCGCCGTGGCCCTGTCCGTCGGCCTGCAGTGGCTGTTCTTCGACAGCGAGGGCTTCTCGATCGACGTGACCGACCCGGAGATGGTGCGACCGCTGGTGGGCACCGCGGTGTACCTCGCGACGATCGCCCTGTTCTCCTACGCCCTGGGCGCGCTGCTGCGTCACTCGGCGGCGGCGCTGGCCACGGTCCTCGGTCTCCTGCTGGTGGCGCCGATCCTGTTCGGGGCGATCCCGTGGGAGCCGCTCCAGCTGGCCAACCCGTTCCTGCCCGGCGTCGCGGGCCAGCAGTTCACGCAGACCAACGAGCAGCTGGAGGCGACCGCGGCCTTCAGCGACGTCGGTGTGGACCTGTCCGCCTGGCAGGGGTACGGGGTGCTGATCCTGTGGGTCGTGCTCGTCCTGGGCGCAGCCGCCGTCCTGCTCAAGAAGCGCGACGCCTGACCTGCGACGCACGACGAGGGGCGGTCCGCGTGCGGGCCGCCCCTCGTCGTTCCTGCGCTCAGGCGCGCCTGGCGTCCCGCCTGCGGGCGCCGCGCTCCTTGGCCTTCTCCGCCAGCGTGTAGAGCACCGGCACGAGCACGAGGGTCAGCAGCGTGGAGCTGACCAGGCCGCCGATGACGACGATGGCCAGCGGCTTGGAGATGAAGACGCCGCCGCCCGTCAGCCCGAACGCCATGGGCGTGAGCGCGAAGATCGTCGCCGCCGCGGTCATCAGGATCGGCCGCAGACGCTTGCGTGCTCCCTCCAGCACGGCCTCGGCCAGCGGCCGGCCCGCCGCGCGGTACTGGTTGACCAGGTCGATGAGCACGATCGCGTTGGTGACCACGATGCCGATCAGCATGAGCACGCCGATCAGCGCCGGGACACCGAGCGGGGTGCCCGTGAGCAGCAGCGCGAGCAGCGCGCCGGTCGCGGCGAACGGCACCGAGACCAGCAGGATCACCGGCTGCAGGAGCGAGCGGAACGTGGCCACCATGACCAGGTAGACGATCGCGATCGCGATCAGCAGCGCGAGGCCCAGGTCGGCGAACGCGTCCTCCTGCTCCGTGGCGATGCCGCCGATCGCCACGCTCGCGCCCGCCGGCACGTCGAGCTCGTCGATCTGCGCCTGCAGCGCCGTGGTCACGGCGCCCAGGTCCTGGCCGGTCGGGGTCGCCGAGACGGTCGCCGACCGGTCGCCGTCCACGCGGGTGACCGACGTGGGAACGTCGACCTCGTCGATGCTGGCCACCTGCGTGAGCGGGACCATGCCGGTCGCCGTCGGCAGCACCACCGCGCGCAGGTCGTCGAGCGTGGTCGGGCCCGGGATGCCCTCGATGGTCACGTCGAGCGGACCGTCACCGAGGTCCACGGTGCCGATCGGCTGCGGGCTCATCAAGGCGGCGACCGTGCCGGCCACCTGCGTCTCGGTGAGCCCGGCCGCCGCCGCGGCCGCGCGGTCGACGACCACCTGCACGGTGGGCTGGGCCGCCGCGAGGTTGTTCGTCACGTCGGAGACGCCGTCGACCTCCTCGACCATCTCCTGCACCCGCTGAGCGAGCTCGCCCAGCTGGTCGGGGTCGTCGGAACGCACGATGACGTCGACGGTCGAGCTGCCGAACGCGGCTCCGGCGCCGGCGACGGTCACCTCACCGGCGGTCTGCCCCAGGTCCCGGGCCGCGGCGCGCACGTCCTCCTGCACGACCTCCGGGTCCACGTCGCCGTCGAGCGTGAGGGCGAACGAGGCCCGCGGCGTACCCGAGCCGCCGAGGACGGACTCGATACCCCCGGAGGACCCGACCGTGGTCTGCACGGTCGTCACGCCCTCGACGCCCATGAGCGCCTCCTCGACCTGCTGGGCCGCCGCGTCCTGCGCCGCGAGCGACGTGCCCGGCGCGAACGTCTCGGTCACCGTGAGGGTGTCCTGGCCGGCGTCGCCGAGGAAGTTGGTCTCCAGCCGCGGCACCAGGGCGAGGGTGCCGACGAACACGAGCACCGCCGCGCCGAGCGTGAGGACCGGGCGCCGCAGCGCCGTGGTCAGGGTCGCCAGATAGCTGCGCTGCAGGAGGCCGGCGCGCTCGCGCTGCTCGGCGTCCTCGCGGCCCGTGGACCCGTCCGTGGATCCTTCCGTGGATCCTTCCGTGGAGGGTGCGGCCTTGATGAACCAGTACGCCAGCACCGGCACGATCGTCAGCGCCACGAACAGCGACGCGGTCATCGCGACGGCGACCGTGACGGCAAACGGCCGGAACAGCTCGCCCACCATGCCGCCGACCAGCGCAATGGGCAGGAACACGGCCACGGTCGTCACCGTGGACGCGGTGATCGCCCCGGCGACCTCGCGGACCGCGGTGAGGATCGCCGTGGACTTCGCCTCGCCGTAGGACAGGTGCCGCTTGATGTTCTCGATCACGACGATCGAGTCGTCGACCACGCGGCCGATCGCGATGGTCAGCGCGCCGAGCGTGAGGATGTTCAGCGAGTAGCCGCCCACCTGCAGGCCGACGAACGTCACCAGCAGCGACAGCGGGATCGAGATGGCGGACACGAGCGTCGAGCGGACCGAGCCGAGGAACAGCAGGATCACGAGCACCGCGAACACGAGGCCGAGGGCGCCCTCGGTGGCCAGCCCGTGGATGGACTCCTCGATGAACGGCGCCTGGTCGAACACGACCGCGACCTGCACGTCGTCACCCAGCGACGCCTCGAGGTCCGCGACCGCCTCCTGCGCGGCGTGCGAGACGTCCACGGTGTTGCCGTCGGGGGTCTTGGTGAGCCCGACCGCCAGCGCGGGCTCGCCGTCCAGGCGGGAGTACGACGTGGCGCCCACCGGCGCGACGGTGACGTCCGCGACGTCGCCCAGCGTCACCGGTTCCGCGCCCACCAGCGGCAGCGACTCGAGGTCCTCGATCGACGCCAGCTCGCTGCCCACCTGCACCGACAGCGTCGTGTCGCCGTCGTCGACGGTGCCCGTCGGCAGGACCACGCCGTTGTCCTGCAGGATCGTCGCGACGTCGGCGGGCGAGAGCCCCGCGGCCGCGAGCGCCGGAAGGTCCAGGGCGACGGTCACGGCATCGTCGGCGATCCCGGTCACCGTCACGTCCCGGACGCCGTCGATCTGCTCGAAGCGCGGCACGACGGTGTCCTGCACGAGGGCGGCCAGCGCCGCGTCGTCCATGCCGGTCCCACCGGAGATCGCGAGCTGCACCACGGGGAAGTCGTCGATCGAGCCGGTGAAGACGGACGGCTCGACGCCGCTCGGCAGCGAGCTGCGGACGCGGTCGACCGCCTGCTGCAGCGCCTGCGCGGACGCGTCGAGGTCGCCCCCGTACTCGAGCTCGACCGTCGTCGTCGACACGCCCGTGGCCGACGACGAGGTGACGCCCTCGACGCCCTCGACGGCGCGCACGGCCTGCTCGACGGGCACGGTGATCTGCTGCTCGACCAGCTGCGGCGAGGAGCCGGGGTCCACCGCGACCACGACGGCCGTCGGGATCTGCAGCGAGGGGATGAGCTCCTGCTTGAGCGACCCGAGGCTGATCCAGCCGAAGACCGCGATCGCGAGGGTCAGCAGCGCGACCACGGAGCGGTTGGCCAGCGAGAGGCGTGCGAGGCGAGACATGGTTCTCCGGTCCGCGACTGTGCAACAGGTGACGCAGAACCGCGCCCACGTGCCAGAACGCACGTCCGCGTCGGGGCGTTCCCGGATCCGGGAACGTTCCGGGTCACATCCGCGCCCCGCGGGCTCGGCTACCGTGGGCCGCCGCAGAACCTCCCGTTCCGACGAAGGACCTCGATGACCGACGCACCGGCCCGGCCCCGCCCCGCACCGTTCGTGGCGGAGGTCGTCCGGACCGAACGCATCGCCGCGACGATGGTGCGCGTGGCGGTCGGCGGCCCAGGGCTGGCGGGGTTCGAGCCGTCCCCGCACGCCGACTCCTACGTCAAGGTGCTGTTCCTGCCCGCCGGCACGGACCGTCCCCGGCGGGAGGACGGTCGGCTCGACCTCGACGCGGTGCGCGCCACCCTGCCGCCGGACGCCCAGCCCCGCCAGCGCTCGTACACGGTCCGCGCATGGGACCCGGACTCGCGTGAGCTCACGCTCGACTTCGTGGTGCACGGCGACGAGGGCATCGCGGGACCGTGGTCGGCGAGCGCGCAGCCCGGCGACGAGGTCCTCCTGGTGGGGCCCGGCGGCGCCTGGTCACCCGACCCGGACGCGGCGTCGTACCTGTTCGCGGGCGACGCCAGCGCGCTGCCCGCGATCGCGGTCGCCCTCGAGCGGCTGCCGTCCGACGCGGTCGGGCACGCGGTGATCGAGGTGCACGGAGCCGAGGACGAGATCCCGCTGGCCTCCCCCGACGGCGTACAGGTCCTGTGGGTGCACCAGGGTGTCGGGGTCGCCGGTCTCGCCCTCGTCGACACCGTGGTCGCCCTCCCCGACCTGCCGGCGCCCGTCAGCGCGTTCGTGCACGGTGAGGCGGGCGTCGTCCGCGAGCTGCGCCGGCACCTGCGCGTGGACCGCGGGATCACCCGGGACCGGCTGTCGGTGTCGGGCTACTGGCGCCTCGGCGCCGACGACGAGGGCTGGCGCGCCACCAAGCGCGAGTGGCTGGCCGGGATCGAGCAGACCGAGGCGGCGGAAGGGCTGGACTGAGCCATGTGGAGCGTGACGTTCGACTGTGCGAGCCCGGCGACGATGGCCCGGTTCTGGGGGCCCGGCGCTCGGCTACGTCGAGCCGCCCCCTCCTGACGGGTGCGAGACGTGGGACGCCTGGGCCCGCCATCACGACGTGCCCGACGACGAGCTCGACGACGGCGCCTACCTGGCCGACCCCGCCGGCGTGCTCCCGTCGCTCTCGTTCCTCCAGGTCCCCGAGGGCAAGGTGAGCAAGAACCGCGTGCACCTCGACGTGCAGGTGTCGTCAAGCGGCCGCAGGCACCGAGTTTCTGCTTCCACCCGGTGAAACGCTTCATGCGTTGCTGACCGGTGCCGCCGCGGGCGAATGTGAGCGCTCACATCGCCGTGCCGAGGAGCGACCATGAGCCCAGCCAGCACCCACACCGGTCGGCCCCGGCGGTTCGCCGCCCTCGGGGCGATCACCGCCCTGGTCGCCGCCGCCACCCTCGCCGCCCTGGCCCCACCCGCTCGAGCCGCCGCGCCGCCGCTCGTCTCCGCGCAGTCCGGCCGGTGCCTCGACGTCAACGGCAACGACTCGACGCCCGGCGCCGGCGTGCAGATCTGGGACTGCAACGGCGTCGCCGGCCAGGGCTGGACCCTGACGTCCGCCGGTGAGATGCGCACCTTCGACGGCACCCGCTGCCTCGACGCGCTGAACTGGGGCACCACCGCCGGCACCGCGCTCATCTCGTGGAGCTGCACCGGCGGCGCCAACCAGCGCTTCGCGTGGGGGTCGAACGGCTCGCTCGTCCACCAGCAGTCGAGGCTCTGCGTCGACGTCGACGGGTCGCGCACCGCCAACGGCACGCCCGTGCACCTGTGGACCTGCAACGGCCGCGAGAACCAGCGCTGGTCCGCCACCGGCAGCCCCGCCCCCGGTGCGTACCCCGGCCCCGGGAACGTCACCGGCGCCACCTGGGCCCACGACCCGACCGTCGTCAAGCGGCCCGACGGCTCGTACCTCGTCGCGACGACCGGCCGCGGCATCCCGCTCAAGACGTCCTCGGACCGCACGGCCTGGACCGACGCCGGGGCCGCCTTCCCGAACGGCACGCCGTGGACCTCGGCCCACACCACCGGGGACCTATGGGCGCCCGACCTGTCGTACCGCAACGGCCAGTACTACCTGTACTACTCGGCGTCCACGTTCGGCAGCACGACCTCCGGCATCTACCTGGCCACGAGCACCAGCGGCAACGCCGGCACCTGGACCAACCGTGGCCTCGTCGTCAGCACCACCGCGTCGAGCAGCTACAACGCGATCGACCCCGACCTGGTCGTCGACCAGCAGGGACGCTGGTTCCTGAGCTTCGGGTCGTTCTGGTCGGGGCTCAAGCTCATCGCGATCGACCCCGCGACCGGGCTCCGGTCCGGGACGGCGATCACGTCGATCGCCTCACGCAGCGGGGGCATCGAAGCGCCGGACATCCACTACCGCGACGGCTACTACTACCTGTTCGTCTCGTTCGACGCCTGCTGCAGGGGCGCACAGAGCACGTACCGCATCGCGGTCGGGCGCTCGTCCTCCGTCACCGGTCCGTACGTGGACCGCAACGGCACCGCGATGACCAGCGGCGGCGGCACGCAGATCCTCGCCGGCCACGGCTCGATCCACGGGCCGGGCCACTCCGCGACCCTGACGGACTCCGACGGGACCGTCCTCTTCTACCACTACTACACCGACGCGGGCGATGCGCGGCTCGGCATCAACCGGCTGGCCTGGGACTCGTCCGGCTGGCCGTACGTGAGCTGATCCGGCCCGCACGCGGTCCCGCCCAGCCGGTCCGTGGTTCGTACCCCCGCCGGGGTTCGAACCCGGACTGTGCCGGGTTTAAGCCGGCTGCCTCTGCCAGTTGGGCTACGGGGGCGCCGGCCACATCCTGCCAGTCGCGCAGGCCCTGATCAGGCGCTCTTCGCGCCCTCGGCGCGCTTCTCGGCGGGCGAGCCCGGCTGGGCCTTCTGCGAGGGAAGCGCGGGGTCGGCCTCGCCCGGCTCGACCGCACGGGGCTTGGCCGGCACGGACGCGGCACGGAACTCGGCCCGCGGGTCGTGCAGGGTGCCGAGCGCGACCACCTCGCGGCGCAGCAGCAGCGCCCCGGTCCAGCCGACGGCGATGCGGATCTTGCGGTTCCAGGTCGGCATGGCGGCCACGTGGTACGTGCGGTGCAGCACCCAGGCCAGGAACCCACGCACCTTGATGCGCCCGAACATCTGCGCGACGCCCTTGTACATGCCGAGGGAGGCGACCGCGCCGATGTTCTTGTGCTTGTACTCCGTGAGCTCGGCCGAGCGCAGGACGCGGCTGAGGTTGTCGCCGAGGTGGTTGCCCTCGCGCAGCGCGTGCTGGGCGTTCGGGGGGCAGAACTGACCCGGGTTGTACAGGTCCGGCACCGCGGCGCAGTCACCGGCGGCGTACGCGTCGGGCACGGGGACGCCGTCGGCGTCGATCACCTGCAGGCGCGCGTTGCAGGTGACGCGACCCATCTTGTCCAGCGGCAGGTCCGAGTTCTGCAGGACCGGGTTGGCCTTGACGCCGGCGGTCCACACGATGGTCTCGGCGTCGAACTCCATCTTGTTCGACAGCACCACGTGGCCGTCGACGCAGCTGTTGAGGAACGTGGACAGGTGGATCTCGATCTGCCGCTTGCGCAGCTGCTCGAGCGTGTACCCGCCGAGCTCCTCGCTGACCTCGGGGAGGATCCGGGGCGAGCCCTCGACCAGGACGAAGCGCAGCTCGTCCTGCTCGATCGCCTTGTAGTACTTGACCGAGGCCCGCGCCATGTCCTCGACCTCGGCGAGCGCCTCGATCCCGGCGAAGCCGCCGCCGACGAAGACGAACGTGAGCATGCGCTTGCGCAGCTCCGGGTCCCAGGTGCTCGACGCGACGTCGATCCGGTTGAGCACGTGGTTGCGGACGGCGATGGCCTCCTCGACGTTCTTGAAGCCGATGCCCTGCTCCGCCAGGCCGGGGATCGGCAGCGTCCGGGCCACCGAGCCGAGGCCGACCACCAGGTGGTCGTAGGTGATCCAGTACGGGTCCCCCTCCTCGGGGGTGATCTGCACCGTGCGGCCGGCGTGGTTGATCTCGCTGACCTTGCCCTGCAGCACGTCGACGCCCTTGAGGGCCCGGCGGTGCGGGGCGACGACGTTGCGGGGGTCGATGGACCCGGCCGCGGCCTCGGGGAGGAAGGGGGCGTACGTCATGTACGGGCGCGGGTCGACGACCACGATCGCGGCCTCGCGCCGGCCGAGACGCTTGCGCAGCCGACGGGCCGTGTAGAGCCCCACCGTGCCGCCGCCCAGAATCACCACGCGCGGAACCTTGCGGGGCTTACCCGACCGGGTCGGTGCAGGGGCCGCAGTGGTCGTCGTGGCGACATCGGACGCAGGCATAGACATGCTTCCACGGTAGCCGCGCGGGCAGGCCTGCGTGCACCCAGATCCCGGTGATCATGCGCACACTGCGCTCCCGGGGTGCCTCAGGGAGCGGTCGTCGGTGTCGGCGACGGGGTCGCGCCCTCCGCCGCGATCTCGGCGTCGGCCGAGGCCTCGAGCGCCGGCGCCTTGGCGAACGGCCACGGGGGCGTCGCCGGGCTGGTCCCGGTGGGGAGCACCCGCATCCCGTCGTCGTCGTAGGTGAACTCGGACGTCGGCGCACCCTGCAGCGGGTAGACGTTCCACCGCGCGCGGCCGTCGGAGTCCACCCGACTGACGAACGACCACGGCTCCGTGGCCTCGGGGAACCAGTACTGCTCCAAGCCGTTGTCGAACGTGGTGCGGACCGGTCGTCCCCGGTCGTCGTAGACCTGCACGTCGCTGAGGGGGTTGCCCTCGGCGTCGTAGACGAACAGGTTGCTCACCACCATGCCGTCCACGACGACCCCGTCCATCGGCTTCTCCTCGACGACGGTCGTCGGGACGCCACCGTGGAACGCCCCCGCGACGTAGGAGTCGTAGACCGCGTCGCGATGGCTGGTCTGGTCCTGGACCGTCGCGAGGACGGGGAGCAGCAGGACCACCGCCGTCGCGTTCCCGAGCACACCCACCCAGGAGACCGAGCGCGACTGCAGCCACGCACCGCGCCCCCACTGGACGCTGACCACGATGCACAGCGCCAGCACCAGCAGCAGCACGGGCTCGCGGGGGATGAACTCGATCCGCGCCCCGCCCAGCACGTAGTTCAGCACCGAGAACCCGACCCACCCGCGCAGCAGCCACCAGACCGGTCGCAGCGCGATCAGGAAGGCCTCGACCGGCGCCCACCACGTCTGCGCGCGCAGTCGTCGCAACGCCCAGTGCCCCAGCCGCCGGCCGTCCTCCACCGGGTCCCTGAACAGCCGCACGCGCCGCCGGGACTCCGCCGGCGCGAGCCCCGCCGCTGCGCGCAGCTCCGCGGCGTACTCCTCGGGCGGCCCGAACTGCTCCAGCACGCCGCGGCCGTGCGCGACGTGGCGCTCGTCGCCCAGCGCCTCCGCCAGGTCGGCCTCGAGGTCGTCGGTGAGGTCGTCGACCAGCTCCGGACCGAGGTCGACCAGGCTGCGCCGCACGGCGGCTGCGTAGCCGGCGACGTCGAGAACCTCGGTGGTGTCCAGCACGCTCATCGCACGACCTCCGTCTTGAGCAGGCGGCCCATCGTGCCTGCGAACTCCTGCCAGTCCTTGCGCTGGGCCTCGAGCATCGCCCGGCCCTGCGCGTTGATGCCGTAGTACTTGCGGTGCGGTCCCTCGTCGCTGGGCACCACGTAGGACGTCAGGGCTCCCGACGAGTACAGGCGCCGCAGCGTGCCGTACACCGAGGCGTCCCCGACCTCCTCGATGCCCGCGGCGCGCAGCCGGCGGACGACGTCGTAGCCGTAGCCGTCCTCGTCGGAGACCACGGCGAGCACTGCCAGGTCGAGCACACCCTTGAGCAGCTGTGTGGTGTCCATGCGTCCTCCGGTTCCGCGTCCCGGTGCCGCCGGCCGCCCGGGTGGGCGACCGACGGCACCGAGCCGGCGTGCTGGCGCGGGAGCCCCCTCCGGCTCCCGCAGGCGAGACGCTATTACACATTGCGCACTACTGTCCACAACGCGCCAGGGCGTGTCGCGCCCCCTCAAACCCGCAACGTCCGAGCAGATGGCGGCTATAGCCCACTTCTACTCGGACGCCCCGCGTACCCCCACGGCAACGTCCGAGCAGATGGCGGCTATAGCCCACTTCTGCTCGGACGTCCGGGGTGGAGGTCAGCGGGTGGCGATGCTCCAGGCGATGCCGTCGAGGATGTCGTGCTCCGAGGTGACCACCTCGGTCAGCCGACCGCCGGCGGCGGCGACGTCGTCGCGCACCCGCCGGATGACGTCCGCCCAGACCAGGGCCCCGGCGCCGACGACGTCGACGCGGCCGGGGTGCATGAAGCCCAGCGCGGCACGGTCCTCGCGCGTGCGGGTCAGCAGGTCGTCGCACGCGGCGAGCACCACGTCGACCGGCAGCACCGAGCCGTCGATGGCGGCGGGGTCGTAGGCCGGCAGCCCGAGACCGTGCGCGGTCACCGTCGTGACCGTCCCGGCCAGGCCGACGAGGGTCACGGTCTTGCCCAGCGGCACGACGGCCGATGCGGTGTCGAGCGCGGCGGCGACGTCGGCGTGCGCGGCGGCGATCTCGACGGCGGTCGGCGGGTCGCTGCGCAGGTGGCGCTCGGTCATCCGCACGCAGCCGATGTCCATGGAGAACGCGGCCTCCGGAGCCGTCGTGCCGAGCACCAGCTCGGTGGAGCCGCCACCCAGGTCCACGACGAGGAACGGTCCCGGGTGCCGGGCGCCGAGCACGCCCGTCGCGCCGCGGAAAGACAGCTCGGCCTCCTCGTGCCCGGCGACGACCTCGGGCTCGACGCCGAGCGCGTCGTGCACGCCGGACACGAAGTCGGCGCGGTTCTCCGCGTCACGCGACGCCGACGTGGCGACGAACCGGATCGCCTCGACCCCGAGGCCCGTGCAGATGTCGTTGTACCGGCGGGCGGCGTCGAGCGTGCGCACCAGCGCCTCCGGGGCGATGCGGCCGGTCCGGTCGACGCCTTGGCCCAGGCGGACGACCTCCATCCGCCGGTCCAGGTCCACCAGGGTCCCGGCGTCGGGATCCACGTCCGCGACGAGGAGTCGGATCGAGTTGGTCCCGCAGTCGATGGCAGCCACACGAGTCACGCCGCCCATCCTCCCACCGACGCTCCCCCGCAGCGTCCGAGCAGATGCGGGTCCTGGGCCACATCTGCTCGGACGCAACGAGGTCACCACGCAGAACGTCCGAGCAGATGCCGGTCATAGGCCACATCTGCTCGGACGCAACGAGGTCAGCAGGTGCAGCGGTCCGGGCGCCACTCGTCGCGGATGAGGGCCAGGGCCTCGTCGCCGATCGGGTTGACGCCCGGGCCCGCCGCGAGGGCGTGGCCGACCAGGACGTGCAGGCACTTGACGCGCGTCGGCATGCCCCCGGCGGAGATGCCCGCGATCTCCTCGACGTGCCCGAGGGCCTCTCGGTCCGCCAGGTAGGCCTCGTGCGCGCGGCGGTAGGCGGCGGCGAGCTCCTCGTCCTCGGCAAGCCGCGCCGTCAGCTCCTTCATCAGGCCACCGGCCTCGAGCGTGCTCACCGCGGCCACCGCGGGCGGGCACGTCAGGTAGTACGTGGTGGGGAACGGGGTGCCGTCGTCCAGGCGCGGGGCGGTGCGCACGACGAGCGGTCGCCCGCAGACGCAGCGCGCGGCGATCCCGACGACGCCTCGCGGGGGGCGGCCCAGCTGCTCGGCCAGCACGGCGATGTCCTGCTCGGACACGGCATCGAAAGAGGGAGACACAGGTCGGTCCGTTCGCGCGGGGGAGTCAGCCACCCGCGGGCGGCGTGGGCGGCTCAGTCGTCCCATTGTCGCCCGGCGCCGGGGCCTTACCCGCCTCCTCCACCGACTCCCAGACCGTCGCGTACCAGGGCAGCATCGAACCGGCGTCGAGCGCGGAGGCCGGGCCCGGGGCGGTGGGCGCCGTGTCGGGCACGATCTCCGGGTCGACCACCCGGAACGCCTTCTCCCCCGGCATCACGAACGAGAGCCGCTCACGCGCCTGCGCCCGCACGAACGCCTCGTCCTCCCAGCGCAGCACGTCGTCGGCCAGGTCGGCGTTGCGCTGCCGCGCGGCCTCCACCTGCACCCGCAGCTCGTCCACCTCGGCGCGGTGCTGCAGGTACGACCGCAACGTCGGGTACACCAGCACGAACGCCAGGAGCAGCACGCAGGAGAACACCAGCGCACGCACGGTGAACAGCCGCGGCACCCGCACCTGGACGCGCTCCGCACGCGGGTTCCCGCGGGGCGGCGTGGCGGCCCCGCGGGTGGCGGGGCGGGAGGCCGCCGGTCGCGACGAGGACGGGCGGGGCGACGAGGACGGCGTGGCGCCGACGCGTGGAGTGGCGCCCGAACGAGGCGCCGACCGTCCGCCTGTGTTCCCGCGCGGCACGTTCGCCGCGGGGGTCGAGGCGCCGGGCCGCGGTGCCGACGGGCGTCGGCCCGGGGCGCTCGGGGACGCCGGACGGCGGGGGGCGGACATGGCGTCGATTCTGCCCCGGGGGGCACCGCTGGGCGCGGACGTCGCTCCCCGTGGCGCGGCGGACGGTGATCACCCACGAGCCGTCGACCCCCTGACGCGCCGAAGGCCGGCCACCCCCTGCGGGGCGACCGGCCTTCGAGTGCAGTACGTCAGGCCGTGAACCGCGGGAAGGCGGAGCGACCGGCGTAGCGCGCGGCGTCGTCCAGCTCCTCCTCGATGCGCAGCAGCTGGTTGTACTTGTTGATGCGCTCGCCACGGGCGGGCGCACCGGTCTTGATCTGGCCGGCGTTCGTGGCCACCGACAGGTCGGCGATCGTGGTGTCCTCGGTCTCGCCGGAGCGGTGGGAGGTCATCGTGGTGAAGCCGCTGCGCTGGGCGAGCTCGACGGCGTCGAACGTCTCCGTCAGCGTGCCGATCTGGTTGAGCTTGACCAGCAGCGAGTTGGCGGCCTTGAGCTCGATGCCCTTGCGCAGGCGCTCGGGGTTGGTGACGAACAGGTCGTCGCCGACGATCTGGACCTTGTCGCCGATGGTGGCGACCAGGTGGGACCAGCCCTCCCACTCGTCCTCGGACAGCGGGTCCTCGATGGAGACGAGCGGGTAGTCCTTCACCAGCTGCTCGTAGTAGGCCGACATCTCCTCGTTCGAGAGCGACTTGCCCTCGAACTGGTAGGCGCCGTCCTTGAAGAACTCGGTCGCGGCGACGTCGAGCGCGAGGCCCAGGTCGACGCCCGGCGTGAAGCCGGCCTTCTCGATGGCGATGAGGATGAGGTCGAGCGCCTCGCGGTTGCTGCCCAGGCTGGGGGCGAAGCCGCCCTCGTCGCCGAGACCCGTCGACAGACCCTTGCTCTTCAGCACGGACTTCAGCGAGTGGTAGACCTCGACGCCGGTGCGCAGCGCCTCGCGGTACGTGGACGCACCGATGGGCGCGACCATGAACTCCTGGATGTCGACGTTGGAGTCGGCGTGCGACCCACCGTTGAGGATGTTCATCATCGGGACGGGCAGGACGTGCGCGTTCGGGCCGCCGAGGTAGCGGAAGAGCGGCAGGTCGGACGAGTCGGCGGCAGCCTTGGCCACGGCGAGCGAGACGCCGAGGATGGCGTTGGCGCCGAGCTTGCCCTTGTTCGCCGTGCCGTCCAGGTCGATCAGCGCGGCGTCGACCAGGCGCTGCTCGGTGGCCTCGAAGCCGATGAGCTCCGGGGCGATCTCGTCGATGACGGCCGCGACGGCGTCCTCGACGCCCTTGCCCAGGTAGCGGGCGGCGTCGCCGTCGCGGCGCTCGACGGCCTCGAACGCGCCGGTCGAGGCACCCGAGGGGACGGCGGCGCGGGCGATGGTGCCGTCGTCGAGAGCGACCTCGACCTCGACAGTGGGGTTGCCGCGCGAGTCCAAGATCTCGCGGGCGCCGACGGCCTCGATGCTGGCCATGGGTGCTCCTTCTGAAGCGGGTGGGTTTACCACCTCACCCTACTGGCGTCGTCGGGCGCCCGCCGTAGGCCCTTCGACTGGTGGGACGCCCCGACCTCAGAGCGCGGCCGTGATCCGCTCGACCTGGTCCTTGGCGTCGCCGAAGAGCATCGAGGTGTTCTCCCGGAAGAAGAGCGGGTTCTGCACGCCCGCGTAGCCCGTGGCCATCGACCGCTTGAACACGATGACGCGGGCCGCGTTCCACACCTCCAGGACCGGCATCCCGGCGATGGGTGAGGACGGGTCGTCGAGCGCCGCCGGGTTCACCGTGTCGTTGGCGCCGATCACCAGCACGACGTCGGTGTCCGCCAGGTCGCCGTTGATCTCGTCCATCTCGAGCACGATGTCGTACGGCACCTTCGCCTCGGCGAGCAGCACGTTCATGTGCCCCGGCAGCCGGCCGGCGACGGGGTGCACCCCGAAGCGGACCTCGATGCCCCGCGCGCGCAGCTTGGCGACGAGCTCGGCGACGGGGTACTGCGCCTTGGCGACGGCCATGCCGTACCCGGGCGTGATGACGACCCGGCGGGCGTCGAGCAGCAGCTCGGCCGCCTCGGGCGGCAGGATCTCGTGGTACTCGCCCAGCTCGGTGTCCGACGCGACGACCGTGCCGCCCGCGGTGCCGTACCCGCCGAGGATGACGCTCACGAACGACCGGTTCATGGCCTTGCACATGAGGTAGCTGAGGATCGCACCGGAGGACCCGACGAGCGCACCGGTGACGATGAGCAGGTCGTTGCTGAGCATGAAGCCGGCCGCCGCGGCCGCCCACCCGGAGTAGGAGTTGAGCATCGAGACCACGACGGGCATGTCGCCGCCGCCGATCGAGGCGACCAGGTGCCAGCCGAGGGCGAGCGCGACCACCGTCATCGCCAGCAGCGGCAGGACGCCGCCGGTGTCCAGGAACCAGGCCAGCAGCGCCGCGCAGGCCACGACCATGCCGAGGTTCAGGTAGTTGCGGCCGGGAAGCATCAGGGGTGCCGACGCGATCCGCGTGGACAGCTTGAGGTAGGCGACGACCGACCCGGTGAACGTCACGGCGCCGATGAGCACGCCGAGGAAGACCTCCACCAGGTGCGCCGCGTCGGACGGCTCGGTGAGGAACGAGTTGTACCCCACGAGGACGGCGGCGAGGCCGACGAACGAGTGCAGGATCGCGATGAGCTCGGGCATCTGCGTCATCTCGACGCGACGCGCCTGCCACGTACCGACGGTGGCACCGACGAGGAACACGACGAGGATCAGCGCCGCGGTGACCTCGACCGGACGCTCCGAGCGCTGGAGGGCGAGCGCGACGGTCGCGACGAGCGCCAGGGCCATGCCCGCCATGCCGGCGAGGTTGCCGCGACGGGCGGACTCCTGCTTGGACAGCCCCGCGAGGCTGAGGATGAACAGCACGGCGGCGGCGATGTAGACGGCCTGGGCCAGGGAGGTGAGCACGGCGTCAGGCGTCCTTCCGGAACATGCGGATCATGCGGTTCGCGACGAGGAAGCCGCCGAAGACGTTGATGCCGGCGACGGCCGCGGCGACGACCGCGAGCAGGGTCACCAACCAGCTGTCGTCGCCGATCTGCAGCAGCGCGCCGACCAGGATGATCCCGGAGATGGCGTTGGTCTGGGCCATCAGGGGCGTGTGCAGGGAGTGGCTGACGTTCGAGATCACGTAGTAGCCGACGATCACCGCCAGCACGAAGACCGTGAAGTGCCCGAGGAACGCGGTGGGTGCGAACGAGATGGCGAGCAGCACCAGGACGGCCAGGAGGGCCAGCAGGACCGACCGGCGCTGCCGTCGCCGCTCGCGGTCCCGCTGCGCGGTTGCCGCCGCCGTCGCCAGCTCCTTCGCGGTCGGTCCGGCGGGGACCGCAGCCGGCGCCGCGGAGACGGGCACGGGCGGCGGTGGCCACAGCACCTCGCCCTCGCGCGTCACCACCATGCCGCGCTGCACGGGGTCGTCGAGGTCGAGCACCAGCTCGCCGTCGTTCCCGGGAGTCAGCAGCTGCAGGAGGTGCACGATGTTGGTGCCGAACAGCTGCGACGTGTGCTGCGGCATCCGGCTGGCCAGGTCGGTGTAGCCGACGACCGTGACGCCGTTCTCCGTGACGATCGTCGAGCCGGGCACCGTGAGCTCGCAGTTGCCCCCGCCGGACGCGGCCAGGTCGACGATCACGCTGCCCGGCCGCATGCCCGCGACCATCGCGGCGGTGATCGTGGTCGGTGCGTGACCCCGCACCAGGGCCGTGGTGATGACGATGTCCGCGTCGGCCGTCTCGGCGGTGTACATCGCCTGCACGAGCCGCTCCTGCTCGGCGGTCAGCGCGCTCGCGTACCCGTCGGCGCTGACCTCCTGCTGGGCGGCGGCCGCCTGCACGAACGTCGCGCCCATCGACTCGATCTGCTCGCCGACCTCGGGCCGGACGTCGAAGGCGCGCACCCGGGCGCCCATCGCGCCGGCGGCGCCGATCGCCGCCAGGCCCGCGACCCCGGCGCCGATGACGAAGACGCGGGCCGGCGCGGTCTTGCCCGCCGCGGTGACCTGCCCGGTGAACATGCCGCCGTACACCTCGGCGGCCTCCACGACCGCCCGGTAGCCGGCGACGTTCGACATGGTGCTCAGCACGTCGAGCGCCTGGGCGCGGGAGATGCGCGGCACGGCGTCCAGCGCGAGCGCGGTGACTCCCCTGGCGTGCAGGTCCTCGACCAGCGCCGGGCTGGCTGCGGGGGCGAGCATCGCGACGAGCGTGGCGCCCGGGCGTAGCGCGGCGACCTCGCTGTCCGTCGGGGCGTTGACCTTGGTGACGATGTCGCTCGACCACACGTCGGCCGCGGTCCCCACGGCGGCGCCCGCCGCCTCGTACGCCTCCGCACGGAACATCGCGGCGTCACCGGCGCCCCGCTGCACGACGACGTCGTAGCCGAGACCGACCAGCTGGGCGACCGTTCTGGGCGTCGCGGCGACGAGCCGTTCGCCGGCGCGGGTCTCCGTGGGGATGCCGATGCGCATCGGTGCGGTCCTCCGAGTGGTCGGGGCAGGGCAGCCGCCGGACGTGTCGGGCTCATCATGGTGGCCACGGGCACGTTACGGGGCCCCACTCCCGTGCGGCAAGCGCTTTCCTTCTGCTGGACGGATGTCCGGCCGAACTGCCTATCAGGACCCGGCGGAGCTCTCCCCGGCCCGAAGGTCCTGCTCCCACGCGGCCGCGCTGCGCCGCAGCGCACCTTCGGCGTCGACTCCGGCCGCCTCGGCCTCCAGGACCAGGGCGAGCAGCCGCTCCCCCAGCCCGTCGCCCGCGGGCACGGCCGACAGCCCGGCGCGGCCCGCCCGCGCGGCGATCTTCTGCGCCCGGGCGAGCGCACCCAGGGCGAGCGGGACGCCGTCCAGCGCCGAGGCGCGCTGCTTCTCCGCGTTCTTCAGCCGGTCCCACTGGACGTGCACGTCGCCCTCCACGCGGGCGTCCTCGAACACGTGCGGGTGCCGGCGCACGAGCTTGGCGACGAGGTCGGCGGCCACGTCGTCCAGGTCGAAGGGGTCGGTCGGGTGCTCGGTGGCGATCCGCGCGTGGAACACCACCTGCAGGAGCAGGTCGCCCAGCTCCTCGCGCAGACCTGGCCGGTCGCCCGTCTCGATCGCCTCGGCGAGCTCGTAGGCCTCCTCGAGCGCGTACGGCACCAGCGACTCGTGGGTCTGCTGGGCGTCCCAGGGGCAGCCGCCCGGCGAGCGCAACCGGTCCATCACGCGCACGAGGGCGCGCACGGAGTCGTCGCCGGGCGGCGGACCCTGCGGCGTCACGGTGCGGAGGGCGCCGGCTCCGGGGTGGCCTCGTCGGACGGCGCGGGTGCCTGCGGTCCGACCAGCCAGGGCACCGGGACGGGAGCGACCACCTGGTTGCCGTCCTCGATCGACCCGAAGCGCGGGTTGATCTCGACGTCGAGGGCCTGCAGCCGGCTCTCGATCTCCTCGCCGACCTCGGCCGCCTCGGGCAGGCCCTGCAGGTTGGTGAAGGCGATCGAGTAGCGGGCGACCGCGACCGACGGCTCGCTGAACGTGGCCGTGAGCCCGGCCACCTTCTGCTCGACCACCTGGTCGAGCAGGTCGTGCGCGTCCTGGTCGGAGACCCCGACCCCGTTCTCCTCGGCCAGCTCGACGACCGTCGGCTCCTGGACCAGCACGGCCAGCACGTTCGTCGTGGTCACGCCCTCGAAGTACGGCATGAGCTCGGTCAGGGCGACGCCCACGTCGGCCGTCGGGATCGCCGTGCCGTCGACCACCGCGGCCGCGCCGGGCTGGCCCGCGCACCCCGCGAGACCCGCCGTCGTCGTGAGTGCCACGAGCACACCCGCTGCCCGCACACCCCTACGCCACTGCACCACCAGGACCTCCTGCGTCGTCGCTCGCCGATCGGGGTCATCGTAGGCCCCGAGCCGGGGTACCCCCGTCCGCGGTCCGGCGCTACCGCGCGGTCCGCACCGTGCCCGCGGCGGCCGCAGCGGCCACGTCGCCCCGCACGACGGCGTCGATGAACTGGCGCGCCCAGAGCATGACCTCGCGGCCCTGGACCGGCTTGCCGCCGATCCGTGCGGTCATCGGCCACGGAACCAGGACCGTGCGCGTGGCCGGCTTGAGCACCGAGCCCGGGTACAGCCGCTTCAGGCGCAGCTGCGCGGACTCCGGCAGCTCGACCGGGGCGAAGCGGATGAACTTGCCCTGCGCCGTGACGTCGGACAGACCCGCGGACCGCACGTGCAGGCGGAACTCGGCCACCTCGAACAGGTTGTCCACCGCCGGCGGGACGGCGCCGTACCGGTCCACCAGCTCGGCGCGGACCTCGCCCAGCGCTGCGGGGTCCGCCGCCGCGGCGATCTTGCGGTACGCCTCGAGCCGCAGGCGCTCGTGCGCGATGTAGTCGTGCGGGATGTGCGCGTCGACGGGGAGCTCGATGGTGACGTCCGGCAGCTCCTCGGTGACCTCGCCGCGGAAGTTGGCCACCGCCTCGCCGACCATCCGGATGTAGAGGTCGAACCCGACGCCCTCGATGTGCCCGGACTGCTCGCCGCCGAGCAGGTTCCCGGCGCCGCGGATCTCCAGGTCCTTCATCGCGACCGCCATGCCCGCACCGAGGTCGGTGTTCGCCGCGATCGTCTGCAGCCGGTCGTGCGCCGTCTCGGTGAGGGGCTTCTCCGGCGGGTACAGGAAGTAGGAGTACGCGCGCTCACGGCCACGGCCCACGCGGCCGCGCAGCTGGTGCAGCTGCGAGAGGCCCAGCAGGTCCGCCCGCTCGAGGATGAGGGTGTTCGCGTTGGAGATGTCCAGGCCGGTCTCGACGATCGTCGTGCAGACCAGGACGTCGAACCGCTTCTCCCAGAAGTCGACGATGACCTGCTCGAGCTGGTGCTCGTTCATCTTGCCGTGGGCCACCGCGACCCGGGCCTCGGGCACCAGCTCCATCAACCGCGACGCGGTCTTCTCGATCGAGTCGACCTTGTTGTGCACGTAGAAGACCTGGCCCTCGCGCAGCAGCTCGCGGCGGATGGCGGCGCTGATCTGCTTCTCGTCGAAGGGCCCGACGAACGTGAGCACCGGGTGGCGCTCCTCGGGCGGGGTGGCCAGCGTCGACATCTCCCGGATGCCGGTGACCGCCATCTCCAGGGTGCGCGGGATCGGGGTCGCGCTCATCGAGAGCACGTCGACGTTGGTGCGCAGCGCCTTGAGCGTCTCCTTGTGCTCGACGCCGAACCGCTGCTCCTCGTCGATCACCACCAGGCCGAGGTCCTTGAACCGCACCTCGCCGGTGATCAGCCGGTGCGTGCCGATGACCACGTCGACCGTCCCGTCGGCCAGCCCTGCGACGACCTCCTTGGACTCCTTGGGCGTCTGGAACCGGCTCAGCGCCTTCACGGTGACCGGGAACGCGCTGTACCGCTCGCTGAAGGTGTCGAGGTGCTGCTGCACCAGCAGCGTCGTCGGCACCAGGATCGCCACCTGCTTGCCGTCCTGCACCGCCTTGAACGCCGCCCGGACCGCGATCTCGGTCTTGCCGTAGCCGACGTCGCCGCAGACCAGCCGGTCCATCGGGATCGGCTTCTCCATGTCGGCCTTGACCTCGTCGATGGTGGCCGCCTGGTCGGGCGTCTCGACGTACGCGAACGCGTCCTCGAGCTCGCGCTGCCAGGGCGTGTCCGGGCTGAACGCGTGGCCGGCCGTCGCCATGCGCGCCGAGTAGAGCCGGATGAGCTCGGCGGCGATCTCCTTGACCGCCTTCTTGGCCCGGCCCTTGGTCTTCGCCCAGTCGCCGCCGCCCATCTTCGACAGCGCCGGCGCCTCCCCGCCCACGTACTTGGTGACCTGGTCGAGCTGGTCGCTGGGCACGTACAGCCGGTCCCCGGGCTGGCCACGCTTGCTCGACGCGTACTCGATGACCAGGTACTCGCGCGTGGCGGCGGTGGCGCCCGACCCGATGGTCCGCTGCACCAGCTCCACGAACCGTCCGACGCCGTGCTGCTCGTGCACCACGAAGTCGTTCGGGCGCAGCTGCAGGGGGTCGACGACGTTGCGTCGCCGGCTCGGCATCCGGCGCATGTCCCGGGTCGAGGTCCCCGCGCGCCCCGTGAGGTCCGACTCCGAGAACACGGCCAGGTGCAGCGGCTCGGCGACGAAGCCGGGACCGACGGGGGCGGGCACGACGAGCACGACCCCGCCCTCGGGCGCGTCGATGATCTGCCCCACCAGCCGCGCCGGGACGTCGGCCGCCCGAAGCTGCTCGACCATCCGCTGCGCAGGACCGTGCCCCTCGGTGGCCAGCACCAGCCGCCAGCCGGCCTGCTGCAGCACGCGGACGTCGGCCACCGCGCGGGCGACCTCGCCGCGGTAGCGCTCGACGTCGCGCGCGGCGATCACGAGCGTCTGCGTCGTCGCGGCCAGGTCGTCGGCCATGCGGCTCTCGATGGGCGCGAGGTTGCGGGCCGCGGTGTGCCCGCTGCCCGTGGAACCCTCGTAGAAGTCGTCCGGCTTGGCCGCCTCCGCCGCGTCGACGTCCAACGAGAACGGCGACAGCGTCCACCAGCCGAGTCCCCGGACGGCCGCGAGTCCGCGGATCTCGGCGAACGACGCGAACGACGCGGCGGACAGGTCCAGCGGCGTCGCCGCTCCCGCAGCGGCGGAGGTCCACGCCGCCTCCAGGAACTCGTGCGTGGTGGCGACGAGGTCGTGCGCCCGGCGCCGGACGCGCTCGGGGTCGACCAGCACGAGCAGGCTGTCGTCCGGCACCAGGTCGAGCACGGGGACCATGTGGTCGACCAGCGCGGGCGCGAGCGACTCCATGCCCTCGACCGCGATGCCGTTCGCCAGCTTGTCCAGCATGTCGACGGCCCCGGGCAGCTGCGGCACCAGCTCCGCGGCCCGGGCGCGCACGGCGTCCGTGAGCAGGATCTCCCGGCACGGCGGCGCCCACACCCCGTGGTCGGCCACCTCGAGGCTGCGCTGGTCGGCGACGGAGAACCAGCGGATCTCCTCGACGTCCTCACCCCACAGCTCGACGCGCAGCGGGTGGTCCTCGGTGGGCGGGAACACGTCGAGGATCCCGCCGCGCACCGCGAACTCCCCGCGCTTCTCGACCATGTCCACGCGCGTGTACGCGGCGCCGACGAGCCGCTCCGCCAGGTCGGCCAGGTCCACCCGGTCCCCCGTGGAGATGGCGACGGGCTCGAGCTCGCCCAGGCCGTCGACCACCGGCTGGAGCAGCGCGCGGACCGGCATCACGAGCACGCGGACGGGACCGGCGTGCCCCTCGGTCTCCGGGTGGGCCAGCCGCCGGAACACGGCCAGCCGCCGGGCGACGGTGTCGCTGCGCGGGGAGAGCCGCTCGTGCGGCAGCGTCTCCCAGGACGGCAGCACCGCGACGTCGTCGTGCGGCAGGTAGCAGCGCACCGCCGCGGCCAGCTCGTCGGCGTCCCGGCCGGTCGCGGTCACCACGACGAGCGGACGCCCCGACGCCATGGCCGCGAGCAGCGGCGGTCGTACGCCCGCGGGGCCGACGACGTCGAGCTCACCGCGCAGGCGGACGGACTCGACGGCGGTGGCTGCGGCGGGGTCGGCGAGCAGGGCGGGCAGGAGGCCGGTCAGGTCCATGAGGTCCTTCGAAGTTCGACGAACGCAGCGCGAACGCCCCGGATCCACGAGGGAGGCGGGGTGTACCAGGATTCTACGAGGCCCGTCGGACATCCGCGGGCCCGCGCCGGACCGCCGCCGCCACCGGGCCGTGCCCCGTCGAGCCGGCCTCACGCAATCTTCACCCTCGCGGCCGGTGTGCCTCCCTCGCCGCGGCTGCGACCCTGGTGGCCTGACCGCTTTGGACCGATAGAGGGGGGATTGCACTCATGCGCTTCGACGGCGTCCAGGCCCTCCGGTTCGGTGCGGCCCTCCTCGTCGTCATCACGCACAGCACCTGGTACGCCTCGCAGCGGCTCGACACCTCGGGCGGGTACTTCTGGTTCGGCGCGGTCGGGGTCGACATCTTCTTCGTCATCTCCGGCTTCGTGATGATGGTGAGCTCGCCGAGCTTCAGCCGCGACCCCCTGGGCGCGGCACGCTTCGGGTACCGCCGCATCATCCGGATCGCGCCCATGTACTGGATCGCGACCACCGTCAAGATCGCGACGCTCCTGATCCTGCCCGCGGCCGCGGTCAACGCGGCGCTGTCCCCCGAGCGGGTCCTCACCTCGTACTTCTTCCTCCCGACGCGCAGCCCGGACGGTGACACGGGCGTGCTGCTCGGAGTCGGCTGGACCCTGCTGTTCGAGATGCTCTTCTACCTCGTGTTCACCATCGGTCTGGCGTTGCGGGTGAGTCCCTACCTGTTCTCCAGCGCCGTGCTGGCGGTCTTCGCGGTGGGGGGCTACCTCCGTCCGCCGACCTGGCCGGTGTGGGAGTACCACTTCAACCCGATCGTCCTGTACTTCGTGATCGGAATGACGTTCGGCAAGCTCGTGATGTCGGTGCGCTGGCGCCCGTGGGCCGGCCGGGTCGCGCTCGGCCTGGTCGGCCTCTCGCTGCTGATCGCCGTGGTCCCCGGCGGGTTCAGCTGGGGCAGCCACTCCCCCCTGCGGATGGTCAGCGTCTCGGCGCTGGTCATGTGCGTGATCGCGGCGGAGCCGTTCCTGCACCGGGTGCTAGTGCCACAGGCGCTCTTCCTGGGCGACGCCTCGTACTCCATCTACCTGTTCCACCCGCTGATCGCCCCGCTAGTGCCCGTGGCTCTCGCCCGCGCGGGCCTGATCGACAACCGGGTGGCCGCCGTGCTGTCCGTCCTCGTCTCGATCGGGACGGCCGCGGTGATCTACCAGCTGGTCGAGCGCCCCCTCACGCGGACGCTGCGGCACAACGAGCACCGCGTGGTCCACAGCCGCGCGCCGGAGCCGGCGGCGGACCTGCGGGCCGACGAGCCCGCCGAGGCGGACGTGCCAGACGCCGCGCGGCCGGCACCGGTCGCGTGAGTCGGGGCCTGGGACTGGGCCACCGGACGATCCACACCCTGGACATGTGACCTACCTCACATTTGGTAGAGGTGCGATCCGCCGCCCACCCCGACGGCACTGCTCGACGCCCGCGGCGGCCGGTTGCGACGGGGCCCGCGCCGCGTGCAGAGGTGCGTCCGGCAACCGAAAACGCAGCCGCGCGACGCCCCCGCCCGGCTCCCCGCCGTGACCGCCAGGCTGACCTGCGTCGACGCCGCGACCCCGCGACGACGGCCGCTGCCGCCCTCGCGCCGGAGCGCGCCACCCGGCGCGCACCCGTACCCGGCGGGTGACACGGCGACCCGGCGCGGCGCCCGGCGAGCCCGGGGAACCCGACCGGGTACCCGTCCGCCGGGTCGGCAGCCGTAGTTCGGCCGAACGAGTGACGGTTGGCCCGCAGAACTCACCCCACAGTGTGCAAAACTCCCCGACAACCAATGCCGAATGCGACAACCAGGGCAAACACGCCATGCGTCACGCGGCACTGCGACAGGGGATGACATTGACCATCTCGACAGGAACCCGGCGCCGGTGGCGCCGGGCCGCGCCGATCGTCGTCGTCGCCTCAGCGTTCGCGGCCGGCATCGCCGTCGCACCGGCCGTGCTGGCGGACCCCCCTGTGTACTCGCCCGTAGCGACCCTCGTGTCGGACACGTTCTCCCGGACCACCGCGTCCGGCTGGGGTGTGGCCACGAGCGGGCAAGCCTGGACGAGCTCCGCCCCGGGCGCGTCGTCCACCTCCTCGGGAGCCGGGCACATCGCCCTGGCGCCCGGCAGGAACGTGACCCTCGCCGTCCCGTCGGTCACGGCAACCGACACCCGGGTCGCCGTCGCCGTGGCGGCCACCAGCGCACCGACGGCCGGCAACGGCGCGTTCACCTCGCTCGACGTCCGTGCCCAGGATGGGAAGTCCTACCGGGCGACGCTCCGGCTCGGACGCTCCGGCACCGCGACGCTGCACCTGGTGCGGCGCAACGGCGGCGGCTCGGAGACGACGCTCGTCGCCGAGCGCGCCCTGCCGTTCACGGTCGCGGCGAAGCAGAAGGTCGCCTTCGAGCTGCAGGCCACCGGCAGCACGAGCGTCGACGTCTGGGCGCGGGCCTGGCCGGTCGGCACCGCCACCCCGGCGTGGCGGGCCAAGGCGACCGACTCGAGCGCGCAGCGGCTGGCCACCGGGTCGATCGCGGTGCGCGGCTACCTCTCCTCCGCGTCGAGCGCGCTGACCACGGACGTCGACGACCTCGTCGTGTCCCGGCTGGCCCTGTCCGGACCGAGCACCACGCCGACGCCCACCGCGTCGGCCACGCCGAAGCCGACCCCCACGCCGACCCCCACCGTGAAGCCCACTCCCTCCCCCACCGCCACGGCGGCGCCGGGTCCCGCGCCGACCGCGGCCCCGAGCCCGACGGCGACCCCGACCGCCACCGCGGCACCGGCGCCCGCGCCGCAGCCGTCGCAGCCCGCCACCTCGGCGGTCGGCTCCGCACCGGTCGGCAGCACGAGCTATGCGGTCCCCGCCGGCGCGATCTTCGCGGCACCCCTCGGGACCACCGGCGGGAGCGGCACGGCCGCCTCCCCGTACGGCAGCGCGCAGACCGCCATCGACCGGGCGCCGACGGGCTCGACCATCGTGCTGCGGGCCGGCGTCTACCACGAGTCCGTCTTCGTGCCGCAGCGCAAGAAGCTCGTGATCCAGTCGTACCCGAAGGAGGCCGTCTGGTTCGACGGAAGCTCGCGCGTCACGGGCTGGGTCCGCAGCGGCTCCACCTGGTACGTCGACGGCTGGAACTACGCGTTCGACCACACCGTGTCCTACATCCGCGGTGCCGACGACTCCTCCCGCTTCGTCGACCCGGCCTACCCGATGGCCGGGTACCCGGACCAGGTGTGGATCGACGGTGCGCCGCTGGCCCAGGTCGGCTCCGCCGGCGCCGTGCGCCCCGGCACGTTCTTCGTCGACAGAGGTGCCAAGCGGCTCGTCATCGGCTCCGACCCGAACGGGCACGCCGTCGACGCGAGCACGCTGGTCAAGGGCGTGCAGATCCAGGGTGAGGGCACGACCGTGCGCGGTCTCGGCATCCGCCGGTACGCCAACCACCTCTCGGCGTTCGGTGCCATCAGCGCCGAGATGCCGAACATCACCCTGGAGAACCTGGTCGTCGAGGACAACGCGACGATCGGCGTCTTCGCCTGGGCGGACGGGCACACGTTCCGGAACATCACCGCGGTCGACAACGGGCTCCTGGGCCTGGGCGCGAACACGTCCGACGGCTCCACGATCACCGCGTCGGTCTTCTCGCGGAACAACACCGAGCGCTTCAACCGGGAGCCGTCGTCCGGCGGCATCAAGATCTCCGAGTCGGACGACTTCTCGGTGACCGACAGCCTGTTCGACTCCAACACGACGAACGGCTTGTGGTTCGACGTCTACAACCTCCGGACGACGATCGCGCGGAACACGTTCAGCAACAACGGCTCCGACGGCCTCATGTACGAGATCAGCGAGGGTGCGCTGATCGCCGGCAACCACTTCGTGAACAACGGGCGCGCGGGGATCGACATCATCGACTCGGGCTCGGTCTCGGTCTGGAACAACACGCTCGTCGGGAACGGACAGTGGGCTGTTCGCCTCTTCCAGGACGAGCGGACATGGCCGGATCCGGCGTTCCCGCTGCAGATCAGGTCGATCCGGTTCCAGAACAACGTCATCGCGTTCCCGCCCGGAGCCACCTGCCCGCTGCTGGTCCAGGACACGACACAGACCCGGTACGCGAAGAACATGAACCTGGCGTTCGACACGAACCTGTACCACCGGACCGGGCCGACGTCGCCCGCGAACGTCGCCTGCCTCGCCAACGGGTCCGCCGCCTTCCAGACCTACAAGTCGCTGGCCGCCATGACGGCCGGCCATGGCTACGACCGCAGCTCCGTCCTGCTGGAGGGCCCCGCCGTCGTGGACTCCGCCTTCGCGGTGACCGCCGCCGCCAAGGCAGCGGTCCGGCCTGCCGGGGTTCCCGCGGACGTCGCCGCCGCTCTGCGGGTCTCGCCGGGCTGGAACGGCGCGATCGGCGCGATCGGCGCGATCACGACGGTGAAGAAGTAGGACGCCGACCGCCCCCGAGGGCGTGCCGCCGGGAGTTCATCCACCCCTGCCTCGGCGGTCGCGCCCTCGGCGGCTAGCCTTGGCGGACGGTGTACTGCCCGGTGGGCACCCCTGGGGAAGGAAGCACGCCGATGGCGGACGTCTCCCAGGACCACCGGATGCAGAGCTCCCCATCCCCGCACCCGCCGGCACCTCCCCACCCGGCGAGGTCGACGCCCGCCGACGCGGGGCCCGCGCCCGATCCCTTCGCCGGCACCTGGGTCTGGTTCGAGCGGATCGTCGCCGCCGGGCTGGTCGTCCTCCTCGGCACCGGCCTGCCCGTCGTGTCAGGCGTCTCCGTCGCGACGGTCGCGCTCGTGCTCCTCGCACCGGTCTGGCTGCGGACCGCGGCGTCCTACCGCTTCGCCCCCCTGCTCGGGACCCTGCTCGTCGTCGCGCTCGTCACGGGGGTGTGGCTGGCCGATCTGGCGAGCGCCGACCACGTGGTCCACCGTGCGGGCCAGATCCTCTACGGCGGCACGCTCGTCGGCGTCGCCGTCGGCGTCGGCTTCCTGCTCTGGGCGCGCACCAAGCTGCCCCTGTGGCTCATCGGTCTGCTGTTCGGCATCGGCATGCTCGCGGCCATCCGGACGGACGGGAACTTCTCGATCAGCCCGTGGCGCTTCGGGTTCGCGACTCCGGTGACCGTGATCGCGCTGTCCCTCGCGCTGCGTGCGGGCCGGCGCTGGG